>CAZFGV010000001.1:0-33120 GCA_964518705.1 uncultured Bacteroides sp.
CAAATAAGCACAAAAAAATCCTGCAAAGCCACAAAAGCCTTGCAGGATTTTATATCATTTAAAGAAGATTATTCTTCTTCTTCACGCATATTGTGGAACACGTTCTGAACGTCTTCGTCTTCTTCAAGCTTTTCGAGAAGCTTGTTGATGCTTTCACGCTGTTCGGGAGTTACCTCCTTAAGATCGTTAGGAATACGTTCGAACTCAGAAGAAATGATTTCAAAACCATTTTCTTCGAGATACTTCTGAATGTTCGAATATTCTTCGAAAGCACCATAAAGAACGATCTGTTCGTTGCCGTCCTCATCCTCATCGTGGCCGAGTTCATCTACGCCATAGTCGATAAGTTCGAGTTCGAGATCATCGAGACCGACACCTTCTTTAGGTTTGATTTTAAATACGCTCTTATGTTCAAACAAGAAAGTAAGTGAACCTTGAGTACCAAGGCTACCGCCAAACTTATTGAAATAAGAACGAACGTTAGCTACAGTACGAGTATTGTTATCGGTAGCAGCTTCAACGAAGATAGCGATACCGAATGGGCCGTAGCCTTCGTATGTAATTTCCTTGTAGTCACCGGCATCTTTGTCGGTAGCTTTTTTGATGGCGCGCTCTACTGTGTCCTTGGGCATATTGGCGGCCTTAGCGTTCTGCATGAGCGCACGGAGACGGGGATTGGTATCAGGATCAGGACCGCCGGCCTTTGCTGCGATAGTGATTTCCTTACCTATACGCGTAAATGTACGCGACATATTGCCCCAGCGCTTGAGTTTGCGCGCTTTGCGGTATTCAAATGCTCTTCCCATGGGAGTACGGGTATTTTTTAGTGATTAATATTCGGGTTATCGGAGTTCCGCTCCTAGCTGACGAGTCAAGTTGTCGATAATCTTCGACATTACTTTCTCGATATATTTGTCCTGGAGCGTCTTTTCGTCGTCTTGGAGCGTGATGCTGATTGCATACGACTTCTTGCCGGCTGGAAGGTTTTTGCCTTCGTAAACGTCAAAAAGTTCAACGCTACGCAAGATTCGTTTATCGGCTGAACGAACAGCATTTTCCACTTCCGCCATACTTACGCTAGCATCGAGAAGCAATGACAAGTCACGCTTAACGGGCTGAGTTTTGGGTAGGGGAGCGTAGAGCGCGTTGCGGCTCGCGGATACGCGGGCTATCGCACTCCAATCGAGTTCGGCATAATATACTGCCTGCTTGTTTTCGGTTGCTCGGAGTACGTTATTCGAAACTATACCGGCATGACCGAGCAATTTGCCCTTTGCTGTAGAAACGCTCATTGACTGTGCAAAAATAGTGTCAGGTGTGCGAGGTTCTACACTCCATACTATTTCCGCGGTTGTAAGACCGGCACGCATCAAGATTCCGTCAACGGTAGCGCGGAGGTCGTAGAAGCTTACTTCTTCGCGGGCGCGGAGCCAGTTGCCCTGACGGGTAGCTCCACTGAGCCACAAGCCCAAGCGTGCTTTTTCTGTGAAGGGAGCTAGTGGTTGTTCGGCGCTGATGCTGCGTGATGGGTCAAGGAAATATACATTGCCGAATTCATAGAATGCAACATCGCTACTGCGACGGTTGACATTGTGTGCTACTGATTCAAGACCTCCGAATACAAGGCTCTGACGCATTACGTTAAGATCCTGGCTCAACGGATTGAGCAACTTAACACAATTCGATGCAGGATAGTCGGAGAGGGGAGTGTAGTAACCTTCGGCGGTAAGTGAGTTGTTAAGGATTTCTGTCCAGCCGGCACCGGTGAGTTGTTCGGCAATATTGCGACGGAAATCATCGGCGGCATCGACGGGGGTCTTATACGACAAGCTGGCGTGCAATTGATCGCCGCCGTTTATCTTATTATAGCCATAGATACGCAAGAAATCTTCTATAACATCGCAAGGACGACGCACGTCAACGCGATATGTAGGCACATGCAACTGCAATGTGTCACCGCTGCCGCTATTGGTAATTTCTAGCGCACCTAGAATGGTGTCAATGGTAGCATGATCGAATTCCGCACCGATCAAACGGCCGAAATCGCTATATGACATTTCAACAGGGTAGGGGAGTACTTCGGTGGGATAGTAGTCTACAACAGGACCGCTGATAACGCCACCGGCGATGTCGCGAATCATGATAGCGGCAAGTTCGAGGGCATAACGGCAACCGTTGGGATCGACACCGCGCTCGAAACGGAATGAGCTGTCTGTGCTGATACCATGACGGCGTGCAGTGCGACGCACTGAGGTCGCATTGAAGCAGGCGCTTTCAAGGAATACGTCAACTGTAGTATCGGTAACACCTGAGTCAAGGCCGCCAAAAACTCCGGCAATGCACTTGGCTTCTTTGCTATCGCAGATCATCAAATCGGCTGCATCGAGAGTATGCTCTACGCCATCGAGTGTGGTGAATTTTGCACCGGCATTTGCTCGACGTACTACGATCTGTTCGTCGGCAAGAGTGGCGGCATCAAAAGCATGCAACGGCTGGCCGATGGCGTGCAAAATATAGTTGGTAATATCGACTACATTATTAATCGGATGCAAGCCGATTGTCTGAAGATGCTTAGCGAGCCAATCGGGGCTAGGTGCAACTTTCACTCCGCGAATGGTAACACCGCAATAACGTGTTACGCCATCGGCAGCTTCTACTGTTACATTTACTCCCTTGGCATTTTCATCGCTAGTGAATGTTTCGGTGGTGGGACGATGTGCTGTTACTTGCGACATTCCGCGACCAACGAGAGCGGCTGCTACATCTCGTGCTACGCCATAATGGCTGGCGGCATCGATGCGGTTTGGAGTAAGATCGACTTCGATAACATAATCGTCTTCGATTCCATAATATTCCGCTGCCGGACGACCTACCATTGACTCTGCCGACAATGGCAAATTGATAATGCCGTCGTGAGATGTGCCGACTCCGATTTCATCTTCGGCACAAATCATACCGAAAGATTCAACTCCGCGGATTTTTGATTTCTTGATTTTAAATTCCGAACCGTCGGCATCGTATAATGTAGTGCCCACAGTTGCAACCACAACAATTTGACCGGCGTCAACATTTGGCGCTCCGCACACTATCTGAACAGGAGTGCCACTGCCATCGAGGTCTACGGTGGTGATATGAAGATGGTCGCTATCAGGATGGGCGACACATGTCAAAACTTTACCTATCACTATGCCGGCAAGTCCGCCGCGGATAGTTTGTACTCGTTCTATCGTGCCTACTTCAAGCCCGATAGAAGTTAGCAATGACGACAAGTCCTCGGGACTGAGGTCTAAATCGACATATTCTTTTAGCCATTTATAGGATATATTCATCGCGATTTTAATATATTTCCTTTGAAAGTGCAAAGTTAATGATTTTTATGGAAAATTCTCACCTTTAACCTCGTATTTGTCTATTTAAAAGTTTATAACGTGTCACAACGCTACAAAAAATGACCCATTTCACACAATTCGGAGAAAAAATTTTAGTTGATCATTTTATTTTTTAAATATAAAACCACACCCAAAATACTATCTTACTGCAATTTACAAACATTTTTACAACTTTTTAAACGCTTCAGAATTCAAAAAATTCACAAATCCAACCGATTATCCACGAATTTTCGCAACAAATTTCACAAAACATCCACCTCGATCCGAACCAACATTCTTTTATACTCGTTTGTTAAAACAGTATGACTTCGAGATCGTGGCTCGCCTGTTTTAACCATAGGACCATAGAGCGTTTGCCTTTGGTGTTGGAAGATATGGTACTTTGGAAAACTTTGGTTCTTTGGTTTAAAAGTGCGACGGTGACAATAGTGGCGATCGGGTACTCTGGTTTAAATTTAAGTTGTTTGCTTTTGAGGTACGACTATAGCACCAAACTTTACCAAAGAACCATCGAGCGTTGGTTATGGGATTTTGACCGGAGTCCCGAATTATGCCAAAGCACTAGAGCGCTTGCTTTGGTGTTTGAAGATATGGTACTTTGGAAAACTTTGGTTCTTTGGTTTAAAAATGCGAGGGTGGCAAGAGTGGCGATCGGGTACTCTGGTTTAAATTTAAGTTGTTTGCTTTTGAGGTACGACTATAGCACCAAACTTTACCAAAGAACCATCGAGCGTTGGTTATGGGATTTTGACCGGAGTCTATAATTATGGCAAAATACTAGAGCGTTTGCCTTTGGGCGTTGGGGATATGGTACTTTGGAAAACTTTGGGTATTTGGTTTAAAAATGCGAGGGTGGCAAGAGTGGCGCTCTGGTTTAAATTTCATGGATAAAAAAGCGAAACATAAGACACTAAAAAGGCTGCCCGACAAACATCGGACAGCCATAATAACTTATCGAAAAATATCGATTAATACGAAATAAGAGAAGTTACCTCAGCGTCTGCGGGAAGAGCAGCACGGCCATTCAAGCCGGTAAGCTCAATAATAAAGTTGATATAAATCTTTTTAGGATTAAGACTCTTCACCAACTTATACGCAGCAGCCATAGTACCACCGGTAGCGAGGACATCATCGTGAAGAACAACGACATCATCAGGGCCGATAGCATCACGGTGAATTTCGATAACATCAGTGCCATATTCTTTGGCATATTCTTCGCGAATAACATCGGCAGGCAACTTACCGGGTTTGCGACATGGAACAAAACCGGCACCGAGTTCAAATGCTAGAATTGAACCGCCAATAAAACCACGGCTTTCAATACCCACTACTTTTGTAACGCCCTTATCGCGATAGAGCTGAGAAAGCTCCCACCCGATAGTATGCAACGCACCAGGATCCTTAAATGCTGTCGTAAGGTCCTTGAACAAGACACCCTTTGTAGGAAAATCTTGCACGTCGCGAATCTTCGATTTAATATCTTCCATTATATGAAGGTTTAAATTATTGATTATTCAAAGTTTGATTCAAAATTGTTCCACGTGGAACACGGTTTAGCTATTGATTAACAATAGTAATATATTTACGTCGCTCGGAGAAATTCCGGGGATACGCGATGCTTCGCCTATCGTTTCGGGGCGATGACGCATTAGTTTCTGGCGACCTTCGGTTGATATTGCCACAACTTTTTCATAATCGAAATCGGCGGGCAAGCGCAAGTTTTCGAGGCGCAACAGTCTATCTGCGTTCAATTGCTCTCGTGCAATATAACCTTGATATTTTATTAATATCTCGGCTGCTTCGATAATTTCTTCGCTACGATCTTCGGGCAATTCTGCAAGCAATTTTGCCAGAGGCGGCACGGCTGTTGCAAGTTGTTTCAATGTCAACTGCGGGCGCTGCACGAGGTCGCGCAATTTTGTTCCCTGTCGCAAGGGCGTTGTGCCGGCAGCAACAAACAGCTCCTCTACTTGCGCAGGATGAACGGTTAAGGTTTCTGCGAGAGAAATAATTTTATCGCGCCATTCTTTCTTTTCCATCATCAAGCCGTAACGATATTCATCGGCTATCCCAAGCGAATAAGCCAATGGAGTCAGGCGCATATCGGCATCATCTTGACGCAACAATATTCGATATTCGGCACGCGACGTAAACATTCGATAAGGCTCGTCGACGCCTTTGGTTACAAGGTCATCAATAAGCACACCGATATAAGCCTGGTCGCGGCGCAATGTAAACTGCTCTCGTCCGAGCGCTGCCAACGCTGCATTAGCACCGGCAACGAGGCCCTGTCCGGCGGCTTCTTCATAGCCCGTCGTTCCATTAATTTGGCCGGCAAAATACAAGCCTTTAATGAGGCGTGTTTCGAGCGTATGACGCAACTGGCGGGGGTCAAAGAAATCGTATTCTATAGCATATCCGGCACGATAAAGCTGCGCCTCGGCAAGAGCCGGAACTGTACTTATCGCTGCTATCTGAATATCCATCGGCATCGACGACGAGAAGCCGTTTACATAAAATTCCGTTGTCGTCTCTCCTTCGGGTTCAAGGAACAGCTGGTGCTCGGTTTTATCGGCAAAGGTTACAATTTTAGTTTCTATTGACGGACAATAACGCGGACCGATACTCTGGATTTGGCCGTTATACAACGGCGAGTCTGGCAAACCTTCACGCAGTATTTTGCACGTTTCTTCGTTTGTATACACGATATAGCAATCGCGCTGAGTTAGTTTGCTACGCTCTTGCGGCAAGAAGCTGAAATGATGAAAATCGTCATCACCTCCCTGCACTGCAGCCTTCGTAAAATCGATTGTACGGCCGTCAAGACGCATTGGTGTTCCGGTCTTCATTCTATCTGTAGCAAAGCCAAGAGAACGCAACTGCTCCGTCAAACCGTGCGATGCCGGTTCTGCTATACGACCGCCCTCAAACTGTACACGGCCAATGTGCATCAAGCCATTCAAGAACGTGCCATTTGTCAGCACAACATATCGCGCTTTAAAGCTTGCCCCTTCGGCAGTATGCACACCACTCAAAGTGCCGTCATCGTCAAAAGTCAAACTATCAGCCGTACCCTGCCACATAGACAAGCCGGGAGTATGCTCTAGAATTTCGCGCCAACAAGCCGAGAATTTATTTCTATCCGCTTGCGAACGCGGGCTCCACATAGCAGGACCTTTGCTACGGTTGAGCATTCTAAATTGAATAGAGTTACGGTCAGTAACAATACCCATCATACCGCCAAGAGCATCGATTTCTCTTACAATCTGCCCCTTTGCAATACCACCCACAGCGGGATTGCAACTCATCTGAGCAATCTTGTTAAGGTCCATAGTAAGCAAGAGCGTACGGGCACCTACACGTGCGGCAGCATGCGCTGCCTCACATCCGGCATGACCGGCTCCTACTACAATCACATCGAAATCGAATCGCATATAGCAGTATCAAAAATTAATATATTTATCATCAGAAAAATCGGAGTCTGCCCCACTCGCAGCATCTGCCATCATGGCATCATACATTGCAAGTGCAGCATCTTCGTGTTGTTCCATTATTTCTCGTTCGCCGGGTCCTTTGTCATTAATTCCGCATAAGTGCAATATGCCGTGAATAACAACGCGCAAAAATTCGCGTTTGGGATCCAAGCCCAAACCTTCGGCATTACTGCGCACGGTGTCGAGCGATATAAAAATATCTCCGCGCAATAGCTGTCCTACGCAATAATCGAATGTAATAACGTCTGTAAAGTAGTGATGATCAAGGTATTGCGCATTTACCTCGAGTATTTTAGCATCATCACAGAAAATATAACTAACGGAACGGACCAAGCGGTTGTGCGAAGCGGCAACTTGAACGATCCACTGTTCAAGTCGTTGATAATCAGCACATGGGTGTTCAACACCCGATATTAACCATTGAAACGCGGGCGTCATTGTCTTGTTTTTATAGGTGCAAATATACACAAAATTTCGCTAAACCCCACTATCTAAACTAATATTAGTAAATTATCGTTCGGAGGACAATTTCTCATCAAAATAATGACTTTAAAATTTTAACGCCCCAACCGTCGGCGTTGCTTTTCAATTTTTAACCGTTTTTTTCAAAAATCACACCTAACGGCAAATTTTAAGCTGTCACCACCTCTAAATTTCTATTTCCAAAACACTAATAAGTTGCAAATTTAAATCTATCACACTAATAAATAATAAATTAGTCGAATTTCAAACCCGTGAGAGTTCAAAATTCGACTATATTTCGATCATGTGGTCGGGATTTTAAACTGAGAAACGATAAAAAATGCCCGACCTTGGTTACGACTTCTTATAGATTCATTCCTTGATGTGCAAATCGACAGCTCCTGAAATTTCTGTTGATGTTTCGCCCAACCAACCGCATTGTTGATTGACACCCGTGTATACTCTTATAAAATCCGCCCCGGCAAGTTTTACAGGTTTGCCATCCGAGTCAACTGCCCACTCAAGATTAAAGCTGCAAAGATCTTTGTTGCTATTAGGATGATTGTCCGTATATCCCCAATCATAGCAATACAACACGAAGTAAGACCCCTCGCCACTTTCATCAATAGCATTCGATTCCAACATCGTGCCCGTGAAAGAAAGCTCATCCTCCGCTACCCACGCTGGCCAATAATCTTGGCGATGGAAAGACAACTGCTCTATCCATCCCTCAGCACCATCGCTGCCGGAATACTTTATATACTCCTTATCGGTAATAAACGAATTCTCCGGCACCGCAACATGGTCTGCTCCGGGACGATGATATGTCAACGTATAATTATGCTTTGTTTCATCCTTATAATATTCCGAACCTGCGAGTTCATACCACTCATCATCCGGCACGCCATTGCCATTACAATCTAACGACACCATCACTATCCCCGGCTCCGAGCTGCCTCCGACACGACCATTTCCTGAAGGATTGCTGTTCGCATAAAAAGCATTACCTTTAACCAAGAAATCATACTCTCCCGGCACGTTTGCGACAGTGTGGTCGAACGAGAATGTTACATAACCGCCATAAGCTCCCAAAGACACCAGTACTTCATTTTTAGCACCAATACATTCAAGCACTTTAGCGCACATATCATCCTCCGTGTCGCCGGCTTCATACTTCGGCAACTCATTAACAAACTGCCCCGGCATAGGTCGAAATTCATGAACTTTGGAAATATATGGAGTATACGCAACATCTTCTGTCCATACGGTAATTTTACACGAATGATTCTCCGTTGCCGAGCCGTCAACAATAGTTAGCGAAAGATTATACACCCCCGTTTTCGCGCCTACAAAATAATAATCGCGCTCGGTAGACACAATCGTTTCTGCCCCTTCGGCGTCAACCAAAGTCCATGTATAACTATCACCTTCGAACTCGGGATGCAAACGCAATGTTTTCATTCGGTAAACTCCATAAGTATCATCAATACCGAGATTCACCAACTCTGGATCGGACTCGCACGAACTAAAAACAGCCACAGCAGCCGCTAAAAAAAATATGCTTTTCGTTTTCATAATTTATTCATCTAAAAACACCATATGAGCCGGAATATCGCCCGTGCGCATACTCCATTTGCGCTTGCCATCTTTGCCATAACAATGCAGCAAACCGCTAGACACATAATTCTTAGCATCGGTCAAAAAGAAATCGCCGGTGGTAGGATTAACGGCAATACCATAAGGCACCTCTATATCCGCCTCCGTGCCATCACTGATCAACTTATCCGTAACAAGCTCTTTTGTTCTGACGTTGATAATACCATAAGTAACAACATTCGACTCGAGGGCGTAATTCCATTCCGCAGAATAAAAATACAGCGAATCGCCAAGTATAGTCATCTCCGAGCATGGTATATCGAGAGTTTTGGTTACAGACATACTATAAGGCGCTTTGCCGTCACGTTCAAGCACAAAAATACGAGAATGAACATCGTTATAATTGCCACGCGATGTTACCCATAATTTGCCATATTTATCAGCACGAATACGATGCAAATTTATTCCTACGGGAATCTTTGCTATCTGCTTCATCTCTTTACGGTCAATAACTGAAACAGTATTATCATAATCCGGTGCGCGATAGCCTCCCGAGTTGGCAACATAAATATAATCGCCGAGAATTTCCAACTCATCGGGCTGATAGCCTACCGTACATTCCGCCGTAACCTGCATCGTCGCCGTATCAACACGAAACACAGCTCCGACTTGGGCATTAGGATCGATTTGAACAGGTCCTACATACGACGACACATAAGCATATTTTCCATCAAAACGAATATAACGACAATTGGGAATATCCACCTGACCGATACGAATAAGAGTATTCTTATCCATCACCTCGACCTTATGTGAGCAGTTGATAACAGCATAAAGTCTATTGCCGTAAATTTGAATATCATTACCAACATCTCCGAGCTCTTTAATCACCGTCGGGTTGCGCTCGGCATAAAGATTTCGGGCATAGTAGCCGTTACGAAAATCGACAAAATCTATCGACGATTTATTCGACCCCATATTACCTTCGTTAAGCAAATACAAACCTCTAGGCTTAGTGTCAGGCTGAGGCTTTACGGGCAAAAGATCATATTCCGTCGGCACGACAAGCTCGTCTTTGCGACACGAAAACAAAGCCACACTCATCGTTGATATTATAAATATGATCACTATTTTTTTCATAGCTCTGCGGTTATTCCTATACGCCAATTTCGCTTAGGCATAGGATAATTTTGGATAACGTCGTAATCCTGCGAGAAAATATTATTAACCTCAAGCGTTCCTGTCAATCTAACGCCACTCAAGCTGAACTGCTTCATTAACGACACATCGGAAGTATACCACGGCTGAGTATAATTGTAAGTTATATTCTCTTGCTGGTTATAACGTTCACCGGTATAGATATAGCTATAATTCAAGCACCATCCGCGCCACACAATAGTTGACGTTACCGAAGCGCTATGCCATGGTATATACGGAATCTGATCGCGATAATATGTATCGGTAGGATTTGTTACATCTATAGCTTTTTGATAAGTATATTGCCCGCGAAGAGTAAATTCAATGCTTGCCGGCAAGGCAAAGGTTGCTGCCATCTGCGCATCAACGCCTGTAATATGTACCCTACCGAGGTTGAGCATCGTCCATCGAAATTGCTGTCCTTTGGGATAAGCTACGATTTTATCTTTGACATCATTATAATATACATCACACGCAACGCGGAAAAACTTCATCCACGACGTCGGATTAACAACATCATACATCGGACCGGCATTATATTGTATCGCAGTCTCGGGACGCAAAAAAGCATTGCCGGAATCGGTATAATACAAGTCGTTAAATGTTGGCATACGATAACTCATCTTATAAAACGCACGAAAGACGAGATTAGGACGCGAGAACGGCTTTAAGGACATAAAAAATCCGGGGGTGAATTTAAATTTATCGGGAGCACTTTCGCGGCTGCGTTCTTCTTCGTCTACAACTGTAGCCAACGCCGTTGCCTGAACTCGCAAGAAATCTTTAACAGAAAACGCCGTTGCTAAAGAGAACCAATGCGTCGTGCGGTCTACACTCATATAATCCGACATTGAATTGTGCTGCAAGTCGTATGCTGCAGAAGCTTCCCAATTGCGTAGCAAGGTAAATTTGTTGGCAAATGAAAAATATATTTCGCGCTGTTTGTATGTGTTGTTTACATTTATCAACTTTTCGTCATCGTTGACATAGCGCGTATAATCATAGGCATATTTTGTGTTAATCTTAAAGCTCCAAAATTTACTGATGTCAAGCTCTGTCATAGCCTGAACGAAAGTGTTTCTATCCCACAATCTTTCGCCACGTTTCCACACGTTATTAACAATTGCGCCGGGAACACCACGTTCGCTGCCGTAATGATAAATAAACGCTTGCCAACGCCCCTTCTCAAAACGGCCGTGCAAACCGCCTTCGAAACGCAAAGCATCAATATCACCATTTTGTCGCACGGCGGTAGTGTCATACGCCACCTGGCCCGAGGGTGCTACGCGACGATATCGGAATTTATATTTGCCGGACGACGTTATCCATTCACTATTAAAAGATAAGGACACATTTTCCGACACTTTATATTCAAACAGCACGGCTGGGTTAAAATAGTCGAACGACCCTGTTCGCATCGACGCACGGAAATTTGCTGTCTTTCCGTGTTCAAACTTCGGTGTTCGCGATTTTAAATATATCGACCCCGCCGACCCGAATTCGCGTGCCGACTGAAAGATGTTGCTACGCTGTCCATTATATAGCGAAATTGCCTCTATATTTTCTAGCGAATATTTACCCAAATCGACTTGTCCGTTTTGGGCATTGCCGAGTTCAACGCCATTATAGTACACTCCCATATGGTTAGTACCCATAGAACGAATGTTGACGGTTTTAATACCACCCACTCCGCCGTAATCTTTAAGTTGTACACCGGAAAAATAACGAATAGCATCGGCAACACTATGCGAACGTAGCGACTCGAGTTCTTTGCCTTTAAGTGTCTGCGCCGGTATAACATCTTTAAACGACTGCGGCGCCATAACAACGACATCTTGCAAATGAATAGTGTCGGCATCATAATCGTCTATAGACACAGATGTATCCGTACCCGTTGCAGACACGGGTAGTACACTTAATAATAATGAAGTAAGTAAGATTTTAAAATGCGTCATACGCTGAAACTAAATTTCTAAACCAATCATAGAAATACAGCGTAACGACACTCAAAAGTAAGCGCAGGGCATGACGATAAAGCCCACGAAGCTTACCCGTCCTCGCGGGCTGCATCCTATGTGTCGTGGCAGGTCTTCTGGCTTATTCGTTACGTTTCCGCCTTCGCATGGTTATACCACACTGGCTTTTGGTGAACGTTGCATCTGTTGATGCTCGAAATTACAGCAGCGGGACTGCCCGAGATTTTCACTCGGTTCCCTTTTGAGCGAGTATTTCGCACCATGACGCCACAAATTTACAAAAATTTCACCATATCAACAAATTACGCCTTTTACATATTATTCCCGCAATTTTTTTGAATAACCTATTGCATATATAACACAATGTATATATCTTTGCAAATATTTAAGCACAAAGCCAATCATCAGTCCTAATTATTAGCAAAAATCCACCAATTCCAGATTTATTCAAACCACATGAAAAAGTATTACACCATTGCACTAATCCTCACGACAGCCCTTGCTGCCAACGGAGCAAAGCCTTTTGTCAAGACGCATGGACATGGGCATCCTATCACCATCGAAACGCCGAGCATTAACCGCGCTCCCGCGTCGACAACTCTCGTGAATGAAGATTTCTCAAAGTTCTCAGACGGTAGCGAAAGCGCTCCCGGAGATGAGATTATTAACGAATACGGCTATTCTATCGATGAGTCGCTGACAGCGCAACCGGGATGGCGCGGAATAGGGCTTCATCCCGCAGGTGGGGCGATTGCTATTACGCAACACTACGATGACTACTACGAAGAATACGGTGACGGGTTCATTTCTACTCCGGCGTTTAATATGGGAGGCACCGCTACTCTTACTTTCCGCGCGAAAAAGCTAAACCCAACCGACCCCGGTAACCTATGGGTGGTACTATGCGACGACTATTACGGTCCCGGTCAAGACAGTGCCGACTTAATTCTTACCGACCAATGGCAGACATACACTCTCGTTGCTACTCACGGCGATTTTCAAGAATATTCCTACTTCCAATTTAAGCCCGAAGGCGGTTCGGCGCTTATCGATGATATCCGCATCGACTTTGTCCGCGACCGTTTACCGGCGCCTTATTCTTTGCCGGCTAAAAATATATCTTCAACAGAATTTGTCGCTCAGTGGGAAGACAACGGCTCGTCTGAATATATATTGAATGTATATCGCGTCGAACCACCACAACAAGCTGTTTCCGGCACTATTGTCGAAGGCTTTGACGGCATAAAAGTTGCCGCTGACGGTAAAACTATCGACAGCACCGCTCCTACATTTCCCGATGGATGGTATATCAACTTAAGCGAAGGCGGCAGTCGCGATGTTACAAGAGATGCCGGTGACTTTGCTTCGGCTCCGCAAGCACTTGTCTTAGATGCTCTTACTGACACTATCACATCTGCCGTAACTCCGGAACCTTTAGACTCGCTTTCTTTCTGGGTTAAACCTGTCGGTGAGGACGAGGAATATGGCGACCTATCTTTGCTTAAACTCGAAATTTACCACTCCGAAAAAGGCACATGGGAAAATATAGCACAACTTCCATACTATTGGCTCAACGCTGATGGCGGTGAATATTCTGTTAGCGGTGACTATATCGGCGACGATGTTACTCAAGTGCGTCTTAGCATTATTCAACTCGGTTTGGTGACTTTTATTGTTGATGACGTTACTTTGCACTATAGCAAAAAAGGCACAAAGAATTTCATCGTTAAAGACCACCATCTCAAAGGCTGCGAATATACAGTCAACGACATCGACCCAAGCTACCACCATTACTATTATGTACAAAGCACCGATGGCGAAATTATATCGGGGCCGAGCTATACAATTTGGGTTGACGGCGTAAGCGGTTTGCAAGTGCAATCGGCACAAGCAACAAACGTAAGTCCTAACGGCTTCACTGCCTCTTGGGATGCGCTCGGTCATGCTACTCAATACTCCATTAACGGCTACCGCTGGATTGACGCTCAACAAGATATTGACGACGTTGTTGTTCTCGAAGAAGATTTTGACGCCATCACCGAAGGTACCGTTGACGCTCCCGGGTCTAATTGGGGCGCAACTATAGACTTTGCTGCTTATAATTGGGCATCGTCGGCATGGCGTGCCACTAATGGTGCGTGGGCAAATGGCATGGCTGGAACGCTAGGCACAACATGGTATGGCGCTGCCGGACTTATTATGTCGCCGGCGATGAACCTCAGCGGTAATGCAGGACAAGGTTTTGATGTCGAAGCTACTGTCGTTACTACTGTAGACAATATCGAAACAATAGAAGGAACGGAAAGCGAAGGTGTTTTCGTCATAACTATTGCATCGGAATTAGACACTCAAGCACTAACTTGGGCTCTTATAGAAACACCACAAAAAGGTAGCACAACAGCACGCGTAACACTTCCGAACCCAAACAATGTCGACCTGTCAAATGTTATTGTGGCGTTTATGAATAAGAGCGGAACTCCTTTCTTTGTTGATAAAGTTAGAATCCTTCAAGACATCAAGAGCGGCGAAGAATTGGTGGTTCCTTTCACAAACGTAAAAACAAACGAAACACAATATACCTTCACAAGTCTTGACGAAAGTGTCGACCACGCTTTCTCGGTAACGGCAATAGCTTCAAAAGGCTACGACGATTACGAATCAGAATCTTCGGACATGGTCTACGTTAAAACATCAACCTCTGGCGTTGAAAACGTAACAAGCAACAGCATTGCACGCATTTATGCCGTTAGCGGTAGCATTTTGGTTGAATGTGATGCCGATACCATTGTTGAAGTATACAACCTTAGCGGCAGCCAAGTAAGCTCAAATACAGGTAGCTGCATATTTACTCTTCCTGCAGGTATATATATAGTCAAAGCTGGCGGTAAAACAGTAAAAATCGCACTATAAGAATAATCACATAAAGTAAAAAGCCGCGCAAGGATTTTTTCTTACGCGGCTTTCTTATGTTTTTATAATATCAAACTTTACCTAGGACAGAAGATTGAGCATAAAGATGCCAAAGGGCTACGGATGCAGATATTGTAACGTTAAGACTATGCTTTGTACCGCTCTGCGGAATTTCTAACCACACATCGGCACTATCTACAATCTTTTGGTCAACACCATCAACTTCATTACCAAGCACAAGAGCATATTTGGCATTAGCGTCAAGTTTAAAATCTTGCAACGCCACACTACCCATCACTTGTTCGAGACAAATGATAGTGAATCCGTTATTACGCAGGTCCTCAATCGCTTCTGCCGTTGTGTTGAAATATTTCCAAGGCACAGCATCTTCGGCACCGAGGGCGGTCTTATGTATTTCCGGCGAGGGTGGTGTAGCGGAGATGCCACATAATACTATTCCGGCAGCGGCAAAGCAGTCGGCGGTGCGAAATAACGAACCGATATTATTTAGTGACCGTACATTGTCGAGAACAACGACAACGGGCATTTTCTCGGATTCTTTAAACTCGTCGGGCGTCAAGCGGCCCATGTCCCAGATTGTTTTCTTTTTCATTGTTTCTGATATTCGGTAGGTGACATGCCTGTTAAGTGTTTGAAGTACTTACCGAACGAACTTTGATTAGAAAAATTCAAGGCATATGCAACTTGTTGAACATTTTTTCCCGAGAAACGCAACAAGTTTTTAGCTTCAGTAATAACAAAGTTATCAATCCACCGCGCCGCCGAACGTCCTGTTGCCTCTTTTACGAGCAATGACAAATATTTGGGCGATATAAACAATTGCGAAGCATAGAAGTTAACAGAACGTTCACGAGTATAGTAAACGTGCAAGAGTCGCATGAAATCGTGAACATAGTTGCTACGACGAGGACCGTTTTGGGCATCGGTGGTAGTTTCTATGCGCTTATACATATACAACATGAACTGATAGAACATAGCCGATGTCAAACTCGATATGATGTGACGATTAAGCTGCGCATTAAAGGTGTCGGTCATTACGGTATGAATCATGTTATAAAACCGTAATATCTGCGTCAACTCTCTGTCACGAAGAATTATAACGGGGCTATAGTTACCTATCAAAGCCTCGGGAGAGATAGAACTGAACGAGATGTTGATATCATGTAAGAACGACGGGCTGTAAATAAGAGCATACGCGTCAACTTGCTGATTTTCGTTAGGCGATATACGCACCATTTGACCATGGTGCAAAGACACCAACGCCGGGCCGTCTACTTCAAAAACATCAGTATTTAGTGACACTTGCATATGACCCTTGACGATTACTATAAGCACAGAGCCGTTTACTTTGTGCTGTTCGTCTACGAGTCGTCCGATAGGTCCGGCGATGCCGGTGGTTATGTGTGCAAAATAGCAACTGCCTTCGATGCCGCTAAACTCTGTCGATAAGTTTTCCAACATCGACAGTGTATTTTTATCTAGTTCGTTAGGCTGCAATATATTGTTCATCGTGATGTGTTTTATGCGACAAATTTACAACTTTTTTGGCACACATACCACCGCTTTTCGACTTTTTTGCAAATATTATAACCTATAATACGATAGAAATTTAAAAATTGATACCGGAGATTAAACTTAAGAATAGTGTTGAAATTTTTACATAAATAATAATACCAACAATGTCGTTCATAATTTGTATAAACGGGCCTGTTGCTAAAGCGGGGTTTATGTTCAATTTCTCGAGCGTTAATGGAACTATCGTTCCCAAAATCGATGCAAACATCACTACAATAAACAATGATACCGACACCGATAATGTCACCGCTAAATCTGACGGCATTGTTATAAGGTTATATATAAGCACTACGGCGGTCATTACCGTTGCATTAAGGAGCCCGATAAAGAACTCTTTACACATCTGCGACGCGCAGTTTTTAATATCAAGAGTACCATTAGCAAGACCTTGCACGACAATCGCCGACGCTTGCACACCAACGTTACCGCCCGTGCCGCCTATGATAGGAATGAAAAGCGCTAGGGCCGTAACGGCTTGTAGTTGCTGTTCAAAAGTGCCCAAAATGACACTACCAAGCAAACCCGACGCAATACCTACCAAAAGCCATGGTATACGCGCTTTTGTTTGAGCGAACACAGAGTCATCAGCATCGACGTCAGACGAGATACCTGATGCCAACTGGTAGTCGCGTTGTGAAGATTCACGCACCTGGTCCATAACGTCGTCGACGGTGATACGTCCTAACAAACGACCGATAGAGTCGGTTACAGGCATCGCTACAAGGTCGTATTTTTCGAAGTCGAGGGCGACATCATCGATAGGGGTATCTACATTTACGCTTACCGGATCGGCCTCCATTACGTGCTTGATTTTTGACACGTTAGGGTGGGTGAGCATCATTTTAAGAGGCAAGGTGCCGCGTAGACGATAATCATTGTCTACTACATAGACATAATATATCTCGTCCATTTCCTCGGCTTGTAAACGCATCTGTTTGATACATTCAGGCATCGACCAATTCTCGTTAACGACAATCATTTCGGTACCCATCAAGCCACCGGCTGTATCTTCGTCGTATTTTAGAAGGTCGATAATATCACCAGCTTGCTCAACGTCGTCGATATGCGATAGAATTTCATCGCGCTCTTCTTCGTCGAGCTGCTGAATCAAGTCAACGGCATCGTCGGTATCAAGGTGATCGATTTGCTTGGCAATTTCCTCGGCGGGCATATCAGAGATGAGTTTTAATCGCTCATCTTCATCAAGTGCCATAAGAACATCAGCGGCGGTCTCTTCGTCAAGAAGCCCGAATAGATAGTCACTTTGTTCTGAATCGAGGCTTTGGAACAGCTCTGCTATGTCTGCAGGGTGCAATACTTTTAACTGCTCACGAGCGGTATCGCTATCTTTGCGCTCGACTATATCTTTGATATTATGTAAGTCTTCTTCGGTAAATTCCTTCATTTTAATCTGCATTAGCGCGCATATCAACAATGCGACGTGTTAGAAGGATAAAATCTTCAACAGACAAAGCTTCCGGGCGCAATGTTGCCAATGGGTCACCATCAAGGCTCATTCCGGCGGGGAGTAGCGGTTTGAGGGCGTTGCGCAATGTTTTACGTCGCTGTCCAAAGGCGGTTTTGACTACGGTACGGAAGTCGGATTCTTTAACTCCGAGATCGGTTACTCCGTTACGACGCATTTTTATAACACCGGACTTTACCTTTGGAGGCGGTGAAAAGACGCCTTCGTCAACGGTAAAGAGATAATCTATGTCATACCATGCTTGTAGCAATACCGACAATATACCTCTTTCTCTGCTACCGGGCCCTGCTGCTAATCGGCGAGCTACTTCGCGTTGCAACATACCGGAGCAACACGGTATACGGTCGCGCCAATCAAGCACTTTAAAAAATATCTGCGACGAGATGTTATATGGATAATTGCCGATAACGCAAAACTTAGTATCGCCTGGAAACAATTCATCGGCGTCCATTTGCAAGAAGTCGCCCTCGACAATACGTGGCTGTGGCGACGGCAAATGGCTTTTCAACCATTCGACACTTTCGGTATCTATTTCAGCAAGAGTAAGATTCTCGGCACTATGCGCTTGCAGCAAGAACTGTGTTAACACACCCATACCTGGTCCTATTTCAAGGACGGGTAAGCCTTTGCAATCATCAAGAGTATCTGCTATTCGCCGTGCTACAGACAAATCGTTAAGAAAATGCTGTCCGAGGGCTTTTTTGGGTCTTACTCCTTGCATAAATAAATATGTTTTAGCGTTAAAAAAGAATGTTGCACCACGCAACGAAAAACGGCACGGCAAAAATAATAAAAAAGCCTTAAAAGCTCAAATTAAAACAAAGGCTATGGCTCAAAAAAGACAAAATTTATCGGTATAAATAAAAAAAGGCGTGCCTAAGCACGCCCCATTATTATAAGAGAACAAAAAATTATTCTTTAGTACCATAAGCCAAATCACCGGCATCGCCCAAACCGGGAACGATGTAGCTGTGTGAATTGATTTGTTCGTCAATCACACCGACCCATAGTGTGGCATCTTCGGGAAGAACTGACTGCAAATAATCTACAGCAGCCTGAGACGCAATAACAGAAGCAATGTGCAACTTACCGGGAGTGCCTTTTGTTAAGATTGCGCGGTAGCTCAATTCCATAGAAGCTCCTGTTGCAAGCATGGGATCAACGAGTACAAGAGTCTTGCCATCGATACGTGGCGAAGCGAGATATTCTATGCACACGTCGAAGTTTTCTTTTTCTTTATATTTACGGTATGCCGACACGAAAGCGTTTTCTGCATCGTCGAAATAACGCAAGAAACCTTGATGGAAAGGCACACCGGCACGGAAAATTGTGGCTAGAACTATTTGTTCGTCCAACACGTCGCATACGGAATCAACACCGAGAGGGGTGCGGACATTTTCTTTACGGTAGTTTAGTGTCTTACTGAGTTCGTATGCAAATATTTCGCCCAAACGTTCGAGGTTACGACGGAAACGTAGACGGTCGGTCTGTATATTTACATCGCGCATATCGCGAAGATACTGACTTACTAACGATGTTTGCTCTGCAAAGTTGATTACTTTCATATTGCTTGTTTTTTTACCGTTTGCAAATTTAGTAATTTTTTTGTCTTTATTATTATCTTTCCACTAAATTTACGCAAACCTATTTTTTATTATTTTTTCGGGCTTATGAAAATTGTGTCGACAGAAATTGAAATGTCGTACGGCGTTGCTTTATCTGTGCGCGTTGGCACGGTGCTATGTTGATAGTAAAATGACTGCTGTCCATCCCACGATTTAAAAGAAATCTGACGCGTTTCGTTTGAGGGTATGTCGGCTTTTACATTTCGCGACTGCTGATGCAGCTGACGGCCGGACATATCATAGTATTTAATAGTAAATGCTATTGATAATATTCTGTCTTGGGTATTATTTGTAGCGAAGAAAG
This sequence comes from uncultured Bacteroides sp., assembly GCA_964518705.1. Taxonomy (GTDB): domain Bacteria; phylum Bacteroidota; class Bacteroidia; order Bacteroidales; family Muribaculaceae; genus CAG-873. The sequence continues at coordinate 20,036 of CAZFGV010000001.1, forward strand.
TTTCGCGGCGGGAACGTAGTGGTTTGTCGTAACCGTTAATATCAACATCGTGCAAGGCCGGCGACACTATTGTATCTAATTCTATTATCGGTTTATCATTCGCTGCCACTGACGCTTTTGTGAGATTACGTCGCGTTGTATTTTGAGCTAATACTGCTACTGCGCCGACTATAAAGAGTAATAAACAAATACGTTTAAGCATACTTCACAGGTTTATAGGATAATTATACGCCGGTAATTTTACAGCTCCGTCGAGAGCTTTAGGGCGCTGGTCGCGGTTTTCGTAACCGGGACGGAAAAGATAGGGTAGAACTCTAATGAGGTCGACATACATTCCTTGGCGATAATGGCTGAAGGTTAGTGTGCTATAATCGGCAGCAAAAGTGATTGCATAATCGGCTTTACGTTTACGCGCTTTTCCTGTGCGCATATTTGTAAAAATTTGCGCATCGGCACGTGTGCCTTGTGTTGCCATTCGTAGCGTTCCCATAACTGTACCCGGCACAATATCTGTTTGCGCTACATCGACGGTGATGATGTTATACATTCCCTCGTGCCCGGCAATAGGAGTAATAAAAAATAACGCACCTCCCGGCACGCGCCATAGTCCTTGTGGCGTGGCGGCGGGAGGTGTGTTATAATCGATATTGAGACGCAAAGGAGCAGCGGTAGCCATTAAAGCTACAATTACTGCAACTATGGTCGTCAATATTTTCATATGCTACTGAATTTATAAGCGAAACCTATAGAAAGAATTTCCTTAACCTGCAGTTTCTTCCACGAAGGGTCATCGCACGTCGGTGTAGCGCTGTCATAACGCGCGTGTGCATAGATTTGTGTGGTCAAGAAACGGTTGATTTCGAACACCAAAGTGTTTTCCCAGTCGGCTTGTCCGCTTTCATAGTCGGTGAACATAAATAGTCGAGAGGTGAAGGTGATGTTATAACTCAATCGCCAGAACATTTTTAACTCGCCACTCGAACCGAATTTATGCTTTGTCGTGCGACCTTCGACAATGTTATATGTTGTAGGGTCAACGCGGTCATTCAAACACGTCTTAAGATTATATGACACCGGCGCCATTGAGGCATCGAAAGTGAAGGTTTTCTTTTTGTTGGCATAGTTATACGTCATACCGACACCGGCAGTAAGTTCGCCGGGAGACATAAACGCAGAATGTAACTCATGTGAATTACTTTGGTAAGAATTCAACAACTGTGTTTTGAACTGTCCTGTAAATGAATAGTACCATCTGCGAGCTGCCTTGATACCGAAAGTGGTATTTACTTGGAAAATATCATCGGAGATATTATAGTTGTGTATACTATCATCGGGAGCATTGTTCAAACCGAGTTTATATTGCGCTGTGGTTTCGAAGAGTATGTTAGGATGATACTCCGGATTAAGCTTGACGTTATAGTAAATATTAGCAAGCATATTTAAGTTGTTGTTGCCGCCTTGATACCAGTTCGGCGACACATAAGCTTGCGAGAACTGCAACGAAGCATTGAATGTACGAATCCAATGACGCTTTACAACAGGCACTATTTCAAATGTTGATTGCACATCTTTAGCGTTTACGTTTTCAACAATTTCTATAGTGTGCTTATGAGGATCGAGAACGCCATGAAAACGTTTTGGCGCTTCGGGGAGCAAGTTGATGTTATACGGCACTCGCTCGGGATATTCATAATAAACATAACGCTCCAACAATTTAGCACGACGGCTCAGTGCCATTTCCCTTTCTATCCAATCCAAACCTTCGTTTCCTGAAAAGTCGGGAGCGAATTCTTCTGTAGGCTCGGAATATTCAAAACCTTTAAATACTACGGGCATAAAGAATGTTTTAGGAAGTGGATCTGTCGACGTTAGTATTTCATACTGCGACATATCAACAGTGTCGAGATAAGCATCAAGCTGTTCTATAGTACGCGGAGCGATGCTATCCGGTAGCATTTTTATACTATCGGGTACTATACTATCGGGCATTACTATAGCTGTTGAATCGGCAGCATATACAGATATCGACGCCACTATTGCTATTAAAAGGGCTTGAATGGAGCGAAATATGTTCATGTTGTCTATATTTATTTTTTTCGGGCTGTGTAAAGTGTACACGAACCAAAAGTAAGAGACTTCCAAGCAGTATCAACAAAACCGGCATTACGCATCAACGCACACATATCGTCGCGTTGTGGAGCTGCCTGTATGCTGTCAAGGAGATAAGTATAAGCCTTTTTATCCCCTGCCACCAAACGCCCGGCAAGTGGTATCAACGCGCGGGTGTACAGTCGGTAAAAAGGTTTTATCAATGCGCACGGCGGAACGGAGAGCTCTAATATTGCTATTGTTCCTCCGGGGCGTAGGAGGCGATACATTTCTCTATACCCGGCAGATATGTCTGCAAAGTTGCGTACGCCATAGGCTACTGTTATAACATCGCACACGCCATCGGACAAGCCTGTTGCCGTACAGTCGGCAACATCAAAGCTTACGCGATTACCTACATTTTTGTCAGTAGCTTTTCGTCGCGCTTGGGCGAGCATGCCTTCGCTAATATCGAGACCTTTCACCATTGTTTGCGGCAAGGCTCGCGCCAAAGCGAGAGCTACATCACCTGTGCCGGTGGCCATGTCGATAATTTCTGAAGGCTTAGCCTTGCTGACAGCACGCACCAAAGCACGAAGCCATAGACGATCTAAGCCGATGGTCATAGCCCGGTTCATAAAATCATAAGCCGGGGCTATGCCATCGAACATATCTTCTACCTGAGCTTTTTTGCTGCGGGTATCATCGTAGGGGTTGACGTTCTCAACCTTGTTCATTTTCTATTTTCAAGGAATGCTACAACAGCAGCTTCTATACGTTTTTCAGCAGTAGCGTCGTCTGATGCCGGTTCGAATTTACGGCCGGTGAGATGTTCGTAAAGTTCGATATAGCGGTCAGAAATAGAACGGCACACTTCTTCTGTCATTTCGGGCACTGTTTCGCCGGGACGTCCCATGAAACCGTTTTCCATCAACCATTGACGAACAAATTCTTTAGATAGCTGTCGCTGGGGCTTGCCGGCTGCAAAGAGTTCGGCATAGCTGTCAGCATAGAAATAACGGCTGCTGTCGGGAGTGTGGATTTCGTCAATAAGGATCACTTTGCCGTTATGACGTCCGAATTCGTATTTGGTATCTACCAAAATCAAACCTTTATCTGCTGCCATTTGTGTACCGATTTCGAACAGACGACGAGTGTAAGCTTCCATCTGTGCATATTCTTCGGCGGTAGCCAAACCTTGAGCAATGATGTCGGCGGGAGCGATGTTCATATCGTGTCCGGCATCGGCTTTTGTGGTGGGGGTGATTATGGGTTCGGGTAATTTTTCGTTTTCGTGAAGACCTTCGGGAAGTGTTACGCCGCAAATAGTACGATTACCGGCAGCATAGTCACGCCAAGCACTACCGGCGAGATATCCGCGAATAATCATTTCTACACGGAAACCTTCGGCACGAATACCGGCTGTTACCATAGGATCTACTTCGGCAAGCTTCCAGTTAGGAATTTCGTCGGTGGTGGCGTCGAGGAAGTAGTTGGCAATCTGATTCAACACTTGTCCTTTGTAGGGTATGCCTTTGGGAAGAACAACGTCGAATGCTGAGATACGGTCAGATGCAACCATCACGAGCAAGTCGCCGGCGATAGAATAGACATCACGCACTTTGCCATGGTATACGGCTTCCTGTGCGGGAAAATGAAATTCGGTTTGTGTAAGTGGCATGGAATTTTTATTGTGAGGTGATTAATCTTCTTTATTTTCCGAGTTTTCTACATTGTCGTCAACAGGTGTTTTACCTTCGAGCGCGAGGGCTTTCATTTCGGCATCGTGTCGTTCATATGCTTCGACGATGCGTTGAACCAAACTATGACGAACAATATCTTTTTTAGCAAACTCTACACGTCCCACTCCGGGAACATCACGCAAAATTTTTAAAGCTTGCACCAAACCCGACTGCGAGCGGCTGGGTAAGTCTATTTGCGTTACGTCACCGGTGACTACCATCTTGGCGTTCATACCTAGACGTGTCAAGAACATTTTTATCTGATGCACGGTGGTGTTCTGTGCTTCGTCGAGAACTATAACGGCATCATTAAGAGTACGACCGCGCATAAAAGCCAATGGTGCTATTTGAATAACCTTGGTTTCCATATACTCTTTAAGTTTGATTTGAGGAATCATATCTTCAAGAGCATCATATAGCGGTTGCAAATACGGGTCGATTTTATCTTTCATATCGCCGGGCAAGAAACCGAGCTTTTCTCCGGCTTCTACAGCAGGACGGCTCAAAATAATTTTTCGCACTTGACGATTTTTGAGGGCGCGTACTGCTAAGGCGATGGCTATATATGTTTTGCCGGTACCGGCAGGACCTAAGGCAAAAGTAAGATCGTTTTCGTCGAAACTTTCTACCAACTTTTGCTGTCTGGGATTTCGGGCGCTGATGGGCTTGCCGTTGATACCATATATTATAACGCCGTCATGGCGCAACTCTTTGGGAGCTTCGCCTTTGATGGTGTCGATTATTACTTCTTCGGGGAGGGCGTTGTAATGCTCGGCATAAGCACACAACTCTTTTATTTTTTTCTCAAAGTCAGCTGTCTCTGTTTCTTCGCCTACTACTCGTATTATAGAACCACGAGCCGAAATACGCAACTTCGGATATAGATTTTTAATAAGTTGCATATTGGCGTTGTTGACTCCATAAAAGCACTGAGGGTCGACGCTGTCGATGATTACTATTCGTTCTATCATTGTTGCACTGTAGAGGTAAAAGGCGTGTTTGTTTTGCCTTTATACTTGCGACTGCAAATATACGAATTTTTCAGCAATGTATATGTATTGTTGATATGGTTTGAAGTGTTTATTATATGTATTATCAACAGTGAATATAATACCACGCCGACGGGGGCGCCCGGGCTATTTATTTACCATCGCTTTCTCGTTGATTCGATTTTCTACATTTTTCGGTTATCTACATCTCTTTATTATTTCTTTGTTATATGTTTTATTTAAAAATTTTTTTCGAAAACTTCTACAAGAAAGAAGAAAGGCTGTTGATAGCTTTGAAAACTTTTTAGGCTAAAATTTGGAGTTTTGAGTTATTGATTTCTAATATAGCTGCCGTTTACAGGTTATGAACATTATCATTTATATGTAATTTACTGCTTTTTAGCTATTTATTGCTTTGCTTGTTGAGTTATCAACACTGTGTTCATAACTTGTAATGTATATAATTTGATAACTTTTGGGGTGTAAATTGCGTTGATAAGTGGGCTTTTCGGGGTTGAAAAGGGTGTGAAAACTAATTTGAATTTTATTATCGAAAAATTTGGATTTCAGGTACATAGCTTGACTTATACGTTTTTATTTACTTGCCAAATTTAATTGTTAGAAACTTATCATCGGTTATCAACATCGTTTTCAACGTCAAAATGTAGATAAAGTTTAGAGTGTAAAAAAGTATGCCGGATGAAGATTTTTTACGTGCGTTGTTGATAATTTTATGTATAAAACAATCAGCTTCCGGCAAATTTGACTTAGCCCTCGTTATTAACACGTTTGTTTACAACTTATCTACAATTGCATTTTATAGTAATTGCTTAATTACTAATGTGATTACTAATTAGAGAGTATAGTTATCAACATAGTGTTGATAACTGCATTTGTAGATATGTTTACAATGTTGATATCTTGTTTGTCTTAAAAAAATGCAGATACAAAGTGTAAGTAAATTAATGCGGTTGGTGGTAGTTTGTAATGTGAATTTATTGCAAAGTGATAATTATGTAATTAATTCCTTGAAAACATTTGGCAAATTAAAAAATAGTATTTATATTTGCCGTTGATAAATCGAATAGAAGGAAATATGCAGTTTTTTCAAGTTATCAACAAGAGTGATGATTGTTGATAACATCAAGGTAATAAATCATAGAAGGAGAAAGAGTTCTCCGTACTATAATTAAGATATAAATAACCTGCAATACATTTCCTAAGACGGTCGATTGCGTGAGCCATCGACCGTTTTTTGGTGTATTTTGTATTTTAGTGTATAAATATGTATAGTTATAGTCAAAAAAACACTAAATTTGCATATCTTAAGCAAGTTAGGCTATTTATAGAATACGAAGCAACAATTTAAAGGTATGAAGATATTTAGAATGTTAAGTATGGCGCTGTTCGCTGTATCGTTTTGTGCGAATGCGGCAGCCCCGGCAGCATATTATGATGATGCCGAAAACAAAAATCAACGTGACTTGTTGATAGCTCTCAACGGTATTATTGCTAATCACACAACTTTATCGTATAGTAGTTTGTGGGATCATTACAAAGATACTGACGTTTACTCTGATGGTACTATCTGGGATATGTACTCTACCATACATTGGTCAGCAAGTAAAAAATGCGGCACTTATTCTGTGGTTGGTGATTGCTACAACCGTGAACACTCTTTCCCTAAAAGTTGGTTTAAAGAGAACTCGCCGATGGTGTCTGATATCATGCATATCTATCCCACCGATGGTAGAGTGAACGGACAACGTTCTAACTATCCTTATGGTGAATGTGCTAATGGTACCACTCTTTCTGCAACAGGAGGCGTTAAGGCACTTGGCAAGTTAGGAAAATCTACATTCAGCGGATATTCCGGCACCGTGTTCGAGCCCGACGATCAATATAAAGGCGACTTCGCTCGTACGTATTTCTACATGGCAGCGTGCTATTATTCTCAGACGGCATCGTGGAAGTCGGATATGCTTGCAGGTAACAACTATCCTTTATTCAAAGAATGGGCTATTAACTTGCTTCTTAAATGGCATCGTCAAGACTGTGTCAGCGATAAAGAAATAGCACGAAATGAAGCGGTATATAAAAAGCAACGCAACCGCAACCCGTTTATCGATCATCCTGAATTGGTGGAATATATTTGGGGTGATAAGAAAAACGAATATTGGACAGCTAATGGTGTTGCCAAGACAGAAATCATTACGCCTGTCAATGGCAGCAGCATCGATTTGGGTGTTACGGCAGTGAATGTTGAAATGTCGAAAACTATTGTTTTGCGCACTTCGGCAGTAACAGAAAATGTAACATTAAGCGCAACAGCTCCCTTTGCTGTCAGCACCACAAGCGTGTCGGCTGATGATGCTAATAAAGGAGTTTCGGTTGTGGTTTATTATCGTCCGACAGAGGTGAACAAAGACAACGGAACACTAACGATTTCTGTTGCTGATGTTGTTAGTAAAATCGATCTTAAAGGTTCTTGTGTTGACGGTATGCCCGTATCGGACGCATCGCAAATTAGTGAAGATTCGTTCACTGCTAATTGGACTTTTATCGGCGATGCTGATGCCGACGATTGCTATACTCTTGATGTTACCGACGATGAAGGTTCTATCGACGGATATCCTCGCAAAGTTAATGCTGCTGCGGGATACTATCGTGTTGACGGTTTGATGCCTCTTACCGACTACTATTATACCGTTTCGTCAAATAGTTTGACAAGTAAAGTTATCGCCGTAACCACCGGCGCTCCCGTACCTTTGGTAGAATTCCTATACGATGGCGACCTTGTATTTACAACCACTCCCGGAACGCCTTCTGAAGCTGCTGAATTGCTCGTTGATATTGCTAATATAGAAAGCGATATAACAATCAGCGTTGTTGCTCCTTTCGAGTTGTCGCTTGACTTGTCTAACTGGGCTACAAGCATCACTATTACTCCCGATGAAGACCGTATTTATATGCGTCTTAATAGCGAAAAGGCTGGTAGTTTTGAAACGTCTATAGTAGCAACAGTTGGCGATTACTATGCCGACGATTCTTATGTTTGCGGCGAAGTTACTGACGAAACAACATTCTTCGAAGACTTTGAAGCCACCGGCGATTACGACACCTATAACGCTCAAACTTATATAGGCACAGCTTGCACATGGTCGTTCAAAGATGCCGGTATATGGCCGAGCGATAACGAAGGTCATAGCGGCGTGCAGGCGGTGCGTATGGGCAAAACGGCGTCTTCGTCTATCGAAATGACTTCTGATCGTGTTATCGGTATCAGCACAATATCTTTCTATGCAAAGAAATGGACTGCTAATGAAGCCGATGCGAAAGTGACTGTTGAAGTGTCTACAGACAAGGGTGAAACTTGGAAATCTATTGGAGAAGTGACTGTTACTAATGCAAGTTCATGGCAAGAATTTACCTTCACTGCCGGTGTGGCTAACAACGCTCGTATGCGTTTGCGCCAAACTTCGGGTAAACGTTTCTTTATCGACGATATTTCGCTTACAGATTCTAGCACCGGTCTTAGCGACCCATCAGCAGATCGTCATCAGTGGAATGCTTATAGCATCGACGGTAATGTATGTGTTGATGTTGATGCTGCAAAAGGTATCGATGTTGCTATTTACTCTGTTGACGGTATCACAATCTTTGCCGGACACCTCGAATGTGGCAAACATACTTTCGACAATGTTGCTACCGGATCGATTGTAATAGCTCACAGTGGCGAATTCTCGCGTACTATCTTGGTTCGATAAGAGCAAATTATAACAAACACAGCGGCGATGAGCTAACCCTCATCGCCGCTGTTGTGTTTATAGTCTTAAATTTATATATCAGATATTTTCCACCAACGATAGTCGATATCAGTGTCGACAACGTCGATGCGCTCCATTTTTTTGAGGCGGCGCACTACAACTATTGTAAAAGGCAGCACGCATACTTCATAGGCTGTTTTTAGAAACGCTTGCGTGATGATCAGAGTAGCAATAGTATACCATGACAGCACACCACCGAAGGCAATAGGGAAGAACAGCAAAGAGTCAACGCACTCGCCCCATAACGACGACACCACAGCGCGTAAAGAAAAGCTGCGTCGGCTGTTGTTGTTTCGTGCCGCTGCTTTCATGCGGCTCATAACGTAGGCATTAACCATAGCGCCACCTATAAAAGCGGCAAAACTTGCGAACATAACGCGTGGCACGGAGCCGTAAATTTCTTCCATTGCCTGTTGGCTATGCCAATCATCACTTCCGGGCAAGGCTATCGCCATATTTAAAAACACGGCGGTGAGCAAGCTCATAGCAAAGCCTACCCATATCATCAAACGTGCCTTGCGAAATCCGTATACTTCTACAACACAGTCGTTTATGATATACGACACCGGAAAAACAACAATGCCGGCAGTGAGTGTAAGCCAGCTTAGTTTGATTGTTTTTATTTCGATGAGATTTGATACTATCAAACACACTACAAACAGCACGGAAAGTAGCATGAAGGGTATCGTAAGAACACCTTTACGGTGAGTTTTAACGGCTTCGGTGTGAGAAGCCTCTTGGATAGTTTGGTTGTTCATTTTCTTGTTTTTAACGAGGTAGCAAGCACTCGGGGTTAATAGATATGCGATAGGCGTTTTTCGCAAATGCCATGTCGCTTTAGCGGCTGCAAAATTACAAAATTTCTCCCGTTCGGACAAAATCTTTATGATAGGAGTTTTTTGAATGAATGTCGAAAAAAGTGCAATAAAATATTCACTAAATTATTCAACCAATAGAATTAATACTTATATTTGCGCAATAATAAACAGAAAGCGTATGCAAAAGCATTATTGACTCACGTTTTCATCATCATAACCAAAATTCCGGCGGGTCAACGGAGTGTTCTAGTAACATGAAAAGATTATTAATAACGATGGCAGTAGCAGGCGTTGCAAATTTGTCAATGCTTGCTCAAGAAAATGTATTCAACAATCCCGGCAATAAGGCATATTTCGGCGTACGCGTCGGTGGCGAAATCACTTGCCCCGGTGATTTCTCGGCAGATAATGTAGGCGTGGGTTTGTATAAAAACGGTGGTGGTGTTGAAATAGGCGGCATCTACAATGTGCCCGTCGTTGCTAACTTCTATATCGAACCGGGTGTGAAGTTTTACTACAACACTTATTCGGTGAAAGATGAATGGTTTGATGCTATTGATACCGACATCTTATACGAAGGAATAACAATCAAAAAATTCGGTATGCGTATTCCCGTAATGGCAGGCTATCATTTTGATTTCACAAAAGATATCAAAGTGTCAGTCTTTACGGGCCCCGAATTGGAAGTCGGTTTCAGCGCCAAGGAACATGATAAAGGCCGTAACTTTAAATATTCGGCAAGTTTGTATGGCGATGACGGAATCATGAATCGTGTTGACTTGCTATGGGCTTTCGGTGCCGGTGTAACGTTTCAAAACTATTATTTCGGCGTTTCCGGAAACATCGGTATGTTGAATATGCTCAGCGATTCGGATCTTTCATTCCATGAAAATCGTGTAACATTCAGCGTCGGTTATAACTTCTAATCTCAAAAAGATTATCACAGATTATCAGGGCGGCTTTGTGTTCTTCACTAATTATTTATAACTTTGCGGTATACAATCTATAACGCAATGAAGAGCAACAAAGCCGCCAATCCATCGGTGTGTCCTGATGGAATGACAATAAGCGAATGGCAAACAGAGCTACGCCGCAGTTCTGCCGAGAAGGGTCAATTTATAATTCACGATTTACCCGACCGTAATGTGCCGGGTGCGTTTGCTGTGACGAGTCCTAAGTCGCAGCGCAAATATCGTGTGCTCTTTCATGGCGAGCAAAATCAGTGGAACAGTTGCGATTGCATGGATTTTCGCACTAACGGTTTAGGCACTTGTAAGCATATAGAAGCAGTAAACCGTTGGTTGCAACAGCGAGGCAGAAAAGCAGACCCCCGTTTGCCGCGAAATAGTGCGTTAGATGTTTGCTATACCGACGGTCGACGTGTTCGTCTGCGTTTGGGCGCGTCGGCAGTGCCGGATTTGGCGTTGGCGGCGATGCGTTATTTCGACGATAACAACCTTGCCACTGATGGCATGATTGCAGAGTTGCCGGCGTTTATAGAGCATGCTAAACGTCTAGACACGCGGTTTCATTGTAGTGCCGATGCGTTAAACCTTATCCTTGAAGAGCGCGACCGCCGTCGACGTATCGATCTCGAAAAGACTATCACTGACGATGCCGTAAATGCTTGTGTTAAAGCACAATTGCTGCCTTATCAGCTTCATGGCGTGCGTTTTGCTTTCCGTGCCGGACGATGCCTTATCGCCGACCAAATGGGGTTGGGCAAAACTTTACAAGCCATAGCAACGGCACAGCTGTTTAAAGAAAATAGTATGGTCGGATCTGTGGTGGTTCTTTGCCCGACTTCGCTTAAATATCAGTGGAAGAGGGAAATAGAACGTTTCACGGGCGAGAGCGTTACCGTGGTTGAAGGCTTGCATACAAAACGTAGAGAGCTATATTCGGCAGAGTCGCTGTATAAGATTGTTTCGTATCATACTTTGGCTAATGATATGAAGGTGCTTGGCACTTTGCGTACCGATATGCTTATTATGGACGAGGTGCAGCGCCTTAAGAATTGGAACACACAAATAGCTCAAGCGGCACGTCGTGTTGAGGCGGAATATGCAGTTGTACTATCTGGTACACCGCTGGAAAACAAGCTCGAAGAGCTTTATTCCGTTATGCAGTTCGTCGATCAATATGCCCTCGGGCCGTATCACGAATTTATGCAGCGTAGCATAGTGAAATCCGAGACGGGTAAAGTTACGGGTTATCGCAATTTGCATAGCGTGTCCGAACGTTTGCGCCGCTGCATGATACGCCGAACAAAAAATCAAGTGGCGTTGCAATTGCCCGAACGGACTGATAAAACGTTGCTTGTTGCTATGACAAACGAGCAGCAAGCTATTCATGACGAGGCGCAAACGATTGTGGCGCAACTTGCGCAGAAGTGGCAAAGACAAAGATTTTTATCCGAAAAAGACCGTAAACGCTTGATGCTCAATCTTAGCACAATGCGTATGGTTTGTGATAGCACATATATCCTCGACCAACATACCCGTTTTGGAACAAAGGTAGCTGAAACGATGCAAATTGTTGAAAATGCTATTTCTGAAAACGAAAAAGTGGTTATTTTCAGTCAGTGGGAACGTATGTCTCGCCTCGTTGCTGAAGAACTCGACAAAGTTGGCATCGGATATGAGTATTTGCATGGCGGTGTGCCGTCAAATAAGCGAGCAGGGCAGACTGAACGTTTTGCAACAGACCCCGATTGCCGTGTTTTCCTTAGTACTGATGCCGGAAGCACGGGGCTGAATCTTCAAGTGGCGTCGATGATTGTTAATATCGATTTGCCTTGGAACCCTGCTGTGTTGGAACAACGCATCGCCCGTATTCATAGAATCGGTCAACGTCATAATATTCAGGTAATCAATCTCGTAGCGGCAAATACTATCGAGGAACGTATGTTGTCAACGCTAAATTTCAAACGCAATCTTTTTGAGGGCGTTTTTGATGGCGGTGACGACCAAATTACCCTCGACGACAACAAGTTGACGCGCATTGCCACAGCAGTAGCCACGCTTTTTGACCAAGAAGAAGATGTTACACCATTCGTACCATCTCCTGACCCTGTAGCGCAGACCGATGCAGTTTCGGAAACAGAGCCCGACAAGGCAGATTCAGTGTCGCCCTCGACGGGGCTAAAGGACGATTCAACACCGACTACAGATGCAGTGCCGCAAGCGGCGGATATTATTAGCTCAGGTGCTAAATTCCTTTCCGGCTTGGCGCAGACTCTTGCTTCGCCGGAGGCAACAAAAGCCCTTGCTGATGAGCTTGTTAAAACTGATGAGAACGGTAAAACCGTGCTGCAAATTCCTGTTGAAAGTAAAGAAACGGTGGTGACACTACTTAACGCTTTCAGTAAACTTTTTGGCCGATAAGTAAAAAAATTAGCTAACTTTGCAGAGTGCCGAGAAGGAGACGCCGAGAATTCTTGCAGCCCTCGATGGACACTTTGATTTTATGAATTGGATAATTCTTATAGTCGTCGGATTGTGCGAAGTCGGGTTTACTTATTGCCTCGGACGCGCTAAAGCCGTTGACGGCTTGCAATGGTGGGCGTGGATGGCTGGTTTTATTGCTTTTACTGTGCTAAGTATGGCTCTTTTGGCGAAG
>CAZFGV010000001.1:33220-132595 GCA_964518705.1 uncultured Bacteroides sp.
GTGGATGGCTGGTTTTATTGCTTTTACTGTGCTAAGTATGGCTCTTTTGGCGAAGCGATCGGTACGGGTTATACTGTTAGGACAGGCATAGGTGCGGTTGGCACTGTGCTTGTCGGAATATTGTTTTTCAACGAACCCGCCATTCTGGAGACTCGTTTTCATCACTACGTTGATTTTGTCGATAGTAGGCTTAAAAACCGTCTCATAAGCGCCCAAAAACGGAAAACGCACCTATTACGAATTTAAATTTCGAGGAAAGTCGTTTTTTGGTGGTTTTAAATTTCGGGGAAATATTTCTATATGACCGGATTAATATAGTTATCCAGCCGAAAGGCCTCCGTCGATGAGATATAGTCCGCCCGAACAGAAAGAAGCGGCATCAGAAGCGAGGAAGAAAACTAGCTCAGCAACTTCTTCAGGCTCACCTGCGCGCCCGCGAGCATAGTCGGCATTCTCTTGCTGCCATAGCTCGTCTACTGATGTTGAGCCATCAGCAGCAAGGCGTTCGAAAAGACCGTCAACGAGCGGTGTGCGTATAGTGCCGGGGCAGACAGCGTTGACGCGGATATTATGTTGTTGCAAGTCGAGCGACAAACTTTTGGAAATCTGTCCTAACGCGCCTTTTGTCAAGCCGTAAGCAAAGCTGTTGCGTTTGCCTATGGTAGCTTGGTCGGAAGCGTTTATAACGACAGAGCCGCCGCCGGAGGCGATTATTTCCGGCACCGCATGGCGAAGGGTGTGGAAGGTGCCGTAGATGTTTGTTTTTATGACAAGGTCAAATTCTTCTTCTGAAATATCAAGAATAGAGTTGCGGCGATGAATGCCGGCATTGGCAAAAACACTTGTTAGTGGTCCGAGTTTTTCAACGGCCTTATTAACTGCATTTTTGACCTCATCATCAATGCTTGTGTTGGCATGAAAAAAAGCAGCATTGTCGCCTAATTCTTTTGCCAAATCAGCACCGGCGTTGTCGTTTATATCAACTAAAGACACGTTCCATCCTGCAGCGATAAAACGACGCGCTGTAGCAGCGCCTATGCCTGTAGCAGCGCCTGTGATGAGGATATGTTGGTGTTTTTCTTCCATTCTTTTTGAGGAGTTTAATGTAAAAAACTGTCGCCGAATTTTTTCGGCGACAGTTCAGATATAATGTCGAAAATTATTCAACAGGATGTTTTTGGAACGTATCGCGTAGGGTGTCGATAACGTTGATGATATAGTCGCCTGTGCGTTCTAGGTCGCTGACGATATCCATGTAGTAAATACCGGCTTGATATTCGTAGCGTTTAGAGTTGATGTTTTCAACGTTAGCGCCGCGGAGGGTGTTGCGATAGTTGTTGATTTCGCGCTCTTTGTTGTAGCTGTCATTGAGCGATTTGCTGCTGACGTTTTCGATAGTCTGCAACTGGCTAATCATCATATCCATCGCGTCTTTAACATAGACATACATTGTGTCGATGTTCTTGTAAATTTCTTCCGAGAATTGCGTTCCGCTTTCAACCTTGCGGTTAAGAATCTTACCAACGCCCAAACAGCTATCGGCAATAGATTCTATTTCGCTGATAATGTTCAACATAGCAGCAATTCGATGTTTGCCTTCGTTAGAAAGACGCCCTTCGGCGCAGCGGTTGAGATAGTGTGCGATTTCGAGTTCCATGCGGTCGGAAATATCTTCGTATTTCTCGATGCGGCAATATAGATTATTGTATTCCTCGCTTTTTTCTTTAGTGTGAACGAGTGTTTGTGCCATCGTTATCATGCGCCCGACGCGTTCGGCATATACGGCAATTTCTTTTTCTGCCTGTGCCATATTGAGTTCGGCTGCATTCATCAAACCACCGGAGATAAATTTGAGTGTAAACTCTTCGCTATCACGGTTTTTAGACGGTACCAACCATTCTACAATCTTAACGTAAAGTCCGGTTAACCAAATCATTATCGAAACGTTAACCAAGTTGAAGATAGTATGGAACATTGACAAACCGAACGATACGCTCATCTGCATTTTTGCCACTTGAGTAATGGCGGGGTGATTAGCAGGCAAGCTATTGTCGAAAAGGTGGCTATACACCTGAGGGTCAGTAGCTTCGAGTTCGTTAACAAAAGCGTATAGTGCGTTGGGATCGCCTTGGCCGATAATTTCTGTTACCCATGAGTTTAGGTCTGCAAAAGGAATAAAAACACACAAGCACCAAACCGAGCCGAGTACGTTGAATAGCAAGTGTCCCATCGACGCACGTTTTGCTGCAACATTGGCACCGAGAGAGGCTAGGATAGGGGTGATGGTTGTGCCGATGTTAGAGCCGAGCACGAGGGCACACGCGAGGTCGAAGGTGATCCAACCTTTCGAGCACATTATCAATGTGATAGCAAAAGTCGCTGCCGATGATTGAATAATGGCGGTGATCACCATGCCCACAAAGGCGAAAATCAGCACTGACGGGAACCCTAAGGATGCATAGTCGCGCAAAACGGCAAACATTTCGGGATTGTTTTGAAGATCAGGTACATAGCTACTGATCATATCCAAGCCCATAAATAGGAAAGCGAATCCTATACAGAATTCGCCTATATTCTTAGCCTGATTTTTGTTCGTCATAAGCATAGCTGCCGCTACACCGATAAGAGGTAAGACGAACATTGAAATGTTAACTTTAAATCCGAAAAGAGCAATAATCCACGCGGTAAAAGTAGTACCGACGTTAGCACCCATAATCACCGCCATCGATTGTGCCAGCGACATAAGTCCGGCATTTACGAAGCTGACCACCATCACGGTACTTGCCGATGAGCTCTGAATCAGTGCGGTGATAACACAGCCGGTGAAGAGACCGGCAAAACGATTGCGCGTCATCGCGCCAAGAATGTTGCGCAGACGATCGCCCGCGGCTTTTTGGAGACCTTCGCTCATTACCTTCATGCCGTATAGGAACAATCCTACGGCACCAAGGAGACATAAGAAGTCTAAAATGCTGTATTCCATTTGTTTTACAGTGGACTGGCGCCGACGGCGCGATTAATGTTGCAAAGGTATAAATAATTTCGGTTTTTTTAAAGTACACAACAAAAATTTTGACTTATTTCTGCAAACTTTTCGCAAAGTTTTTGAAACACAATAAAAGCGCAGAATGGCCTCTGCGCTTTTTATGCTTTTTCGGAAATTTGACTAATTACTTTATTTGTCGGGATATATTGCCACTTTGACAACATTGTCGCGACGATGTTCGAATAAGTCGTACGCTTCCATTATCTTCGATAGCGGATAGCGGTGTGTTATGAGCTTTGTTGTGTCGATTTTTCCGTTTGCTATAAGTTGCAAAATTACATTGCAGTCGCAACCGTCGACGCCTCCGGTCTTAAAGGTGAGATTTTTGCCGTACATTTCCGGCAAGGGTAGCAGTTGCGCGTTGTTGTAGAGTGCTACTATTGTGACAATGGCGTTAGGTCTAGCCGCGCGCCATGATAGTTCAAAAGTGCTGTCGCTGCCGGCAACTTCTATTACTCTGTCGGCGCCCCGATTTTCGGTAAGGTCTTTACAAACCTTCTCCACATCGTCGGGTGTGGTTAAGATTGCCTTGGGATAGTTATCTGCCACAAAGGCGCGTCGTTCGGCATCGATTTCGCAAACAACAATATGCTTGGGCTCATAGAGTTGCACGCATTGCAAGGTGCAAAGACCTGTTGGCCCGGCGCCGATTATAAGAACGGTGTCGTCTTTGGTTATTTCTGAAATCTTTGCCGCCCAAAATCCTGTGGCGAGGATGTCGCCGACAAAAAGAGATTGCTCGTCGCTGACGCTATCGGGAATAATTGACAAACAATTGTCGGCATACGGAACTCGCACAAACTCAGTCTGTCCGCCGTCAATACGGCAACCTAAACGCCATCCGCCGTCAACGCAATTGTTCACCCATCCTCGACGGCAATAAAAACATTCACCGCAAAATGTTTCGACATTCACGGCAACGCGGTCGTGAGGCTTAAGATTTTTTACCTCGTCGCCCACCGCCACAACTTCACCCACCATTTCATGGCCGACTGTTATGCCAATCTGCGCTTGCGGCACAGACCCGTGTTTGATGTGGAGATCGGAGGTGCAGATGCTTGACAATGTTACCTTAACGATGGCGTCTTTGGGGTCGACAATAGATGGCGCGGGCTTGTCGATAAATTCGAATTGCCCGGGTGCGACGTATGTTAATGCTTTCATTATTGTTCAATTAGCTGATGTCGTTCGCAGCGGAGAATACGGCCGGGGAAGGAGCGTGGAAAAGCGTGATTGTGAGTCGCAACGACAACGGCAGTGCCGGTCGTTTGACTAATTTCGTGTAGATGAGCCATGATTTGCACGCCTGTGTCGGGGTCGAGGTTGCCTGTGGGCTCGTCGGCAAGAATAATTGACGGGCCGTTAAGCAAAGCTCGCGCTATGGCTATACGTTGTTGCTCGCCACCACTCAATTGGTGGGGCATTTTAAACGCTTTATTTGTCATATTTGTCAAGCGCAGCACGCTCTCGATACGTTCGGCGCGTTGGTCCGCATCTTTCCAGCCGGTAGCGCTTAGCACAAAATCGAGGTTTGCCCACGCGGTGCGGTCCATCAATAGCTGAAAGTCTTGAAAAACGATGCCGATACGGCGGCGGAGGTATGGTATATCTCGGCGGCGGATGCGTAGCAAGTCATAATCAAAAACATATGCTTCGCCGGTGCTTATGGGCACTTCGGAATAGACGGTTTTTAATAATGACGTTTTTCCCGAACCGACAGACCCGAGAAGATACAAAAATTCGCCTGCCGATACTCGCCAGTTTACATTGCGCAATGCCACGTGTTCATTTCGCAGAACATCAACGCCTTTATATTCAATTAATAGTTCTTCCTTAGCCATGGTGCAAATATACTAAAAAAGTGTCAAGAAAATGAATGTAGCGACAAAAAAATTGAGAGCGATTAAATTAACTAAATGTAACGTAATTTAACAATTGGGGGGGGTAATTTGCTGCGCTTTTTGTAATTTTGCACCGAAATAGTTGTTCTATAAAATCGTGTAATTATAAACTAATCATTCTCTCTTAATCCCTTTTGCGATTTTATACATGTATTCGCCAAGACAGCCACTCAGTCTTGGCGATTTTTTATATGGGTAGTAAAGTCAACTAAAATGTCAGAACGTTCGTTAATAGACTCAAAGTCATAATCTAATAGTGTGAATATCGCGAAAAAATCGTAACTTTGCAGACTAAGGGCATATAAACCCTCCAAAAATATGCACGACTCTTTACCCACTATATCATCATCACAAGTTCTTCAAGCGAAGCAACGCTTTGGCATCATCGGCAACGCCCCGGCATTGGTTGCGGCGGTCGAGCGTGCTATTCGTGTAGCGGCAGTAGATTTGTCGGTACTCGTTACGGGCGAGAGCGGAGCCGGTAAAGAATTCTTTCCTCAGATTATTCACGCGTTCAGCTCGCGTAAGCACGCTAAATATATTGCCGTTAACTGCGGTGCTATTCCGGAAGGCACTATCGATTCAGAACTATTCGGCCACGAAAAAGGCTCATTTACCGGAGCTGTTGAAGCGCGTAAAGGCTATTTTGAAGAAGCTAACGGTGGCACGATTTTCCTTGACGAAGTTGCCGAATTGCCGCTAACAACTCAAGCTCGTCTGTTGCGTGTCCTCGAAAGCGGTGAGTTCTTAAAAGTCGGTTCAAGCACGGTGCAAAAAACTAATATTCGCATCGTTGCCGCTACGAACGTCGACCTTATTGCCGCCGTTTCTCAAGGACGTTTTAGAGAAGATTTATATTATCGTCTATCTACCGTACAGATTCAAATACCCCCATTGCGCGACCGTGGTAACGACATACGCTTGCTAGCGCGCAAATTCGCTGCTGACTTTGCAGAGCGTTATCGCACTCCCGCCATCACGTTCAGCGAAAATGCCGACGATGCTTTGCGCCATTACCGTTGGCCCGGAAATGTTCGTCAGCTTAAAAATATTGTTGAGCAATTGGCGCTCTTCGAAGCCGGACAAGAAGTGTCGCAACAAATTCTCCAACAGTATCTCCCGGACATCACGGCAAATTATATGCCCACTGTCAGTGCCGACTTGCACAGCTATGCGCGAGAAAGAGAAATGCTTTTCGGTATGATTTTCAATCTTCAAAATCGCATAGACCAATTGCAAGCACAACTTCAGGATTCCCGACGCCAAGGCGGTTCCGCCGGGGCTATTTTCAGACCTGAAGCGATGCCGGCAACAGAAAATATTAAGCCGTCTCTGATGCCTCATACCGACACCCAAACGTCCGGCTGTGCCGATGTGGGCTATTCCGAAGTTGTCGAAGAACCCGAAACGCTTCAAGACAAAGAACGCGAAACAATACGCCGCGCTTTGCAACGTAACGACGGTCATCGTAAAGCCGCTGCTGCCGAGCTCGGTATTTCCGAACGCACTCTTTACCGTAAAATCAATGAATATGGTTTGGAATAAATGTCGCACCGTATGCCTTGCTATTTTGGGCATTATCATGCTATCGCTATGCGCTTGCCGCATCAGCTACACCTTAAAAGGCTCGATGCTGGATTATAACGTTTACAAAACAATCCACGTGTCCGAATTCCCCATCCGTGCCGCTTTGGTTTATCCGCCCTTGCAGCCGATGTTTGAAAACGAGCTTATTAACTATATCGACAAGAGTACACGTCTTCAAACTACCGATGGCGCGTCAGATTTGGTAATGGAAGGTGAAATCACCGGTTACAACCTTACCCCTCAGGCTGTTACCGAAGATGCTTATGCGTCAATGACTCGCCTCACTATTTCCGTGCGCGTAAAATATACCGACACTAAAGCAGAAGGAAAAGATAAAGACCAGACATTCAGCGCATATCGCGACTTCGACTCAAGCCAAATGCTCACCGACGTGCAAGACCAATTGTGCGAAGAGATATGCAAAGAACTTGTAGAACTGATATATAATGCCACCCTCGGCGATTGGTAATGGATAGCTCCGAGTTACAAATAATATTGCAACGCGTTGCCGCTATTCCCGAAGGTACCACACCGACACCAAGCGACGCCGAAGCACTATATAGCGCCCTGCAAGAACGGCCCTATTTCACTGCCGCAGCCGTGGCTTTGCTGCTGCATTGGCCCGACGAGTGGGACGAAGAACGCCTCAAAAGCGTTCGTCATGCCCTTGCCCTTGTTGCGCCGTGCTCGCGTACGGTGTGGCATGCCGCAAAGGGAAGTGATTGGTCAAACTTCTATCCGGAAGCTGTCGCCGCTCCCACACAAAGCACAGAGGATGTCATAGATACGTTCCTAAACACCTACGGCACCACCTCGCCCGAAGAAGAAGCACAGCTAGAGAAACTTATCTTCAATCCCACCCCCGACTATGCCGAGCTTCTTGCCAGACAAGAACAAGAAGAGCTTCCCGACAGTGCTGACGATATCGACCCCGACAGTCCCGATGCTCGTATAAATGCTTTTATACGCTCGCAACATCCCGCGCGTCCCGTCGAGCCGACGCCGGAACAACATATCGAAACCGACGGAGAAAGTAAGCACCCCATAAAACACCCCGAAGTGCACGACGACACGCTATTATCTGAAAGTTTGGCCAAAATTTTCATCAAACAAGGTCGTTATCAGCGTGCTTTTGAAATTATTTCGGGCTTAAGTTTGAAATTTCCGAAAAAAAGTGCTTACTTTGCAGACCAATTGCGTTTTTTGCAAAAATTGATAATAAACCAACGCTGTCTCGAGCGCCAAAAATCGCAAGAAACAGCCGCAAAACAGTCATAAACTATGCACGTTGTCATCATCGTATTGACAGTAATCGTTGCCGTTCTTCTCATCGGCATCGTTTTGATTCAGAAGTCTAAAGGTGGCGGTTTGTCATCGCAGTTCGGTGGCGCCGGCGCCGTTATGGGCGTTCGTCAAACAAACAGCTTCCTTGAAAAAGCTACTTGGTCGCTCGTTGCTACCCTCGTAGTGCTTTCAATCATCTCGGCTTTCACAATGCCCAAAGTATCTACCGGTAGCGAAATGCGTACCCGTCCCGTAGCCGCTCCCGCTCCCGTAGCTGCTCCCGGCACTTTCGACACTCCCGTCGTTGCCGACGAAGCTCCTGCTGCTGAAGCTGAAGCGACCGCTACTGAAAACGCTGATTAATACGTCATCAAAAAAAATATCCTTATCATATCCCGCCTTTGGTAGGATATGATTTGGTGTATACATACACGTCATGAAACGTTCCGACTTTGAAATTATGGCTCCCGTGGGGAGTTACGAAAGCCTTAGCGCCGCTATTAATGCCGGAGCCAATGCTGTCTACTTCGGCGTTGAAGGCCTGAATATGCGCTCGCGTTCGAGTGCTAACTTCACCC
Organism: uncultured Bacteroides sp.; assembly: GCA_964518705.1. Classification (GTDB taxonomy): domain Bacteria; phylum Bacteroidota; class Bacteroidia; order Bacteroidales; family Muribaculaceae; genus CAG-873. Next base: position 41,617 of record CAZFGV010000001.1, read on the forward strand.
TCGACGACCTTAGCGAAATTGCTCGTCGTTGCCACGAGGTGGGTGTTAAAACTTACCTCACTGTTAATACTATTGCATACGACGCTGACCTTGAACGCGTTAACGACGTTATTGCCGCCGCTAAAACTGCGGGAATAAGCGCTATTATCGCATCTGACATTGCCGTTATTTTGGCGTGTCGCAAGCACGATGTCGAAGTGCATATATCAACTCAGTGCAACATCTCCAACATCGAAGCCGTTCGTTTCTACGCTCAGTATGCCGACGTGGTGGTCCTCGCACGAGAATTGAATATGCAGCAAGTTCGCGCTATTTCCGACGCTATTGCTGCTGAAAATATAACCGGTCCGGCAGGTAAGCTCGTCCGACTCGAAATGTTTTGCCACGGTGCGTTGTGCATGGCGGTATCGGGTAAATGCTACCTCAGCTTGCACGAAATGAACTCTAGCGCGAATCGTGGAGCTTGCACCCAGATTTGCCGTCGTAGCTACGAAGTGACTGATCTCGAAACAGGTGATAAACTCGCTGTTGAGAATAAATATATCATGTCGCCTAAAGACCTCAAAACCATACACTTCCTCGACCGTATGATAGATGCCGGCGTGACGGTTTTCAAAATCGAAGGACGTGCCCGTGGTCCTGAGTATGTTGACACCGCCGTGCGGTGCTATAGCGAAGCTATCGAAGCTATTTGTGACGGAACTTATGGCGCTGAAAAAGTTGAAAAGTGGGATGCCGAACTCAAAAAAATCTTCAACCGCGGTTTTTGGGACGGTTATTATCTCGGTCAGCGTTTGGGCGAATGGTCGGGCAAATACGGTTCTTCGGCAACTCGCGTTAAAGAATATATTGCCAAGGGCGTAAAATGGTTCTCTCGCCTCGGTGTCGGTGAATTTTATATGGAAGGTGCCGAACTGTGCGTCGGTGATGAAGTTGTAATCACAGGCCCCACTACAGGAGCGCTCATTGTTACCGTCGAAGACATTCGCGTTGATGGCAAGAGTGTACAAAAAGCTGTCAAAGGCGATGCTTTCTCAATCGCAGTCCCTGCCAAAATCCGCCCGGCGGACAGACTGTACAAATGGCGTCATGTAAACGAATAAAACATACATACACTCCCAAAAAGCCTTCAACCGAAGGCTTTTTTTATGTCCGTATGCGAGCTAAGTCACATGTATGAAAAATTATTCAATAAAAACGAGCGTCTTTCCTCTTTGTGGTTAAAAATATTTTGTGGTGGGATTTTTTCTATTTGACGGAATATTATTAACTTTGCGATAATATGGAGCAATATATAGTATCGGCTCGAAAATACCGTCCAACGACGTTTGATAGTGTTGTCGGTCAACAAGCGTTGACAACGACACTAAAGAATGCCATCAGCACCGGTCGCTTAGCCCATGCTTACCTTTTTTGTGGTACGCGAGGAGTAGGCAAAACGTCGTGTGCGCGTATTTTTGCCAAAACAATAAACTGCACGAACCGCACCGCCTCAGGTGATGCGTGTAACGAATGTGATTCGTGCCGAATGTTCAACGAGGGGCGCTCGATGAACATTGTAGAGCTTGACGCCGCTTCTAACAACGGTGTCGAAGCTATGCGTGACCTTGTTGACCAAGTGATGACCCCGCCGGCGGTGGGTAAGTATCGCGTGTTCATTATCGATGAGGTGCATATGTTGTCCTCTGCGGCGTTCAATGCGTTTTTGAAAACACTTGAAGAGCCGCCGGCATATGTCGTTTTCATCCTCGCGACAACGGAAAAGCATAAAATTATACCCACTATTTTGTCGCGATGTCAGATTTACGATTTCAATCGTATTTCTATCGCCGATATAGTAGCACATTTGCAACGTGTCGCTGCCGACCAAGGTATCACTGCCGATGCTGATGCGCTTAACGTTATCGCTCGTAAAGCCGATGGCGGTATGCGTGATGCTCTTTCTATCTTCGACCAAATAGCAGCGTCGGCAAACGGTCATATTACTTATGCGGCAACGATAGCGAATCTAAATGTTCTCGACGAAGCATATTACAATCGCCTTCTCGACGCCTTTGTGGCACAAAATATTGCGGATGCGTTGTTGATATATCGCGACATTCGCCGCCAAGGCTTTGATTCGCAACAATTTATAAACGGCCTTGCCGACTATCTTCGTGACCTTGCCGTAGCGCAAGACCCCTCGACACTTTCTCTTGTCGAAGCTACCGATGATGTACGTCAGCAACTCGCCGAGCGTGCGCAAAAATTGCACCCTACGTTCTTGTATCGTGCTATGGATTTGTGCAATAGTGCCGACTTTAATTTCCGCCAGGCTAGCAACAAGCAGTTCCTTGTCGAACTGACGTTGATTAAACTGTGCCAATTGCTAAGCCCCTCGCTCGCTGACGGAGCCGACGGGGGGCAATTACAGTCTATCGACGGTTCCGCGCCGTCGACGATAGCTCCGCAACAGGTAGCAACGGCTGCCTCTCCTTCTGCACCGCAACGTCGGCCTACCGTGACGCCGTCGGTGCAAAGTCATTCTATTCCGCAACCTGCCGAATCGCTGAATACTCAACGACGCAAACAGGGCCCGATGATGCCGAATATGCAAGGTATGTCATTAGGCGGTATGCAGGCAACGGTTAATAACAAAGCGGCTCAAGCTAGTGTTACTGCGGGAACGGTTAATGCCGCGCCTGTTGCAGCTACGCCGCAAGAAAAACGCACAGCAGAATTTTCTGAGGCGGATGTGATACGCGCATGGGGTGGGGTTGCTGATCTTGTGCGTAATGAAAAAGCCCTTTCGTCGGCATTGGGGCTGATGGCGCCGGAACTCGACGGTAATAAAGTGTTGCTCCACTTCCCGGGAAAAGTTATTTACGACCTCGCTCAAACGCATATGCCGGCAATTAAACAGCACCTTGCCGACTCGTTGAATAACGATGTGTTTGAACTCGTCGGCGATGTTAATACATCCCAACTGCCGCATGAATTGTGGCCCGATGAACAAGTTTACGCCGAAATGATGAAAGAGTTTCCGAACCTCCAAATTTTAATGGAAGAATTCGGCATGAGGCGTCTGTAATAAGATATTGATAAAAAAGCACGAGGCGATGTGATGAACAGCCTCGTGCTTTTTTTATGACTTATAATTGCCCTGGAGTGTCGCAACATTCATCACTCGGACGCATTATTTAGCCTTTTTCCTTTCCTTGTAAATAAACCATTCTAATCCACGGCTCAGTGTAAGCATATGGGATATATGCCAGCGAAGGAAGAGGACGAGTGAGAATAAATGTAGCTTCACGCCCCGGACTTATAGCACCGATGGTGTCACTGAGATCCATAGCCGCAGCACCGTTGATTGTTGTTGCAGCCAACCCTTCATCGGGGAGCAGTCGCATCTGTGAGCAACCGAGCGCCCACACCATTCGCATATCGCCAGACGGAGACGAGCCGGGGTTATAGTCCGACGCCAAAGCTACTGTTGCTCCGGCATCGATAGCAGCACGCGCCGGGCCGTAGGGCAGACGGCTGAAGAAAGATGCTCCGGGGAGCATCGTCGCCACGGTATCTGAGGCTGCGAGAAGACGTATTTCTTCCTCACCGGCATTTTCGAGGTGGTCGACAGACACAGCACCGGCGGCAACGCCGACTTGCACACCACCGCTATTGGCGAGCTCGTTGGCATGAATCTTCGGGCGCATACCGTAGGCATGGGCTGCATCAAGAATACGCGCTGTCTCATCGGGAGTAAAGAAGCCTTCGTCGCAGAACACATCCACATATTCAGCCAAGCCTTCAGCGGCAACACAGGGCATCATATCGGCAATGAGATAGTTAACAAAATCGCCTTGACGGCCGGCAAATTTACGAGCTACGGCATGAGCGCCGAGGAAGGTGATGCGAATACGAGCGCGTACGGCATCGCGCAAGGTGGCGGCGACGCGTAGCATCTTTATTTCTCCGGCTGTGTCTAAGCCGTAGCCGGACTTTACCTCTATTGCGCCTGTTCCTTTGTCTATCATTTGATAAACGCGTTCGAGAGCGCTTTCAAAGAGCCAATCTTCCGACGCGGCGGCAAGAGCATCGGCGGTATTTAAGATACCACCTCCGCGACGCGCGATTTCGGCATACGACAATCCGCGTATTTTGTCGACATACTCATCTTCGCGCGAGGTGGGGTAGATGATGTGTGTATGCGAGTCGCAGAAAGCCGGCAACACCAAGCCTCCGGCGGCATCTACCACTTCTTCTGTGCCTATAGCTTCGCGGTTGAGGTCTGCCATAGCGCCGTAAGCGGCGATTTTGCTGCCTTCTATGCGCATCCACGCGTCGGGAATGTGTTTCATCGCATTCGCCATTTCATGGCCGCGTAGACGACGACAATCTGCCGGCAAAACACCGCAGAGCTTGCCTATATTTAGAATGTACATGTGCTAAGATAATTTTCAGCTTTTTGCAACAAGGGCGACATCACGGTGTCGACGTCGATAAACGGAACGTGTTTACGGAAGTCGCTGTGAAGGTTTTCGACAGTTTTTGACGACTGCAACGGACGGCGGAATTCAAGAGCCTGGGCGGCTGTCATAAGCTCGATAGCGAGAATGCGGCGTGTGTTGCCAACAACGCGCAAGAGTTTTGTTGCCGAGTTGGAGCCCATAGACACATGGTCTTCCTGACCTTGAGATGATGGTACGGAGTCGCAACTTGTGGGCCAGCAGAGGCCTTTGCTTTGGTTGAGAATCGATGCAGCAGCGTATTGCGCTATCATAAAGCCGCTGTTGATGCCGGGTTTGGCTACCAAGAATGAGGGCAGTCCGCGGGTGCCGCCGATGAGTTTGTAGATGCGGCGTTCGCTGATGTTTGATAATTCGGTCAAGGCGAGGCATAGATAGTCCATAGGCATGGCTATAGGCTCGCCGTGGAAGTTGCCGGCGCTGACAATAATGTCTTCGTCAGGGAAAATTGTGGGGTTGTCGGTGGGGCTGCTGATTTCGTCGTCGATAACATCGGTAACGAAACGAATAGCATCAAGCGCAGCACCATGAACTTGGGGGATGCAACGGAACGAATACGGGTCTTGTACATGCTCTTTATGGCGAGCCGCAAGGACGCTGTCAGCGAGCAGGTTACGCATATTTTCGGCGATGTCGATTTGGCCTTTATGGTGTCGAACTTCGTTTACGAGAGCGCCAAAAGGTTCAAGGCGTCCGTCGAAAGCGTCGAGGCTCATGGCGGCGATGTGGTTGGCGGCGTTGAGCAATTGTGATGCTTCGTAAACGGCCCATACGGCGTGGGATGACATAAATTGTGTGCCGTTGAGCAAGGCGAGACCTTCTTTTGACATCAGTTGGATAGGCTCCCATCCCATTTCTTTGATGACGTTTTCTGCCATGCAACGTTCGCCTTTGTAATATACTTCACCAAGGCCTAACAAAGGCAAGCACATATTGGCAAGAGGTGCCAAGTCGCCCGAGGCGCCGAGGGAGCCTTGCTGATATACGACGGGGATGATGTCGTTGTTGAAAAAGTCGATAAGACGTTGAACTGTTTGTACTTGCACTCCTGAATTGCCATAGCATAGCGATTGCACTTTCAAGAGAAGCATAGTCTTTACCACCTTCTTGTCAACAAGGTCCCCCATGCCGCAAGCATGGCTCATAACGAGGTTTTTCTGCAGTTGGCAAAGGTCTTCGGCGTTGATAGATATATTGCACAACGAACCGAATCCGGTGTTGATGCCATAAAGTGGTTCCGGAGCTGTGGCTACTTTTTCGTCGAGGTATTTACGAGCGCGTTCAACACGGGCGATGGCTTCATCGCTGAGAACGAGTTTGCTGCCGTTATTAACAGCAGTGCATACTTGAGCGGCGGTGATGCGCTCGGGACGTATTATGAAGGTGTTATTCATTTTTTGCTAAGCGTTTTTTCGATGAGTTCGGGATCTGCGATATTGGGGATAGTAACAGTAAGTCCCGGCGTTCTGTCCATTTCGCGGCGAATAGCGTTAAGAGCTCCGTTGTTGCGAGCCCATGCGCGGCGCGCGATGCCGTTATTAACGTCCCAAAGAAGCATTTTGCTGATACGTTTCGCCGCTTCGGGAGTGCCGTCGGCAACAAGGCCGAAGCCGCCGTTAATAACTTCACCCCAGCCTACACCGCCACCGTTGTGTATCGATACCCAGGTTGCGCCACGGAAGGCGTCGCCGATGACGTTTTGAACTGCCATGTCGGCGCAGAATTGAGAGCCGTCGCGGATGTTGGACGTTTCGCGATAAGGTGAGTCGGTGCCGCTGACGTCGTGGTGGTCGCGGCCTAATACTACGGGAGCTTTGAGACGACCGTCGGCAACGGCGTCGTTAAACGCCAATGCTATACGCGCACGGCCTTGGGCATCGGCGTAAAGGATGCGAGCTTGTGAGCCTACAACGAGGTGATTAGCTCCGGCTTGACGTATCCAGTGGATATTGTCATCGAGCTGTCCGGCGATTTCTTCGGGGGCGTTGGCGCGTTCGTCTTCGAGAATTTCGGCAGCGATTTGGTCGGTAACGGCAAGGTCGGCAGCGTCGCATGACGTACATACCCAGCGGAACGGGCCGAAGCCGTAATCGAAGAACAAGGGGCCCATAATATCTTCAACATATGAAGGATAACGGAACCCGTGGCCGTTTTCTGCCATTACATCCGCTCCGGCGCGGCTACTTTCGAGCAAGAAAGCGTTTCCGTAGTCGAAGAAATACATTCCGCGAGACGATAGTTTGTTTATCGCTGCAACTTGTCGGCGGAGAGATTCTTGCACGCGAGCGTGGAAGGTTTCGGGGTCGTCGGCCATCATGGCTTTAGACTCTTCAAAAGAAAGTCCTACGGGGTAATAACCTCCGGCCCAGGGGTTGTGAAGTGATGTTTGGTCAGAGCCGAGTTCTACTTCGATATCGCTGTCGGCGAGGCGTTCCCAAAGGTCTACAACATTGCCTTGGTAAGCCAACGAAACAGCTTCTTTAGCGGCGCGGGCTTGGCGGATGCGTGCTATGAGAGCGTCGAGGTCGGTGTATACTTCATCAACCCAACCTTGTGCGTGACGTTTTTCAACGGCGGCAGGGTTTATTTCTGCTGTTACGCTCACAACACCGGCGATGTTTCCGGCTTTAGGTTGTGCTCCGCTCATGCCTCCTAGTCCGGCGGTAACAAATACCATACCTTCGATAGGACGACCGAGGCGTTTTGATTGACGACGGGCGGCGTTGAGGACGGTGATGGTGGTGCCGTGAACAATACCTTGCGGGCCGATATACATATATGAACCGGCGGTCATTTGGCCATATTGGCTGACACCGAGGGAGTTAAGGCGTTCCCAGTCGTCGGGCTTGCTGTAATTGGGGATAACCATGCCGTTTGTTACAACAACTCTCGGCGCGTCGGGTGACGACGGGAATAGTCCTAGCGGATGACCGGAGTACATTACGAGCGTCTGCTCGTCGGTCATTTCGCTGAGGTATTTCATAACGAGTCGATACTGAGCCCAGTTTTGGAACACGGCACCATTGCCGCCGTAGGTTATCAGTTCGTGCGGATGTTGAGCAACAGCGGGGTCGAGGTTGTTCTGTATCATCATCATAATCGCCGCAGCCTGTCGCGAGCGTGCCGGATATTCATCGATATTTCGGGCATGCATGGCGTAGTCGGGGCGATAGCGATACATATATATTCTGCCATAGCGGTGCAGCTCGTCGGCAAATTCGGGAGCGAGAGCAGCGTGCTGTTCGGCGGGGAAATAGCGGAGGGCATTTGCTAGTGCCAGACGTTCACCGTCGGCATCAAGGATTTTTTTACGACGCGGTGCGTGGTTGACGGTGGGGTCGTAAGGTTTGGCTGCCGGGATTTCGGAGGGGATGCCTTCTCGGATTTGGGTGGCGAAGTCGGTGATCATTTTGTTGCTATTTTCTTGTTTACGATATCAAGTATTTCTGCTTCCTGCGCGTCGGCGCTAGCTGCCAATTCAGCGGCGTGAGCGAGAGTTTTGACAACGCCTTCGTCGGCGGGTTTGATGTCTGCGGCATTGATGCGCATATTTAGTAGAGCACCATGCACGGCAGCACGCGCGGCAAGGGCGCCGACTCCGGCATCGCTTGCTGAGGCGGGATTGCCGTTGGTGGCTACTTCGCGAAGAAGGTCAAAGGTTGACATTGTCTCGCAGAGGGTTTCGTAGGGTATCATTACCGCACCGACAAGAGCTTCGCGTATAGCCTCAGAGCGGCGTTCGCGTTCGATATCCGAGCCTTTAGGCATACCGTAAGCTGCCATAATGGCGTTGAAGGCGTCGGTGTCGCGGTCGACAAGATGCAAGAGGCGTTCCATTTGTCCTTGGCCTTTAACGGCGAGGTTTGAGAATTCTTCCCAACGGTCATCCCATCCGGCTTTGTGTGCAGCCAAGTTGGCTACCATAGTGCCTAAAGCAGCAGCAAGGGCGCCCATATAAGCTGATACAGAACCGCCGCCGGGAGCAGGGGATTCGCTAGCTGTCGTTTCGGCGAAAGCGCGGGCGGTGAGATCGACCAAACGCGGGGCGTGGACTTGGCGAGAGGCCAAGACGTCTTCTATAATTTTTTCTTCGGGGATGAAAGGTTTTAGTTCGTCAAGGCCCATAGAACGTATGGCGAGACGTATTTTTTCAGCATCGGGAATACCGAGGCTGCGTTGTTGACGTGTTAAGAACCAGTCGGCAGCGTCGAGCAGCGTTTTACGCGGCACGAGGCCTACAATTTCTGTTCCGGTAACACGCACTCCACGCGCATCGGCTTTTCGGCTAACTTCGTCGAAGGCGCGGTGGAGGGGGGTGACGCTGGTGTCGGTGATGTTCATCGACACTTGTGCGATGCCGTATTCGTCAATATACCAACCGATAGCCTTTGTGCCTTTAAGAGTGCCGGGTTGCATGATTGTCTTGCCGTTTTCGTCGACAAGAGGTTTGCCGGTAATCTTGCCACCTTCGCGCATAGGACGGCCTTTTTCGCGAACGTCGAAAGCAATGGCATTGGCGCGGCGTGTTGAGGTGGTGTTGAGATTGAAGTTTACAGCGATAAGGAAGTCACGCGCACCAATAGCAGACGCGCCTGTTTTAGCTGCTTGCTCGTCGAAAGGACGGTCACCGAAGTCGGCACCATCTTCACCGCCAAGGCGTTCCGATAATCCTTCGTATTCACCGCGACGGCACACGGCGAGGTTTTTGCGACCGGGCTTGAGGGCGGAAGATTCGTAAGCGTATACGGGGATATTTAATTCATCAGCAACACGTTGTCCCAATTTTCGTGCAAGCTCGGCACATTCTTCAAGAGTGATGCCGCTAACTGGCACGAGCGGGCAAACATCAGTAGCGCCCATGCGAGGGTGCGCTCCGTGGTGTTGACGCATATCGATAAGTTCTGCGGCACGTTTGATACCACGGAAGGCGGCTTCGACAACATCGGCAGGGTTGCCTGCAAAGGTTACTACGGTACGATTGGTGGCTTCGCCGGGATCGACGTCGAGAAGGGCGACACCGCTTCCTACACTTTCGATAGCATCGGTGATGCTTTTTATTATCTCTTTATCTCTGCCCTCACTGAAGTTGGGCACGCATTCGATGATTTGCTGTTTCATGGTGGATGTGTTTATGCCACAAATTTAGCGAAAAAACGTGGTATATCATATCCTGGAGCAAAAAAGAATGTAAGAAAAATATTATTGGAGCGAGATGATGTTTTCGTGTCGGTGACGTGCTATGTTATTTGTCTCCGACAGACCGTGGGGCGGTAATAAGATTCGTTTAGAAAAATAGCTTAAAATCTTGACGCGGTAAATGTCTGTATGCCACAGCGATAGCAATAGTTTTACCATTGTCGAAAGTCATGCCGTTAGGCATAGCATTGAGCAAATCACGCCAAGAGTTGCGCGCGCGTCCGACGGCGACAACGTGTTTGCCGACATATTGTGTCGGATCAATTTCGGGATGTTTGGCAAGGTCGATAACAATAAAATCGGCATCGGCGATATTATCGGAAATCTGTGCCTTAACGCACGCCAATTCGACAGCTTTGCGCCATTTGCTATCGGCAAAGACGGCAATACTGTTAGGTCTGAGGTGAAGCGCGACGCGAAATAATGTTCGTACGGCAGCTTCGTTGGCGAGTTGTTCGTAGGCATAATAAGCGCATCGTTGCCTCAACACGTCTGTGATAAAGGCAAAGGCGAAAGGCGAGTGAACGCCAAAGCCACGGCTGTTGCGCCAACGTCGAAAATATGTTAGAACAGACGGCATCGGCGAGCTTCAGCAAATATGCCGGCAGCTAAAAGTAAGTAAATTAATGTTATACAGCCATAAGCTACCATGCCTGTTGTTTCGAGTGACGCCGGGGCAAAGGTCATGGTGATAGTGTGGCTACCGGCGGGGATGTACATTGCTCGTAGAACGTAGTTTACGCGAGCAATGTCAGCGGTGGTGCCGTCGATATCGGCTTTCCAGCCCCAGGGGAAATATACTTCCGAGAATACACCGATATTGCCCTTAGCGCTTGTGGCGTGATAGGTAAGGGTGTTGGGGGTGTAACTTGTCAAGAAAATAGTGTCGCCCTGAGCGCTTGTTGCAGTTTGTGGAAGAATGTCGGCATAGCGAACGTCAGCTACGGCAGTGTGACGAAGGTCGGTGTCGGCATTGAGGGCTGCCATTTCTTCGTTGGCGTTATTTACCCACATGATGCTGTCAACGAACCAAGCGTTGCCATAGGCGTTGTTGTTGCGTATAAGTGGCTGGTGAGGCTCGCCGGTGATAACATATTTAGCGTTAAGCATATCAGCAACGGCATATCCTGCGCGGAGACGCTTTGATAGTTCGGCATATTGTGGCTCGTCGAGGACGGGGTCGTCGGGGAAGTAACCCATTTGCACAACAGGCGATAGACGGTGGAGGATAAGGTCGTCGTAACGACGAAGTTTGGCGGCGTGGTATCCGCCGAGGGTGCTATGGAAATAGCTGCGGTTGGCGGTGTTGAAACCGGGGATGTCAAGAACGCGATAGTGCTGAGCGGTGTCGGCGAGAATAGCATTGTCGATAGCATCGGGGGTGAATGTTATTTTGCCGCTAACATCGCCGACACCGAAGGAGTCGTGGCTGATATAGCGCTTGTCGACGGTGTAAAGGTCAAATAGCACAATTGCGAAAATTGCAGCCATTGCGTAACGACGTCGTATGCATCCGCCAAGGAGTAAGGCAAGGACAGCGGCGCCGATGAGAAGGATGGTAAACGAGCGGATAGCATCGCTGCGTAACATTCCGTAACGAAGGGTTTCTGCTGCGTCTACGGTAGTGGGGTTGGAGAGGGAGTACTGATAAAGTAGTGCTGAAATTTGGCTGTCGTTTGCGCCTTGTTGCTTGCCGTATTCAACAAGTTGTTTTTGCAACATTTGTTCTGTTGAACGGTCGGAATCGGTGATTGCCGGGCCGAACATAGAAGGCGCGATGATGCCGGCGAGAGATATCAATGCCGGTACACCGAAGCCGACGATAAGCCCGGTGCGGTATTTTGTCCATGCCTCATTACCAGCGCGAACGATGGCGGCTAGGCTGAGAATGGCGAGGAGGGGTATGGTAAATTCGGCAACGACAAGGATACTTTCAACAGCGCGGAATTTATTGTAGAGGGGGAAGTTGTAAATCATGAAGTCGGTAATGCCTTCGGCGTTGCGTCCTAAAGCAAGCAATATCGACATAATAGTACCAGCCAGTAAAGCCCATTTTAGAGGTCCGCGAACGATAAAGCATCCGGCAAGGAAGAGCGCGAATAATAATGCACCGACATAAACGGGACCGTTAGTGCCTTCGGAGTCGTTGAAATATTGACTAAGATAAGCAATTATAGGGGCCGATTGAGAGTATTTAGCAGCGTCTTCGAGGTCAGCGAGGCTCATTGCAACCATTCCACCATTTAGAGGACGAGCCGATGCTCCGCCTTTGATGTTAGGCACCACGAGAGAGAACATTTCGGAGCGGCCATAGCTCCATCCTACGATTTGGTCATAGGGCATACCGCCTGTAGATTTTACCGTGGGGTCGGTAGTGGAGGCGTCGGAAGTGAGTTCTGAGGCGTTGCGTTTTGTCTCTTTGGTGTATTCGTAAGTATTGTAAAGCGATGGCGCGTTAGCTCCCAAAGCGAGGGCTCCGGCGGCGAGGGCTAGAACAGAGCCTATTGCCCAATTCTTTATTGTGTGACGGCGGATAGAGTCTATTAGGTAGCAAATGGCGATGATGCCCATAAGCATACCGAAGTAATAACTCATCTGCGGATGGTTGGCATTAAGTTGTAGCATAGCAAACAATGCCGTCATAGCCGTGCCGAATATTCTGTTGCCGCGATACAGGAGCAGCAAGCCGCCTATTGTTGGCGGAACGTATGTGAGGGCGAGGAATTTCCATATATGTCCTGCGCCGATGATTATTATAAAGTAAGACGAGAAACCCCACCCGACAGCTCCGATAAGGGCATAATACCATCTGAGCTTTAAAGTGTACAGTAAAAGGAAGAATCCCATCATCATCATGAACAACAAGTTTGAGGGCGCGGGCAAGCCGAGGCCATAAACGGTGTTGAGCCATGTGAAAAGGTCGTTAGACGGATACGAAGGCGAGATTTGGAAGGTGGGCATACCGCTGAAGAGAGCGTTAGTCCAAAGAGCTTTTTCTCCGGTTTCTTGTTCAAATACGAGCCCTTCATTGCCGTTAGCGGCACCTTGCTGCATATCGGGTTGGCGAAGGCTGTTGTGCTCGAAGTTGTCAGGATAGAAGAAAGCTATCGATATTATCGCCATAATGGCGACAGATACCAAAAATCCCCACACTTGCGGGCGGCGGAAGAACGCTTTTACGGTTTCCATATCTCGTTGTCGATTATTGGGTTAGCGCAAATTATTTCGTCGCAAGCCGTTCATAGAGTTGGTGGTGTTGCGGTTGTTACGACTGTTGCGCGGGTTATTACTGTTCTTGTTTGAAGGGCTGAAGGGGTCGGCGAAAAGGTCGTCCTCGTTTTCTTCCTCTTCTACGGGTGCTTGTTCGCCGCGTTTGAGTTTGGGCTTATTCTTCTTGATGGCGTAAGGTTTCTGTTTGTCGATGGGGAGTTCATAAATATCCCATGTCTGTTCGACATCCCAGTTCTTGCGCAATTCTAATTTTTTAGCGAAGTAATATATTTCTTCGGGCTGAATGGTGTCGATAGGATTGCCTGTATCCCATTTGCCGTTGTTATTGCTGTCTATAAACAGACGCATATAGTATGTGCCGGGTTTTACGAGCTTGAAGTCGATATATTTCTTGCCGAGTTCTTTGCTTACATTGTACTGCGGTGCGTCGCTGGAATTTAGCAATTCGACAACGACGTTAATGCTGTCGAGTCCGGGGAGAACAACGTGGAGGTTGGAGTATTCGGCAAGCGCTTTGATTGTAAATTCGTGCTTGAACGGTTTGTTCCATTGTCCGTAGATGCCTGTGGCGGCGAGGGTGTCGATTTCTACACGATATTTGCTTTCGGGTTCCCACGGATATGATATGTTGCGGCGCAATAGCGGGTCTAAACTATCTGGACGGAGGGTGATATTATTAATCGGGGTCCAAACAGAGTCGACATATGAACATAGTCGCCAACCTGTGCTGTCAAATTGCTCGAGAGGCTGCGAAAATTCGATGACAACATCCTTGTTTACATCGTGTTGAGAACTTGTAATAGCTCTTATGTCCAAATATTCCATATCCGGCGGTGGGAGCATGATAGTGTCGCCCGTAACGCTGTCGATACGGAAGGTTGGTATTTCTTCTTCGTCCTTATCTTTGTCTTTCTTTTTCTTCTTCTTTTCCATGTCGCGGAAGAAGAAACGCAGGGTGTCGGTAGTCCAAATAGGACGTTCTAGCGAGTCGAGTTTTTTGTAGTTTACGGCAAGACGAAGCGAGTCGGCGTTAACTACGGTAGTGTCTCTTAACCAATAAATTAGCGAGTCGCCGGTAGCGTTGGCATGTCTAAGCGCCCAAATGGAGTCCGCTTGTCCTACACCGGGAGCGCCGTCGACGATAGTTAGTGTCGGCAGAGTGTCTTGCGGAGCACCGAAGGTGAGAGTGATTTTGCGGCGTTCGGTGCGTTTATAATCAGCGAGATAGGGGGCTTTGTAACCGATATTGAACCATGTTAGCAACACGTCATTAGGCAAATAACGAATGCCGGACCTACTAACAAGCGAATCGGCTCCGGTAGACGAATAAAGGGTGTCTGTGATGGCAATCACTTCTGTTGTCGGGCAGATGAGGCTGTCACAGAAAGCGATATCTTCCGAGCGGTCCCAATGGTAGTCGCGGTTGACGTCGTTGATGGCGAAGATGCGGTATGTGCCTTGGGGAAGGTTGCGAATGGTGAATTGTCCTAATTGGTTTGTACGGGCAATGCGTTCCATCGGCAATGTTGTAAGGGCAGTGTCGCTGAGGTTGGCATATACCCCCACAAGCATACCTTGTGCCGGTTCGAGGTTAGATGCTTGAAGTACCATGCCCGAAATGCGAAGGGTGTCGATAGTGTCGCCTGTAGAGAAGTCGAGGGCAAAACCATCGAGAATATTTCCTTCGTTGAGGTCTTTGATGGCATCGGCAAAGTCGATGGTGTAAGTAGTGTTGGGTATCAAAGTATCTTTGAAGGCAACAGAAACGTTTCTGCCGTTAGCGCTTACTTGCGGCGGTGTTTTTTGCGGTGGCGATACGACAACTTTCGAAAAGGCGTCCTCGAGTTGGACGTTTTCGTTAAAAGTTATAGACATTCGCGATTTAGAAACGTTTTTTTCACCGGGAGCCGGCGACGAGTGAACATATATCGGCGGTTCAATGTCAGTAGCCCCACCTTGCGGACGGCCTATATTTGCACAAGCAGCTACGGCGAGAGCCAAAACAGCCCACACCAACATTTGTAGCGTTGTCTTTGCCGAAACGTATGGTTTGTGTGCCATAAGCGTCAATATTGGCGTTCTATGACGAAATCGAAAAGTGCGGTTAGTTGTTGACGTATTTCGTCGTTAGGTAATACTTGAAGCTTTTCAACAGCTTGACGACGTAAGTCGTTCATCACAGAGTAAGTAGCATCGATACCGCCATTGTCTCGCGCATAAGCTTGAATGTGTTCTATTTCGGCATCGCTGAGGCTGTCGTGCTCGAGCAAGGCGATAATATCTTCGTAGCCTTGACCCTTATTTTCAAGGGCAAGGAGGAGCGGTAGCGATACTTTTCCTTCGCGGAGATCGTTGCCTGTGGGCTTGCCGATGATGTCTGATGAGAAGTAGTCGAAAACATCGTCGCGCAACTGGAAGCAACGTCCGAACAAAAGAGCATAATCGCTAAGAGCGTCGGTGGCTTCAGCAGAAGCGTTAGCAGCGTGGCAACCCATGCGTGAGGCGGCAACAAAGAGGCTTGCGGTTTTGTAGTCGATTATATGGTAGTAGGCATCTTTGTCTAAAAGGTGGCAACGGGCGTTGTTGATTTGGTCGATTTCGCCAAGCGATAAATCGCGACCCAAACCACACAATTCTTCGATGATGCGAATATCTCCCGTGGATATTGCCGCTTGCATTGCCGACGATGTAAAGAAGTCGCCAACGAGGACGGCTACATGGTTGTCCCATACGGCATTAACGGTTGGGTGCGAACGGCGGGTCGGGGAGTTATCTACTACGTCGTCGTGGATAAGAGAGGCATTATGCAGCAACTCAACAGCCACGGCGGCGGATAATACTTTTTCATCGATGGCGCCGAAGGCTTTGGCGCTCATCATCAATAATAGAGGGCGCAACTGTTTGCCTTTGGTGCGAAGAAGCGATGTTACGATCTTGCTCATCAAAGGATTAACGCTGGAAAGATGTTTGGTTATCAGCGTATTAAGGCGCTCTAGGTCTTCCTTATATTGGAGAGTAATACTCTGTAGTGTTGTCATCACGTGATTTAGATGCTACAAAATTACAAAAAAATTTCAACTCTTATATAAAAGCGGGCTTAACATTCGAATTATTAAACGTTTTTATCTATTTACGGCATTTTTTACCAAAATATCTCATTATTGATTGCGGTGAAAGTTTTTGTGGAGTGGTGAATTAAGCCCAAATATTGGTGCGTTTTGGATGTGACGTCGCGTGATAGAACTTTTTGTGCTATTTTTGCACCCGATTTGTAAGATTTTACTCTATTTAATGTAAAACAACGGCTTTGTGAAAAGCGTTAAAATCGCATTAAGTATGTAGTTTTCAATAAAAAGAGAATGATGAAAAAAGCAATATACACACTTATCTTATCCGCAGCTACACTGTCAATGTCTGCAGAACGTGTCGAAAATTTACCTTACGGCAATATGGATTCGTGGGTAACACGCGATATTAAGGAGTCTGCAATACTCGGAGGAAAATGGCAGAAATGCTATGCTGTCGGTCCGACTTGTACAATCACGGGCGATAAAGCGTATGAAAATATGGGCGGATCGCCGTGGGCTAGCTCTAATGTAATGGCTAAAGTGGTGGGTATCACGAAGGTAAGTAATTCGGTATATCCTCAAGAACGTAGCAAGGGCAATATGTGTGCGCGCCTGGCGACGGATATGCAGCATTGTAAGGCTATCGGTATTATCAATATCGATGTTGTCGTTGCCGGAACTTTATTTTTAGGACGTATGTTTGAGCCTATCAAAGGCACAAGTGACCCGTATACCAAAATGGAAATGGGCATAAAATATACCAAACGCCCGAAGGCGTTGCGTTATGATTATAAGTTGTATATTCCTAAAGGCAAGGGCCGTACATATAGTAGCGGCTTTGGTAAGAAACGCAATTATGTAGGCGAGGATAAAGCTGAGGTGTTTATATATTTGCAGCGTCGCTGGGAAGATGCTGATGGTAATATTCACGCCAAACGTGTCGGCACCGGGCGAGAGTTGCTGGGCGATAGTACCGCCGATTGGGTTGATAATCACGACCTTGTCGTTCATTATGGTGATATTTCCGACATGCCGTTCTTTAAATCGTATATGGACTTGATTCCTCTGGAAAAAAGTTATTATGCCGAAAACAGTCATGGCGACATGAAGCCCGTAATAGAAGAAGGGTGGGATGATGCAGATGCTACACCGACTCATATGTTGATAATGTTCAGCTGTGGTAGCGGTGAGCCGTATATGGGAACTATCGGTTCTGAGTTTTTGGTGGATAATGTGTCGTTAGTGTTTTGATACGTTGCTATTTAGACGTTGAAAGGTGCGAATCCAATCGATGTCCATATACGGATAATTATCAGTCGTCCATTTTTCGGGTTCGACTTTCCCGGCCCACGAGTCTGCTTGTGTTGACAAGCCGGAAGTGATAAGCATATACATTCCTTTGGAATTATCCCAGGGCCAATCGTTGTTGCCATTGTCGCCGCGATGGTGGATAAAGTAACATTCTCCATTGACCCCGCCACGAATGGTGTCGGGCAAGATTTCTACCCAATAAATATTCCATTTGCGTTTGTCGGCAATTTGTGTTGTAGCACTTATGCTGTTGTGTTTGCCGTAACCGCTATAGTGGTTGGCGCTGTGCAATGTGAAATGTATGGTGTTGTCCGGCTTGGGGCTTTCGAGCATATCTATTTCGCCATTAGCGGGCCATGGACCTTCGTAACCCATAAACCAAATAGCGTTATTAAACCCTATCAAGGAATTATATCGCGCTCTCACTTCGATGCGCATATTATTTTCAAAAGACGACCAAGCCTCATTATCGTCCGGCGGCACGCTGCGTGCGCTGAAGGTGTGGTATTTAACATGCCTGCCGTAGCCGTTATCGATGCTGTCGGGCAGTTCTTTTGATGTTAAATGCAAATAGCCGTCAGTGATGCAAAAACACGAGCTGTCAGGTTTTGCCATCCGTGCAATATGTTGTGTGTCGTGGAGCGTCCATCCTCGCGGAACGCCCTTGCCGCTGTCGCTAAATTCGCATGAGCCGACAAAATACCATTCACTCAAAATAGGATGCCTTTGCCCGGGTGTCAATTTTAGTGGCGCGTTGGCATCGTGCCACAAAAGGCTTTCGTCATCGCTTTTTTTGAGCCGGTGAATATCGGAGGCGGATAATATGCAGAAAATTAGTAGTATAACGTGTTTCATCAATCGCAGTCGTAGCTATAATCGGCTATGCCATCGCTAATTGACGGCCAACCGGGATTTTGGTATAGTGAGTCAACGAGTAAAAATTCGGATAGCGGTATAGGCTCGAGGTAGTGTGGTTTTGGAAAAGAATATCCGTTGAAAGCGACAGCGTTCGGGGTTGTTTGTAACGGTCGAAGGTATTTTGATACATCTTTTTGCGACACAATGCCGTCGCCGATGTCCTCGGGGGAGTACATTTTATACATTTCGTCCCAAAGGTTGAATCCTTCCGGGTGATAGTTTTGCATACTGTCGAGCGCACGCCAGCGACGCAAGTCGTTAAGTCTCAGTCCTTCAGCCATTAATTCGCAACGTCGTTCGCGGCGGATGGAATATAAGGTAGCATCAACCGCTTTTGAGCGTGAGTATGCAGCAAGGTCGTTTTCTTGCGATATGTCCGTGGCGGCGATTGTTTTGTGATAGTCTGTATCAACGCCGGCACGGCGGCGCAATGCACGCCAATAAATATCGCATTTATTGTCGAGCGTGCCGTGGAGCATATAGTACGCTTCCAGATAATTGAGCAAACACTCGGCAGCGCGGAATATCGGCACAGCGGTGGTGCAATTATATTGTGTTTGCTGCGAGGCATCGCGGCTGAGGTATTTGCTTAATTCGTAGCCTGTTGTTGATTTGTCATTGCCTCCGGAAAGCAAGTGTGGGCGATAGAAATAGACGGTGTCGCCGTTTACGATTTTCACTCCCGGCGCGCGGACGGTCATAGACAACCGTTTGTCTCTGTTGTCGAATTCTCGCCAACCTTGACTATCGCCACCATAACCAGCCTCGGCAGCGTAGATGGGTAAGCCGTTGGTCATGAGATAAGTATTTACGGCAGCGCGAGTAAGTCCGCACCCGCCACCGCCGCTAAGGTATGCCGAACAAGAATGAGCAGCTACGCCGTCAGCGTAATAGCGTGCCAAGATAACTTCCCCGGAAGTGTCGAAGGCGTCGGCGGTGTTGAATAGGCTTTCATAACTATCGGGAGTTGAGCCTATTGAGTGTAGAGTGATGGCGTTGTCAGCGGCAGATATTGCTTGTTCGAGAAAGAACCGCACTTCAGCGTCGGCAGAGCCGCTGCGGAAGTGAAATGTCTTGTTTGCGTCTTTGCCAAGCCATTTGTCGTTCCCGGGTACGAAACAGGTCTCGGCATGGTAGTGTTCCCATGTAGCTTCGAAAAGTGCGACACGACTTTTTAGAGCCCACGCCGCGCCACGCGCAACACGACCGCTGACGGGGGCATAGTCATACATTAGCATTGCGGCACTGTCTAGGGTTGACAAGATATAACGTGCTACTTCGTTGCGAGGGTACCGACGACTGTTTGCTGATAAAGTCGTGCGGTCATCGGTTTGCATTTCGCTGACAATAGGCACGTCGCCATATGCACTGAGCAAGCGAAAATATTCGTAGGCGCGAAAGAAATAACCTTCTCCGAGGTAATGGTCGCGGAGGGTTGGGTTGCCTTCAATGTGCTGATAGACGCTTCGAGTTTTGTTTATGAAAAAGTTGATATTGCGTAAGTTAGCAAACGACCATTGCGAATTTTCGACGCTGACGGTCTTTTTGTTGCCGTGATAGAATAGCTCAACCGGAGTTATGCTGACTTGATTGTCGCTTTGCGTGTCGGCAGTGTACAGTCCGCCCCATCCGGCGTTATTGGTGGGCAGGTATTCGTAGAACTTGTTAGCTGCCATCTCGAGGTCGCTGACGGTTTTATAATAAGTGCTTTCGTTGCCGAAGTCTAGCGGCTTGCGGTCGAGGAAATCGTTGCACGAGGTTAAGATGCTAATTATAAGAAGTGTGTATATGTTTTTCATAGCGATTTATATTGAAATTTCCACGCCTATTGTCCAAGTGCGATATTGCGGATATGTTTTGCCCACATATCCTCCGGTGCCGATAGCTTCGGGGTCGAAAATGCGTAAATGACTGAGGGTGAAAAGGTTCTCGATAGACAAATACAGACGAGCCGATTTAAGGTAGCGCTTTAGTGTTGGTTTGTCGGGTAGACTGATGCCGATTTGCAAATTTTTTAGTCGCAGGTATGCTCCGTCTTGCAAAAATCTGTCGCACACTTGGCGGTTATTGGCATCGGTGCGCAATCTGCCGTAATAGCTGTCGGTGTTTGTGCCTAAAAGGCTGTCGCTGTTACGATAGTAGTCTAGTATGTCGGAAGTTAGCACGCGGTTGTAAGGTCCGTTGAAACCGAAAAAAGTATTGCAATTTGTCGGCATTGCGATGTCTCGTTTGCCTATGCCTTGAAAGAAAGCGCGAAAATCGAAAATGCGCCATTGTGCGTTGACGGTAAAGGCAAATGCTAAACGAGGCGTGTTGTTTCCAATAACACGCAAATCTCCGTGATTGTCGAGAGTTCTGCTGCCACCGTCGACAGTGCCGTTTCCGTCAATATCGGCGTACATGATGTCGCCTTCGCCCCATTTTGTGCCGATAGAAGATTGCGATGCCGAGGCAAGGTGCGCTTCCATTTCGGCATTACTCGTGGCGATGCCGACAACGCTATAACCCCAGATGTCGCCGACTCGTTTGCCGGCATACCAGCCGTCGATAGTGTTGTCGGGTGAATAATATTTTGTAACGACAGAGCGGTAGTCGGAAAGCGAGAAGGTCAAGCCGTAACGCCAATCGCTACATTTGTCGTTCCAAGCGAGTTCGAGTTCCCAACCTCGAGTTCGTAGGCTTGCATTGTTAGTCTGCGGAGCAGAGGCGCCGTAAATTGCCGGAAGTGCTGCCGATGGGCCTATCATGTCTTTGGTGGTGCGCTGATAAATATCAGCTTCGGCAGAAAGCTTGTTGCCAAACCATGACATATCAATGCCTATGTTGACGGTTTCGATGCGTTCCCATGTTAATGTGCCGGAATAAGGAGCGTAGACGGGAAGGACTGTTGTTTGTTCGCCACCTATTACAGCAGAGCCGCTCGTGGGCGACATTCGTGGGATATATGGATAGTAGGAACTTGTGTTTTGGTTGCCGAGGGTGCCGTAAGAGGCGCGGAGTTTGAAATAAGGCCAATAGGGTCTAAGTGCTTGCCAAAAAGGTTCTTGCGCGATGTTCCATGCTGCTGATATTGATGGGAAATAGCCCCATCGTTTGTTTGTCGGGAATCTTGAAGAGCCGTCGGCACGGAGGTTGATTTCGGCGAGATAGCGTGATAGATAGCCGTAGTTGAGCCGTGCAAAAAATCCTATTGCGGACCATTCGCCTTTTCGCTCGGAGGTCATTGTTGTTTTGTCTCCGCGAACAGATGGGAGGTAGGGCTTGTTGTTGTCGGAAATTGATGATGTGGCAACGCGAGTACATTCGTTGCGGTAATATTCTGTCTGCATTCCGACGAGAATTTTTGTCGTGCTTGCGGTGGTGGAAAAGGAATAGTCGCTGTAGATGTTTGTAGAAAAAAAGTTGATGTCTGTATTTGCTTTTTCGTAGTAAGATTCACCGGCGGCGGGGTTGATGCGAAAGGTGCCGTTGTCGTTGATGTCGTGTCGTTCGATAACGCCCTCGCGGACAGGATAATAGTGTTGCGAGCCGTCGGGGGAGGTGTAGTAGAGCGGATTGAATTGGCGAGTGTAGGGGTTGCGCTCGATACGTGTGCCGACGTCGATATTGATGTTCCAGTCGGGTAGTGGAGTGAGGCGCAGGTGCACTTGCGTGTGGAGTTGTTTTGTGCGCGATGATATTCTGCCACCGTCATGGAGTGCCGGAATGAGTGATTTGTCGGAATATTCGTCTGTGGGCAATATGAGTGCGTCGGTGACATAGCGTTGTGATAGATTGTGATAGAATGTATTGTCTAGCACTGACGGTTTGGAGTTGTCAATATTTACGAGGCGACTGATTAGTGTTAGTGCAGCGTGGCGATTGAAGTGTATGTTAAATCGTGCGCTGATATTCAGACTGTTATAGCTTTCGTTGGCATAGTTGTATAGTCCGCTTTGTGCTATGTATGCAGCGGAAAGGTAGTATCCAACATTCTCCCCGCTGCCACTGATGTTTATATTATGTTCGTGGCTGACGGTGTGCTTTTTTACGAACACGTCATACCAATCCGTGCTTCCGAAAGCGCGAAGTTGTTTGCACCAATCTTTACCGTCGGCGGTGGCTTCGGTGGCATACTTTAGTTCGCCGCGCTGATATTGTTGCACTTTGTCAATGATGTTTTGCGAATAAGGCACAGCTCCGAGTCCGGCGTTTTGCCATGCTTCGTTCATCATCAAACAATAAGTGTATCCGTCCACGAGTTGGGGCACTTTGAGGGCTTCGTTGACACGTATATTAGCGCTGTAATTAATCGTTGTTTCACGGCAGTTTGCTTTTGTAGTGACGAGTATCACCCCGAAAGGCGCACGCGAGCCGTAGATGGCAGCTGCCGAGGCGTCTTTGAGAACGGAGATGCTTTCGATGTCGTTAGGATTGACGTATGCAAGGTCACATTCCATGCCGTCAACGAGCACTAAAGGTGTCGCAGTGACGGCATCGCTGATAGAGCCTACGCCGCGGATATTTATTTCAATACTTTCATCGGGAGCGCCGCCATTATCGGTGTGGATATTAAGTCCGCCGACAATGCCTTGCAGGCTGTGAGTGAGGTCGTGGACCGGACGGTTATGTAAATTTCGATTATTAATAGTTTTTACTGCTCCGCTGGAATGAATTTTCTTTTGTGTTCCATAGCCTACTACTATAATTTCGTCCAACGACGTAATAGAGTCGGGTGCTGTTGTGTGTGCGGTACAATTAATAGCAAGGCTAAGAAGCACATATGGCAATATGTGTTTCATTGCTGCCGATTTTAGGCAAAGGGGGGATGAACTTGAATTATTTGATTATGAATTTGATAGCTTTGCTCGCAATAGTTGCGATGTAAATACCGCGTGCGAGCCTTATCGCCTTGCCGGCCGTGGCGCGGGCGATAAGCTGTCCGGTGATGCTGTAAATGGCGGCAGGGGTGCTGAAGGTGATAGCGTTGCCGTCGATGGTGTAGGGTGTTTGGTTATTGTCGATATATTCAACGCCTGATTGTGGGTTGCCGGGGCGAAGGGTGCGGTAGCTGATGATACGTTCACCGACATCGTGGCGGACACTGTTGAGGTCTGCGTGGTGCGTGAGGCTAATGTCGCGAATGAATATGGCGCTGTCTTTGACCTTTGACGACAAACTCACTTTGATAAACATCGGAGTGTTGGCAACGTCCGGCGTCGGTACGTCCCATTCGTAGGTGAGCCATTTACTCGGGTCGTATACCATAGCGCCTGATTGGGTGGCGCTGTAACAAACATCGGCGTTGATGCCACTGTCGGAAATATCGTCGCCGACCGGGAGCGATTCGACAGCGTTATTATATGCGCAGATGCTGCTAATGATGCTTTTGTCTGCATCATAGTTGTTGTGCCAGATGTTGCACGTTATCTTGACGCGAATAATTCCGGTTGTGGGAGTGTTGGTGGGGGGTGTGAAGAAATTCAGATTAAACCAGCCGCCATAATTGTTTGCCGTTTTGATATTGTAATCGTAACCGGTGGCAGATTTAAGAGCTTCATTGACAGAAGATTCGTATCCGGCAAAGCAAAGAACTTGCCCGACTTCGCCGCCAAGATTAACAAGCTGTAAACCGCTGTTGATAATCCCCGGCGACATACTGATCGAATTGTAAGTAAACGCGATAAGGCCATTGTCGAATTGCTCTGCGCCGTTAATCGACTCAAACGCGCCCTCGCTGAAATTCGATGCCGCTACGTGAGTATTGCTAATCGGCAATCTGTCAGCCTCATAGAAGTGATAGTTTTTCGGAGTCACATCCTTCCCGCCGGCAAAAACATTGCCGACAAAAAGCAATATTAAAGCTCCAAAAAGCAATAACTTCTTCATGGCTGATAATGAATTTGATAGAGCGCAAATTTATAACATAAATCCCGAACCGTCAAATAATATCGCCCAAAAGTGCAAAAAAAAATTTAAGATTCAGCGGATGCCTTATTTTAGCCACCTCCGATAATGATGTTATTTTGGAGTTGTGGCGATGGTGAGGGTGGTGTTGAGGAGGAGTGTTGTGAAGGTGAGCATAGATTTTCCGGCGGCGGAGGGGGAGATGCCGCGGAGGGGTATTTTGACGTCGGTACGCAGGTCGAGTCCGGGGGTAAGGGCGGCTTTGTAGATGGCTTCTTTCATTGTCCATGCCGCTACGAGCGAGTTGCTGTATTCTTCGATTTCTTCGGTAGAAAAAGCTCGTTGTGCCACGCGCTGAAGTTGGTTTTGGCGATTGTTGCATTCTATGTCTATGCCAACGGTGATTCCGTCAGCAGGCACTGCCAATGCCGCTATCGAAGCGCAGTGTGATATCGAGCAGTCGCGGTGTGTCCCGTCGGCAAGGATGATATAAGGCACGCCGTCGGGGGTGTTTGTTTTAACAGCGCCCTCGCCAAAAGCGGCATGTACGAGTTTGGCAACGGCTGCCGTTTCGTCGGCGCGGCTATGGGTAGGTAGTTGCACCCACCATACGGCAACGTTAGGAAAATCAATGCGTTGCGGTTCGTGTGTTACGGTGGTCATGGCGTGCTGAGATTTTGGAGTAGATATAATGCGTCTTTGGCGATGGCATCGACGATAGGGCGGATAGAGTCGATAGGTGTTGTGTTGCCGCTAAAGACGGCAGTGCCGGAGATGATGGTGCTGTTATTTGTTGCCAGGAGTTGTACGGGAGTTTGTCCTGCTTCGGGAGCGACTATTAATCGGCACGAGAAGTTTTCGGAGGAAAAGTCGAATTGTTCCGCTGTAGCGTCGCCCAGATTTAGGGCTATGCGTTGCATCCTATTGTCGATAGCGTCGGCGATTTCCTCTGTGGATATATTAACGACAGAAAGGTGCAATGTAGCTCCGTAACGCGGATATGCCACATCGATCCACCGGGGGCGCGGAAATGTTGTTGTGGCTTGGGCGTTTACAGCCAAATGCACGTTGCCAACGCGCACAGTGGTGTAAGCGGTGTCGTAAAGATTGACTCTCGGGAACGCCGTCCGTCGCGGCATGGGGCGATTCGACGTGTCGGTGCATGATGCTGTTATTAATAGCATCGCGGCGGCAAGGAGAGGCAATTTGTTCATTTGCTAGGCTTCTTTGCTTTCGGGCATGACGTTGACACGCACTTCGGCGATACGGTGGTCGATGATGTCGAGAATAAGGAATCTGCAACGGCCATAAACAAGGGGCTCTTTTTCTTTGGGGAAGTCGCCTTTGATGGCTAGCAACATTCCGGCGAGGGTTTCGACATCGGTGGTGACGTCTTTATAGTCGTCGGCGTCGAGACCGGTGATGCGGAAGAAGTCGGTCAGCGGTGTTCTGCCGTCAAACATAAAGGTGTTGTCTTTCAGACGTTTGTAATTGTTCTCAGGGTCGTCGTATTCATCTTTGATGTCCCCGACAATTTCTTCGAGGACGTCTTCGAGTGTAACAATACCTTGAGTGCCGCCGAATTCATCAACGACAATAGCCATATGAATTTTGAGCTTGCGGAAGTCTTCGAGCAAGTCGTCAATCATACGGGATTCGGGCACGAAATAAGCCTGGCGCAATAAACGATGCCAGTCGAGATTGTTGCTTTCGGGCTTGCCTATGTATGGGAGCAAGTCGCGAGAGTAGAGTATTCCTTTTATGTCGTCTTGGGTGTTTTCGTAAACGGGCAAGCGGCTATATCCGCTTTCGAGAACGATGGCGAGGACTTCGTCGAAGGTGAGGTCGTATGACAAGTCGGTTATTGACACACGAGGAGTCATGATTTCCGAAGCTGTCGTATCACCGAATTTGAGAATACCTTCGAGCATCTTTTTGTCGTCGGTAGGTACTGTTATTTCCAGCGCGCGCGATAGCTCGTCGGTGCTGATAGCATTAGACTCTTTAGTGACGACACGTTTGACAAGCGTTCCGCTCTTGACAAGCACCTTTGACGCCGGCGAAAGGATGTTGTATAGAGACCTAAGTATGGGTTCGGCAAAGACTGCCCATCTAATGTTGTTGCTGCTTGAATATAGCTTAGGCATGATTTCGCCGAAAAGCAAAATCAAGAACGTTAGTAATACTGTTTGTAAAATAAAGCTCCACAACGCGCTCATGCCGTCGAAGATAGGGCCTAGCGCGTAATTGGTTAATATTACGATTGTTACGTTTACGAGATTGTTGGCAATGAGAATTGTGGCGAGAAGACGTTGCGGATGGTTGAGCAAGTAGTTAATACCATCCTTACGTTTCGAAGCTTCAATTTCGTCGAGTTGTTGCTCAGTAAGAGAGAAATAAGCCATCTCCGATCCGCTGACGAAACCGGAAATGCACAAGCAAACCATAGCTAGCGACAGAGCTAAAATTTCGCCGAAGCCAAAGGTCGGCGTGGCTACGCCAATATTTCCGCAAATAGTGGTGAGTAAGATTGTTAGAGGTGATGTAGACGGTAACGGGACTGTGTCCATGTCAGGGGTTTATAGTTAAACAATAAGGCAAGTTAAATGACCGAAGCCAACATATAACCATGCCCGGAACGGCTCACGATATACTGCCCGATGTCGCCCAATTTTTTGCGCAGACGCGATATGTTTGTGTCGACAATGCGTTCGTTGACGCCAACATCATCGGTATCCCACACTTTGCGGTGGATTTCGACGCGCGATACTATTGTATCGACATTTTTCAGCAGTAGAGCCAAAATAGAATATTCTGTTTTTGTAAGTGTAACAGCAACACCGTCGACTTTCACTGTATGGGAGACGTGGTCGACTGTAAGCCCGTGGAATGACGTAACAGTAGCTGCTCGGCGATCAATGCTATGACGTCGCAAAACACTTTTGACTCGCGCCATAAGCACTCGTAAAGAAAAGGGCTTTACTATAAAATCGTCAGCACCGGCATCTAGAGCTTCTATAACTATCCGTTCACTCTTTACAGAGCTACACAAGATTATTGATATATGCTCTGTTGTCGGGTTTGATTTCAAGTCATATATAAAGTCCATTCCGGTGTAGCTCTGCTGCATAGCATCAACTATCACCATTGATATGCCTTCGAGGGCATTATGGTCAACATTTTTGGCTATTGCTTCAACAGAAACCATATATCCCTCGCTGCTAAGATTAACTTTCAGCAGATCGCGTATGGCAGAGTCTTCGTCGATAACCAAAATATGTCCAAGTGCCGGTGTCTCGGTCATTGCAAATGGTTTACAACGCAAAATAACTAAATTTTAGCGACATACGCAAAAACATTGTTACTTTTGTCGCTCTTTTTATCGCTTCGTAAGCCCTATTTAGCCATGAATGATGATTAATGCCGCGAGAAGTGCATTTTTTTGAGAACTTTCAGTTCAGTAAGTTAGCGCCGGATTGGTTATCGGTGTTGTTTAGTGTGCGAGCAGAGCCATTTTTCTGACGTACGCTTTGGAAACGATAGGACACTATTACTTCGATTGTGTTTGCGTTGTCTTTTAGAACGTTGATGGTGTTGTATGGATTAATATTCGACAACGATACATAACGCTTATAGTCGCCATCAGAAACGCCTAGCCATGTTAGGATCTTCCGGCGTTACGATTTCGGTCGCTTGTTGTAAAATATCACCCGGGATATGTCGGAGAAATTGTTGAGAATGGTATGGATGGCGGAGGATGAGGACCGCAATTTAAATAATGTAAAATATTTGTATCGGCGGGATTGATTATTTATCTTTGCAATGTGAAATCCGGACGTGTCATCTTGTTTCCATCCCTTCTAGCGCCGGTCGAAGCGCAGAAGGTGTTACCGACACACAACATCGACCTAATTCGTACAGTGCAATACTTTGTAGTAGAAGAATTGCGCACGGCTCGCCGTTTTCTAAAAACGTGCGACCGCAGTATAGATATCGACACCCTCCACTTTGAAGTATTAAATGAACACACCTCCCCCGGAGATGTTGAGGCTATGCTAGCCCCGGCATTGGAAGGTCATGACATAGGCGTTATCAGCGAAGCCGGTTGCCCTGCCGTTGCCGATCCCGGAGCCGATCTTGTTGCGTTGGCGCAACGTCGCGGCATAGAGGTGGTGCCGTTGGTTGGTCCTTCGAGTATTCTTATGGCGCTGATGGCGTCAGGTTTTAACGGGCAATGTTTTACATTCCGTGGATATTTGCCTGTTGATGGCCGTCAACGTACCGAGGCGCTGAATCGTATGTGCGGCGAGGCGCGTAAGCATCATACTCAGATATTTATCGAAACTCCATATCGCAACAATCGTCTTGTTGCAGAGTTGGCAACGGCTCTTCCGGCAGATATGTTGCTATGTGTTGCCGTTGATATCACCGGCCCGACGCAGTCTATCCGCACCCTTCCGGCAAAACGTTGGCGAACAGAGAGCTATGACTACGCCAAACGTCCTGCTATATTCCTTATTTGTGCGCCATGAGTCGCCGCCGTCAAAAGATGCGCCAGCAGGCGTATTGGAGTGAACAACCCGGGCTTTTCGACAAAACTCACGGTGACAGTAATGATGCCACCATGCCGGCGCTCCCTACCGAGTTTGATGGCTCCGAACGTTTGCGCTTTATTTCTTTCGGGTCCGGTAGTTCGGGCAACTGCGCGTATATAGGCACGCCATCGTGCGGTTTTCTTATTGATGCGGGGGTTAATAATAACACCGTGGTAGAGCAGCTTGCCGCTAATGCTATCGATATAAGCACCATCCGCGGGATCCTTCTTACTCACGATCATTTTGACCATATGCAGTTTGCTTACGCGCTTTTGCGTCGCAATATGCATATGCGACTTTATGCAACGCCCAAGATGTTGAACGGCTTGTTGCGTCGGCATAATACTAGCCGTCGTATAGCAGACTATCATCAGCCTGTATACAAGGAGTTTCCGTTCTCTGTCGGTCCGTTTACGGTTACTCCTTTCGAGACTAGCCATGACGGTAGCGATAATGTAGGATATTGCATCGAGGGGCTTGGTACAAGTTTTACCGTCGTTACTGACACGGGTATCATAACCCCACGCGCCGATTTTTATTTGCGTCAGTCTTCGTTCGTTATGATAGAGAGTGACTACGACGCAGAAATGTTGCGCACCGGTCCTTATGGAGCGCATCTTAAGGCGCGAATATCTTCCGATACCGGGCATCTTGACAATGCCGATACGGCTAAATATTTGGCGTCAATAGCGCCTTTGGGTGTGTTGCGTCGTGCTTTCTTGTGCCATCTGAGTCATATCAATAACACTCCTGAGAAAGCTTTAGAGACAATGACGACTATTCTTGGCGAGGCCGGGGTTGATGTTTCGACGGAGGCGCTGCCGTCGTGCGTCGATACGCGATTGCATATTATGCCTCTTCCGCGTGCCGAATCTAGTCCGCTAATATTTCTTACAGAATCTAAATGATAAGCTAGAATAGAACGCATGGCTCTTGGGTTTTAACTTGAGAGCCATGCGTTGTTTTGTGGTAAATTATAGAACAATCCAAGCCCAACAGTGTGATACTTTTGGGCTGTGATGGAAAGCGAAAGCATTAAAATTCAAGGGCTTTGGCAGTGTCGGCGTTTAGTTGCGCAGCAAGAGCGTCAAGGCTGTCGAAACGCCGCTCGGGACGTAGAAATTTGAGAAAACGTACGTCGAGTTGTGTGCCGTATAGGTCGCCGCTAAAGCCGGGAATATGTACTTCGAGAGTTCGAGCACGACCGTCGTTAAGAGTCGGACGGAAGCCTATGTTTGCAGCAGCTCTGCGAATGTTATTGTCGGGCATTAGCACGTCAACGGCATAAGCGCCGTCAGGCGGGAGGAGTTGTGCAGTATCTAGAGGCACAACATTCGCTGTCGGGAAACCTATTGTGCGGCCGATGCGTCGTCCCTCGGCAACTTTTCCTCGAACGGTGAAGTGATATCCCAAAATATTGCTCGCCGCTGCCATGTCGGCATTTGCGACAGCGGCACGTATTGCGCTACTGCTTGGTGTGCTGCCGTCGGCAAGGGTGTAGGGGCTGGCAACAACGAGAGCCGGAAGGGTTGAGGGTACAAGCTGTTGCACGCCGGAGCCGTTAAGTCTGTCGGAGCCGATGTGGTTGTCATAGCCCATTACGAGGGTGTTGATGCCGTATTCGTTGCGCAGCTTGCTTATAAATTGCTTAGCAGAGCATCTGAGGTCGTCGGCGGTGTAGTTGAGCACCACAACATCTTCGATTCCGCAATGGCGAATAATGTCAGCGCGTAGAGACGTGTCAGACAGAATGGCCGGAGCTGCTGCGGGGTGGAGTATCGCTGCCGGGTGTTGGGCGAAAGTAAAAGCTATGGGTTTGAGGTTGCGCACTTTCGCTTCCGAAGCGAGAGTGTTCAAAAGGTGGCGGTGACCAAGGTGAACACCGTCGAACATGCCGACGGCGCCGATGGCGGTTCCGTCAATCATTTTTTTACGGGAATACAATCAATAAATTCCGTACCCGGCGCAACGAGTGTGGCTTGGAAACCTAGCGCAATAGCAGCATCGACGTTGTCTTGCGAGTCGTCGAGGAAGAGTGTTTCAGCGGGTTCTATTCCAAGGATGTCGGCGGCGTAGTTGAAAATTTTAGCGTCGGGTTTTGCAGCACGGGCTTCGAAAGACGTAACCATGCCGTCGAAATAGTCTTCGCGACGCAAACCTTCCTTGCCGAATTCAGAGGCGATTTTGCCACGCCACATAATAGGGTTTGTGTTCGACAGAAGGTAGATGTTATAGCCCAAGCATCTCAACTTGCGCAAGTCAGCGAGCCTGCTTGCCGGGATGCCGATAAGGAATTTTTGGAATGCGTTGTCGATTTGGTAGTCGGTAGTACCTTCCGGCAGTTTTTCTCTTAAAGCGGCATGGAAGGCTTCAGTATTAATACTTCCGTCTTCGATTTGCATAAAAATACCGGTTTGTGCATAGTCTCCGAAATAAGAATTAGCATTTTGGAGACCTAAAGCATCAAAAGCATCGACGCACAATTGTTTGTCGATGTCCATAATTACCCCACCAAGGTCAAAAAGAATATTTTTGATCATAACGCACAAAGGAAATTAACAAAAGCAAGCTCCGGCCGAAAATCGACCGGAGCTTAGTAGCCCATAGCAGAATCGAACTGCTCTTTCAAGAATGAAAATCTTGCGTCCTAACCGATAGACGAATGGGCCGCGCGGCCTGTTAAAAGGCTAAAGAGGTATGCGACCGCGAATTTAAGCTGAAAGCTTGGCGATGTGCTTAGCAAGCTTGCTCTTAAGGTTCGATGCCTTGTTCTTTGAAATTGTATTCTTAGAAGCAAGACGGTCGAGCATTGCCGTCACTTCGCTGTAACGTGCTTCTGCGGCTGCTTTTTCGGTCATTTTGCGAAGGTTGCGCACTGCGTTGCGCACAGTCTTGGCGTAGTAGCGATTGCGTAGACGGCGTGTTGCGGTCTGGCGAATGCGCTTGATTGATGATTTGTGGTTGGCCATATTATGGTGCAGAATTTTTTCGCTATTATTAGTTTAGTAGCCCATAGCAGAATCGAACTGCTCTTTCAAGAATGAAAATCTTGCGTCCTAACCGATAGACGAATGGGCCGAGGCTTTAAGCGAGTGCAAAGTTATGCACAATTTCTTATTCCTCCAAATGTTTCGCGAATTTTATGCGAAATTTAAGATATTTTCACTAAAAACACCCTGTTTTTCATAGTTTTCGCCGCTTTTACTGCCTTAACAGCACGAATATCCGTCTTTGCCGTAAGTGCGTCGGATGTTAAATTTGCAACGTTCGTCGAGCAAACATTCTGTTATTTCTTTGAAGCAAGCAACAACGTCAGACCGTCCGCCGGTGTATTCGTCTACTTCGTTTTCTTCCATCCACTCGTAGATGTAATTCGAGATGAACTCCGGCAACTCGTGGATGGCGACTTTATGGCGTTTGGCTAGTTGTAGGGTGTTGTCACTATCGACGACAGCGGCGGTGGAGCAGTTGTATCGTCTGTTTTTATAGTCGCTGTGGTCGATTACGATATATAATTCCAAGTTTGACGATAGTCCGATGGTGAGGTCTTGGACTGCGCTTTGGTCTTCGTCTGAACTTATTATGTGTTTGGAGGCGAGTAAGCCGTCTGATAGGTGGTTGTCTTTCATTTTACGAAAATTGTATAAGCATTTGAGTGAGCAGTAATTTCGGGAGCGTATTGGCTTTGTATTGCCGCCGCGCCGCAGATGAATGTGCCGCAGACGTTGGCGGTCATTTCATATGATATGCAGTACGAACCTTTGCGTAGGTAGTCGAAGAATAGACGTGTTGATGCGTCGAGGTTTTCGCGGTAATAGCAAGTGGCGCCATCCCAAATTAATTCGGGCAATTGTTTTACGGGTTCGAACGCTGCAGCACGTTCGTCGCCAACGATGACGTATTCCAAGTCGCGTTTGGCGTTGATAATAAGCTGAACTCGAACGCGCTCGCCGAGGGTAAACGAATCTGTCTCTACCCATTCGTCGTTGCGCTTAACGAGGAAACTCTTACGGATGCTGATGTCTTTGCCGTCGTGAGCTTCGATGGAGATCATCTGTTTCGAGAAAATGCTAATAACCGAGCCATAAGACGGTGTTACGCCGTTTGGTGTTATGGTAATAGAAGCATTGCCGATGAAAGGTGGCAGTTGCTGAGCAAAGTATCCCGAGGCGGCGTCAGTTTCGTCGATGTCGAGGGGACTGCCGTTGATGGTAACATTGTTGTCGACGGGAACATCGGTCCATACGTTGCCGGTGAATAAAATTGCGGCGATAACATAGTCGGGGTTCCACGTGCCGAGGTCATCGGTAGCTTGTGCGCGGATGATAACCCATTGACGCAGTGCATCGATTTCGTTCTTCGGAGCGTTCATCGTAGCATAAGCCTGAATGATAGTGGCGTATGCACGAATGTCGGTAACGCTAGGGAATGAAGTGCCTTCGTTGGCGGTCGTAACGGCAAATTGGCGAATTGATGCCATTATTTCTTCAGCAATGTCGCGATGGCCGAAGGCGTTGAGAATAAGCACGTTGTATGCTTTGTCGGTAACGTCGCCATTTTTCCAGTTGTTGATGATGTGTGTAACGGTGTTGTCAACAATTATTTTAGCGTCTTCGGAAAGGCTAAATTGAGGTATTAGCGCAGCAATGATAGTGAGGTCGTCGTTGGTGCGCGGCATCTTTGGCTGTACGGCTTCGTTTTGGAGATAGTCGAATGCCTTTTGGAGTTTTGAAGCGAAGTTGGGGTCGTTATTTAAGTCAACGATACCAAGCGCGTTGGCAATTGCAAAGGTTTGTAATACCGACTCCGTACACCATACATTGCTTTTTTCGCTCCACGAAGTCCATGCAAAACCGCCATCCTTTTTTTGCAAGGAGATGAGGTTGTCTTTAGCTTTTGTTATGGCAATGTTAACGTTTGCGCTGTCAAGGAGCTGCGATAGCATAGCGATGCGGTTGCTATTGCTTTTTGCTGCTTGAACCCACGGCGTTTGTGTGAGCAATAGATGTTTGAGATTGTCGTTACGTTCGAGCATCGATTTCGTTTCGCTTGTTTTCCATTGCTCTAAAACATGGGCTATTGCGGGTGTTGTTGATACGATATGTCGAGCGGCAAGGTATGAGAACATATTACTTGCCAAGGTTGTAGACGATGATTCATTGTCGTTATAAACTCCGCGCATCGCCTTGACAATAGTCCAAATAGGATTTTGAATATATTGGAGTGTTATTGTAGCTTCGCCTTCAGACTTAATGTCGAAAGTAAAAGGCTTTGAGTCGGAAGGATTGAGGTAGAATTGAGAACTTTCAATAACAGTTGTCGCCGCAGCGATGATAGGGATAGCCGCTTGCTCACCATCAGAGAACCCTCCGGCAGATGCGCTTACTCGGAAGCCTATAGCGACGCCGTTGATAGGAGCGATGACGGGCATATCGACGTTTGATGAACCTTGAGGGGCTATTGGTATTGTCCACGATATGCTGTCGATAATATCGTTGGTGTTGATGTCGAAAATTTCGGCACGGACATTCACGTCGCAACTGTCGTTATTGTTGTTAAATATCGTTGAGCGCACGAGAGCGTAATCGCCTTGACGCATAAAACGCGGCAGATTGGGTTGCACCATAATAGGCTTGTTGGCCAATGCGGTATTGCTATAGTTTAGCACTTGCGCTCCGGGAGTCCATGCAAGGGCATGGAGTTGCCAAGTGGTGTTGGCGTTGGGAACGGTGAAAACAAGATTGACGTTGCCGTCGGCATCGCCGATAAGGGTGGGTTTCCAAAAGGCTTGCAATACTTCGGCGTTGCGGTAGTCGATGTCTTTGAAGTCTTCTTGGGCTGAGACGGTTGTTTCGTTGCTTGTTTTCATTGTCGATGTAGCCATATCAGCCGAAGATTCTAATATTTCGAACTCTTCTTCTTCGTCACTATTGCTAAGCATCTTTAGCGACATACCATATTTTGGTACACTACGGTGTCGGTAGATAGGCTCGAACAAAAACTCCGGCATATAGGGGTTAAATCTCGGATAATGGTATCGCGATTCACAAGAACTGCTACAATCGTAATTGTCGCGATATTTTAATTCCAAGTCGCAGAAGGAGCGGTTGAAATTGAAATGCTTCGGCAAGTTATATCCGGTAAGAGCATCGAGGGCTTTGTTGTACATTGTAGCAACAACGGGAATATTCGGCAAGCCTTTACCTTTACCGTCAACAAGTCGCAAGGTCCACAATTCATCGCTGCCGGGGACAAGTTTGTCGCGGAAGCTGGATGCTATTATTTCGCAAGGTTTCGGTGCCGGAACGTTTAGTGTGATTTCGCTTTCGCTTACGTCGCCGTTGAAAACGGAAATTAAATGCAGTGTGCTATTTTCTTCGGCGCTGATGCTGAGGCGTTTAAAGCCTTGTTTAATTTCGTGAAGTTTAACATATTCAAGATTAATGCCAGTTCGCAACAACGCATATACATACGCTTTGTCGTCGGGCGTGGCTATCAATATTTCCGTTTTGCCTTTTTTGAGCGTGTAGCTTGTTGTTGGCACGAAAAGGTGTTTTGCCGTCGGTGGTAGCAGATTCAATCGCTCGTTATAAGTAGTAACTTCCAATGCATTATCAATAGGGTCAGCGAGAGAGCTGTCTGCCGGGGCTATGCTTAGGCGGTATGTGGCAGCAGGAATGTCGGTGAGAGATAATTCAATGCTGTTGCCTGACGAAGAAACGCCCGAGCAAACAATTTCGTCCTTGCGCGCACCATCAACGCCGACGAGTTTCCATTTTATCGCTATAGGTATAACTTTACTGTCGGCATCATTGGCATGAAGTGTGAAGACAAACGGTTTGTCTGAGTCTATAAGTTCGGTTTTACTATTTACGAAAAGCGTGTAAGGCTTTCCGGTAGTAAAACGAGCCGACGTGTCAATCGCTTCTCCCGACGTGGCGGTGACGGTGATTTTGGCAATGAAAGAATCATATTCGCCACTGAGTAGTTGTACCGGAATTACTGCGGTAAAATTGCCATTATCATCGGTAATGACGGAGAGACTGTTGATATATTCATTTGTTTCCCAAAAATAGAACAAACGCTCCGCACTATATATGTTTATATCAACGTTTGCGCCAATAATAGGCATGCCGGAGAAAGAACGCGCAGAGCCACAGATAGTTACGTCGCCACGAGAGGGGGCGTCGCGCTTGATGCTTTCGACTTTGGCTTCGAAAGTTGGAATACGAAAGTCGCTGACTGTGAAACTCTTGTAAGAGGCGATGTTGTGTTTGACGAGCTCGACTCGGATTTTCCAATATCCTGTGAGACGGTCTTTGGGAATGTTGAAATTGCCATAACAGCGACCGAATTCATCGGTGATGCATGATATAGAGTCAACGACTTCATCGTTCGCGTCTATTAAAAAGACTTTAATCGGTTCATTAGGCATTGTTTTGCCTTTGTCGTTGAGACCTTTAGCAACGGCAGTCATCCATTTCACAGAGTCTCCGAGGTGGTAAATGGCACGGTCGGTAATAGTGATTGAAGCCGGAGAGGCTGTTCTCTCTGAGGGTTTGTCGCTAGTGTAATAAGGCCATTCGAAATCAATTTCGTTGCCGTTAAGCGCAAAAATGAGCTCACGATGTATGTCTGTTGCGCGAATTGTCAGTTTGCCGTCTTTGTCGGTTTTGCCAACGTGCTCTATGGAGTAAGGTTGCGTGGTCAATTTAAAATTAACGTCAACGTCTTTGAACGGCTCGCCGCTGTTTAAGTCTGTCGTTATAATAGCATATTTATCCAATCCCGTAGCGGCGATGGGAATGAACGGCGTGCATAAAATAGGTTGTCGCGACGGGTCGCCATTGGCATCAATGAAGAGGTAATAGTTGCCGATTTCTTCGATGGCGAATTTTATAGAATCGCGAACTATGCCAACGGGATTGCTTGATTTTATGGTAAATTCTTGAATAGGAGGATAGTCGGGTTTGCGTGTTAACTTACCATCAGCCGGGGTTTTGTAAAGCTTGATATTTGCAGCATCGGTAAAAGCCATAACATACTGCAAAACAACCGATTCCCCGGGAGCGCACATCCTTGCGCATGCTATTTTGAATATCGATTGACGTAACACACCAAGGGCATTTTTGAGTTCGTTATTGCCTTGCCAATTAGGGAATTTTATCAATGATTTATCTATAGCCTCGGCAACCATCGCACGTTGTCGTTCGTTCTTCAAATCGTCGTTGTCGCTATTGAGGCTGATATAAAAGCCGGGCGCGGAAATAGCGGCTTTGATAAGCGCATAACGAGCCGCTTCAACGTCGGCGTATTTTTGGTATAGTTCCCACGTTTCTTTGAAGCTGTTATTATCTTTGCACTGCCAATAGAAAAATGCCGGAGAGCCGACATTGCGTTCTGTTGCGCGTTTGATTATGGTTTGGGTTAGTTCTTCCTTATCCCAACAATCGAGGTAGCAATTATCAATAAGGTCAATGCTTTCAACGCTAATGAAGTCGGCAACGGTGGAGCAGTATTCAAAAGAAAGTTCGTCTGTTTTAAGAATGTCAGCGTAAGTTTCCAACGGAGCGTTTGTCGCCAATGCTGCTGCTTTGTCTAAAAGTGCTTTTATGTTTGTTGCAAAATGCTCTTCTGTCCAGTTGCTCATAGAGTCCGGGATAGGTTCCGCGGGGGCTTTGAGTTGGTCGTGGTAGCGCGAGTTAAGTTTGTAGCAGTCGAGAATTTGCTTTGCTTGAATGATGGCGAAAATAGCCTTGTCGTTGTTTGTGAGATGAGGCGAATTTGCTTGCTCGGCAACGAATTGCGGTGTGGTGAGAATGTTATCGGGATTAATACGACTAACGGCTTGGAGGTATTCCAATGTGTAACGTAAACGTACAAGCCCGGGGTTGCTGCTCTTGTCGGCTTTTTTAAGTTCGGCAAGAGAGGTTTCTATAACAGTTTGCGGAAACGCAAAGTCGGGAGTTGCAAAACCGGGAGGTGTTGTTGCGTTCATTGTTATGGCAGAAATAATGATTATAAGGAGAGATAATATCTTATGAATCATGGCGGTGATGTCGTTTTTGTTAGATTCCGTAGCAAAAAAGCCGTCAGAGAAAAAACAATAAGCGGAGATGCCAACAAGGCACCCCCGCTTATGTATAATGCTGAAGGTGCGTTATTTGCTTAAGCCGCAGGCTTTACACTTTTCGTTGATCTGAGTGAAGAAGTCATTGCCCTTATCGTCAACGAGGATGAAAGCGGGGAAGTCTTCAACTTCGATTTTCCAGATAGCTTCCATGCCCAATTCGGGATATTCGAGAAGTTCAACCTTCTTGATAGAGTTCTGAGCCAAAACAGCAGCAGGACCACCGATAGAGCCGAGGTAGAAACCACCGTGCTTGTGGCAAGCGTCTGTAACTTGCTGAGAACGGTTACCCTTGGCAATCATAATCATAGAGCCACCGGCAGCTTGGAACTGGTCTACATAGGGGTCCATACGTCCTGCTGTTGTAGGACCGAACGAGCCTGAAGGCATACCTTCGGGAGTTTTAGCGGGACCGGCATAGTAGATGGGGTGGTCTTTGAGGTATTGAGGCATGGGTTCGCCCTTGTCGAGGCGTTCTTTGATTTTAGCGTGAGCGATGTCGCGGCCTACGATGATAGTGCCTGAGAGCGACAAACGTGTGCTTACGGGATATTTGGTGAGTTCGGCAAGTACTTCGGGCATAGGACGGTTGAGGTCGATGCGTACAACGTTGCCTTCACCTTCTTTGCGAAGTTCTTCGGGGATAAGTTCGCCGGGGTTGCTGTCGAGTTTTTCGATCCACAAACCTTGCGCGTTGATTTTCGCTTTGATGTTGCGGTCAGCCGAGCAGCTTACGCCCATACCGATGGGGCAAGAAGCGCCGTGGCGGGGAAGACGGATAACGCGGATGTCGTGAGCAAAGCATTTGCCACCGAATTGAGCGCCGAGGCCGAGTTCTTCTGATGCTTTTTTGAGTTGTGCTTCGAGTTCGATGTCACGGAAAGCGTGGCCGTATTCGTTGCCTTGGGTGGGAAGGTTGTCGAGGTACTTAACAGAAGCCTTCTTAACCACTTCGAGGTTCTTTTCAGCCGAGGTGCCGCCGATAACGAAAGCGATATGGTAGGGAGGGCAAGCAGCGGTGCCGAGAGAGCGCATCTTTTCGATGAGGAAAGGAAGCAACTTTTCGGTGTTGATGCGAGCCTTGGTTTCTTGGTAGAGGTATGTTTTGTTTGCCGAGCCACCGCCCTTAGCAACGAAGAGGAAGTGATATTCCATGCCTTCGGTAGCGTGGATGTCGATTTGAGCGGGAAGGTTGCAGCCGGTGTTTACTTCGTCGTACATATTGAGCGGAGCGTTCTGGCTGTAACGAAGGTTGTCGGTGGTGTAGGTTAGATATACGCCGTGGCTGATTTTTTCTTCGTCGTTGCAGCCGGTGTATACGTTCTGACCTTTTTCGGCGTGGCAGATAGCGGTGCCGGTATCTTGGCAGAAGGGAAGTTGACCTTTAGCGGCAACTTCAGCGTTGCGCAACATGGTGAGTGCTACGAACTTATCGTTTGCCGATGCTTCGGGGTCATTAAGTATTTTTGCCACCATAGCATTGTGCTCACGACGCAACATAAAGGCGTTGTCGTGAGTAGCCTGGCGGGTAAGCACTGTGAGCGCTTCGGGATCTACTACGAGAAATTCATGTCCACCCCAGGTTTCGGTGTGTACATAATCGGATGTGAGATGATAGTACTCGGTTGTATCGGGGCCGAGGGGGAACATCTCTTGATAGTGAAACGGTTTGGTTGCCATAATCTTATTTTACGCGTAAATTGAATTGACACCGAGAGTGTCTGTTTGCAAATATACGATAAAAATCTCAATTACAGCAAGACACTTTCGTTCTTTAAATATAAATAGTGCTTTTTATGCTTTGTCGGCTTTTAAAATGTCAATAATCTGCTGCGCGGCGTTTTTGGTGTCGACTTTGCTGATAATGTGTGTGATGCAATGGTTTGCGTCGGTGATGAATGTTGTTCTGACAGTGCCCATATATTCGCGTCCTGCCATTTTTTTCTTTTGCCAAACTCCGAAAGCGGTGTTCACTTCAACGTCGGGGTCGCTGAGGAGCGTGAAGTTTAGCGACAATTTTTCGGCGAAGCGTTGGTGGCTTGCGGCGGAGTCTTTGCTAATGCCTATCACTTCGTATCCGAGTTCGCACAGGGCGTCATAGCCGTCGCGAATAGAGCAAGCTTCGGCGCTGCAGCCGGGAGTGTTGTCTTTGGGGTAAAAATATATGATGAGGGCTTTGCCGGCATAGAGGCTACTGTCTACTTTGTTGCCGTTTGAGTCATAGCCCAATAGTGTTGGAATGGGGTCTCCTTCTTTCATGGTTTTTTGATTTATAACGATTGGAAAATCATTTTTGTTGCATCGATACTGTCTTTGATGGCGTCGTAGTCGATGGTGTTTAGTATTTTTCTTGCCGGGCGAGCTATGCTGTCGAGCAAGAATTCAATGTCGGTAGTTCTATTTCGGCGACATCGACAATGGTATGCACTAAGTAGGAATTATATAGCGGACGGTTTGCGACTTGGCGCAGACGACAGACCTCGTCGGGATATTTGCTGCGCAATTTTTCGCTTATCCAAATATATGCCGGCACTTGGTGTACAAATATGCACCATAGCTTCGATATTCGGCGTTGTGGCGAGAGTATAACCATAAACGCTGCTATGATGTTTTGAGTGTAATTCGCTGATTATATAGATAATACTCAGAGAATCAGTGTGGTGCATTATTGTTAGCATGTAATAAAAAATTAGAAACGAGCCAGCCGAGGCAAACGTATTACAAAATTAATAAAAAAGCGTATAGGCATGGTATGTCGTTAAAGAATACTATTTGCCTGAACGATAGAATTTTTGTAATTTTGTGGCAAATAAAGTTTAGATATGCGCATCGACATCATTACAGTATTACCGGAAATGCTAGAGTCACCCCTTGGTTGCTCTATCTTGAAACGCGCCCAAGCAAAAGGATTGTGTACTATAGCAGTGCATAATCTTCGCGACTATACCACCAATCGTTATCGCAAAGTCGACGATTATCCATTTGGCGGCGATGCCGGTATGGTGATGCAGGTAGAGCCTGTTGACCGTTGTATCGCTGCTCTTAAGGCTGAACGCGATTACGATGAAGTGATATTCACTGCGCCTGATGGTGAAGTTTTCAATCAAAAGATGGCGAACCAAATGTCGATGCTGGAGAATATTATCATTCTCTGCGGTCATTATAAAGGTATTGACTATCGTATTCGCGAACACTTGATAACCAAAGAGATATCTATCGGTGATTATGTTCTTACCGGAGGAGAAATGCCGGCAGCGATTATCACCGATGCCATCGTGCGTCTTATTCCCGGCGCTATCGGTGACGAACAGAGCGCTCTGTCAGACTCGTTCCAAGACAATTTGTTAGAACCGCCGATTTACACCCGTCCTGCGGTTTATAATGGTTGGGAAGTGCCGCAGATTCTTTTGTCGGGACACCAAGCCAAAATCGACGAATGGAGACACGAACAAGCGCTCGAACGTACGCGTAGATTAAGACCCGATTTACTCGGCGAATAAAATAGCAAACGACCACCTCGGTGGCCGTTTTTTTTATGCTGTAAATGAAGGTGTTGCTTAATGAGCCGCGAGCCAATCTTTGGCAACGCCGGAAGCGGCAACCATAGGTACTCGCCCGTGATATGCCGATTCCATGAGTTCTTTGACGAGGGTTTGTAATTCGTCGAGTTCGGATGGCACGACGTTGAATATCAATTCGTCATGAACTTGCAAAATCATTTTCGACTTGAAATTGCGTGCGCGTAATTCTTTGTCAATAGCCACCATGGCGACTTTTATAATGTCTGCCGCCGAGCCTTGTAAGGGTGCGTTGATGGCGTTTCGTTCAGCATAAGATCGAACGGTGTTGCTGCGAGAATTAATGTCGGGGAGGTATCGG
Organism: uncultured Bacteroides sp.; assembly: GCA_964518705.1. Taxonomy (GTDB): domain Bacteria; phylum Bacteroidota; class Bacteroidia; order Bacteroidales; family Muribaculaceae; genus CAG-873. The sequence continues at coordinate 83,336 of CAZFGV010000001.1, forward strand.
CGACGGCCCAGAATAGTTGTGACGTATCCGTCGGTGCGTGCGCGTTCGATTGATTCTTGCATATACTCGGCAACGCGCGGATATGTCTTAAGGTATCCGTCGATTAGTTCTTTCGCTTCTGAGCGCGGTATGCCCAGACGTTCGCTCAGCCCGAAGGCAGAGATGCCGTAAATGATGCCGAAGTTGGCGGTTTTGGCGTTGCGGCGTTGGGTGTCGGTGACGGTGGATATGTCTTCGTGATAAATTTTTGCTGCCGTAGAGCGGTGAATGTCTTCACCGGAAAGGAATGCGTCTATCATCGTGGTGTCGCCGCTGAGGTCTGCCATGAGGCGCAATTCTATTTGCGAATAGTCGGCAGAGAGCAACAAACAATCGTCATCGGCGATGAAAGCGCGACGTATCTCGCGACCGTCGTCGGTGCGAACGGGGATGTTTTGCAAGTTCGGGTTTGTTGATGACAAACGTCCGGTGGCGGTGACGGTTTGGTTGAAGGTGGTGTGAATCTTGCCGGTGGTTGGATTGATTAGCTTCGGCAAAGCGTCGACGTATGTGGCTAGCAATTTCTTGACGCCGCGGATGTCGAGGATATGTTTTACCAAAGGAACATCGGCGGCATATTTTTCGAGGACATCTTCAGCGGTGCTCCACGAGCCGCCTTTGGTCTTGCGCGCTTTGGGGTCGATTTTTAATTCGTCAAAAAGAATTTGCCCCACTTGCGCCGGAGAGCTTACATTGAAGGGTCGTCCCGCTATTTCGTATGCTTCTTCTTCGAGTTTTTGCAATCGTGATGTGAGGTCTTTTGATATTCGACTAAGTTCCGTTGTGTCTATTCGTGCGCCCTCACATTCCATTGATGCCAATACTGCCACCAGGGGCATTTCTACGGTTTCAAGGAGCGTTTCTTGGCATTTTGCTTTTACGTCGGCTTCGATTAACGGTTTGAGTTGCAAAACGATAGCTGCCACTTGTGTAAATGCACCGAGCGGGTCGAGGGGCGCTTGAAAGCGTTCGGACGGTTTGATTTCGTAGTCGTAAGTACGAGCACCGAGGTAGTTCATCGCTAGCGAGGCGGTGTCGTGCTTCTGTTCCGGCGATACGAGGTAATGTGCTACTGCGGTATCAAACCATTTCGCACCGGCAAAGGGAGCGCCAAAGCGACGGAGAATGAGCATATCGCGTTTGATGTCGCCGCCGACGATAGTAACATTGTTATTGCTAAATAAGGGTGTCAACGCCTTTGCGAGAGCGGCATTGCCGATGGTGTCGACAGAGATATATGCGCTTATAAAGGTGTTATCTTTCTGATAAGCAAGTGCTAAGCCGTAAAGGGCGGCTGTCATGGCTTCAGCTCCGACGCTGTTGAGGGCTATGCCGACAGTGCCTGTAGCGGCGGCGGAAGAGATGAAGTCGGCAATATCGTCAGCGTTGCTCAATGCGCGGCTGTTAACATCCTCAGAGGCGTGGCTGACGGGGGTGTCTTCTATTAAGTCAAACAATCCGCCGAAGTTTTCTTCTGTCGCTTGGGCGACATCTACTTTGGGGGCGGCTTGTGGTTGGGTGACCTTGAGTTTGGATATGAATGATTTAAAATCGAGTTCTTTGTATATCTCGATAAGGTCGTCAGTATTAGGCTCTTGGCGTTTTAGACTGTCAATCGAAATGTCGAGCGGCACGTCGGTAACGATGGTGACGAGTTCTTTTGACATTCGTATTTGTTCGACATTGTCGCGTATTTTGTTTTGTAACGCACCTTTGACTTGGTCGACGTTTTCGAGCAATTTTTCAACAGAACCGAATTGAAGGATAAGTTTCACCGCCGTTTTTTCACCTACGCCGGGGCACCCGGGAACATTATCCGACGCGTCGCCTTCAAGAGCAAGCAAGTCAATAACTTGTGAGGTGTTTTCGATGCCATATTTTTCGCACACTTCCTTAGGTCCTCGCACTTCGAAACCTTGACCTTTAAGCGCCGGACGGTACATAAACACGTTGTCTGTAACGAGTTGACCATAGTCTTTGTCCGGAGTCATCATGTAGGTAGTGAAACCTTGATTTTGCGCCCGACGCGAAAGAGTGCCGATAACGTCATCAGCCTCGTAGCCCGCAACTTCGATAGCTTGAATGTTGTAAGCCGCAAGAATACGTTTGATATATGGAATCGCGGCAGTGATATCTTCGGGCTGTTTGTCGCGTCCGGCTTTATATTCCGTGTACTGTTCGTGTCGGAAGGTTTTGCCGTGAGACGGGTCAAAGCATACGGCGATATATCCGGGATCCTCTTTGCGGAGCAGGTCTTCGAGGGTGTTTACAAAGCCAAAGATGGCAGAGGTGTTGAACCCTGACGAGCTAAAGCGCGGTGTGCGCATAAGTGCATAGTAGGCGCGATAGATAAGTGCGTATGCGTCAAGTAAAAAGAGCTTTTTTTCTTCCATGTCGGCGACAGTAACGGTGGTTTAGAGGTTGCGTAGAATCCAATATGCTATGATAGCGACAAGAATAGCGGCGCAGGCATAGCGGTGTGTGATAATGGCGTGAATGCGAGCAAAACGTTCGCGCCATAGCTCGACGATGATGTATAAGGCGGCAGTGGGAAAGGCTATGAAAGCTAGTGGGTTGTAATTCCATGCTTCTATAATCTGTCCGTGTACGAGAGCGTGAAGGGCGCGTTGGCTTCCGCACCCGGGGCAGTCGTAACCCGTAAGGCTTTTGAAGGTGCATTTGATGCCGCCTTGCATGGGGTCGTGATGGTAGAAATATATTGCTATGGCTATAAAAGCAATAGCCATCGCGGCGATTATAAACAATGCCCCGAAGTTGCGCTTTTTATTTCGGCGCAACTCCGGTGGCAGTGGTGGTGGCGTTGATATAGGCATCAATCAAGATATAGGCTCATTATTGCTACAGGGATGAATCCGAGGGCAATAGCTATCATAATAAGCCAAGCAGCCCACTCCGATGCCTTTTTGGCGTTCGTTATATCTCCGCGAGAGTATGATGTAGAAACGTATAACGATGCAATAAGAGCAGCCAAACTGATAGGCGAGCAACAACAAATAAGAGAGAATACCGACCATCCGATATACGACGGAGGGCAGGGCTCTGTGGGCTCGGTGTTTGTTGTTGCGTTGTAAACGCCGGGATTGAAATGGACGTTGCCGTTGTTTTGTTGTGCGGCGCTTTCTTCGGTGGCGATAGCTTCTGAAACAGCTGCTTCTTCGCGTGCTTCTGCGGCGACGGCATCGCCAGGGGCTTGTGATTGATTAAATGCCTCTGAGTCTGAAACTTCGATATGTGTAGCAATATTTTCGCGCTGATTGTCGAATATTGTGGCATACACCTGAGGCAGGTCGGCGATGCGTTGCCATTTGGGCAAGCCTTCGTACCATGCCAGCGTGTCAGGGGTGAGCCCTGACTTGTTGACGAGGTCTTCAAGCTCGAATGGCCCTTGCTGACGGTTGTCGAGGTAAATCCAGACTTTCATGTTTCGTTTTTTTAGAATTGCTTTACTTCTTCGCCGAGGATGGCAGAGAGCAAGGTGTTAGCCAAGCGTGATGCGCCGATGCGGAAGTATTTGTTGTTAAGCCATTCTTCGCCAAGAATTTCTTTAGCCAAGGTGTAGTAAGCAACGGCATCTTCAACGGTAGAAACGCCGCCGGCAGCTTTGAAGCCTACCATTACGCCGGTTTTGGCATGGTATTCTTTGATGCACTGCATCATAGTGTAAGCCGCTTCGAGGGTAGCGCCGGGATATTCTTTTCCGGTAGAAGTTTTGAGGAAGTCTGCACCGCTGTAGAGTGATAAGATTGATGCTTTCTTGATGTTTTCGGCGGTTTTCAAGGCGCCGGTTTCAAGAATAACTTTGAGATGACCGTCGCGTACGGCTTCTTTCTGTTCCTGAATTTCGTCGGTGAGCGATTCGTAGTCTTCGTCGAGGAAGTATCCGAGGTTAAGAACGATGTCGATTTCGTCGGCGCCGTTGGCTACGGCGAGTGAGGTTTCGGCAATCTTTACTTCAGGTAATGTCTGGCTAGAGGGGAAACCACCTGATACACAGGCAATTTTAACATCGCTAACTTCGAGTACGGTGCGTACTACGGCAGCGAAGTTGGGATATACGCAAATAGCGGCAACGTTAGGAAGTTCGGGGTGCTGTTCGTCGAAGGTGTTAACGTTTTCGGTGAACTGCGCTACGCTTGAGGGTGAGTCGGTGCTCTTTAAGGTAGTGAGGTCGATGCAGTTAAACAGCAATTTGAGAACGTCGGGGGTGTTGTTTTCGCTGGCGTGTTCGGCAATAATTTTCTGTACGGCAGCTGCTACGGCAGCATCATCGGTGCCTACTGTGCTGGCGTTGATAGCCTGGCTGTATTTATCGGTGTTGGTTGTTTCTGACATAGTTATGTTATTTTATTTGTTATCGAGAAGTTTGGGGTTGTTGTGATGACGGTCGGCGTCGCGTTGCGTTTTCTTGGCGATATTGCGTTTCCACGCGTCGGTGAGGTCGATGCCATGTTGGTTTGCGATTGCGGTAACAACCCAAAGAACGTCGGCGAGCTCGTCGGCAAGGTCTAGCTTTTCGCCGGCTTTGGGAGATTGGTCGCCGTCGGTGCGGGCTATTACACGTGCTACTTCCCCTACTTCCTCGCTCAATACTGCCATGTTTGTGAGCGGTGAAAAATAGCGGACGCCGATGGTGCGAATCCATTCGTCGACTTGCGCTTGGGCGCTGCGAAGGCTTATTTCTGAGTCGTCTGCGTTCATACCGCAAATATAGCAAATTTTTGCCGTAATACATTTACTGCCGAAGAAAATAATAATATTTCAGTGGCAGAGTTTTATTCTTCGATGATTTCTTGTGGCGGGGTTATGAGATGCAATCGATGCCGCGCACGCGTAGCGGCGGTGTATAGCCAGCGATATAGGTTTAGCCCTAAAGCGTCGGCAGGGATGTAGCTAAGGTCGACGAAAACACGGCTCCACTGTCCGCCTTGCGCTTTATGGCAGGTGATGGCGTAAGCGAATTTAACGTGTAGTGCTGTCCAATGCGGGTCGGTACGCAGTGCCCGAACGCGTTGTTCGGGTGGGTAAGTGGCATATGGCCCTACATCGCTCAATAGATTGTAATACAGCTGATTCCATTGGTCTTGTGTGAGGGTGGAATCGGGTGTGCCGAGGGTGTCAAGAATAATTTTTATGTCGAATTCTATTGCATCGCTTTCGCCGTCGGGGGCTGGAAGGGATAAGCGTAAATCGGCATAGCGAATTCCGGCGTAGACTTCTGTGCCATACACTTTTACGACAGTAAGAATATCGCCGTTAGCAACAAAGTCAACACCCCCGATAGAGCGTCCGAAATAATGATTGCGTGATACGATAAGTAAGTCGCCAACGCAGATTTCTTCTTCGAGATAAAGGACGTTAGCACGAATGGCGGCGTTGTATTCTGCGGCACGGCGGTTTGAACGCGTGATGACGATGGTATCGGCAACGCCGTTTTCGGAGGCGTATGAGTCGCTGATAATTTCGGGCAGGTCTTCTCCTGACACATTTCGCACGTCAGCAAAACCACGCAGACGCAATTTTGGCACGGGCATAGCTTCGCCCTCGCTGAGGGAGCGTATTTTTGCCATTGTGCGGCGCAAGCGTGTGGCGTTGAAGAGTATGCCCGAGTCGGCGGATTGGCGGGCGGTCTCGGTCATGATAGCGCGGCTAACATGAAGGCCTAAAGACTTTAGTACAGCCGGGTTCATCGCCGGCGACGAGTCGGAGCCGACAGGAGGTAACTGGGCGGTGTCGCCGATAAGTATCAAGCGGTTGCCGGGCTGTGAGAATACGAATGTTATAAGGTCTTCGAGCAGATTGCACCCTCTTTCGTCACCGGAGCCTATCATCGACGCTTCGTCGACAATGAATACGGCGTTTGTTAGCTTGTTGTCGGCTTGCGAGGGCATACCCCAAGCACCGATACCGCCGTCGGGGTTGTGGCGATATATTTTGCGGTGAATGGTGAAAGCACGGTGTCCGCCGGTGTTATTGCTAAGCACTTTCGCGGCGCGGCCGGTAGGGGCAAGGAGCATCATCGGCACCTTATGCTTTTTTAGAACACGCACTAAAGCACCTGTCAGAGACGTTTTACCCGTGCCGGCATAGCCGTTGAGAATGAAAGCTCTTTCACGCACGGGAGGCTCCATGACAAAGCGCGACAAGGCGGCGACAACAGCAACTTGCTGGTCGTTTGCCTCGTAGGGGAGTTCTGTCAATACCTCTGCACCGAAGAGCCGTACATCCATTATTTTGCTTCTTTATCTTTTTCGAAAGGGTCGTATAGCGGCTTGATACCTCTGTCGGCAGCTAATTTGAGTATGTATTCGAAAGCTGCGGTGCGGTTGTCGTCGATTTCGCAGTCTTTGATGGCTTGCTTGAGACTTTTTGTGAAATAGCCCACATCAGGGCCTTGGGGCAAGCCGAAGAGCTCCATAATTTCGTTGCCGTCGACGGGGTTTTTGCGATTGCGTTCGAAATCTTTGGCGAAGATGTCTTGGAATTTTTCTTCAACGATGTCGAAATTGGCGAGGTATCGCGCTTTTTTTGCTTCGTCTTTGCTTGTTATGTCAGCGCGGGCAAGAATCATCAAATCGGGCAAATCTTTTTCGGCATAGTTGGCGAGACGACGCACGGCGCTGTCGGTAACTTCATCTTCGACCAAAGCTATGGGGCGCATATGTAGCTCTACGAGTTTGGCAACGTAGGTTAGCTCGGCGCCGAGGGGGAATTTCATGCGACGGAAGATGGTTTTAACCATTTTACCGCCAATGAAGTTGTGGTTGTGAAATGTCCATCCGCGTTCGTCATCGTAGTGCTTTGTTGCGGGTTTGCCGATGTCGTGAAATAGCGCTGCCCAACGAAGCCATACGTTGTCAGACGCTGCGGCAACGCGGTCGAGTACAATCATTGTGTGGATGAAGTTGTCTTTGTGAGCGCGACCGCGAACAACATCTATGCCCTTCATTTTTGCCAATTCGGGCAAAATGATGGCGAGCAAGCCCGTATCGAGAAGCAACTGCCAGCCGATAGAAGGGCGTGGCGATGCCATAATTTTCATTAACTCGTCTTTAATACGTTCGGCAGAAATGATTTCTATGCGGTGAGCGTTTCGTTGCAATGCCGCAAAGGTTTCGGGCGCGATAGTAAAATTGAGTTGTGTGGCGAAACGAATAGCGCGAAGCATGCGCAAGGGATCGTCGGAAAATGTTATATCCGGGTCGAGGGGGGTGCGGATAATTTTACGTTCGATGTCGCCGAGGCCGTCATAGCGGTCGATAAGTTCGCCGAAGGTGGCGGAATTAACGCTTATCGCCATGGCGTTTATTGTGAAGTCGCGACGTGCCAAGTCGTCGTCGAGAGTGCCGTCTTCGACGATAGGGTTGCGAGAGTCGCGAGAATATGATTCGCGTCGAGCACCGACAAATTCAAGCTCGGTGTGGCCGTAATGTAGTTGTGCTGTGCCGTAGTTGCGATAGACGGCAAGGGTGGCGCGTGGGCCTATGTTTTCTGCAACAGCCTGCGCCAACTCGATACCCGAGCCGACGGTAACAAAGTCTATATCTTTAGAATGGCGGCCGATGATAAGGTCGCGGACATATCCTCCAACAACATAACATTCACGTTTCAACGCATCGGCAGCAACGCCGACGGTTTGAAACGCTTTTAGTTTGAGTTTGCTCTTTAGGTTCATTTTATCAATCAAGGCGGACAGCGTCTTCGGTTGCTGTTGTGATGCAAAGTGCAGGTCCGTCGGTTTGTACTATATATGAGTTTTCAATGCCGATAGCACCAATGCCGGGGATAACGAATTTGGGCTCAAGGGCAATAACATTGCCGGCTTGAAGAATGTCTCGCGAACGTGGGGCGATGACAGGCATTTCGTTGATTTCTATGCCAATGCCGTGACCTACAAAGCCGGCGTGGCTTCGATGGCCCATGAAATAGTCGCCCATGCCGGCGGAGTCGGACATTTCTTTGGCTTTGATATATAAATCTTTAGCCTCTGCTCCGGGGCGCATCATGTCGGCGAGGGTTGAGCAGATGTTTTGCGATAGCACGAGGGCTTTCTGTGCCTCCGGCTCGAGACGGGTGCTGTAGAAGCAGCGTGTCATGTCGGTCATATAGCCGGTGTAGTTGCCGTTGACGTCTATCATTACGGGTAATCCGGGCTTTATGACGGTGCCGTTAGCACCAACGGGAAGAGATGGGTCGAGTCCGGCGCCGCCCATGGCAAAATCGTAGGGGGACGGCGTGTCGCCGTTATCGCCGGTGAGGACGTTGCCCATGAAAAGCTCCATGTCGCCGCCGCTGATACGAAATTGACCGAGGCAGCCTTCCAAGCGTGATAAACGTTCGATTTCGATTTGCAATTCTATGTCGGACATTCCTTCGCGGAAAAGGCGCGGTATGCGTTCGTATACGAGGGTGTGTTTCTTTCCCGAGGCTATGAGCATATTTTGTTCGTGCTCGGTTTTTACGGCTCTAGCGGCTCGCATTATGGGAGAGATGTTAGCACAGGGGCTATCAGCACCGAAGGCTTTGGCTAAACGAGTGGCGTCGGAGTAGCTGATGCTATCAAGTTCTATCGCTACGGGGTGTGCTGTTCTGCCAAGCGCTGCGAGGGTGCTTGCCATTTCTTCGGGTTTGCGGATGAAGTGCAGTTGCTCGGCGTTGTGGCAGCGTAATGTTGACGGTTGTCGCACGAAATATATAGGCGCGGCATCGATTTCGAGGTATACATATCCACGGAAAACGCGGCCGGTGAGGTAATATATGTTTGCGTTGTCACGAATGACGGCGGCACTGATATTAGCGCTGCGCATTCCGGCAAAAACGCGGTCCAGACGTCGGCTTTGCTCGTCTTTGGTGAGCAAGGACGTTTGGAGGTGGTCGACAGATTCGTGTGAGTTCATTATTTAGAGTTTAGAGAGGTCTTTTATTGAAGTCAGAACATAATCGGCGTCGGTAATGTTTTTTCCGAACCCCCATGATGCCCAAGCGAAAGGAATGCCGGCAGCGTGAGTGCTACGGCAGTCGCCGATAGTGTCTCCGATATATAGCGGCGAGGTGAGAGTATGACGTTCGATGAGCAATCGTAAATTGGCATCTTTTTCTAACTTGTTGTCACCGAATGATATATGGTCTGTAAAATATTGTTCAAGGCCAGTGAAGCGCAAGAAGTTAGGCAACCCTCCGGCGGCACAATTGCTTAGCATGAATAGTTTGTGCGTTTTGGAAAGCTCTGCCAAAGTTTCTTTAACGTCGGGGTATAAAATACCGCCGAGGGATGGCATTAAGCGGCGCTCGTCCTCGCCGACTTTCTTTAAGAACTCGTTACGGTCGTAAGCATCACCGATGAGCGCGTCGTATATTTCATTTAGAGGCTTGCCCATGAGTGGCTCGAGCCTGTTGCGTACTATTTCGGGAAGATTAATACCCAGCGAAGCCATAGTGGCATTCCACACGGCACAATAGCTGTCGACGGCATCCCATAGTGTGCCGTCCATATCAAAGATGAAGCTGTCAAATTGCATTGCTATGGCAACTGTTTTCTATTTTTTCAGTCGGTAGGAATAAAAGTGATACCGGCAAGTTCTATGCCGTGAAGAGTGTCGGTGCGCATTATATGCCTAAGCCTGATGCGTTGTCCGCGGTGAAGGCGTATGTTGCTTTTTACGGTGTCTACACGCATTATCGAAGGACCGCTACCTCGTCCTAACCAACGGCCATAATCATCGGCAAGACGCAGATTGATGGTGTCGGATGATGGATGGTCGAGGTCGGTGGTGAGTTCTAACCAGATGTTACTATAAGCGTACCCTGCAGTATGACGTATGCTCACGAGCAAGCTGCCGGGGGCGGTGATGCTGTCGCGAAGGGTGTCAACGGTAAAATTCAACGGGCCCGCATATTTCCACGAGGCGTCGGGCATGGTACCAAAAGCGCTGTAGTAGTTATCATCGCCGTTGCCGTGATGTCCGTCGATGGAACAGGCGGCGAGGAGAGCTACTATAGCAACAATCAGTATTTTAGCCTTGCGTAGGTGCATCTTTGGGCTTGTTGTCGCCACCTTGCTGACGCTCGTTTTTGGGAGCGCCGTCTTGTTGACGGTCGCCGGTGGCGCGATTATTCGTTTTGCGACGTTTGGGGTTTTGTCCGTTTTGCTGTTGACGTTGAGCGCCGTCTTTGGGGTGTTGGGGACGGTTGGGGTTGTCGCCTTTAGGCTTTTGCGCATCGCGGGGCTTGTCCTCTTTAGGCTTGGGCTGACCTTCTTGTTGTTGACGGCCGTCGCCTTTGGGCTTGCCTTGGGGGTCTTTTTTGCCTTTGCGGCGTTTTTTCTTTCTATCGAAACGTGTCAAATCGCCGTCGCCGAGAATATCACCGAAGTCGTGTTTAGCTGCGGGTTTGTCGCCGCCCTCGGGGATGAGGCTCAACGGCTTTTCGCCGTCTTTGTTCAGCTGGATTATCTCGAAAACGCGTTCGGCGCTGATGGTTACTAGGTTCGCGGCAATATTTTTGTCGGTAGAGTATGTAACTGTGCGGCCGAAGATATCCGATTTGAAATGGAAGTAAGTGGCGTCTGCTGTTTCGAGGCGTACTTCACGCGGCGGCATACGTCGAGTGGCTTCGATGTAAGCGTCAACTTCGAAGTTGAGGCAACATTTCAACTTGGCGCATTGTCCGGCAAGTTTTTGAGGATTGAGCGATATGTCTTGGTATCGAGCTGCGCTGGTAGATACTGAAACGAAGTTTGACATCCATTGCGAGCAACACAGGGGACGACCGCACGGCCCGATGCCACCTATTCGCCCTGCTTCTTGGCGGGCGCCGATTTGTTTCATTTCGATACGCACCTTGAAAGTCTCGGCGAGAATCTTGATGAGTTGGCGGAAGTCGACGCGTTCGTCGGCAATGTAGTAGAAGATAGCTTTGTTGCCATCGCCTTGATATTCCACGTCGCCGATTTTCATGTTCAGGCCCAAACTTTCGGCAATTTTACGGGCGCGAATCATGGTGTCGTCCTCGCGAGATTTTGCCTCTTCGTATTTTTCTATATCGACGGGCTTTGCTAGACGGAACACGCGTTTCACTTCGAGATTGCCTTTGCCGTTAGCACGACGCATACGTAACTCTGCGAGGGCTCCGGTGAGGGTTATGGTGCCGATATCGTGGCCGGGAACGGCTTCGACGGCAACCAAGTCGCCGGGACCGAGAGGCAAATTGGTGCAGTTGCGGTAATAGCCTTTGCGAGTGTTTTTAAATTGCACCTCGACAATATCTCCACCGGCACAATCGCCAGGAATGTCGGCAAGCCAGTTGAAGCAATGTAACTTGCGCCTGCGACAGTCATCGCGGTGTATTAGAGGCTGCTGATCTTCGACACCCTCGTAGCTTTCGCCCTCGGTTTTGTCTTTATCTTGTGCCATGGGTTATTTCGCTATGCTTACCGAACGTGTCTCGCGGATAACGGTAATCTTGACTTGTCCGGGATATGTCATTTCGTCTTGAATACGACGAGCTATTTCTGCTGATAGTTTTTCTGTTTCGGCATCGTCGATCTTGTCGGCGCCAACGATAACACGGAGTTCGCGACCGGCTTGGATGGCATAGGTCTTGAGAACGCCGGGGTATGACATTGCCAATTGTTCGAGGTCGTTGAGGCGTTTGATGTATGCTTCGACGATTTCGCGGCGAGCGCCGGGACGAGCGCCGGAGATGGCGTCGCAGACTTGAACGATAGGAGCGAGCAATGAGGTTTGTTCGATTTCGTCGTGGTGGGCGCCGATGGCGTTGCAAATTTCGGGCTTTTCTTTGTATTTCTCCGCCAACTTCATGCCGAGCAATGCGTGTGGCAATTCGGGTTCTTCATCAGGCACTTTGCCGATATCGTGAAGAAGGCCGGCACGACGCGCTTTCTTGGGGTTAAGACCAAGCTCAGATGCCATAACGGCGCATAGATTAGCGGTTTCGCGTGAGTGCTGGAGCAAGTTTTGTCCGTAGCTTGAACGGTATTTCATTTTGCCCACGAGGCGAATTAGTTCGGGGTGCAAGCCGTGGATACCGAGGTCGATAGCTGTGCGTTGACCGGTTTCGACAATTTCTTGTTCGATTTGTTTGCGCACCTTTGCCACCACTTCTTCGATACGAGCGGGGTGGATACGACCATCGGCAACGAGCTGATGCAAAGCCAAGCGAGCAATTTCGCGGCGTACGGGGTCAAAGCCGGAAAGGACGATAGCTTCGGGGGTGTCGTCGACGATGATTTCTATGCCTGTTGCGGCTTCGAGGGCGCGGATGTTGCGTCCTTCACGGCCGATGATGCGGCCCTTGATTTCGTCGGAGTCGATATGGAATACTGTTACCGAGTTTTCGATAGCAGTTTCAGTAGCAACACGTTGGATAGATTGCACCACGATGCGGCGAGCTTCTTTGTTTGCTGTTAGCTTGGCATCGTCCATGATGTCGTTGATATACGAAGCAGCAGCGGTTTTGGCTTCGTCTTTGAGGCTTTCGATGAGCTTTTCTTTGGCTTCTTGTGAAGATAGGCCTGAGATATGCTCTAGCAAATCTTGTGCTTGGTGGTGTAGCTCGTCGAGCTGTGTTTGACGGTTGTTAATAACAACTTGCTGAGCTTCAATGTTCTGACGAAGGTTGTCGAGCTCGTTGCGAGTGCGCTGATTTTCGCTTTGTACTTGGTTAAGCTGAATTTCGCGCTGTTTCATTTTTGCTTCTGTCGATTGAATTTTCGACATTTTCTGCTGTGCTGTTTTTTCAGCTTCGGCAGTGATTTTGAGAGCTTCTTCTCGACCTTCCAACACTTTGTCGCGTTTGAGGTCTTCGGCTTTACGCTCAGCGTCTTCAACAATACGTTTAGCTTGAGAGTGGGCGTTGCGGCGCTGAACATAAAGCGTAACGCACGCTGCTATAGCTGCTGCAGCAATAGCTAAAACGATATACAAAATATGTGATAACGTATCCATAAGATGAATAAGTATCTTAAAAAAACAACAATGCACTTCCAGTCTCAACGAGTGAGACGTAGAAAGTGCGGAAACAATTCACGGCGTGGGACCGTCGGCGATGTAGAGCCTGTTTTATGTGATACCGATTCTACTCTGTTAAGTTGGAATCGAATTGTTGGATTAATTTATCCAGCTTTTCTTCGAAACCGTTTAGCAAGTCTGCCTGTCGGCTAAGTGTCTCATGGCGACGATAGAACATCATTGCGTAGTATAGCGCTACTTTTGCAAGAGCAACTTGTTCGCTATCGGCGTCCGCTCCATAACGAAAGCGGTTGCAATTAGAATTAATGCGTTCTATAATTTGACGATAGAGCAACTCTTCGCTCTCGTCTAAAGGGAGCTTGAAAGGTTCAGCCCCGCATATATTCACAGTGATTCTATGATTGTTCGGCTGCTTATTCATCAAGAGTAGGGAGATTATCAGACATCTTTGATAATATCGGCGATACAAGCGTCGATTTCCCGCACTAAATCTAACAAAATGTCTCTGGCGCGAGCTGCTGATTCGTCATCCGGCGCGATAGAGGAGGATACTTGTAGATATTCTATCTGCGTGCGCATCTTTTCTATTGTCGCTTGGCTGGCATGTAGCGCCGAGCGTAAATCTATGATTTGTGCGCTCAGCTCTCGATTCTTCTCTAACATTGACCTATAGCGCGTAAGCACTAATTCGGTTTTATGTTCGAGCCGGGTCAATTGCTCGCTGAAGTCCATCGCCATTCTATCAAATTTTTACAAATGTACGCGCTTTTTTTCGTAACTCCAAAATTTACTTAAACTTTTTATCGTTTTATTTTTCCTTCGTTTTATCGATTTGTTGCGAATTTTACACTAACTCTTCGATTTTTCGATACTAAAATTTGTTATTTTGAAGTTTTGCCTAGTAAACGAATTTTAAGGCTTATGTATGCTGTGAGGAGTGCGAGTGTGATTATTATTGTGTATAGCAATTGCATATCTGCCGGCACGGCAAGCCACCCGATGTTTACGCAAAGTTGTATGGCGGCATAGCTTGCACTGATGCGCAAGGGCGAATAGCCCTGGGCTACGAGTTGCTGATATAGGTGTTTGCGGTGTGGCTCCATTACTCGTTCGCCATTGAAGAGGCGTTGTAGGAAGGTGCAGAAGGTGTCGATGAGGTATACGATAACCAGCGACATCATCGATAGTGTGTTGTAGATGATTGATAGCCAGATTATTGTAATGCCGGCAAAGTAGCCTAATGTCACTGAACCGACGTCGCCGGCAAAGACTAGTGAGCGGTGGCGGACGTTGAATAATGCAAATACGGTAAGTGCTATTAGCAGCCCCGTGAGGTAATGCGTGATGTTTGTCGTCGGGTAGAGGGGGCATACTACGGGTTCCATAACGTATGGTACGGCGATGAGCGTTGACAATACGACGATGCCGTATAGTGCCAACATTCCGTTGATGCCGTCCATAAAGTTTGACGCGTTGGCAAAGCCTACACACGCGATGATGGATATGAGGTAAATATCGTAGTGTCCGGCTTCGAAGATTTCGTAAAGAACTGTGGATATGACTAATAGTTGAACGACAAGTCTGAACTGCGGTGGCAGTTTTACCATGTCGTCGGCAAAAGAAAGCACACCTAATATCGCGCCGCCGGCCATTAGTAGCCAGATGCTGATGTTAAATTCGTTCTCTGAAAAAAGAAGCGGAATCATAGCCCCGATGTAAAAAATCACACCACCCCCGACGGCAACTTTTTCATTGCCGGAGCCGTTCGATTGTGCGCACATACCGATACGACGGGCAAACGGGATGTAAGCCCATAGTAGTATCGGTAGGAGTATGGCGAGGACTATGTATGGGGTCATTAGTAGCTTATAGGTTTTCTAAATACCACGAATAAAGGCGTTTAACGCCATCGGGGAGCTCAACGCTATGATGCCAGCCGAGTTTGTGGAGGCGTTCGACAGAACAGAGTTTGCGCATAGTTCCGTCGGGTTTGGTGCTATCCCATTCGATAGTGCCGTCAAATTCGGTAGCGTCGGCAACGAGCGAGGCTAGTTGTGCTATTGTCAACTCGCGACCGGTGCCGATGTTGATGTGTGTGTTGCGAATTTCTTTGCCGCATGTTGAGGCGATGTCGGCGAAACTTACATTTAGGAGGATGTGAACGCAAGCGTCTGCCATGTCTTCGCTCCATAAAAATTCGCGTAAAGGCGTGCCGGTGCCCCAAAGGACAACGCGTCCGGCGTGAATGCCGAAGTCGGCGAGGCGTGATGCTATTTCGTCGTTAGAAGATTTTTCGGCGTCGATGCCGCTAACGGGACGACGACGCAAATCGTTGCGGACAGAGGTCCAGTCATTGTGGCCCAGCAGTTTGGCAAGATGCAATTTGCGTATCATTGCCGGCAAAACGTGGCTGTTCTCGAGGTGGAAGTTGTCGTTAGGGCCATAGAGGTTGGTGGGCATAACGGCAACATAGTCGGTGCCATATTGTAAATTGAAGGATTCGCACATTTTGAGCCCGGCAATTTTAGCGATTGCATACGGCTCGTTTGTGTATTCCAATGGCGATGTCAAAAGAGCGTCTTCGGGGATAGGTTGAGGTGCTTCGCGAGGATAAATGCACGTTGAGCCCAAAAAGAGCAATTTGCGGCAACCGATGCGATAGGCGTTGCCGATGACGTTTTGCTGTATTTGTAAGTTTTCGTAAATAAAGTCAGCTCTGTCGCGGCTATTTGCCATAATACCTCCAACGTGAGCAGCTGCGAGGACAACGGCATCGGGGCGTTCGGTGTCGAAGAAAGCGGCTGTAGCAACAGGATCGAGTAAGTCGAGCTCGCTGTGCGTGCGGCCGATAACGTTAGTGAAGCCGCGGCGTTTGAGATTGGACATAATGGCGGAGCCTACAAGGCCGCGGTGGCCGGCGACATATATTTTGGCGTTTTTATCGAGCATGACTTTTTATTTACGTTCTGATTCGACAAGCTTAATATCAGATTCCACCATTCGTCGAACGAGTTCTTCGAAAGATGTTTTGCGAGGATTCCAACCGAGTTGTTCACGCGCTTTTGCGGGGTTGCCAAGGAGTTGTTCCACTTCGGCGGGACGGAAGAATCGCGGGTCGACTTCGACGAGGACTTTGCCGGTGGCGGTGTCTATGCCTTTTTCGTCGATGCCGCTACCTTCCCAACGCAGATCTATGCCAACGTGCTTGAATGCTAAAGAAGCAAATTCGCGGACGCTATGATATTCTCCGGTTGCGATAACATAGTCGTCGGGGGTGGGTTGTTGTAGTATTAGCCACATACATTCCACATAATCAGGCGCATAACCCCAGTCGCGAAGCGCGTCGAGGTTGCCGAGGTATAGTTTGTCTTGCAAGCCGGCAGCGATGCGAGCGGCGGCAAGGGTGATTTTGCGTGTTACGAAATTTTCACCGCGGCGTTCGCTTTCGTGGTTGAATAAAATGCCGTTGGCGGTATACATACCATAGCTTTCGCGGTAGTTTTTCATTATCCAAAACGCATATAACTTCGCAACGGCATAAGGCGAGCGGGGGTAGAAAGGCGTTGTTTCGCTTTGTGGCACTTCTTGCACTTTGCCGTAAAGTTCTGATGTAGACGCTTGGTAAATTTTGGTGCATTTTTCACGACCGAGAATTCTCACGGCTTCCAAAAGACGCAGGGTGCCGATGGCATCGGTGTCGGCGGTGTATTCGGGAACGTCGAACGATACTTTTACATGGCTTTGCGCTGCCAAGTTATATATTTCGTCGGGCTTAACGAGACCGATAATTCGTATTAGCGACGACGAGTCTGTCATGTCGCCGTAGTGAAGGTGAATTAGCCTACGGCGGTGCATATCGCGCACCCACTCATCGAGATACAAGTGTTCGATACGACCGGTGTTGAAGCTAGAGCTTCGTCGTATGATGCCGTGGACATCGTAACCTTTAGCGAGGAGAAATTCGGCAAGGTAAGAGCCGTCTTGTCCGGTGATGCCGGTGATGAGTGCTGTGGGCATAATATGCTGTATTTTGAAGGGTCAATGGATAAGTTTAGTAAGCGAGGCGAGGGTGGTGATGGTGGTTTGCGGTTTGAATTCCGCCGCCCAGTCTCCGGGGCGTTGAGGAAAAACGTTGGCACCGATGCTATCGAGGAGCATGACGGTGTGCCAGCCGCGACGCTTGGGCAAGTAAAAGTCTTTGGACATATTGTCGCCGATGTACCATCTGTCGCCGTTGGTGCCATAATTGCGTTCTATCATGCTCCAAGGCACGGTAGTGGTTTTGTCGCCGCCGGTTTCTTCGCTGATGAGAATGTCTTCGGGGGCAAAGAATTTGTCTAATCCGAGGGCACGAATTTTTGACCGTTGGTGGCGAGTGGAGCCGTCGGTTATAAGCACGAGTCGATGGCCGGCATCGCTGAGGGTTTTAAGAGTTTCTTCAGCCGCCGGGGCGAGGCATATTTGCGGCGTGTGGGCGCGATAGTGTTCTACCAAGGCGTCAACGCTATAAGGGCAAGTGCGGCCGCTAAGCTCGGGATATAAGTCGATAGCGGCTTCAAACCCGCGTGGACGGTGTGCGCAGATAAGGGCGTAGTAGCGTTCTTCTTCGTTAGGGTTGCTGTCTCCGGCAAGAAGCCGGGCTACAGCGCGATAGCCACTGCGGACAAAGTCCATCTCGCAGTAGAGCGTATCATCGAGGTCAAAGCATACGGTAGCCATAGTTTATGAATTTATGGTAGAAGGTCTGCCGATAGAGTGTAGATTTAAGCCGGCGGCGATGAGGTCGCTGCTTTGATATATGTTACGGCCGTCTATAATGTTATTGCCGCGCATAAGGTCGGCGACGCGTTGCCAGGTGGGTAAGCGGAATTGCTTCCATTCGGTAAGCAACGCCACGGCATCGGCATTTTCGCAAGCGGTATATATGTCAGAGGCATATTCGACGCTATCGCCCAAACGTCGGCGACATTCGTTCATTGCTACGGGGTCGTATACTACCACAGTGGCGCCTTGTTCAAGCAGCAGACGAATCACTTCGAGCGAAGGAGCGCAGCGCATATCGTCGGTTTCGGGTTTGAAGGCGAGGCCCCATAGGGCTATGCGTAGTCCGTTGAGTTTGCCGTTGAAGATTCGTGATATTTTGTCGAAAACGACAGTCTTTTGACGTTCGTTTACGGCTTCTACAGCGCGAACGACTTGCATATCGCAACCGTTTTGCTCTCCTGTAACAATAAGAGCGCGAACGTCTTTAGGAAAACAAGAACCGCCATATCCGCAGCCGGGATAAAGGAATTTGCTGCCTATACGCGCATCGGCACCTATTGCGCTACGAACGGCGCTAACGTCGGCGCCTACTTGTTCGCATAGGTTGGCGATTTCGTTGATGAATGATATTCGAGTTGCGAGCATGGCGTTGGCGGCATATTTTGCCATTTCTGCCGATGCAAGGTCCATGAACATTACTCGGAAGTTGTTGAGCAAGAAGGGTCGGTATAGCTTTTCCATCAGCACACGAGCGCGTTCGCTTCCGGTGCCGATAACAACGCGGTCGGGGCTCATAAAGTCTTTAATAGCCGCGCCTTCTTTTAGAAATTCGGGGTTTGCTGCTAAATCGAAAGGCACGTCTGTGCTGTTGCGTGCCGCTAGTTCGCTCTCTACGGCATGACGCACATGAATATGAGTGCCGACGGGAACGGTAGATTTTGTTACTAACACGGCATATCCTTGCAAGTTACGACCGAAGTCGTGAGCTACGGCAAGGACGTTAGACAAGTCTGCCGAGCCGTCGTCGTCAGGCGGAGTGCCGACAGCGCAGAATACTATTTCGGGACCTATGCCTTTACCCACGGCGCCGAGGGTGGTGGAGAAGTGTAGCCTGTTAGCAGCGCTGTTGCGGGCTACAAGGTCTTCAAGGCCGGGTTCGTAGATGGGGATGATGCCTTGTTTGAGACGTGATATTTTGTCGGAATCAATATCGACACAAGTAACGTCAACGCCCATTTCGGCGAAGCATGCGCCGGTAACAAGGCCGACGTATCCGGTTCCTACGATAGCTATTTTCATTTCGCCTTTGTTGTTGAGTTAAAAGAGCATCCGGCGATGCGTGCCGGGGGCTGTGTTTTATTCGGTGAGCCTAAAGACGCGAACGCCAATCCATTGACGATTCTTTTTTAAGAAATCGCAGAGCGGACGTGTAGATATTTCGACTTTGCCGTCGGTGCTGGAAGCGTGCAAAACATAAGGTTCGGCATCGCGTGACTCTTTGATGATAATGCCCATGTGGGTTACGTCGAGGTCGCGCAGGGACGATATAAATGCTATTACGTCACCGTTATGGAAGGCGGATTTTACCGATTTTAGTGAGGTGTCGTTGGTCTTGATATAGGGGAATCGATGAGAGCGATAACCGCTTTCAATGGCTTTGATGCGCGCGTAATTTGCCGAGTCGGCAAGAGCGGGATATTTGTCGCGGTGACGGGTCATAAAGTCGATGGTGCGCACCATGTATGTCACGCGAGGAAAGTTGTCGCTAACATCTGAGAAGTTGCCGCGGTGTTTATTGTCAACAGCCCAGTCGGCGATATAGTGTAGGCGTGAGGCATAACCGTCAACCTCTCCACCGCGATAGCGAATGCGTTGTAGGTTGTAAACGAAGTCGCGCCAACTGCTGCGACGTTCGAGGCTTGTGTAAGCCAGAGCCATAGCAGTCTCTACGAAGGTTGTGCAGTCGAGGCTGTCTATGCGCACAGTAAGCATTTCGGGCTCGCCCTCGAGAGTATGAGCAGCGTAGGGTGTGTCGATAAAACTGCGGCCATAGAAGGCTACGGCTTCTTCTGCGTTGCGGAAATTACAAGCGGAACCGCGTTGGAGGAGGTGTGTGATAGCGGTGGTGTCGGTAGATTCATTACCGAAGCGTACGGCAGTTTGGGCAACGCTGACGATGCTGATGCTGAGTAATAAGAGAGCTAATATGCTGAGTCGTTTCATTATGGATTGATTTTGCGAGTGCAAATAAGAACTGCACAAATAATACCGGGAATGTATCCGGCGACAGTTAAAACACTGACTAGTAATATAGAACCACAGCCTTTATCAAGAACTGAGAGAGGCGGGAAAAGGACGCATAATAAAGCTCTAATAAATGACATTGGCGTGAAGTTTTGATTTTTACTGCGAAAATACAAAAAATCTGCCATGTAACAAAATTGCCTAAAGGCGGTAACGTTACGAGAAGCGCATCTTATTCAGCGGGCTCGGTGTAAACGTAAGCGCCGATGTCGGGTGTTGCTGTGCGCGGTAATCCATAGCGGTCGTATGCGGCGCGAGTGGGAACATAGGTTGGGTTACCTGTGCCGATGGCGGGGGAGTCGGGCTTGAGGCGATAGTCGAATATGTATTCTTCTCGGATGGTGTAATATAGCGGGTCGGTGCCCCAGATGCATGATAAGAAATTTTCGTCGTCGCTGCCATTGCTTTTTATGAGGCTGTTGCGTACGAAAATCTGTGAGCCGGTAAGGTCTCCGTGGCTAAATTCTTTACCTAAGCCGTAAATAATTGAGTTATCGATAGTTGCTTTAGTGTAAGGTAAGCCGGATCCGTCATCAAGGCCAATCAATTCGTCACTGCTGACGTGAGCGAATTGTAAAGCGGCGCCGCCGATGGTGCTGAAGAGGTAATAGTTTGCGAATGTGCAATTAGCGAAAGCGTGAGAGCCGCCTTGAAGGTAAACGAGCCCGTCAGCTGCTTCTGCAAATTCGCATCCCGCGGCGTCGATGGCGCTATGGTATGCTTCGAGAATCAATCCGCCGCTGTTGCGTAAACGGCAGTTGGTGAGTGTCAGTTGCGGTGTGCCGCTGCCATCGCCGACGGCGGTGATGCCGTAGGTGGTGTTGCGTATATCGGTGCAGGTCAGTTCGTTACCAACTGAAGTAACATCGAAAAATATACCAAGCCATTGGCGTGACATAATGTCGAACGATATGTCAGTTACGACGTTGCCGGTTCTGTCGCCGGTAAAGGTTACGGGAGTGTCGTTGGTGCCGTTAGATATTATGCGGCCGAAAACTTTCATCACTGCGGCGTCATGGAAACGAAGTGTCGTGCCGGCATCGAGGGTTAAGGTCGCATTTTCGGCAACAATCAGTGAATCAAATATTTGATAAGGTAATTCGGCATTGAAATGTGTGTCTGTGTCTATTGTAATGCCGCGTAAACGTTTGACATTTTGCCCTGTAGCGCAGAGTGTTACGCTTTGTGTGACGCCGTTGGTGGTGAAGTTGATGTTTGCTTCGTATAATGTCTGCGGTTGCGGACCTTCGGGGAAAGTTGCTTCTACAAAGACGAAAATGGAGTCGTTGCCACGGATGTCGACGCCGCTGAAATGTGTGCCGCTGATGCCGTCGACGTTAAGACGGAAACAATCTGCTGCCGATCCGCTGACGTTGATGTCGCTGATTGATAGTTGCTTATCGTGGCGGTTGTGTACGATAAAGCGTTTTGTTGTTGTCGGTGTGGCGGTGTAGACGAGCCCGAGGTCTAAGGTGTCGGTTGAGAACGTCGGCTGGTCGTTGGGTGAGGTGGTGTAACCGTCTTCGATGCATGAACTAAATAATACACCGAGTATGAGGGCAATAATTATATGTTGTAGAAGATTTTTCATCTTGGATAGTGCAATTAATTCAATAACGTACAATTCCTCCTAATTATTATTATGCCCGTTAAAAATACTCGCAAAGGCTTGTCTTTCAGAACCAAAAAACGCGTCGAAATTTCTTCGACGCGTGGTGATTATCTTTCTTTTGGGCTTTTCCAAAAACGTTCGGGAGTGTTGTTGCACACATTGATAGCTCGTGAGAGAATAAAAAGCCAGTCGCTCAAGCGGTTGATGTATTTCAAAATGCCGGGGTCGATGTTTACCGAAGCCGACAGAGTTATTATCCGTCTTTCGCATCGTCTCGCCACAGTGCGTGCAATATTTGCACGAGCGGCATCGGGGTGTCCGGCAGGTAATATAAATTGGTGATGTTTCGGCAATGTCGCTTCAAGAGCGTCAATATCGGCTTCAAGAGCTTCGACAGCATCAGCCGGGAACGGTTCGGGTTGCCATTTTGAGGTGGCTTCACAAGCAAGGGCGGAGCCGATGTTGAAGAGCAAGTTCATTGCGCGTTCGAGGGTTGCGTGTGCGCCGTCGGGAAGTGCTGTGGAGCTATCAAGAAGTCCTAACCATGAATTTAGTTCGTCAACGGTGCCGTAAGCTTCAAGTCGAGCATCGTCCTTCGCTACTCTTGTTCCGCCAACGAGCGATGTTGTGCCGCAGTCGCCGGTTTTGGTGTATACTTTCATTGGCCTTGTAAGCTTTGTGCGGCAGTGTTTAGTGCCGCGATAAGTTCGTCAATGGTATGGGTTTCGGTAAGTATCTCAAGGTTTTTGGGAGCCATGAGATTCATCTCGGCAGTGCGACGCAATTGTGCTAGCAATAAGTCGAAAACGCCGTCGGGGTTGTGCACAATCATAGGGCGGTTTTGGCGTGTGAAGTTTAGGTATGTAAACGTTGTGCAAAACTCGTCGATAGTGCCATATCCGCCGGGGAGGACAACGAATATATCGCTCACCGATTGCATTATTCTTTTTCTGTCGCTAAGGTCTATAGCAGAGACAGTAGAGTCGTTCAGCGGCGAAACCATAGCCCTTTTACGCGCCGGTATCACGCCTATAATAGTTGCTCCGAAGTCTTTTGCCGTTTTAGCAACGACGTGCATCAGCCCGGCGCTGATTCCGCCATAGACGAGCTGTCCGCCGTGTTCGCCTATCCATTGACCGGTTTTTCGTGCGCTTTCTTGCCACGTTTCGTTCAAGCCTTCGTACGATGAGCAGTATACTGCAACTTTCATGATAGTAGGTTTTAAAAGAACGGGGGCGTCCCTGTTGTTAATGGGACGCCCCCGTGGGTTATCGTTTATGAGGGGGCTTATTTAGCGTCCCACCATGTGCAGCTTACGGGTTCGAACTTGCCGGGAGCTACTACTTGGAATACGGCAGTGTATTCTTTAGTAGTGCGGTCGGCGAAGTATGCCGAGAAGTTGATGGTGTATAGCACGTCCAAGCCTTCGATGGGCGCTGCGTCAGCGTGAAGGATTGAAAGCGCGCCGGGCATTACTTCGTTCATGAAGCGCTGCTTTTCGAGTTCGATGATTTCGTCATCGCTCATACCTTCGTAGCCGGCGGCGTATTGGTCGCGTGCTGACTGAGGACGAAGGTCTACGTTGCCTTGGTATGCCGAGGTGCCGCTATAGTATTCGTTGTTACCGTAAGATGTAACATAGTACAAACCGCTCTTGAGGCTTGTGTCGCCGAGGGGCTTGCAAATGTTGTCGAATACCCACTGTACACATGTCTGATAGTAGAGTGTGCTGAGGTCTTGGTTACGTCCGGCGGGGAGGGTGATGGTTACGTTGGGGTCAAACATCCAATTGCCGTCGATGCGAACAAACTGTGAAGTTTCGCTTTCGGTGAAATTGTATGCGTGCCATTCGGTACCGTCAAATTTGTATGCCGAGCAGGTGTATGCTGCTGTGCTGCTTGAGTATTTGTTCCATACTACACATTCGATGTCGTCTGCTGATGCGTAGGGGAGCTTAGCTTTGAGATATTTTGAAAGGTAAGGTTCTGCTGCACTGAGGTTTGCATACTTCTGACCCATGTCGGTGTAGTCTGAAGGGTTGAGGACTACGAAACCGTTTGTGAGGGGAGCCCAGCCGTCGTTGCCGTAGATGTAAAGGGCGTTGTACTGGTTGTAGGGGATGTCGTATTTGGCACGGCTTGCACGTGAGCTGCGGAGGCCGTTGATTACGAGGTTCTTAACTTCCCATGTGCCTGACTTGTCTTGTTCGCTGACATATTTGAAGCCGAGTTCGATTTTTTTACCGGCATAAGCAGCGAGGCTGATTTCACCGCTGGGGCCAAAGTTCCAAGAGGTGTTGTCGGTATACTGAGGAATAGTTACCTGAGTCCATGATGTTGATCCGGCAACGCGAGCCCAGAGGGTGCAGTTTGCTTTAGCAAAATCGAGGTCGGGGAATTTATTCACTACATGTTCGAAAGTAAGAACGGGTTCTGTGTAGCGAGTGAGGTCGATAGCGGGCGAGATGAGCCATGATTCTGTGGGATAGCTAACGCCGTCTTTGAAAGCCGAAGCTTTAGCGCCGTAGTCAGATCCGCCCCAGGTCCATACGTAAGAGAGCTCTTCGGGAAGAACGGTGTTTTCTACAGTGAAGGGATCAAGAGCTTCGGTGAAAGTTTGAGCGAACACTTCTTCGGGTTCTGCGGGAGCAGGTTCAGCACCGCCGCCAAAGACGGGTTCTTGGATAGACTGGCGATAAGAAACTACACAAACTTTACCTTCTTCGCCGCCGATATAGTCTTCGAGGATAGTGGGAATGTATTCGCTTGCAGGCTTAGAGGGAGTGAAGCAGTCAACCCAATCTTCGCTACCGTCAGCACCCCAAACGTCCATTTCGTACATATCTGTTTTAACAGAGAAAGTAGCGGGCGCAGAAGCGGCAGCATAGTGTTCGGGTTCGTCTACAGCGATGTTGTATGTCAACTTAACGGTAGAGCCGTTGTCGAGGGCATAGTAGGGGAAGTTTGTAGACGCGAGCCATGCCGGCACATATTTTGAAGCGGGAGCTTCAGCGCTGAAACGCTTGAGCGAACCAACGGCGGCAAGAGCGTCAGCGCCTTCTTCACCGGCGAGGGCTTTGTTGCTTGACAAGCCGGCGATGCTGCTATATGCACTTTCTTCTAGGGTATATTCTACGGTTTCGACTTGAGTGATGGGCTCTTTTTCGAATTCTTTAAAACCATCGAGATCGTTGTTCCACGAATTTTCATCGCAGCTCGGCAGCATGAGTGCGCCACACGCCATGGCGGCTGATATGATATATTTGGTCGATTTCATTGTTTCTGTGTTTTGTCGTGAGCTTAGAAGTTAACACGAAGTTTCATCGAATAGGTGCGTCCGAAAGAGTAGAACACGCCATAGATGTTTTCCCAGTTAGCATCGGTCGCTGAGTCTGACCATGCGTCTACGATGTAGTTGTAGTTAAACAAGTTGTGTACGTTACCGTAGAGCGTAGCGCTAACGCCGCCGATGTCGAAGCGGTAAGAAGCGTTGAGGTCGAGTTGCTGGCCCCATGGAATACGCCAGGGCTTGGCAAGGTTGATTTCGGTGTTGTACGACGGAGTGCTGATTGAGTAGTCTGAATAGTTACGAGCGTTAACTTTCCAGTCGGCACCTACACGGAGGCCGTTGATGGGACGGAATGTTACACCGAGCGCGCCTGTAGTTTGTGCAGAACCACCGACTTTGATGCCCTTTTGATTCAAGATACCCCAAGCGTGGTCTTCTGCCATGATGCCGCTAGCGACATCGCCGGCGCTGTTCTTGATAGGCTGGCCGAGCTGGTTGTAGAAGTAACCTTTGGCGTTTGAATCCCATTCGTAGCTGCCTAATGACAACATACCGGTGATTTCCATCCATTTTACAGGAATGTATGTAGCGTTGATTTCGATACCCATGTGGCGAGCGTCAACACCTGAAAGGTTCATAGCGATGCGGTCGCCGGCGTGGGGGCCGGTTTCGAGAATTGAGCTGCGTACGGTGGTTTTGTCCATCCACTTGGTGTAGTAAGCATTAACGGTTGCTGAGAAGTAGCGTGAACGGAAGTTGTAGCCACCTTCGACAGAGAATACTTTTTCGTTCAATGGATCGGGGTTGACAGCGTTAGATACTGCTTGTGAGAGGAATACGCCGTTAGCGAAGAAAGGTGCGCGGCTGATATAACCTACGTTGGCGAATACGTTGTTGTGACGGTCGATGTTGTAGTTAGCACCGAATTTTGCTGTGCCGCCAAGGAAGTTATAAACGCCTGAGTGGCTATGTTCTTCGTCGTAGTAGAAATGGTCGATACGTTCGTAGCCGGTGTTTGAAAGTGAACCTGAGAGCACGAGGTTAAGTTTCTTTTCGAACAAGTTAAGTTCGCCTTGAACGTAAACGCCTTCTTGGTTTGTACGGCCTTCATAGTCGCGATAAACGATGTCACCAACACCGAGCTTTTCGTAGATAAAGCCGGGTTCGGCAGCTGCGGCGTTGTTTGATGCATACACGTTCTTACGTGAGCTATCGTCCATATAATATTCGCCGTTGTAAAGGTCGATAATCTTATTGTTGTGGTAGCCTACATAGTAACGGAGGTCGATACCGGCAAGAAGATTGAATTTCTTGTCCCAGAATGAGTTTTGATATGTCGATACCAAACCGTACCAGTTGTGAGAGTTGTTGCTCTGTGTCATTACCATGTTAGAACCGGTAGTTGATTCCATGTTCATCAACTGAACTCCGGCATAGTCGAAAGTGCCGTCAGCGCAACGGAACAATGTGTTAACCGCGCCGTTAGTAGCGCCATACCAGCTGCTATAGCTGATGCTTTGACCATTGTAAGTGCCACGGCCTTGACCGCTGTAACCGCCACCCTTGGCGAGTGATACGTATGCTGTTGTTGACAAGCTTGATTTTTCGTCGATTTTCCAGATGTGTGCCAACGAAATTTGGGGCTTGTGGTAGGTGTTGCGGTTTGATGAACGTACTTGGCCGTTGAGGTCATAACCGAAGGTTGCATTGTAGCGATAGGGGCTTTCGCTGCCCATTACTTGTTTTGCGTAGGTCTGATAGTTCTTGATAGAAAGACCATCCTTGTTACCACGCTTGTCGTGGGTCTGAGGAGCACCGAAAGCGGTCAATGACAACTGGTGACGGTCGTTGATGCGCTTAGAGATGTTGACAAAGTAGTTGTAAGAGTTATAGTCTGTTCCTTGGATGTATCCGTCGCCCCATTTACGAGAGCCTAAAACAGTGATAGCCCAACCGTTGTTAAGCAAGCCGGTAGAAACCTTCATGCCCATTTCGTTCATGCCATCGTTACCCATGCCGTACCATACGTTACCGCCCTTTTCAGCATCGAGGCTCTGAGTGGTGATGTTGATAGTACCACCGATAGAAGGAGCAGAAAGAACGGCAGCGCCAAGGCCGCGTTGTGTCTGGATGTTTGATGCTACGTTAGAAAGACCTGCCCAGTTGCTCCAGTATACCCAGCCGCCTTCCATGTCGTTAACGGGAATACCGTTTACGAGCACAGCAACGTTAGCGCTCTGGAAACCGCGCATGTTAATCTTAGCATCGCCGAAGCCGCCACCATCTTTGGTTGCCCATACACCGGGGGTGAGGTTGAGTACTTCTGGTAGCTCTTGAGTACCGAGTTTAACGTCGATTTCGGCTCGGTTTACTTGTGATACCGCAACAGGAGTTTGACGGGTGCGGGCAAGTGACTGAGTTACAACGATGTCGTTAAGAACTTCATTCGAGGGCTCCATTTTGATAGTGCCCATGTCAGATTTTGCTTCGGCAGTAGCATTTTTGTAGCCGACATAGCTGATGGTCAGCGTTTTGGTGTTGTCGGGTACTTTTACTTCGAATTCACCGTCAATGTCGGTAGTGCCTAGGGCGCGACCACCGGTGATTACGACGCTGGCGCCAATGATGGGCTCGCCTTCTTCGTCTACTACGGTACCTTTACAATTGAGGGTGCCGCCTGCTGCCCAGGCGATGGCCTGCGACAACATCAGCACGAGGGTTACCATGAAAAGTCTTCTCATTGCAATAGATGGATATAGTTGATAATGTGTTGCTTATGGAAGGGGAGAGTGGTTATTGCGGAGTCGTTTGTTGTGCAGAAAAAAGAGCGTCCGTAGTGGGCGCTGACGCGGTAATGCGTTGTCAGATATGTGATTTTTTCTGCCATTGGTCGAAATCGTGTTTACGATACATTTGCGTAATACGATAATTGCGCAACAAAGTTACAACTTTTTTTTGATTTTTTTGCTATTCTAGCCTAATTACCTCCAATATTTAACATTCATGTAACATCCCCACCTGAATATGGGCATTAAATGTTGGCGATAAAAAAAGCAGCGCTGGTGGGCGCTGCTTGGTTATGGGGGTGATGGGTTTTTATTTTGCCCATTTGAGGGTTTGTGTGCCGCAGGTGATGATATAGATTCCCGATGCGAGGTTGTTGAGGTCGTAGCCGTTAGAAGCGGCTGCGATGATGCAACGGCCTTGGGTGTCGTATATCGCTGCTGTGGCGCCGATGGGGAGGATGAGGGTGGCGTCTTCTACTGCGATGGTAGCGGTGGCGTCTTCAGGGGCGCTTACGCCTGAGGTGGCGCTGTATACAAATGAGCGTACTGCGCTGTAGTCGGTGTTCTTGGCGCCGTTTGATGATGTTACGAAGTATGATCCGCGAACGCGCACATAGTATGTGTTGCCGTCGGCGAGCGTACTGCTTGCTACTTTTAATTCGCTCAATTGTTTTGAACTTGTTTCAAAGTTGTTCAATGTGATATTGAGTGTTTGGCGAGATGGGAATGATGATGTTGCGGCAACTTGGATTGTTACTGAGTTAAGACCATCCCATTCGGCAATTTGCAGAACGTCGTTAGCGTGAAGAGTAGCACCGTCAGTTGCGGGGTTGATTAATTCGGGAGCAACATAGTCAGTGCGGTCGATTGTTGAGAATGTGCGTATTGACGATGTTACAACCGACAAGCCGCGTTTAGCTGTTACGCGTACATAGTATGTTTTGCCGCTGCGGAGAGTTTTGGCGGGCACGATGAGTTTTGGCTCGTTGAGGTTGGCAGTGTATTCTGTTGTTGAGAAGTCGCGTTTTGCGCTAATTTCAATAGCATACGAGCAACCTTCGCCGGCATCAGACCAAGTGATTTCGGGGTTGTAGCTAACGCCGGTGGCACCTTCGGCAGGTGAAATGATGTCGAACGCGGAAGCTGAGAATGAAGCGATGTCAGAAACCGCTTCGGCGCCGTTAGGAGCGAGTACGCGAACACGCCAGTTGTAGGTCTTGCCTTCTTCGAAGTCGTAAACGTCAGTGGCGGCAATAGAGGTTGTTGCGCTTTCGACCATATTAAGAATTGTCGCGAAATTGTCGTCGGACACTTCGATGATGTAACGGCCATGTGCTGCCGTCCATTTGAAATCGAATAGCGATGCGGGTTTGTCAGAGCTGAGGGGGAATGTAGCCACGGGCGCAGCTACAGTGCCAGCTGTTTCGCCGACGAAGATGGGGGCGTATTCATAGCCATAGCGGTCGTATACACTTACGGCATAAGTGCAATCGGCTTCGGGAGCCTCGTCGGTGTAGGTGTTGGTGTAGCAGATGGCTTTGAGGTATTTACGCTGACCGCAGAATGTTTCTTTTTCTGCAGTAGGCACAGCGTAAACGGCGTAGCGTTGGTATGTAACATCCGCGGGTGCGTTCCATGATAGGTTAGCACCGTTGAGTTGTACGTTAGAAACTGTTACGGGCGAGTAAGTGCCGCGCCATGCTTGGAGGGGCTGAAGGGTGGGTTCGGCGAAGGCTGTTTCGGCGAGATATTCTCCGAAGCGATACCATTTGCCATCAATTTTTTCGTTGTAATTTATATAAGCACCATAGTCGAAGAACACCACGCCGCTTTCGTTAGCGCGAAGGTGCTGGCGCATATAGTCGATTTGGCGGAGATATTCGTTTGAGTTGTTGCTTAGGCGAGAGCAGTCGACAGAAGTGTAAAGGTGACGGCCGAAGTGGGGAACGGCTACGCTATACCATTCTGTGAGTTTGTTGAAGTAATCGTGCCAGTAAACCTGAGGAGAAAGGAAGTCCAACCAACCTTCGTCAAGCCAGTGAATAGGGTCTGCGTGGAGAGTAGAGTAGTTCATGTCTCCGTAAGGACCAGCTTCTAGGCCGTAGTCGGCGATGTTGGGGGGCGAAATACGACCTGCGGGGCCGATAGAGAAAACAGCATAAGGACGAGCAGCTTTGACAGCGTCGCGGCAGCGGCGTACGGTTTCGTTGACGTTTTCGCGTCGCCATGCGTCTTGAGCGAGAGTGCCGCCGTTAGCTTTGTATGCTGAATATTGGTCGGCGTCGAGGCTATTGGCGGTGCCGGAGAGGTAGAAATAGTCGTCGAAAATCATGCCGTCGATGTCGTATTTTGTTGCGATTTCGCTAACAACGGCTTCGATACGGTCTTGAACTTCGGGGATGCCGGGGTTGAGGATGATTTGTTTACCGCTGGTGATAAGCCATTCGGGGTGCGATACTTCGTAGTTAAGGTCGCTACCATCACCGAAAAGGCCGTTGTTTGAATAGCGGTAGGGGTTTACCCAAGCGTACACTTCGATGCCGAAGCTGTGGGCTGTTTCGATAAAGTATTCGAATGGGTCGAAAGGAGTAGTGCCGCCACGTTTTCCGGCCATGCTCGATGACATAGGCTCGTATGACGAGAAGTAGTTGGCATCGCTGTTAGAACGAACATGGAAGTACACAGCGTTGATACCGTCGGCACACATCTTCGTCATAGCGTTAACGAGGCTTTTCTTTTTCGTCGCAGCATTAGTTTCTGTAATAGCACCCTGAGGCCATGTAGAAGAAAGCATCGGAGAGAACCACACAGCTCGGTGTTCGCGCGTGGGAGCTTCGGCAACGGCGTCATATGCTGCCGAGGCTTGTGTGCCCATTAGTGCGGCGAGTGCTATTGTTGTGATTTTGAGGAATGATTTCATAATGCTAAATTGTAAAGCAAATGAGGCAGGCAAGCCTTGTGGCTGCCTGCCTCTTTGTTTTTATCTGAGTTTATCAGAAGAGTTTTGATTTGTTGGGGTTAATTACGATACCGGTACCGAGGTCAGAGTCTTCACCATATTTGTGAATCTTCTTGTCGGCGGGGTCGTAGTAATTAATACCAGCAGCAACACCTGAAGCATCGCCTGTTTCAGGACGGAACGCGAAGTAAACACGACCGTTGTTGCCGTCGATAGCGAACTGAGTAGTGTAGATACCTTCGAGATCAGTAGTGTTAACAGGATCAGCGTCCATGTTGATTTTAGCGATAGTAGCAGCGTCAGATTTCAATTCAGTAGCAGCTGAGGGAAGTTCGTAAGCGCGGAAGCCGGAACCTGAAGCTGTAGTAGCCCAAACGTAGAGAACCTTGCGAGCTTCGTCGATAGCGAATGTAGACATACGCAAGCTGTTAAGCACGATGGGGCAGGGACGGGGGTTAGCTGTTGCTTCTTTTTCGGTAGCGTAGATGTCCTTGTCTTGGAATCGGAAGATACCTTGACCGTTTGTACGCTTGCCCCACCACCAGTAACCGCTGGCGTCACGGTAGATACCACAGTGGATAGCACCGAAAGAGATACCGTTGTTGTAGTAGGGGATTACGTTGTTTTGGAAAGCGTAGCTATCGCGCTGAGTAGAACCGGTGAAGCCTTGAACAGCGCCGCGATCGGTGAGGTTGATTGTTGATACACCGGTGTTACGGTCAGAGTAGTAAAGCTTGCCGTTGTAAACGCAACCATAGAAGGGGTCGAGGAATGCAGCACCGCCAACGTTGGTGATAACGGTGTTTACACCAGTACCGTCGGTGCGCATAGCGGTGATTTTACCGTCACCGAGAACGCAGTCTTCGTCGTTTACATAATAGTATTGCTTACCAGCGTCGAGGATGTATACCCAACCTTGGTTTTCTGTTGTTCCTTCTTCAGTTTGAACGGGAACGTCAGCATAGCAGAGGTTGAAAACGGTAGAACCTGCGGGAACACCGAGGTCGAAGGGGTATACTTTAGTGCCTGCGGGAACGTTTTCAATAAGCTTGTAAGCCTTGATGTTGCCACCGCGGGTAGCATAGTAAAGAGTAGCAGCGGGTTCTGAGCAACCTACCTGAACGTTGAGGTAAGAGTTTTCGAGCACGCGGTTTTCGCCTTCGATATCGAAAGTAGTTTTGATATCAACGCGCTGAGAACCGATGTTGGCAAAACGAACTTTGCCGGGATATTCGATGTTACCTTCTGCGTCAGAGTAACCGGTGAAAGAAGTCAAAGGCTCGCCGTCTTCGGTAGTTGTACCTTCGGGGAAGGTCCAGTCGTAACGAACTTTGAGGTTTTCGGGGTTAGGAAGCTCGAGGTTGAAGCTTACCAAGGTGTTGTTAACCTCTACGATATCGGTGCTTGTTTCAGCAACGGTGAGAACCGATGCTATATCGTATATCATAAGAGGATAAGTTTTGCTGCCCTTGGTTTCGTGGGTAAGGGTAACCTTGTAAGTACCGGCAGTGGTGTATTTGTGAACGGGGTTTACTTCGTTAGAAGTAGTGCCATCGCCGAAATCCCATGTGAACGAGCCACTAGCCGACGAGGTGTTGTTGAACTGAATGGGAGATACAACGTAGAAGTCGTACTTGTACTCATCACCGTCAACGGCGTAAGTAAAGTCAACGTCGGGGTTGGGGAATTCGTGTATTTCGGGGTCCTTGTCGATACAAGAAGTAGTAAGGACAAGCGCAGCCGCGAAGCTACCGAATGTTAATTTATTGATTTTCATTTCGTTTACTTTTTAACGGTGAGATGATCAGTTGATGCTGATAGTCTTGAGAAGAGTTTCTGAGGTAATACCTTCGTACTCGGGAGCATTGGGGTCGTTAACCTTGTCAGAATCTTTGTCGTAAGCGCGGAAGTTAGCTTCGAGGCTGTAAGCGCGAGCGAAATCAACCTTGTAAACCTGGTTAGCTGAATCGTAAATCCACTCTTCAAACTTGATGTTTTCGAGGAGAGTGCGGAATTTGGGCAACCATTCGGGGCGTACTGATGATACGATAGAACCTGAGTTGTCATCGTAGCGGCAGAATACCCACTCGCAAGATTTGTAAACGTTGTAAGTAACGATGCCTTCGCCTACTTCAGCGTCGAGAGCGATTTCGTTGTATACGCTCTTGCCTTCTTCGTCGAGGGTGATGTAGTATTTACCTACAATTTCCTGTGTTTCAGAAGAAGCAGAAGTAGAGAACCACGCGTCAGACTTTACGCCAGTACCGTTGTCGTCACCCGAAAGGTCGAGTTCGGGAAGGCCAACAGCAGCGAATTGTTCGTTAGTGAATGCGTAGTTAACGTAAACTGTGCGAAGAGCATTGTAGTAGCTTGCAGCAGTAGCTTCGTCGGTGAGGTATCCGAGAACGGTGTTAATGAATTCTTCAGCGAAGCCTTGGGGATAGTATGAATCGAAGCGTTCCTGGTCCCATTCAGCAACGTCAACCCAGCTAACGGGGCTAAGAGTGCGAGAAGTGGGCACTTCACCTTGGTAAACATATTCATGGCCGTTCCAGTATTCTTCGTTATGGGGATATGAAGCGTGGCATTGGAACGAACGCATGGTGTCTTGGCTTGATACTGTTTGGGTGTAGCTCAAAGTAGTACCGGCGAGTTTAGCGCTTACAGAAGCGGCGTCAGAACGAAGGATCTGATACCAAACTTCAGAGCGGATAGGAGTACGACCGGGTTCTGAGGTGTACTTACCCTGGAAAGTGAACGATTCACCGGCTTTGCATACGGTAGAACCAACTTCCCAGTAGACAGTAGGCACGGCCTGACCAACCTGCGAGATGTCGGGGATAAGGTCGTGTTTTGCGCATGAGCTCATGCCGGCAACAGCGGCAGCGGCGATGAGCAATTTGCTATATGTCATTTTCATATTAATTCGTTGTTAAGAATAAGACGGAAATTAATCCTGAGTAAGAGATTTGCGTACGCCTTCAGCTTCAGCCCAGATCATAGGCTTGCGAAGCCAGAGAGGATTCTTAGAAGCGCCGAGGCGTTCAAGTTCCTTGAGGTTGTACTTTTCTTCAGATTCGGGGTCGTAGTTGAGACGCTGTACCCATGTGTTTTCTTGTTCTGAAACGCTAAGACCGTCAATCCAGTAAGCAGCGTAGAGGTTGTAGGGACGACGAAGAGTGGGGTATACGATTTCTTTAGCGTCGCCAATACCGTAACCGTTGCGGTTGTTAGAGTAGTGGTAGCGGCGCATATCGGTCCACTGTTCTGCCTGCATGTACATTGCGATGTACTTCTGAATCATGAGGTCAGAGAGGGTGTATTCTGACTCGTTGAAGAAGTAGTGCTTCTGACCAACTTCTGAAGCGGGAAGAGTTTTGTTCTTGCCGGCACCTTCGTTTTCGAGGAATGCAGTAACAATCTGATCGTAGAGGTTTTTGTTAGCAGCGGTTTTACCGGGTTCGTTGTTCATCTTAGGATAGCATTCGGGGTTGTCGAGCTGGAAGCGGTCGAGGTGACGCTGAATGTTCCATTTTGTTGCTTCCTTGGCAAGTTCGCAAGCTTTGGTTTTGTTGCCCATCCAATAGTAAGCTTCTGCCTGGATGAAGTAAAGTTCTTCCATAGTGAAGAGCATATTGTAAGCGCCTGTAGAAGCGGCATATGCACCACAGTAGAGGTTGGGATAGTGAGCCTGCTTGAATGTTGAGCCTGAGCCGATATTGTTTTCGAGGTAGCGAAGCATAACGACTTTAGAGTCATTAGAAGCAGAAGTGGGGCCTTCGTTAGGTTTGAAGAGGAGCAAGAGACGGGGGTCTGCACCGAAGCCGTTCTTGGTGTCCCATTTACCTTGTTTGCTTTCGTTGCCGGGGTTGATAACACCGAGGCAGTCCTGCATGAAGAATTTAGAAGGCACAGCAGTGTCGAGGCAGTTAGCACGGCTTTCCCATGCGTTGATGATAGGCTGAGCAGCACTCCAGGGGCATACACCTTCGCCTACGCCGCCTTCAACATAGTTGTAACGGGGTTCGTTGCCAAACCAAGAGCCGTAAAGGAGGTCGCCGGAACGCCATGTGTCGATAGCAGCTTGAGCGGCATCGGCAATTTTCTGAAGAGTAGCTGTGCTACGGTCGATGTTGGGCACGTTACGGAGCAAAACACGAGCCTTGATAGCTTGAGCAAGACCTTTCCACTTGTTCATGTCACCGGCATAGATGCGGTCCATAGACGCGTCGATGGTCATGTTGTTGGGATTCTTACCCCAAGCAGGGTCGTCGAAGAGAGCGATAAGTTCGTCAGCTTCTTGAAGCATCCAAGCGTAGATTTCAGCTTGGGTGTCGTACTTGGGCGAGTTGCTTTGGTAAGCTTCGCTGCGAGGCATGTCACCCCATGCGTCGGTGGTGAGCTGGGTAGACATGAGTTTTACAGTACGAGCGATAAGTTCGAAGTTGGGCGAGTTGAGCTTCTGTGAGTTCTTGATAAGGTCGTTAGCGTTCACGCCGATGTCGTAGAAGTGACGACGCCATTGCGGGTGACGGTTAACGGTAAGGAACTGCCAACCGTTCTTGTAGGGGTAAGAACCGGTTGTAGAGTTGCTCATAGTAGTGAGGCACTGCGACAAGAATACGTCGTATTCTGCGTGGTCGTAGTTGATTTGGCTGGCGTAGAAAGCAAGCACGGGCAGACCCAGCTGAGCAGTGTTGTCGTGCGCAGCATCGGGGTTGACGTTCTCAACCAGCGTATCGTTACAAGCCGTGCCGGCGAGACCGAGAAGTGCGCCGATGGCTAGAGTTTTTATCTTATTAATCATGATAATCCGAAGTGATTAGAAGGAAACGTTGAGGTTGAAGTTGAACGAACGGAGAGTAGGTACGCTGTAGTTATCGATACCCATCGCGCCGGCACCGTTAGAAGCAGTAGGCATAACTTGGGGGTCTACACCTGAGTACTTGGTGAGAAGGAGGAGGTTACGACCGGTGAAAGAAGCCTTAAGACCCTTGATGGGGTTCTTGCTGCCAAGACGTTTCATGAACTTGCTGAAGTCGTATGCAAGAGTAACATAGCTGAGGCGGATGTAAGAACCGTCTTCAACGAAGTTAGAAGATACGTTGTATACGTACTGGTTAAGCACAGAAGAGTCGAGGATAACGGGAGTTGTGTTGGGGAGGTAAGAACCGTCGGGCTGAGCAACAACGCCGTTGAATATAACTTTGTGGTTGCGATATTTAGCTGAGCGAGCGTCCATACCGTTGCTGAGAAGGCCACGGCCTGTGATGTTAGCAACGTCGCCACCTACACGACCGTCAACGAGGAAGCTGAGTGAGAGGTCTTTCCAAGTGAAGGTAGAGTTAAGACCGATGAGGCAGTCGGGTTCACGGTTACCGATGTTGGTGTCTTTCTTAGCAGATACCAAGGGGAGGCCGTTAGAACCGATGATAACTTGACCGTCGGGAGTGCGCTGGTAGTCAACACCGGAGAGTGAGGTTGTTGATTCGCCTACGTAAGCAGTACTGAAGATATCGCCGTACTGACCAACGGTAACTTCGCTAACGTCTTCGGGAAGTTTCTTAAGACGACCGCGGTTCATAGTGAAGTTAAGAGTTGCTGTCCAGTTGAAGTCCTTGCCACGGATGATGTCCTGAGTAAGAGTAGCTTCGATACCATGGTTTTCAACGGTACCTTCGTTACGGGTTTGGAGGATAGTACCAGAAGCGGGAGATACGCGCACGGTAACGATCTGGTTGTCAACAGTAGTGCTGTAGTAGCCAACGTCGAGACGAGTGCGGTTCTGGAAGAAGCGGAGGTCGGCACCGATTTCCCATGTTGAGGTCATTTCGGGTTCGAGTACGATAGCTTTTGAGAGTGTGGGGTTAACACCGTAACCACCGTCAGGGAAGTTTGTCCACTGCTTGTAGTTGTCAGAGAAGAGGTTTGCAGGGCCGTCTTTACCTACCTTTGCCCAGTTACCACGGATCTTACCATAGTTGAATACGGGGCTCTGGATGTTGAAGAGTTCAGAGAAGATAACACCACCGGTGAATGAGGGATAGAAGTAGTTGGTTTCTTTAGCTTGTTTGAAGCGAGAAGAACCGTCCATACGACCGGTAGCAGAGATTTGGATTACTTTCTTGTAGTCGAAGCGAAGTTCGCCGAAGTAGCCGTACTTGTTGTAGTTGCTGTGGTTAAGAGCGAGCTGGTAAGAGCCTGTGCCTACGCCGAAGTATTGTTTGTCGAGGTTGTTGAAAGAGTAGAAGTCACCGTCGATGATGAAGTGCTTGCCACCGAAGTTGCCGCTGATACCTGTGCTTTCAGAGTATTCGGCACCGAGGAAGAAGTTCAAGTTGTAATCGTCGTTGATTTCCCAGTAGTAGTTAGCAAGGGCTTGAGCAGTCAAACGAGTGCCACGAGAGGGAGCATATACATATGTACCCATGCGGCTGTGGTATGATTCGTTGAGAGAGTTTTCCCAAGTAGCGAGGTCGAATTCTTCTTTTGTAGAAGAATAGCGGGGACGAGACCAAGAGTCTGAGTGAGAGTTGGTCTGGTCGTAGTTAACTTTACCGGTGAAGGTAAGGTTTTTGATGGGTTCGTATTGGATGCTACCGTTGATGATAACACGCGAGCTCTGAGCTTCAGCGTTATCCATGTAAAGGCCATAGTAGGGCGACAAAGTAGCGTCGAGACGTTGTTGGTTAGTGAGGATGCTCCAATCGTCGTAACGGCAAGCCCAGTTGGGGAGACCGTTGGGAAGAGCGTAGTCGCTCATGTCGCGGTTGTTAGCCCATCCGTAGATTGTGCTCATCTGGTTACCGAATGAACGGCTGTTGCTTTCTACATAGTTTGTAGAGAGCATGATCTTTACTTGCTTAGAGGGGTTGTATTCACCCTTAACAAAGATGTTGTATTTAGTTTTGTAGTCTTGGGGAACAACACCTTCGTTGTTCATATAACCAACAGAAGCGTAAGCCGAGAAAAGTTCGTTACCGCCAGAGATGGTCATATCGTACTTCTGCATGAAGCCGGTGCCGAGGAAGTTGTCAACGTTGTTGTAGTAAGGGTCAGAATCTTGACGACGGGGACCCCAACCACCTGATGAGTTAACATTGGTGAAGCCGGAAGCACCGGAGATGAAGGTGTTCTGAATTTTGGGAGTAGCCATAACGTTAGAGAATTCCCAACCGCCGTTGAGGGTAACGGTAACTTTGCCGTCTTTACCGCTCTTAGTGGTAATAAGAATTACACCGTTAGAACCTTCCTGACCGTAAAGCGCAGAAGCAGCAGCACCTTTGAGGACAGACATAGATTCGATGTCGGCAGGGTTAAGGTCGGCCATAGAAGAACCACCACCACGGATAGGCATACCGTCGACAACGAAGAGAGGTTCGTTGCTCTGGCTGGGGTTAACCGAGCTTACGCCGCGGATGATGATCTGAGAAGCGGCGTTAGGAGAACCACCACCGTTAGATACCTGAAGGCCAGATACTTTACCTTGGAGAGAGTTAACGAAGTTAGCGCTCTGACCTGCGGTAACGTCATCAGCCTTAAGTTCTTGCACAGAGAAGTTAAGTTTAGACTTTTCTTGGCTCTGACCCATAGCAGTAACGACAACTTCAGAGAGCATTTCTGAGTTTTCGTGCATAGCGAAGTCAACAACCGAGCGGCTGCCAACTTTTTCTTCGATGGGTTTCATTCCGACGAAAGACACCACGAGGACAGAGTTGTCGTCAGGAACATTGATCGAGTATTTTCCGTCGATGTCTGTCACAGCACCGCCTTTGATGCCTTTGACTGTGACTGAAGCACCCGTAACGGGCTCATCGTCCGACGCTTGGATCACCGTACCGGTGACTGTACGAGCTACGCCCGTCAGCGCCAGAAGAGAAAATAACAGTAAGAATAGCTGTTTTTTCATAATTACTTCATTTGATTTTATTCAAGGTTTATTTTATCCTAAGGTTAAGTCCGTATACAGCAATATCGGCACTTTTGGGGTGCCGCTCTCGCTATTTCACGGAATTTTGCACAAATCTACAAATTTTTTTGCTCTCTTTTATGAAATTGCTTGTTTATTTTGCATTATTTAAATGTTGCGTACGCTATTTAAGTTAATCTGCCTGTTAATTTTTTATTTCATGAGTCTTGATTTTCTAGTTTTTTATTATCTGCGGTAGGTTTTAATATTTTAACGCAAGTAGTTGGCGGGTTGCTGTGTTTTGGTTGCTTATTGCAAAAGGGTGAAGGTATTTTTAAGTGTTAGAGTAAACTTGTTTTGACGGTGCGTTATTGTTGTAATGACACAAAAATCCCTCGCCGTGGTTGACGAGGGATTATATGTTGCAAATTTTAGAATTCTGCGTTGTTGGGAGTGCGGGGGAATGGGATGACGTCGCGGATGTTTGTCATACCGGTAACGAAAAGAACGAGGCGTTCGAAACCGAGACCGAAACCGCTATGAGGCACAGTGCCGAAGCGACGAGTGTCGAGATACCACCACATATCTTTCATAGGAATGTTGAGTTCGTTGATTCGGTTGAGGAGCTTGTCGTAGTCAGCTTCTCGTTCGCTACCACCGATAATTTCGCCGATTTTGGGGAAGAGTACGTCCATAGCGCGTACTGTTTTTCCGTCGGGGTTTTGCTTCATGTAGAATGCTTTGATTTCGGCGGGGTAGTCGGTGAGGATTACGGGTTTTTTGAAGTGTTCTTCAACGAGGTAGCGTTCGTGTTCGCTCTGAAGGTCGGTGCCCCAGTCTACGGGGAATTCGAATTTGTGGCCTGATGCTTTTAGGATTTCTACGCCTTCGGTGTAAGTGAGGCGTACGAAGTCGTTATGAAGCACGAATTCGAGGCGGCTAACGAGTTCGCTGTCGAAGTGTTCGGCGAGGAAGTCGATGTCGTCGCGGCAGTTGTCGAGAGCATACTGAATGCAGTATTTAACGAACTGCTCAGCCATGTCCATGTTGTCGTTGATGTCGAAGAAAGCAACTTCGGGCTCAACCATCCAGAATTCAGAGAGGTGACGAGGAGTGTTAGAGTTTTCAGCACGGAAGGTGGGACCGAAGGTGTAGATAGCACCGAGTGCAGTAGCCCCGAGTTCGCCTTCAAGCTGACCGCTCACGGTGAGAGCTGTGGGCTTGCCGAAGAAGTCGCAAGAGTAGTCAACGCTGCCGTCTTCAGTGCGAGGGAGCTTTTCGAGGGGCAGTGTTGTTACTTGGAACATCGCACCGGCACCTTCGCAGTCACTTGCAGTGATGAGGGGTGTGTTTAGGTAGAAGAAGCCGCGTTCTTGGAAGAATTTGTGAATAGCGAAAGCCAAGCCGCTACGGATTCGCATGATAGCACCGAAAGTAGCTGTGCGCATACGAAGGTGAGCTTTGTCGCGAAGGAATTCGAGGGTGTGGCCTTTTTTCTGCAAGGGGAAAGTTTCGGGGTCGGCAGTGCCGAAGATTTCGAGGCTGTCGGCTTGCACTTCGCAGCTCTGACCTTTGCCCATAGATTCTACCAAACGACCGGTAACGTGGATAGAAGAACCGGTAGTGATGGGTTTTAATTGTTCGTCGGAGAACTGGCTAAGGTCGAACACAATCTGAAGGTTGCGAACGGTAGAGCCGTCGTTAAGTGCGACGAATTGTACATTTTTATTACCACGACGGGTACGAACCCAACCCATTACACTTACTTCAGTGCCAACGAGTTCGGGGTTGAAAATTTCGGATATTTTGGTACGTTTCATTGCGATAGATTTATTCTGTTACGGGAGTATGAGCAGGTATGGGAGCAGTCCAAGCGCGACGGCGGCGGTGCTGGCGACGTTCGAAATATTCCCATTGCTTCTGTACGTTTTCGTTGTCTTCGAGTTCTACATTGCTTTCGGCAAATTTGTAGCCGCTGGCTACATATCGAGGTATTAAGTCGGCGAAAATCATAGCGTTAACTCCTTTGCTTTGATATTCCGGCTTAACGGCGACGAGGAGAAGGTCAACAACATCAATGCCGCCGCGGATAGCTTTGAGGAGGTGATACCATCCGAAGGGGAAAAGTCGGCCTTGTGATTTTTGCAAGGCTTTGCTCATTGATGGCATTGAGATTCCGAGGGCAACGAGCTCGTCGTTAGAGTCGACGATGAGCACGATGTCTTCGAGACGCAATACGCCGATGTATACCTTTATGTAGTGGTCTATTTGACGCTGAGTAAGAGGAACGAAGCCGTAAAGGTCTTTGTATGACTCGTTTATAAGGTCAAAGATGGCTTTGCCGTATTCTTTTATTATTCGTTTTTTAGATGTGTATTTAAGAGCACGCAACCCATATTTACGAGCAACGATGTCTGCGATACGTGCGTGCTTTTCGGGTACGGCGTCGGGGATTTGGATTCGGAATTCAATCCAATCGGCATCTTTGACGAAGCCGAGGCGTTGCATATGGCTAACGTAGTATGGGTAGTTGTAAATCGTTGCCATAGTGCCCATTTCGTCGAAACCTTCGATGAGCATACCTTCAGGATCGAGGTCGGTGAAACCTAACGGACCTGTCATTTCTGTCATACCACGTTGGCGTCCCCAGGTAGCAACGGCATCAAAAAGAGCGTCAACGACTTCGGCGTCGTCAATGAAGTCCATAAAGCCGAAGCGCATTTGTTTGCGGCCTGTTATTTCGTTAGCCGAGCGGTTTATTATTGCTGTGATGGTTCCGACGGGTTCGCCATTACGCCATGCCATGAACGACTGAGCTTCGCAGAAGTCGAAAGCGGGGTTTCCTTCGGGGCGGAGCGTGTCGATTTGGTCGAGTACCAATGGCGGTACGTAGCAACTATTGCCTTTGTATAGATCAATAGGGAAATGTACGTATTGCAACAATTGGTCGCGGTCGGTGGATATGGGATGTACGTTTACAGACATAGTGTAGGCAATATAAAGTCAGACAACGGCGGCGTTGGACGGTAGGGCGACATCAGCCATAGCGCTATTATGAACATGAACACCATAAAGGTGATAGCGATGATGGTGATGAAAGAAGAGTTACGTCCTTCGAGCGCGAGTCGTAGTTGTTGTAGGTCGCGGAATCTCTTTTTGGGGTCCGCGCAACAACGCGCCACTCGCCGGAGCCGTGTGTCGTTGTTTCCGGCAGCGTCGAGAGCTGCGGTGAGAACTTCTCCGTAGCAACGAATGTCGTCGGCTGTGCTTTGGTGCGACAGCGATGGGCGCTGTTCGTAGCCGACGTCGATAAGTTTGAGGTTGCCGATGTTTTCGGTGAATATAATGTTGTCGATGGTAAGCGGCGGGTGGACGATGTGCTTGGTCTGAATGTAGTCGAGAGCGCTAACGAGCTGATGTTGTATCTGCTCGATAACGCTGTCGGTAACTTGTCCTTTTTCGATAAGTTTACGCAGACTGTCGCCGTAGACGTCGTCGGTAACGATGCAACGACCGATGCCGGGGATGTCTTCGAAATCGTTGATCATTATGATGTTTGGATGCGCCAAGCTATATCGCACGTCGAATTCTTGCTCTATCATAGCTTGATAACGCGGATTCTCGGCGTATTCGGGGCGAAGAGTTTTTATCATCACCCACTTGCCGAATTTTTTGGCGGTGTAGATGTGATAAAACTCTTCATCCCATTCGGGGAGATGTTCGATTTCAGTCCAACGCGGCTCTTTTTCTGCCATCGAATTATTTGCTTTCAGTGTATGTAATAACTACATATTCGCCGGGGGCGAGGGTTGTGGGCAGCGCTGTTACAGTGGTGCCGGTCATGGCATTGGTGGCGTTGCTGAGGTCGGGAGTGCAGCATTTGCAAATCGACAAACTTGCGTCAGATGTGCCGAGGTTGGCGGCAACGAAGGTGCCTTGACCTGCTTGTGCGCGTGTGAATGCAATAAGGTCGGCGTTACCTGTTTTCAACACTTTTGTAGGAGCGCCCTTGGTGCCGGCAGCGAGTTCGCCGCGGGTGTGCTTGAGGGTGTTAAGTGTTTGATAGAAAGTGAAGTATTCGTTGCGGGGTTCCCATTGGGGAGGGTTGTCTTTAATGAAGAATTCGAAGGGGCGATTCATGCCTGTTTCTTGACCGGTGTAAATAAGCGGCATACCGGGCAATGTGTAGCTTAGAACTGCGAAAGCGTGAGCGAATTTGCCGAGGCGTTCGAATTCGGTGCCTTCCCATGAGTTAAGGTCGTGGTTGGTTGTCATGTTCATCATGATAGAACCAACGGGGTATGTCTTAGCTTGGCTTTGCAAAAGGCTGTCGATGTTAGCGGCGTGGCGTTCGGCGAATTTATGTGAGCCGTCACCGAAGGTGTATTCACCTGCAGTTGCAGCGATTTCGCTGAAAAGGTCTTTCATCGGCCAGTTGTAGAGCATATCGAAAGCGTGTTCGCTAAGTTCGGGTTCAACAGCTTCAGCGAGCATGAAAATGGGACGTCCTGCAGCTTTGTCGAGGGCAATGCGAGCTTCGTTCCAGAAGTCAACGGGCACGAGACCGGCAACGTCGCAACGGAAACCGTCGATGCCGGCTTCGGTGAGCCAATAAGACATTGCGTCAATCATAGCAGTGCGTGTGCCGGGGACGCTATAGTCGAGCTGGAAAACGTCGGTCCAGTCGTAGGGGCCGTACATTTTGCCTTCTTCGTTGCGTTTGAAGTATTCGGGATGGTTTTCAACCCAATGGTTGTCGCAACCGGTGTGGTTGGGAACCCAGTCAATGATAACTTTCATACCGGCAGCATGAGCGGCTTTAACGACGGATTTGAAGTCATCGAGGTTGCCGAATTCGGGGTTTACGGCTTTGTAGTCGGCAACGGCATAGTAGCTACCGAGCTCGCCTTTGCGGTTAACTTCCGAAATCGGGTGAATGGGCATAAACCAAAGGATGTCAACACCGAGGTTCTGAAGACGGTCAATTTGACCTTCGAAGGCTTTGAAAGTTCCCTCGTTGGTGAATTGACGAGTGTTCACTTCATAAATCACAGCATTAGCAGCCCAGTCGGGGTGTGCTAACGAAGAGCTAACCGGCGCGTCTTGCGCCATTCCGATAAAAGCGGTAAGCGCCGATAACATGGCGCCGAGCGTACGTTTCATTACTTGCGTCCGTTTTCTAAGTTAATGGGAATTTCGCGGTCGATACTGTGGTCAAGCGAGATGAGAGTCTCAGTGCCTGTAACGCCGGGAATCATTTGAATTTTCTTATTTAGGAGCTCCATAAGGTGTTCGTTGTCACGAGCGTAGAGCTTAATTAGCATAGAGTAGGGGCCTGTTGTGAAATGACATTCCACAATTTCAGGGATTTTTTCCAGTTCGGGTACGACATCGCGATACATAGCACCGCGTTCGAGGTTAACGCCGATATATGTGCAAGTTGCGTAACCAAGCACTTTGGGGTTAACATGATAACCGGAACCGGTAATAACTTTCATATCTATTAGGCGCTGAAGGCGCTGGTGGATGGCTGCGCGTGAAACACCACATTCAAGGGCAACGTCCTTTGACGGAATTCGGGCGTTGTGCATTACAATTTTGAGGATGTGGCGGTCAAGATTGTCGATTTTTTCTAACATAAGTTTCTAAATTCTGTTTAACCGTACAAAATTACACTTTTTTTATAAAATCTACAAAAATTGAGTAGATAATTTATCATATTCTGTAAATTTGGCTGACAAATGCACAAACTGCCACGGAAAAAGGTTTTCTTACTTACCGATTAACTTTGTTGTGTTGATGGCGTTTTGGCGCGTTTTTTGAATTATGACTTTCTTTTTATAAGAATTGCTTATTTGCGTTTAAGGATTTTGTTTCGCCAGGTGATGTATATTTTCGGGCGTGCAGTTTCGCCGATTGCTATTACAGCGGCGGCGTAGGCGAGGGTTATGACGGCGCACGAGAAGAAGCTGTTAAGGGTGCCGATAATGGTTTCGATGCAGTAATATGCCGCTATTGAAGTTGTTGCTGCGATGATAGGAAGCCAAAGTGCCGACCAAAAGGCGCGGAGGACGTCGAAAATGGTCATGCGTGTCGCGCGCGCGCATACATATAAATAGTATGTCAAGAATGCTATCACTGCAATGACCTGAGTAAGAGCCACAGCCATGATGCCGCCGCGATACATTAGTGCTAATAATATTAGTTGCAAAGCTATTTCGCCAAACGCGAGGTTGCGAACAAGAGAGGTGCGGTCGTAGATTTTGCAAATAGTTTGGCAGA
This sequence comes from uncultured Bacteroides sp., assembly GCA_964518705.1. Lineage (GTDB taxonomy): Bacteria > Bacteroidota > Bacteroidia > Bacteroidales > Muribaculaceae > CAG-873. The sequence continues at coordinate 128,286 of CAZFGV010000001.1, forward strand.
AGTATTTTGTGGCGGCGAGGAATTCGTAAAAGGCGAGGATGCGCAGCACGGGAACGACAGCGATCCAGTTCATGCCGTAAAGCAACTCGACGGCAGGACGAGATACGGCGATTAGATATGTCATTATCAATGCGTTAATGCCGACAAGCGTAGGTAGCATATCAACAATCATAGCACGTCGGCGGTTGTCGTCGGCTTCGTTGCTTGCAACAACAAAGAATGATGCGTTGATAGATGTTTCTGTCATAGTGAATGGAACGACAGCCAGTTTAGCACCTTGATAGTAAATGCCCGACATTGCAGGAGAGAATGCTTTGCCCAAGACGGAGCTGTTTATGTTTTTGGCAATGATGTTACCCAAATAAGCAAGCATAAGGTGGACGCCGTAGCCGAATAATTCGTGAAACGACTCAAGGCAGAAACGTATCGACGGCAGCCATCGTGTTGCTATTAAGAAGTATATAAACATAAACACGGACAGCAGCATTTGAGTGCAAACGAGCGCCCAATAGCCGTATCCTAGCGCGGCAAGGGTAATGCCAAGAGCGAGTGCTGATATAGTGGCTCCGACGCGAACAAAACATAAAGCCTTCATTCGCAGGTGCTTGCGCATATAAACGTCTTGTGTGCTGCACATACATTGAATGAAGAAGCACACACCGGCAACGCGCATGATGCCTGTGAGTGCCGGTTGTTCGTAGAAGTAAGCGAAAAGTGGAGCGCCGAGGAAAAATAGCAAACCGAAAAAGAGGCCGATAGTGGCGTTTGTTACGAAAACAGTAGAGTAGTCACGCTGAGACGGCCGAAGTTTATGAATCAGTCCGTCTGCCATTCCACAGCCCGAAAGGTCTCCGGCGATGGCAACGAAGATTGCTATCATGGCGAGGAGTCCGAAATCAGCTTCGGTTAACATTCGAGTTAGCACAACATTGCCTGCGAAGCCGAGCACAGACACCGAAACGCGGTCGATAAGAGACCATTTATATACGTTAGCGTCGCTCATTTTGCAGTGCTGTTTTCGGATTTGCGAAGGTAAAGCGGCGCTTCCGGGCCGAGGTTGAAGATGAGGTCGAGAATGCTTAGTCTGTCAATAAACCCGAGACTGTCGCCACGCACTTGCCAATATTTTCGAGGGCAGTCGTCGGCGGTGAAGTCGACATTGCGGTAGTCGGCGATTTTTAATTCGTCGGTTACGGCGTCGGGGGCGAGGATGTTGGTCGCCAATCCTAGAATTTCGCGTATTGTTTTGTCTGCCGCGAGGACTTGTGATGCAACGCTTTCGCCGGCCGGCTCGGAAAAAATATGGAGCAGTCGGTCGATGTAAAATTCGAAGAACGGTGTTCTGCCGTAAGCCGACTCTAGGGCCACGCGATGAACGTCCCACCATCTGCCGTGCGGAGATATGAGGGTGTGTTGCCAGTTTCGCGGACAATCTTGAGCGGGATGGCTGACGGGGACGGTAAGTTCGAGTCGGCCTCGGGTGTCAGCGATGGCATATCTGTGGGCGCTTTTGAGGCGTTTGTCAAAGCGCATAGACGTGTCGATGACAGCGTTTGGATATGCTGCCATAACACTATAGTAGACCACCGATCCGAATAGCTGCGGAGGAAGGAGAGCTACGCTATCGTCGGGATGAGTGACCAGTGGATGTTTCATTTGTCGGGATTTGCCGAGTGCAAGATGCGGTTGAATCGTATGCCGCCGCGGACGGTGTCAAATGAAATAAGGACTATCATTGGAGTGCCGATGATATGGTCTTCCGGCACAAAGCCCCAGAATCGCGAGTCTTGCGAGTTATCGCGGTTGTCGCCCATCATGAAGTAGTAGTCCATAGCGAATGTGTAGCTGTCGGCGCGTTTGCCGTCGATATAAGCACAACCTTCGGCGGTGTTGAAATAAGCGTCAGAGTGACCTTCGTAGTTGCGGATGCAACGTTGGTATCTTGTCCAGTTGTCGGCGGAGAGAGGGATGGTGGCGCCTTTGGCGGGGATGTATAAACCGTCGTCGCCACCGAAGTCGCTGACAGTCCAAGAACCGTGGTGGCTATAGGGGAAGATGCCGGTAGTGCGGTCGATGCTGTCGAAGTGGGGAGCGATGTCGTTGAATTTGGCGTATTTGCCAAGCAGGCCTGACGATTGCATGCTTTCTATCATGCCCTTGGTGAGGGGTGACATGTAGGCGTAGGAGTCAGAGCTGTCGCCGAGAATCCATGATAAGTTTATTCTCGACGGAGTGCCGGGGGCGTAGGTGTAAATGTCGGACGGGGTGATGTCGAGTTTTTCGAGGTCGTCTTCGTTAAGAGGACGAGTTGTTGTGAAAACGTAGTTAAATTGCACGTTTTCGGGGAATTGACGAGCGATGCCGTCGATGTATAGTGTGTCCGATGAGATGCGTAATGTTTGTCCCGGGAGGCCGACGCAACGTTTTACAAAGTTTTGACGGCGGTCGACGGGGCGATAGATAATTTCACCGAATCGGTCGGGGTTGGCTTTGATGGCTTCGCGACCGTATTGTTCGACGAGCATATCGTAGTACATCGGAGTGTCCTCAAACACAGTTGTTACGGTGTCTCCTGCGGGGAAGTTGAAAACGACGATGTCGCCTTCTTCGATGTTACGCAAGCCTTTGAGGCGTTTGTAGCTGTTTGCGGGGTGGTCGAGATATGACTTGAAGCCGAAGAGCTTGTTGTGTACGAGGGGGAAGTGTACGGGCGTTATGGGAACGCGTGGACCGTAGATGGCTTTGTTTACCCATAAGTAATCGCCTGTGAGCAAGGTTTTTTCGAGTGAGCTTGAGGGGATTTGATAGTTTTGACCGATAAAGGAGAAAACGAAGTAAACAAGGACGAGCGCGTAAACGATGGCGTCGACCCAGCTCATCACTGTTCTAACGACTACATTTTTACTCTTTTTCCACCATGTGAAGGGGATATATCCGGTTATGTATATGTCGAACAGAAGGAATTCGAATATGGCAAGCCATGGCGAGCCCATCCATACTACCCATGCGAGGTATATGATGCTGACTATAGCAAATCTAAGCCATCGGAGGGGTTTGGTGGCGTGGAGGCGTGTCTTGAAGTTATCGGTGAAGTTTGTTTCCGTCATGGTTGGGGTTTGTTTAGACTTGCAAAGTTAATCAAATCTATTGGCAAAGGCAAGCGCGGTGCTTGCTTTTTTGCGTTTTGTGTAGTAAGAGGTGCTGCTTTTGCATCTTTCGTTTCTCTGTTGAGTTTTACCGGAGCGTTGGCTTTTGGGCGTCGCTCCGGAGTTTTGCCGGAGTTCTAGAGCGATACTTTGGGGATTTTGGCCAAAGAACCATAGTCGTTGGCTATGGGAGTTTAATAGAGTGCTAGAGTTTGGCCAGAGTACTAGAGTGTTGGCTATGGAGAATGATAATATTTTTTGGGTGTTAAAAATTTTGGAGATTGGTGAAATTTTATTAGTTTTGCATCGTAAATTGGAATCACACCAATTGTATAGTCCTGTTCCTCAATTCTCTACCAGATTGTATCCTGTATAAAATCAATAATCAAATATTTAACTCCTTTTTTATGAAAAAGTTTTTACTCACACTTCTGATTGCAGTGCTGTCAGTAGGCGTGTCGCATGCGGCATATGTAAAGGCTGACTTTACTGATGGCAGTGAACTTGATCTTTCAAAAGAGTACGTTATCGTATGCGTTGAAAAGTCAATGGTAATGTCAACGACAAAATCTAGTAATAAAGGTTTTGCCGGTGATGCTGTAAGCATTGTAAACGGAAAAATTGAAACACTTCCGTCAAATGCTGCAATTTTGAAAATTGCAAAATCAGGCAAAAATTTCACAATTACAAATGCTGATGGAAAATATCTATCAGTTAAGACTAGCGTAAACTTATCTTTTGAAGATCAATCGAATACAGTTACTTTAAAGGACGGCAAAATTTGGGAAAATACTTTAACTCGTCATATAAGATGTAACGATGTGACAGGCGGAGTTCGTTTTTCTTCGTACCAAGCCTCAGACGGAAATGAAGTTTGCCTCTATACAATAGAAAATGATCCTGCATCGGTAGCAGTTACTGTTAATGACATAACCCAAACTTATGCGCCCGAGACAACTATTGCTCCTACATTTAGTGCAAGTGACCTTGGAACAATAACATATGAACCCCAAGGCGATGCCGGCGTTGTTGATGCTCAATTAAATGTACTCAAAGCAGGTACACAGAAAGTTAAAGCGACTTGGACTTCAACAACATACAAAAACACAAGTGCCGAATTTACTGTTACCGTAGAGAAGGCAGAAGTAAGTCTTTCTTATGACA
>CAZFGV010000001.1:132695-152474 GCA_964518705.1 uncultured Bacteroides sp.
AGTGCCGAATTTACTGTTACCGTAGAGAAGGCAGAAGTAAGTCTTTCTTATGACAAGGAAGAATATAGTGTACTCATCACAGAAGAATCACCTGAATTCCCCGTTCTCACAGCCACCGACGGCATTGCAGTAACATATTCGTCTGACAATGAAGAAGTAGCAACAGTAAATGTAAGCGGTGAAGTAAGCATTTTAGCCATCGGCACAGCCAACATCACAGCAACATTTGCCGGCAATGATTGCTATAAAGAAGCATCTGCAAGCTACAAACTTGAAGTTCTTGACGACTCAAAGGTTCAGAAACCTACCTTCGTCGAAGCTCCCGGCACTTATCTCCCCTATACTCGTATTCATTTAAATTGTGCAACCGAAGGTGCTACAATTTATTATATGATGAGTATGTTTGAAACTCCGAACATGAACGACAGTAAAGTTCCATATAGTCCAGAATCCGGTATAGAACTTTGGGAAGAAGGTACATGGTATTTGCATATATTAGCGAAGAAAGAAGGCAAGACCGATAGTGATATTGCAACCGGATGTTTTGTAGTAGAACGAGGAAGCGTCGAAGACAAATTCGGTTTTACTAAAGAAAGTGAAACCATCTACCTTGGTGAAACGGCAATATATAAACCTTCATTGAAGGGTTATGACCTTGATTATAGTTATGTTGAATATACCGTTGACAAGCCCGAAGTGCTGCAAGTAATGTATGTCGATAGAGAAGCTCCCAAATTTATTGTTCTCGGCCCCGGTACTGCCACTATTACAGCAGACTTGAATAGCTTCGTATATAAGGATGCCACATCGTCAATGACAGTTACTGTTACTACCAAACCCGAAACTACCACCTTCGACTTTACCAAATTGTCGGAAGACGGTAAAACCGTCTACACAATGACTCCGACGACAGATAACAATTACTATATTGAAAAACAACCGGAAAGTATCAATCGATATTCATTCCAAGATTATGATGGCAAAGTAACAATTGAAACGATAAAGGGAGAAGGTAATGGTTCTCGTCTTTGGGAAAGTACTAGTGGTAATTATACTTGGCGAGTATATAATAAAGTTCAAATGCGCATTTCAGCGCCCAGTAATTATCGAATTACAGATATTAAATTCTCCGGCTCAGGTCTTAACAAATTAAGCGTTGAAGAAGCCTACGGAACAATCAATAATGGAGTGTTCACTTCAAGTGATGATATCAACAACAGCATATTATTTACGCTTACCGGAACGTTGGAAGCTAAGACAATCGAAGTAAATTATGTGCCCTCGTCAGACGAACGTTACACAAATACCTTGAGTTTCGACAAAGGTTCTTATGAAATTTACCCCGACGAAGAATTTCCCAATGCAAAATTCGAAAAAGACTCGGATGTAGAAATTCATTACCTCTTGGATGGTAAAGAATATACCCCCGGCGAAAAGTTGAGTATTGGTTCTTACTGTCTCGAGGCATACACAGAAATGACAGAAAGATATTATGCATCATATGCATCAGCATTTGTAACAATTTTAGAAATTCCGGCTATCACCAAACTTAATTTGCACTATACTACATATCCGAACAACAGTTCACCTTATTATCGGGCATATATCACAGCCGATGTTATTGATGGTGTAGCAGAGTTTACGGATGTTATTTTCGGTAATAATATAATTAAGAATCCCGTAGTTGATGGTGTAATAACACAGCTACATTGTGGCGAAGCATATTTCTCAGCAAATCCCGACAATGATTCGGCTATTGAGAGTTTTGAAACTCCCTACGAATTTGCTAAGTACTATTATCTATACACCCCACTTGCCGGTGACAAAACTTTAGTAGGTCAAAATGACGACCTTGTCGATGTTAAGCTCAATGCGCCCGGTACTATTTCCGGGAATTTGGCGGAGTATGGTATTTTTGATAGCTTTGCACTTCCCGGCCAAAAGACGTACAATATCACAGTATCAGATTTGAATACATCTAAGCCCAAGGTGTTGTTCCACTATGTAGGCGAAGCAACCGGAGTTGACAATGTGAGCGCAGCTAACAATGGCGCTGTTGAATATTTCAACCTCCATGGTGTTCGCGTAGACGAACCTACTAACGGTATCTTTATCCGCCGCCAGGGCGATAAGACTTCAAAGGTTTATATCCGATAAACAATATTCCCTCAATACAAAAGCACTCTTCATTCGGAGAGTGCTTTTTTGTCTTTAATATAGTAAGGCATAAAGTTGTGCCGGCAATTCACTTTGGTTGTATTTTTTATGCGAGCAGATTTTTTTGTCGTAAATGATGCAAATTGTGTAAATTATCGCTAACTTTGTGCTATGTCATATTTCAACGTAACAATATTAGGCTGTGGCTCAGCCGTGCCTACACTGCGTCATAATCCGAGCGGTCAATTGGTGTGCTATCGTCAGCACTCAATGTTGATAGACTGCGGTGAGGGTACGCAGAAACAGTTGCGCCGTTATGGTGCATCGTTTGCCAAAATTGATAATATTTTCTTGTCGCACCTCCATGGCGACCACTTCTTGGGCTTGCCGGGCTTGCTGTCGACGATGGCGTTGCACGATGTGCAGGGCACGGTGACGGTGCATACCTTCCAAGAAGGTGCAAATGTGCTGGGTAATATGCTCAATTTGGTGTGTCGTGACAGGCCTTATACGTTGAAATTCAATATTATCGACCCCGAAAACCCCGGCGTTGTGTTCGAAGATAACAACCTCCGCGTGCGTGCGTTCAAACTAAACCATCGCGTGCCGTGTGTGGGGTATATGTTTGAAGAAATCAATAAGTTACGTCATATTCGCCGCGATATGGTTGATTTCTATAACGTGCCGTATTATCTTTTTAACGAATTGAAAGCCGGAGCGGACTTGGTATTGCCCGACGGACGCGTTATTGACAACGCCGTACTCACCACCGACGCCGACCAAGCGGCAAGCTATGCCTATTGCTCCGATACGGCATTTTACCCCGAGATAGCCGATAGTCTCCGCGGCGTGGATGTGTTGTATCACGAAGCGACCTATGGCGACGACGGCGAGTATAAAGCCGCTCCGCGAGGTCATTCAACGGCGCGTCAGGCAGGTAAAATGGCAACGCTTGTTGACGCTAAACGCCTTGTAATCGGTCATTATTCAAAGACTATCACCTCCGAGTCGACCTTGGCAGCCGAAGCAGCCGAAGAATTCAGCGGCGAGGTGATGGCAGCAAATGAAGGCCTTAAAATCGACCTTGCATAATGCTTGACGACGCATATTTCATGGGCCTCGCCCTCGCTGAAGCGCGAGCTGCCGCTGCCGAGGGGGAAATTCCTATCGGCGCCGTTGTCGTTGCCGGCGAACGAGTGCTGGGGCGCGGTCACAACCAAACGGAACGCTTGTCCGACGTGACAGCACATGCCGAGATGCTCGCCATCAGCGCCGCCGCTCAAACCCTGGGAGGCAAGTATTTACCCGGATGTACGCTCTATGTCACCGTCGAGCCGTGCCCAATGTGTGCCGGAGCGATAGGTTGGAGCCAGTTGGGACGCATCGTCATCGGTGCTCGTGACCCTAAACGCGGTTACAGTACATTGTTGCGCCCCGGCGTGACGCCTTTTCACCCGAGGGCTATTGTCGTTGACGGCGTTAGGGAAGACGAATGTCGCGCTATTATGCAGGAGTTTTTTAAATCAAAACGAACAAAGTAAACATGAAATATTTCATCATAGCCGGAGAAGCGTCCGGAGACTTGCATGGCTCGCATCTTATCGAGGCACTAAAAGCAATCGACTCCGAAGCACGTTTTAGTTTCCTCGGCGGCGACAAAATGTCGTCAGCGGCGGGGCATAAACCGTTGGTGCATATCAATGAAATGGCGTATATGGGCTTTAGCGAGGTGCTACGTAATTTAGGACGTATACGCCGCAATATGACTATCGCCAAAGAGGGCCTTGCTATGGCGCAGTCGGATGCTTTGATTCTTATTGACTATCCGTCGTTTAACCTCAAGATAGCGGCGACGGCGGCGAAGTTGGGTATTCCGGTTTACTATTATATCTCGCCGAAGATATGGGCATGGAAAAAGTGGCGCGTTCACGACATTCGCCGTTTGGTACGTCGTGTGTTTTGCATATTGCCTTTCGAGCCGGAATTTTATGCACGATATGGTTACAGTGCCGATTATGTTGGCAATCCTACCGTCGGAGAAATTACCGCCGACCTTGCAGCAGCACAGCCACGTCAAGATTTCTTGGCAAAATACGGTCTCCGCGATCGCCCGCTCATAGCCCTGTTGCCCGGTAGTCGTCGTGGCGAGATACGCAATAATTTGCCAATCATGCTCGATGCTATCCATCCCTTTGCGCAATATCGAGCCGTGGTGCTAAAAGCGCCGGGGATAGAGGCTGATTATTATAATACGATAATTGGCGGTCGTGAAATATCGCTTATAGAAGCACAAAATGCGTGCGAGGTCTTTGCTCATGTTAGCGGAGCTTTGGTAACATCCGGCACGGCGACATTGGAGGCTGCCATTGCCGGGGTGCCGCAAGTGGTATGCTATCGCGCTAACGGCTCTAAGATATCTTATGAGCTAATGAAGAAGGTGTTGGATGTAAAATTTGTGTCGCTCCCCAACCTTATCGCCGATCGTGCCGTTGTTCCTGAGATGTTGCTCCACTTATGCACCGCCGAGTCAGTGTCGGCAACTTTCGCACCCTTGTTGCGCCAAGGCTCTGCAGAACGTGAGGCGCAAATGAAAGGCTATGAAGATATTAAGCGCATTTTGGGAACTGATGACGCGGCAGCGCGTACGGCACGCGAAATTGTGGCAGACCTTAAGAAAGAAAAATAATGCTGTTGTCGATATTTAATACCGTAGAATTTTATGTAGTTACGGCATTTATCGCCGCGGCGGTTATCGGTTTTGCAGCATTACCTGCACGCCGAGGAGCGGCACGACAAATTCTCGTCGGCGGCGAGTTGCTTTTCGATGCACCGTCGACAGAGCCGGAAATAGTTTTTACTGTAGAAAATAATGGCGATATAAGCGTGCTGCGCCGCGGCCTTGAAGGCGTCCTCGAGAGTGGGGCGTATAGCTTGGCGGTTACAATAATCGGTTTTGATGTCACTATCGAAGAGCGGCTTACCGTTGGCAGAGGCGAAGGACTCGAGGCCGGCGGAGCTAGCGCTAAAATATCAGGATTGGGCGCGGAACGGTATCATTTTCAGTATCATAGCGAAGCAACGGGCCGATCAGCGGCATTCTCGCTCAACCTCCGCCCCGGCAACACCATATCCCGCCCACTAACATAAACAATCCGGTCGCCGATAACATTGCTCCGGTGTAATAACATTTATGCATCATTTAGCGGTTAATTCCTTAAGGTTCTTAATGCATTATTTTATTCCTCCAGGAGTATGCGACGGGCGCGGAGGTATTTGTTGTAGCGTGCCATCATGCGGTCGTCGAGTTCGGTAAGCCGAAGAACGTCGAGGTTGTCTTCAAGGTCGTGAAGTTTTACAATCCGTCCTATCGGATTTTTTTTAGCGCGAGCAACAAACGCCTCATAACTTTCGCCCTCGCGATTTGTTACCGATAGAATGGCATTAACAATATTTTTTGGGAATAAGTAACTCAAATCTTTTGCAGTGTAACGAGTGTCTTCAATAATGTCGTGCAACAAAGCTACTAAGCGCTGTTCGTCGGTGCTGCATCGCATAGCAACGCGCATAGGGTGTAAAAAGTATGCTTTCCCGGTTTTGTCACGCTGACCTTCATGTCCATTTGCGACGATATATAAAGCTCTATCAAGCATTTGCGCCATTAGTTCTGTAGGAATACGATTGCCACTGTCGATGTCCCAACCCACATTTTCGCGCAACAATTGAGGATTCTTTTTGATGTATTGTTTAAAAAATTTCCTCAACTTTTGTGCATAATCTTTTGGCAATAATCTCCCGGCAGAACCGCCATGCCACTGAAAATCGGGCATTTCAGAAGCCAAAAAATCTGACGTCAACAAAGAGTCGGCGGTAAAAGGATTAACACTAACGAGGGTTTTGAGGTTGACGTAATGAATATTTTTTCTACCCTGGTTTGACCAATCATCGTCGTTATACGGCCAAGACATTATCTTACCCCAAGCAATGAGAGCATTAATATCACCACATATAAACATATAAAATTCATCACCCGGTTTTACGTGTTCATACTCCCGAATGCTCCAATCTGTAAACGCACCCATTTCGAACTCCTGCACATATCTTTCGCGCGTAAAGCTAGAAATTGCAGGATTCCACATAAATATGTATGTTGCCATAGCTCTTAATTTCAGATATTGCAAATATAAATATTCTCAATTAAAAATGAATCAATAAATTTAAGTAAAAAAAAGAAAAGGTATATGTTTTTGTGATAGTGTGAGTTGTGCGAAATGAAATTTATGACTAACTTTGCGGAGTTGATGTCCAATAAGACATTAGACAAAGCGAAAATAGGCTTATACATTCAAAGAATTGCCATCGCAAACTATTGTAAAACTAGAAAAAACTCATACGATGTTAAAAGGTATTATTGCCATCACCGGCAAACCGGGTCTTTATCGTCTCCTCACCCGCGGTAAGAATTCACTTATCGTTGAATCCCTCGTTAACGGCAAACGCACCCCCACATATCCTCACGAAAAAGTTATCTCGCTAGCCGACATCACCATGTATGCCGACCATGGCGATGAACCCCTCCCCGCAATCCTCGACCGCCTTTATGCTGATCGCAAGGGCGAAGCTATCGACCTTAAGTCATATGCTACATCAGAGGCTTTGCGCGAATATTTCGCCGTTATCCTCCCCGATTTCGATCGCGACCAGGTTTACGATTCTGACATTAAGAAGCTTTTCAGCTGGTATAACCTCCTTATCTCTGCAGGTGTTACCGAATTCGCAGAAAAAGAAGCTGAAGCAGAAGCTACTACTGAAGAATAATACATCCACACATATAAAAAAGAAGCAGACGATTTCGCCTGCTTCTTTTTGTATCTAAATGTTTGTTACTTTGCTACTTGAACCGGGATTCCTGTTTCTGCCGTTATACGGTCGGCAATCTCGCAAAGTCTTTCAATGCTAACTTTTTTCAATAAAGTAGCCGGTGTAGGGCGGTCAATGGTATACAGCATTATTTCAGCGGGCATAATGCGTCGGTATGCATCAATAAGCGCCGTCACTTCGGCGTCGGTGCTGTTGTCGATAGTTTTGCCCTCGTATTCGCCACAGCAAATCATTGTCTGCACGATAGCTTGCTTGCCGAAAGCGGCGATGTAATCGATAGTACGTTCGAGGTCGTACCCCGGGGCTGGGCGGTCGAGTTGTGCTACGGTGTCGGCGATGGCGCTGTCGAGTTTCAAAATATTGTTGTCGATACGTCGCAACGCATTGTCAATATTGTCGTGTCCGATGCGAGTGGCATTTGATAGTACCGAAATTTTTACGTTGGGGAAATATTTGTCTCTCAGCGCGATAGTGTCGTCAATCACACCGCCGAAATCGGGATGTAAAGTAGGCTCGCCGTTGCCGGAGAATGTAATAACATCCAGCGACTCGCCGGCAGAAAGCATGGCACACAGTTTGGCTTCCAAATCATCGTGTACTTTTTGTCGAGACGGCAACCCGGTTGTTCCACCGCCTTGGGCGTTAAAGCCTGCCTCGCAATAAAGGCAGTCAAACGAACAAATTTTGCCATCGTCAGGCATAAGATTAATACCCAACGACGTACCCAAACGGCGAGAATGTATCGGCCCGAATATTGTTGAATGAAAAAGTACTGTTTGCATTGCTGTAAAAAAAATTAATTGTCAACCCATTCGTCGGCAGAGCGTTGCGAAATGGCATATTCTATCGGCATTGGCGGATTAATGCAATATCGACAAAACGGCACGGGCTTGTCGCGGAGGTTAAGAATATCTGCACATCTGCGTATGTCGCGCACATATATCCAATCTCCGGCAAGGTGTTCAAAATTAGTGCCGCACGCATTGTTAAGGTGCCGCACGCACGCGCTGATAGAGCAAGGATATATTTTGTCGTCAACCACCGAAACGCATCCGCGGTTATAGCATCTGAAATGAGACAAATACGGATTTTGTCGTTTGTGCGGGTCGAGGGCAAAACGGAAAAAAGAATTCGCCTCGTTTCTTTCGCTAAATATTTCGTAAACAACGTCTTTGTTCTTGCATAGCTCAATAATGGCGTCGTAGTCGAAATGTATAGGATATTTAGTGATTGAAATAATAAAATCTAAACATTTTGCCGCCGTCCAAAACTCGTCAGCCATGGTCGGCAATGCCAATCCATTAGTGAAAATATGAGCCTTGGTATTAGGAAAAAACTTTCGGAGCAGATACATAGCCTCGACCAGCTGCGGATATAGCAAGGTCTCTCCGCCGATAAGATACACAGCATCAATACCATCCTTACACACCGTTCCGAGATGCGACATCGACGCTTCGAGAATGTCAAGCCGACAAAACTCCTTAGGCGCTAAGGGTGAATAATGCGTGCAACCTCGACAGTTCAGATTACAATAGTCCGACACGATAAATTCAAGCCGTAGTGGCATATCGTGATTAACCTTATATTGTCTCCAAATGTTGACTAGTTTCTGAATCGGTTTTGACATAGCGCAACAAAGTTACAAAAAATAAAAAAAGTAGGCTAAAAATTTTATATGTTGCACAAAGTTTTTGGTGTTTTTGTTGTAATAAAAAAATAATTATTATCTTTGCAAGCGAAAAAAGGTGCGTGGCTGCGCCTTTAGCACTCATTTTTCCTACAATTTATCAGACAACAATATCCTTTTCCTAGGCATCGCCGCAATAGGGAAGATGCCTAATTGCGAACGTAAGGGTCGCTCCGCTTCCTCAAAAACCACGATTATTTTCTCCTTTGTCCGGAACGGACTTCCACTGCATTTAGCTACCATAACGTATGTATAGTAAAGCTCAATTAACCGATATGCCCGACGCGGATCTAAAAGCCGTTGCCGAGAATATGGGATTTAAGAAAATTGATTTAGCAAACCGCGACGCGCTCGTCTATAGTATTTTAGACCAACAAGCCGAAAATGAAGCAGCAGCAAAAGCCGCTTCAAAACCTGCCGACACCCCTAAACGTCGCGGTCGCAAGAAAAAGGAAGAAAGCGCTCCCGCTGCTAAGGCAAGCTCATCGGTGCAGGCAGAGACTGCTCCCGCCGAGGCTGTTGATAATGCACCAGCAGCACCTGTGGCTGCTGCCGACAATGCCCCCGTTAATGTAGAACGTAAACGCCGTGGCCGTCCTCCGAAAGTTAAATCCGTAGAACAGCCGGTAGCCGCAGAGCCCGTTGCTGCCGAAGCCGCGGCTCCAGAAGTGCAGGAAGTTAAACAACCCGAGCCGACACAAGAAAAAGCCCCCGCCCCCGAAGCAGCAGCTCCCGAAGCAAGCCCCGAGGCGGCTCACGAAGAACCTAAACGTTCTAAATTCGCTCCCGGTAACGACAGCGCTCTCGCTGAATTCTTCCCACGCGCCGAAAGTCGTAAATTCGTCCCCGGAGGCCGTCGTGACAAAGACAATAACCAAAATAACAATCAGAATAACGGCGACCAAGCGCCGATGCCTCAAGGCAAAAAGAACAAAAAGAATCGACAGAATCAGCTGCAACAGCCTCGTATGCCGCGTTATGAATTCGATGGCATCTTACAAGCTACCGGCGTTCTCGAAATCGTGCCCGAAGGTTTTGGCTTCCTACGTTCTGCCGACTTTAACTACCTTCCGTCTCCGGATGACATTTATGTCACCATGCCCCAAATCAAGGCCTTCGGTCTCCGCATGGGCGACGTTGTAGAAGCAACGATACGCGCTCCTCGCGAAGGTGAAAAATATTTCCCGTTGACAAACGTTCTCAGTGTTAACGGCCGTTCGCTCGAATTTATTCGCGATCGTGTAGCATTCGAGCATCTTACCCCCCTCTTCCCCGACGAAAAATTCGACCTTACAAGCGGCCGCTCGTGCTCGTTGTCAACACGCGTTGTTGATATGTTTGCGCCGATAGGCAAAGGTCAACGCGGTCTTATCGTAGCGCCGCCGAAGACCGGTAAAACTATCCTTCTCAAGGATATCGCCAACGCTATTGCCGAAAATCACCCCGAAACATACATCATTATTCTTCTTATCGACGAACGTCCTGAAGAAGTTACCGATATGCAGCGTAGCGTTAACGCCGAAGTTATCGCATCGACCTTCGACGAACCCGCAGAGCGCCATGTTAAAATCGCCGGCATCGTCCTCGAAAAAGCCAAGCGCCTCGTTGAATGCGGTCATGATGTTGTCGTTCTCCTAGACTCTATTACCCGCCTCGCGCGAGCATATAACACCGTGGCGCCTGCGTCAGGTAAAATTTTGTCGGGTGGTGTAGATGCCAATGCGCTCCAAAAGCCCAAACGCTTCTTCGGTGCTGCCCGTAATATCGAAGGCGGTGGCTCGCTTACTATCATTGCTACTGCCCTCACCGAAACAAGTTCGAAGATGGATGAAGTTATCTTCGAAGAATTCAAAGGCACCGGCAATATGGAATTGCAGCTCGACCGCAAGCTATCTAATAAACGTATCTTCCCTGCCGTTGACATCATGGCATCGAGCACACGTCGCGATGACTTGCTCCTACGTTCCGACACCCTCAATCGTATGTGGATCTTGCGCCGATTCCTTTCTGACCGCAACTCTATCGAAGCAATGGAATTTATCAAAGACCGCATGGAACGCACGCTCGACAATGACGAGTTGTTGCGTACGATGGGGTCGTAATAAACAAGCACTATGACCGGTAAAAGCATCGTCGGACACGCATTAAAGTTTGTCATTCCCCTCGTTATCAGCGTGGGGCTGTGCTACTTATTGTTTACCGGTATCGACTTTAACGAGATGCTTACAATCATGAGCCAACAGTGCGACTACCGTTGGCTCGCGTTCGGATGCTTGTTCGCTATCCTTGCACAGGTGAGCCGCGCTTACCGTTGGGGAATACAACTAAAAGCTTTAGGTATCACCCCTCCCAAGAGTGCGCTGATATTCAGCGTCTTTGGCACCTACGCCGTCAACCTCGTTTTTCCTCGTTTGGGCGAAATATGGCGTTGCGGATACATTGCCGAGCGTCAGAAATCGCCGTTCACTACTATTTTCGGCTCGATGATGGCAGACCGCTTGTCTGACACAGTGGCTGTGCTGCTAATGACCCTCGGTGCTTTCATGGTGGCGCGCGCCGCTATCGTGAGCTTCTTGGAGTCAAACGGTGCGTTTTATGCCACTATCGGTCATATGTTGGCGTCGCCGTGGCTATGGGCTGCCGCTGTGGCGGCGATAGCTGCACTATGGGCGTTGTTAAAGGCAAAGACGCAAAATGCCCTTATCGTGCGCATACAAAGCGCTGCTAAAGACCTTTGGCAAGGCTTTGCCGGCATAATGTCGATGAACGGCAAAGGGCTTTGGTTGCTTCTCACTGTCGGTATCTGGTTCGGCTACTCCTTCCAAATGTATCTCGCCTTCCACGCCTTCCCCTTCACCCGCGCGTTGCTCGACGACTATGGTATCCAGGTAACCTTTGTAACCTTTGTTATCAGCAGCATCAGCATGGGCGTTCCGTCTAACGGCGGCATCGGACCTTGGCAGTGGGCGGTGATATTCTCCTTAGGCATCTACGGCCTTGGAACAGCGCAAGCCGGAGCGTTCGCAAACCTCCTCTTAGGCACAACAACACTCCTAACTATATTTTTAGGCATACTCACTTTCGTGGCTATCGCTCTCGACAAGCGACGTCACGCCGAAATATCTAAACAAATCAACAGCAACAAATAATGGCAAAAGTGATTATTATCGGCGCCGGTGGCGTGGGCACAGTAGTGGCTCACAAGTGCGCCCAGCATCCCGAAGTTTTTTCGGAAATTGTAATTGTTTCGCGCACTCGTGCTAAATGTCAAGCATTGGCCGACAAAATCGGTCGCGAAGGCGTTAGCGCCGATGCCGTAGATGCCGACTCGGTAGACGAACTCGTTGAACTCTTCAACCGTCACAAACCCGACATGGTTATCAACGTAGCGCTTCCGTATCAGGACCTTACCATCATGGAAGCGTGCTTGAAGTGTGGCGTAAACTACCTCGACACCGCCAACTACGAACCTCGCGATGTTGCTCACTTCGAATACTCATGGCAGTGGGCTTACCGCGAACGTTTTGAACAAGCCGGTCTTACCGCTATCCTCGGTTGCGGTTTCGACCCCGGTGTGTCTGGCGTATTTACCGCTTATGCAGCAAAACACTGGTTCTCGGAAATGCAGACCCTCGACATCGTTGACTGCAACGCCGGTAACCATGGCAAGGCTTTCGCTACAAACTTCAACCCCGAAATCAACATTCGCGAAATCACTCAAAACGGCCGTTATTGGAAAGACGGTGAATGGGTAACAACCAAGCCCCTCGAATTCCACCGCTCACTTACATACCCCAACATCGGTCCCCGTGAATCATATCTTCTTTTCCACGAAGAGCTCGAATCGTTGGTAATCAACTATCCCACCATCCGCCAGGCTCGTTTCTGGATGACTTTCGGTCAGGAATACCTTACACACTTGCGTGTAATTCAGGATATCGGCATGGCTCGTATCGACGAAGTTGATTACAACGGCACCAAGATCGTACCTCTTCAGTTCCTCAAAGCCGTCCTCCCCAATCCTCAGGACCTCGGCGAAAACTACCACGGCGAAACTTCTATCGGTTGCCGTATCTCCGGTAAGGGCAAAGACGGTAAGGACCTCACTTATTACATCTACAACAACTGCTCTCACGAAGAAGCATACAAGGAAACCGGAATGCAAGCTGTAAGCTACACTACCGGTGTTCCCGCTATGGTAGGTGCTATGATGTTCCTCACCGGCAAATGGAACAAACCCGGCGTTCATAACGTCGAAGAGTTCGATCCCGATCCCTTCTTGGAACAGATTGCCGCTAACGGTCTGCCTTGGCACGAAATCGTTGGTGAAGACCTCGAAATGGATTGATTCTGAGCTATGTACATCTCGGCAACAATCATAACGCATAATGAAAGCGCCAATATAGAGCGCTGTCTCAACTCTCTCATCGGCGTTGCCGATGAGATTGTTGTTGTCGACTCCCACTCTACCGATGCCACCGTGGAAATTTGCCGCCGCTATGGCGCCTTGGTGACGCTGAGGCCTTTTGGGGGATTCGGGTCGCAAAGACAATATGCCGCTTCGTTGGCGCATGGTGCGTATGTGCTTTCGATTGATGCCGACGAAGTGCTTTCTAATGATCTCAGAGACAATATTATAAAGCTAAAACAACGCGGTTTCGAGCACAGAATGTACTCGTTCCGCGTTGTTAATTTTATTTGCGGACAGCCTGTGCGCCATTCCGGAATGGAGCCGGTGTGGCAAACGCGTTTGTTTGACAAGCGCTATGCGTCGTGGGATTTGCTCGACGTTGGCGAACGTCTAAGTCACCCTGCCGGTGTGATGCCGCATAAAATTAACGGCGACCTGCAACATTATCGCTGCAATAGTGCTGCCGAGCTGGAATACAAAGAGTTACGTAACGCTCGTATGCGTGGTCGCGTGATGGCGGCTGCCGGTATCAACGCTCCTACTCCTATGCACTGGTTGCGAGCTACGGCTTCTTTCTTGGCGTGCCACTTTAGGCAACGTGCTTTCCTCGACGGCGTTGCCGGAAAGGCTATTGCACGCGCCCGCTTCAAAGCAACTCTCGAAGCCTATCGCACCGCTCGTCAAATCGCTCAAGACGCTGATAAACAATGACTATCGATATAGATTTCAACAATACTTACGCCGACGCTGCCGACTTGGCGAACGCCCTCGCCGCTTCGGGTATGCCCGCCGATGCCAAATTAATTTACGACGGCCGCCGCAACAAAGTGGCTTTCACCGCCGACGATAAATATTGTATCAAATCTTATCGTATTCCGGGCTTTATTAAGGGTTTGATTTACACCACAGTACGCATCCCCAAAGCTCGTCGCGCCTGGCTTAACGCTCACAGACTCAAAGAGTTGGGCATCGATACTCCCGACCCTGTTTGCCAAGTGGTATGTCACAGCCCTGCGCACCTCGACCGCACTTATTATGTCTGCCTTGCCTATCACGGCTGGAATGACCTCAGAAAAGTGGAGCAAATGCCTGATTTCGAGGGTTTTGCCCGCCACCTCGCACTTTTCATAACCGAATTACACAAGAAAAATATACTGATGAAGGACCTGTCGATGGGCAATGTGCTATGGCGCATCGTCGACGGCGAATATCATTTCGCGCTCATCGACATTAACCGCATGGACTTCGACATCACCGACCGCCGTGTGCTGATGATGAATTTCGGCGCCGTCCTCGACACTATCGACGGCATAAAGGTCCTCGCAAAACACTATGCCGACATTAACGGCGACCCGGCGCTCGTCGATATGGCTCTCGACGCCTTCCGCAAAAAACAGAACGCGCTCAGCCGAAAACGTCGTCTTAAAAAATTCTTTAAATCGCTCTTGCATAAGGGCTAACCTTTTTTCAACTCTCCTGATATGTCCATAAAAATCTACTGCCGCAACCTCGACCGCCACATCGAAATCGAAGGTGGCACCACGCTCGCTAATATAGCTGAAAGCCTCAAAACAGACCTCGGCTTTGATCCTATCTGCTGCCGTGTCAATAACAAAACCGAAGGCTTGGGATTTGCTATCTATCGTCCTAAAACGATTGAATTTCAGAGCCGTACACAAGGCTCGGGTCCGCGTGTGTATACCCGTTCGCTTTGTATGTTGCTATATGTTGCCTTGCAGCGTTTGGGCAAGGGCGAGGTGATTTTCGAACATTCTATCGCTCACGGTTTTTATGGCAGAATTAAGGGTATGGACGCCCTTGACGCCGATTTTACGAACAAGCTCAAAAACGAGATGCAAAAGTTGGTGCTTGCCGATTTGCCCTTCGTGCGTCACGAGGAGTTGACTCCGAATGTTATAAAGCTGTTCGAAGATAATAATCACAAATCGAACGCGCTATTACATAAGACTTTACGCAATCTTTACACAACATATTACAGCCTTGACGGCGTTGTAGATAGCTATTACGGCGTTCTCGCACCGTCGACACGCCATATCGATGTTTTTGACATCGTGCCGTACAAAATGGGCTTTTTGCTCTTGCCTTTCGACCCTGCACACCCCGACAAACCGGCGATGCAGATTGAGCAAAGTAAAATGTATCAGGCGTTTACGGATTATTTGCGCTTTAATTCCATCATCGGCGTGCGCAATGCCGGCGAACTTAACGATTACGTTACCCATAAACGTGTCGCCGACCTTATCAACACTGCCGAGGCTCTCCACGAGAAGGCGCTCGCCCATATCAGCGATGACATCACGGAGCGTTATAACAATGGCGGGGCGCGTATAGTGCTTATTTCAGGACCTTCGTCGTCGGGTAAGACTACGACAACAAAACGTCTTGCTATTCAGCTCACCACCAATCTGTTAAAGCCGCAAATGATTTCGCTTGACGACTATTTCGTCAATCGCGACCGTACTCCGCGCGACAGTTCGGGTGATTATGACTATGAGTCGCTGTATGCCCTTGATTTGGCGCAATTTAACGCTGATCTTAACGATATTCTCGCCGGTAAGGAGGTAGAGCTGCCGACATATAATTTCGAGACGGGAGAACGCGAATACCGTGGCAATAAATTGCGTCTTGGCGAAGGCTCGATTTTGCTCATCGAGGGTATTCACGGTCTTAATCCCGAACTGACAGCTCATATCCCCGAAGCGATGAAATATCGCGTGTATGTGTCGGCGCTGACAACACTGTCACTCGACGACCACAACTGGGTGCCTACGACAGATAACCGCCTGTTACGCCGCATTATACGCGACCACAAATATCGCGGTACGTCGGCGGAGAGTACTATCCGCCGTTGGCCCAGCGTCCGTCGCGGTGAGGAGAAGTGGATTTTCCCTTATCAAGAAAATGCCGACGCGATGTTTAATTCGTCGCTGATTTACGAACTCGCCGTTATGCGCGACTATGCCGAAAATGTGCTGCGGTCGGTGCCTACGGATGTGCCCGAATATGCCGAAGCATACCGTCTGCGCAAGTTCTTGAGCTATTTTACGCCTATAGATTCGGCTCTGATTCCGTCAACGAGCTTGCTGCGTGAGTTCTTGGGGGGTAGTTCGTTTAAGTATTGATTATGCGATTGTTATTATCTTTTTTATTATTCATAACCTCTTTAATTTCCAGCGCCACCAGTCCGACAATTCTTGATCTCCGAGCCCGCCGTGCCTATGACGCGGCGCACTGGCTGAGTGCCCAAGCGCTTTATGGTATGGTCACTGACAGCGCCCGTAATGATGCGGGTGCGAATGCGCGTCTTATCACTGCCGGCATTATGCGTGCTGACACTAGTGGCGTGGACTTCGCTTTTGACCGCGCTCTGCTGGCTGCAACGCCTTTGGTGCCTATGCTCGACAGTCTTGAACACCTTTTGGGTGAGCAGGGTAGGAGGGCGGATTATGTCGCTGTCATTGAGCGTTTTGCGCTCGCACGTCCTTATTTGCATCGTCCGCTGATGTCGCGTCTTTTGTCGTTCAGCACCAAGCGTCATGATGGCAC
Source organism: uncultured Bacteroides sp. (assembly GCA_964518705.1). GTDB lineage: Bacteria > Bacteroidota > Bacteroidia > Bacteroidales > Muribaculaceae > CAG-873. The sequence continues at coordinate 149,396 of CAZFGV010000001.1, forward strand.
CGCGATGGTGCGTTTTGCTATGTCGTTGCTAAAGGCGAATCCTAACGACCTTGCTGTGCTGAATTCGTTGGCGTGGGGCTATCTTTATTGTGGCGATAAAGATTCTGCCGAGGTAACATGGCGGCGTGTGTTGGAGATTGATTCTCAGAATGTTGCGGCGTTGGTGGCTTTGGCGCATCTTATTGCTGACACTGATAGTGCCGAGGCGTTGGACCTCCTCCGCCGAGCATATGCCATCACTCCCACCCCCGCACTACGCTCTCAAATCTCCGCAATGGAACAATAAGCTACTAATTTGAGTGACGAAGAGTTAATACTGATAGTTTACGATGCTTCCTTTGATCCGTAATAATTTGACTGCAGGATATTTCGAATCGGTATAGTTAAACTCCCAAAGTTCCGTGTGGTAAATAGCTCGGGAAACGTCAAAAATGCTGCCCGTGGAAGAATGAAAACTACAACGGCGGAAAGAACACAATGTGTGTTAATTTATCTAAAACCCAATATATTGCGAACAATTCCGCTAACTTTTTGTCATGTAGAGTGTTAATGTGAGTTAAATTTTCGGGGGGGGTGAAAAAATGTTATTTTTTATTTCTCAAAATCATTTATCTTTGCACCCGCAAACAATTCAATAGTCAAATAACACTAAAGCAAGATTACGAAATCTACAAAACGTTGACGATTGTCCTAATCTCAACCTTGCGAAATCTGCAGCCTGTTTTGGGCCTTACGAATTTGTTAGATACGACGATAGCGCCCACCCCGCTCGTCGTCTAAATTTAAACTAAAGCGGATACAACTCTTGAACAAGTGTATTGAACTATAACCTAAACCTCCTCACGGAAAACCGACATTTCATCACAGATGAAAAACGCCAAACGACAAAACGTACTCCTCCGCACGTTCTTAGCGCTGATGATGAGTCTCACCATGTTCCCGACTCTCCGCGCCCAAGACGTTGCCCTCAAGACAAACCTTCTCTACGACGCCCTTCTAACCCCTACAGTAGGCGCTGAAGTGGCATTAGCTCCAAAATGGACTTTCGACCTCTCCGGCTCGATCAACGCTTGGTCTGTCAACGACCACAGATGGAAACAATGGATGCTCCAACCCGAAGCTCGTTACTGGTTTTGTAACGCCTTTATGGGCCATTTCGTCGGTTTTCACCTCATCGGAGGACAATACAACTTCGGAAACCTCGACAACGGCATAAAATTCCTCGGTACAGATTTCAGCAAACTTTCCGACAAACGCTACCAAGGCTGGATGATAGGCGCTGGCGTTGCTTACGGTTATAGCTGGCCGATATCGCGTCACTGGAACATCGAAGCCGAAATCGGTTTTGGTTGGATTTACACTCGCAGCGACATTTTCAACTGCCAAGATTGCGGTAAAAAACTCGAATCCGACAAACCGCACAACTATGTCGGTCCCACAAAAGCTGCCGTTAACCTCATTTACTCTTTCTGACAATGCCGAACTATATGCGTAAGTTTCTCCTCTTATTGACTGCCATTAGCGCCTCGGCGTCAGCAGCTAACATCAACCCCGACGCGGCTGTTTTTAATATCAACGCCGCTATCAACGACATCGATAGCACCATTACGGTTAACATCGAAATTTCTCCCGAAGACTACGACCTCAAACGCGATGCCGAGCTAATCCTTACCCCCGTAATTTACAGCTCAACGTCTAACGACTCTATCGCTCTGGACAATATCGTTCTTTGCGGACGTAACAGATACTTCTACCACCTCCGCCGCGGCGAAATTGACCGCACCGACACCAACATCTACCGTGCCGGAACACCGGGAGTTGTTACAATAGCAAAAACCCTACCCCTCGAACCGTGGATGGACCGTAGCTCCATCGAACTGCGCCAAGATGCCGCTACATGCTGCAATATGCCCGACATCGTTAAAGGCGCGTCGGACCATGGCGCTACCGAGCTGGCTATTATCGACAGAACTCTCCCGCAGCTCGCCGACATATATGTCTATTCTCCATCTGTCGACGCCGCTCCTGTAACGCGTAACATCGAAGGCCGTGCTTTTGTTTCTTTCGTTGTCAACAAAACCGACCTCAGACCGGACTATATGCTTAACCGTCGCGAGATCGCTAAAATTACAAAAAGCATCGACCTTGTTCGCGAAGACCCCGACGCTACTATTGTCGGTATCAGCATCAAAGGCTTCGCTTCGCCAGAAGGTTCGTATGCTAACAACGTTCGCCTCGCTCAAGGACGTACCGCAACGCTGAGCCATTATGTTCGCGACCTGTATAGCTTCCCCGACAGTATCGTCTCCAACTCTTACGAACCCGAAGACTGGCAAGGGCTTAAAAACTATGTCGCCGACTCCCTCGACTTCAACATCGAACACCGTGCCGAAATTCTCGACATCATTGCCTCGCCGCTAGACCCAGACACTAAAGACGCAACCATCAAACGTCGTTTTCCGGCAGACTATAAAGTTATCCTCAAAGAAATTTACCCTTGGCTGCGCCACTCTGACTATACCGTCCGCTATCAGCTCCGAGTATACACCAGCCTCGACGAACTCAACCGCGTCTATGCCACCGACGCAACACGTCTCCGTCCTGTCGATTTCTACACCATAGCAGCGCAATACCGCGAAGGCTCTGACGAATATCTCGCCGTTATGCGACGTGCTGTCGAGGTATATCCCGACGACCCTATGCTAAACCTCAACGCCGCCAATGCCGCAATGCTCGACGGTGACTATGACACCGCTCAGAGCCACCTCCTTCGTGCCGGTCGCTCCCCCCAAGCAGACTTCGCACGTGGTGTTCTCGCTGCTCGTCGTGGCGACAGAAAAATTGCACGGCAGTATTTCAGCTCCGCTCGAGATGCCGGTATACAACAAGCAGACGCGTATATACAATCTCTCGATATTATCGACGCACATCACAGTATTACAATAACACACCCCTTAACGAAAGAAATCAAGTAAAAAATACAATAGTTATGAAAAAATTAGCTTATTTATTCGCCGGCATGGCAGCCTTCGGCCTCTGCTCATGCTCTAGCGACGAGCCTTCAAACCCTGAAGGTAAC
>CAZFGV010000002.1:0-141134 GCA_964518705.1 uncultured Bacteroides sp.
AAGAAAAAACCAAGAAAGTCAAGAAAGTCAAGAAAACTGCGATTTTCCCCGAAATTTCATCTGCGTTTTACAGCGTTTTTCCGAAAATTCGGAGCAAAGAACATTCCGAGGACAAAAAGTGTTTATAATAAAAACACATTTGCGTTAAAATTACTATATTTGCGCATCATAACCAAACGTTTACACATGAAAAAGAAAATCCAAGACGCGCTTGCGACTAAGTTCGAAGGAGTAGCCGCGTCAGTACTCGATAGGATAGCGACAAAGCTCGCGAAAACTATCAAAAACGAAGATGAAATTACATCCGCCGTTGAGGATGTAACACTTCAACAAATCATCGATGGCTATGCCGACGCCCGGGCAAACGAAGCTTCGAAAACAGCCATCAAAAACTACGAATCCAAGCACAATCTCAAAGACGGAGTAAAGGTCGAAAATGAACCCGAACAAAACGACGGTCCCGACGACGATACTCCTGCATGGGGCAAAGCTCTTTTAAACGCTATCAAATCGCAAGCCGACCGAATCGACGCGATTGAGCGGGGAAAAGTTACCGAGAACCGACGCAGCCAAATGAATAAAGTGCTTGAAAAATTACCCGAATCCCTGCGCAAAGGTTATGCCCGCGTGGCTATCGACGGCCAAAGCGATGAAGATTTCGAAAGACTTATCGGCGAAATTTCTGCCTAATAAAACACAATGCATAATTGAGAATTGTATTCTAATAGTGGAATAAAGTAGAATTAGTATGTGGAATTTTATCAGAATTTAAACAAAACTATTAGTTTATATTAGCGTAAATTTGGTTTGATGATCGTTTTCTCTATTCTGGTAAATTTGAAGATTTTTGATTATACTATATATCTATGGTGCATACCTACTATATGTAAAAAAGAATTGAAATAATTAGGTGTGGTTTGAAGAACCGCTTTATCCAATCTCAAATGAAGATATTCGATTATTTTCATTATACGTCTAACTGCTTGCATATAGTTCCATACTTAAATTGAATAATAAAACTTTCAATTTTCGACGGCATATATTCTGTTAACGCCAATTTTTGAGTAATTAAATTTCTTTTTGTTGAATAAATTTTGTCAATTGAACAAATATTTACTACATTTGCGGTGTTCTAAGTCTCCCAAACAAGGAGATGCCTTGAATCAAATAATACGATAAGAAACACAAATAATATACTTCGATATATTACTCTTATGGCAGAAAATAGAGAAAAATTATTCGACATGTTTCCTTCGGTGAGCTATGAAGAATGGCGCGCCAAAGTAGAGACAGACCTCAAAGGTGCCGATTTCAATAAGAAATTAGTATGGCGCACCAATGAAGGATTTAATGTAGAGCCGGTGTATCGAGCAGAAGATATCGCCGATTTCAAGACCACCGACTCCCTCCCCGGACAGTATCCATATGTACGCGGCACCCGCACAGACAATGATTGGCTCACACGCCAAAATATCGTTGCAGACACCGTAGCCGAAGCCAATGCACAAGCACTTGATGTTCTCACCAAAGGTGTAACATCTCTTGGCTACAAAGTCAACGAACCAGCCGATGTTGCAACATTCCTCAAAGGCATAGACCTTTCAAAGGTAGAAATCAACCTCAATTGTTGCCCCGGAAAGGCCGTCAACGTAGCCAAAGCCCTTATTGAATGTATTACCGAGGCCGGAGCTGTCGACACCTTCCGTGGTTCAATCAACTACAATCCCCTCCGCCGTCAACTTTTGCATGGTGTTGAAGGAATTGACACCGCAGCTATCGTAGAAGAGGCATCATCATTGCTTGATACAGTTGCATCTGTAAAAGGATTGCGTTGTCTATCTGTAGACTCTGAAATTCTTGCCAACGGTGGCGCATATATTTACGAAGAATTAGGATATGCCCTAGCATGGGGCGCTGAATGGCTCACCTTGTTAACCGAAGCCGGACGCGACATCAATGAAGTTGCAAATCGCATAAAATTCAATATGTGCGTATCGTCAAACTTCTTTATGGAAATTGCGAAATTCCGTGCTGCACGAATGTTGTGGGCTCAGATTGTTGAACAATACAAACCCACCTGCACTTGCGCTGCCAAGATGATGGTATGTGCAAGCACATCGCGTTTCAACCAGACAGTATTCGACGCACACGTAAACCTTCTTCGTAGTCAAACCGAAACATTCTCGGCATGCGTTGCCGGCGTTGACTCAATCGTAACAACTCCGTTCGACGTACCATACAAACGTCCCGACGCATTCTCAGAACGCATTGCTCGCAATCAGCAATTCCTATTAAAAGAAGAAAGCCACATGGACAAGGTAGTCGACCCCGCAGGTGGTAGCTACTATGTTGAAACACTCACTGTTGCCATTGCCAACGAAGGTTGGAAACTATTCCTAGCAACAGTTGACGAAGGCGGATTCTTCAACGCTGTAGGCGAAGGCAAAGTACAAGCAGCCGTTAACGAAGCATGCGCAAAGCGCCATACCGATGTTGCTCGCCGCAAAGAAATTCTCCTTGGCACAAACCAATATCCCAACATCAACGAAAAGGCCGATAACAAAATCGAAGCCGTTGGATGCAAATGCTGCTGTGGCACCGAAAAAGGTCCTAACGCCCTTTCAATGAAGCGAGCAGCTACCGACTTTGAAGAATTGCGTTTGGCAACCGAAGCAGCCGCAAAGCGTCCGAAGGTATTCATGCTCACCATTGGCAACCTTGCAATGCGTTTGGCACGAGCTCAGTTCTCAACAAACTTCTTTGGTTGTGCCGGATATGAAATAATCGACAACCTCGGTTTTGAAACAGTCGAACAAGGTGTTGACGCCGCTCTCGAACAAGGCGCAGACGTAATCGTTCTCTGCTCATCTGACGACGAGTACGCTACCCTCGCCCCCGAAGCATTTAAATACCTCAACGGCCGTGCCGAATTTGTTGTTGCCGGCGCTCCAGCATGCACCGACGACCTTAAAGCAGTCGGCATAAACGACTATGTTCACGTACGTTGCAACGTTCTCGACACATTGCGCGACTTTAACAAACGACTTCTCAACAAATAAAGCCCCAAAGATATGAAACCCGATTTCAAAAACATCGACATATGCTCGGGGCAGTGCGGCCCCAAGCCCGCAGCACAGGCGGTGGAAGATTGGACCACTCCCGAGCGCATACCGGTAAAGCCCGTATATACAAAGGATGACCTTGAAGGTCTTGAACACCTCAACTTCATGAGCGGTATTCCGCCCTTCCTTCGTGGCCCGTACAGCGCAATGTACCCTCTTCGTCCTTGGACAATTCGCCAATATGCCGGATTCTCGACAGCAGCCGAGTCTAACGCCTTCTATCGTCGCAACCTCGCATCAGGCCAAAAAGGTCTTTCTGTAGCATTCGACCTTGCAACACACCGTGGCTACGACGCCGACCACGAACGCGTTGTTGGTGACGTTGGTAAAGCCGGTGTATCTATATGCTCTATCGAAGACATGAAAGTTCTTTTCGATGGTATTCCATTGAATAAAATGTCAGTCTCGATGACAATGAATGGTGCCGTGCTTCCTGTTCTTGCATTCTACATCAATGCAGGTCTTGAACAAGGAGCCAAACTCGACGAAATGGCCGGTACTATCCAAAATGATATTCTTAAAGAATTCATGGTGCGTAACACATATATTTATCCGCCGGAATTCTCAATGCGTATCATTGCCGACATCTTCGAGTACACCTCACAGAATATGCCCAAATTCAACTCAATCTCAATCTCCGGCTACCACATGCAAGAAGCCGGTGCGACTTGCGACATTGAGTTGGCATATACCCTCGCCGATGGTCTCGAATACCTCCGCGCAGGTGTTAACGCAGGCATGGATATCGATGCTTTCGCTCCTCGCCTATCGTTCTTCTGGGCAATCGGCATGAACTACTTCATGGAAGTAGCAAAAATGCGCGCCGCTCGTATGTTGTGGGCTAAGATTGTAAAACAATTCAATCCCAAAAACCCCAAATCGTTGGCTTTGCGCACCCACTCACAGACATCCGGATGGTCACTCACCGAACAAGACCCCTTCAACAACGTCGGCCGTACTTGTATCGAAGCAATGGGTGCCGCACTCGGTCACACACAAAGTTTGCACACCAACGCTCTCGACGAAGCAATCGCACTTCCGACAGACTTCTCTGCTCGTATTGCTCGTAACACACAGATTTACATCCAAGAAGAAACACAAGTTACACGAGCAATCGATCCTTGGGGCGGTAGCTACTACGTCGAAGCTCTCACCAACGAAATCGCACATCGTGCATGGGAACACATTCAAGAAATTGAAAAACTCGGTGGTATGGCTAAAGCTATCGAAACCGGCCTTCCCAAACTCCGCATCGAAGAAGCATCAGCCCGCACACAAGCCCGCATCGACTCAGGACGTCAAACAATCGTTGGTATCAACAAATATCGCCTCGACCACGAAGATCCTATCGACATCCTCGAAATCGACAACACCGAAGTGCGCCGCGAACAAATTGAACGTCTAAAAGACGTCAAAGCACACCGCGACGAAGCAAAAGTACAAGAAGCACTCAAAGCAATCACCGAATGCGTACGCACCAAAGAAGGCAACTTGCTCGACCTTGCAGTAAAAGCAGCCGGTCTACGTGCCACCCTCGGTGAAATCTCCGATGCTTGCGAAGAAGTTGTCGGACGTTATAAAGCTGTAATTAAAACAATCTCAGGCGTGTACTCAAGCGAAACACAACAAGATCCCGACTTCCACCGCGCACAAGAAATGTGCGAAGAATTCGCAAAACGCGAAGGACGTCAGCCACGTATCATGATAGCCAAGATGGGACAAGACGGTCACGACCGCGGAGCAAAGGTTGTAGCTACCGGCTATGCCGACTGCGGCTTCGACGTCGACATGGGCCCGCTCTTCCAAACTCCTGCAGAAGCAGCGCGTATGGCTGTAGAAAACGACGTTCACATCCTTGGCGTTTCATCATTGGCAGCAGGTCATAAAACACTCATTCCCCAGGTTATTGCCGAGCTCAAAAAACTTGGCCGAGAAGACATTCTCGTAACCGCTGGTGGCGTTATCCCTGCCCAGGACTACGACTTCCTATACAAAGCCGGCGTAGCCGCCATCTTCGGCCCCGGCACTCGTATTCCGCTATCTGCTATCAAGATGCTTGAAATTCTAAACGAAGAATAACACTTCCCCCTCCGGCCCTCCTTTGCCACCACAAAGGAGGGCCTTTTTATATCTGTCACAGACAGACATCATTTCATTTCTCAATCCTAGCAAAAAAACGTCAAAGGTTGCCAATTGTTAAAATCCATCAAATATTTCAATTACAGCAATATAATTCCTAGAAATATTTTGGTAATTCAGCAAAAAAGCGTACCTTTGCACTTGATTTTCCGCAATAGGCTTAATCAAGTAAGTCTTAACGATATAAAAGACTTCGCCTCAGCGGCTTAACTGATTACAATAACATAAATGTACGTAATTGTAGAAATTCAGGGCCAGCAGTTCAAAGCCGAAAAGGATCACTACCTCTATGTACACTTCCTTGGCGAAAACGTAAAGGATGGTGACAGCGTAGAATTTGATCGCGTGCTTTTGGCCGATGTAGACGGCAACGTCAAAGTAGGTGCACCCCTCGTAGAGGGCGCAAAAGTAGTATGTGAAGTAGAAAAATCACTCGTTAAGGGTGACAAGGTGCTCGTTTTCAAGAAAAAGCGCCGCAAAGGTTATCGTCGTTTGAACGGTCACCGTCAGTACTTCACAAAAGTGGTGATTAAAGACATCATCGCCTAATTAATTGTTCCACCTTTAACACACGAAACTCAACCCATGGCACATAAAAAAGGCGTCGGTAGTTCAAAGAACGGCCGTGAGTCGGAAAGCAAACGACTCGGAGTAAAGATTTTTGGTGGTCAGTTTGCAAAAGCAGGCAATATCATCAAGCGTCAGCGTGGCACACAGCACCATCCCGGTCTTAACGTAGGCATAGGTCGTGACCACACCCTCTATGCACTCGTTAACGGTACAGTAACCTTCACCGAAGGTCGCAATGGTCGCCGCTTCATCAACGTCGTCCCCGTTGTCGACGCAAAAGCTTAAGCATCTGACTTTAGCTCAATCTTAAAGCGCAACGCGCCGCACCTCGAAAGGGGAGCTGCGCGTTGTCGTATTTTACAACTACATCATTAATATGCTTACTTTTAATATGATTACATTAAAACGTCAAATATCATCTCTTCTCGGACTATTCATCGCTCTACAAGGCTGGGCATGGGGACAAAAAGGCCACGACACTGTTGCTTGGATTGCTGAATGTCACTTCACTCAAGCCACAGCTGATTCCGTTTCAAGTCTTCTCGACGGTTATTCACCCGTTTATTGGGCTAACTGGCTCGACAACGCCAGCAACACTCCGGAATACGCCTACTCCAAAACTTGGCATTACAAAAACATCGACGAGGGCGTAGAATATAGCCAAACACCTTTAAATCCGCGTGGCGATGTTGTTACAGCTACTCGCGAACAAATCAAAGTACTTTACGACACCATATCAACTCGCGACCAGAAGGTATTGGCGCTAAAAATATTAATCCACACCGTTGGCGATATGCATCAACCCATGCATATGGGACACCTATCAGACCTCGGAGGCAATAAAGTTTCCGTTCGCTATTTCAATCGCGGTGCCAACCTGCACTCTGTTTGGGACTCATCACTTCTCAACTCGGCACACGCCTGGAGCTATACCGAATGGCAACAGCAAATCGACCGTCTCAAGCCCGAACAAGAAGCAATCGAAATCGCTGGCAATATCGACGACTGGGCATGCCAGACCTACGAAATTGCAACTCGCGTTTACAACTACTTCCCCGAAAACTGCAACATAAGCTACAATCAAATTGCAGATTGGAGCTATACCATCGAACAGCAATTAATGCGTGGCGGCTTGCGACTCGCTCGTATACTAAATGCAATCTTCGACCCCGAATCTAACGACAATCCCGCCAACTTCTAATTGCGGAATTATAGTTTTTTAAGTTCGTTAATGGTGCTATTTGCTTCTAATTGCGTACCTTTGCACCTAAATACACATTAACCAACAGAAACAGAAAAATACAACATACAATGGCACAACAAGACGACGTCTTCAAAAAAATCGTATCACACGCAAAAGAATACGGTTTCGTTTTCCCATCAAGCGAGATATATGATGGATTGTCAGCCGTTTACGACTATGGACAAAACGGTGTAGAGCTCAAAAATAACATCAAACGCTACTGGTGGGACGCAATGACGCTCCTCCATGATAACATTGTAGGTATCGACTCTGCCATCTTCATGCATCCTACTATCTGGAAAGCATCAGGCCACGTTGATGCCTTCAATGACCCATTGATCGACAACCGCGATAGCAAAAAACGCTACCGCGCCGACGTCCTCATTGAAGATCAAATAGCAAAAATCGACGAAAAGATCGACAAAGAAATTGCAAAAGCCGCAAAACGCTTTGGCGAAAGCTTTGACGAAGCACAATTCCGCGCCACAAACGGCCGCGTAATAGAGCTCCAGGAACATCGCGACGCGCTACACCAGCGCTTCTCTGACGCCATGAACGCCAACGACCTCGAAGGCCTACGTCAGATCATCCTCGACGAAGAAATCGTTTGCCCCATCTCCGGCACACGCAACTGGACAGAAGTTCGCCAGTTCAACCTCATGTTCAAAACAGAAATGGGTTCAACAGCAGATGGCGCTATGTCTGTATACCTTCGCCCCGAAACCGCACAAGGCATCTTCGTAAACTACCTTAACGTACAGAAGACCGGCCGTATGCGTATTCCCTTCGGTATCGCTCAGATTGGCAAAGCATTCCGTAACGAAATTGTAGCACGTCAGTTCATTTTCCGTATGCGCGAATTCGAACAAATGGAAATGCAATTCTTCGTTCGTCCCGGCGAAGAACTCGAATGGTTCAAGCAGTGGAAAGAATGGCGTCTTAAATGGCACAAAGCCCTTGGTATGGGCGACGAAAAATATCGTTACCACGATCACGAAAAACTCGCTCACTACGCAAACGCAGCTACCGACATCGAATTCCAAATGCCTTTCGGCTTCAAAGAAGTTGAAGGTATTCACTCTCGTACCAACTTCGACTTGTCGCAGCACCAAAAATTCTCAGGCAAGAAAATCGAATATTTCGACCCCACAACAAACGAACACTACACCCCCTACGTTATCGAAACCTCAATCGGTGTTGACCGTATGTTCCTTAGTGTTCTCTGCTCAAGCTACGAAGAAGAAGCTCTTCCCAATGGCGAAACACGAGTTGTACTCCACTTGCCCGCCCCCTTAGCCCCCGTTAAATGCGCCGTTCTTCCCCTTGTACGCAAAGACGGTCTTCCCGAAAAAGCTCGCGAAATCGTTGACGAACTCAAATTCGACTTCGCTACACACTACGAAGAAAAAGACGCTATCGGCAAACGTTATCGTCGTCAAGACGCCATCGGTACACCCTATTGTATCACCGTTGACCACCAGACACTCGAAGATAACACCGTAACTCTCCGCGAACGTGACTCTATGGAACAAACACGCGTGTCTATCGATGACCTCCATCGCCTCATCCACGACCGCGTAAGCCTTGCCTCACTCCTTCGCAAACTTCGTTAAAGACTAAAACCTCTCACTCTTACAAGGTTATGAAAAAATACATAATCCTAGGCGTAATTGCCGTTGTTGTTATTGCACTATTTGTTAGCGGACGCAACAGCTACAACTCTATGGTCACCCTCGATCAAGAAGTAGAACAAGCATGGGCTAAAGTAGAAGTACAATACCAACGACGCATGGACCTCATTCCCAATATGGTAGAAGTAGTCAAAGGCTATGCCGAACACGAAAGCAGCACATTTGAGAATGTAACCAAAGCCCGCGCCGGACTTTCAGATGCCTACAACGAAGCACGCAGCCTCGAAGATGGTGCAACACCTTCTAACGCTCAAGCATTTGAAGACTATACCGCCGCGCAAAACCGCCTTAAAAGCGCTCTTAGCTTATATGTTAACGCCGTTCACGAAGCTTACCCCGAACTCAAAGCCAATGAGCAGTTTAACAATTTGCAAACCGTCCTTGAAGGCACAGAAAATCGCATTGCTACCGAACGCGGACGCTACACCGATGTTGTAAAAGAATACAATGTAAGCGTACGTCGCTTCCCGGCTAATATTTGGGCATCAATCTTTGATTTCCAAACCAAGCCTCAATTCAAAGCCGACGAAGCTGCCGCAAGCGCTCCTAAAGTATCTTTCTAATAATGAAGAAATTACCCTTTATAGCTGTATTATTATCACTCATTGTTTTCGCTTGCAGTAGCGACGACGATGTCAACACATGGGAAGAATACGCCATCTGGCGTGAAACCAACAACGCTTGGTTAAATGAACAAATGGCTCTTCTCAACGAAGACGGCACACCTTATTACACTAAGGTCGTTCCCGAATGGAGCACCAATAGCTTTGTACTTATCCATTGGTTTAACGATCGTTCGGAAACCGAAGGCAACTTATCTCCATTAAGCACAAGCACAATTGACGTCCGCTATCAGTTGCATCTTTACAACGAAACTGCCGTAGACTCATCAAATAATCTTACAGCATATGGAGCAAAAGGAATCTATCGTTGCAAACTTAACGAAATGATTCCCGGTTGGATAGCCGCATTGGCACAAATGCGTTGTGGCGACACCGCGCAAATAATCGTTCCCTACGAATTAGGCTACAATAAACAAGGCTCGGGCGCTGTTCTGCCTTTCTCTAATTTGCGCTTCAACGTTCGTCTCGAAGACATTCCTTACTACGAACTCGAACAGCAATAAAAACTAAAAGCAAACCAACAAAAGAGACCGTTTCAGTTTGATTCGGTCTCTTTATATGCTTTAGAGTTTTGCAAGTAACAACCTAGGGATAATACCTATTTCATGACCATTTTGATACAAAAATGGCATTTTATCCCCATAAATTTCGTCTTTTTATCAACGAAGTTTTTATATACGAGCAAAAAGCACTAATTTTGTAGCGACTTTGGGTTTTCCCCACCACACGAATATGAACAATACCGCCCATACAATACCTATACTAACATTCTATCCGGTCCTCAAACAGGTTCTTTGGGGCGGCACGCGTATTGCAGGTTTTAAAGGACTCGACGCGGGCTTATCTGACATTGGCGAGAGTTGGGAACTCTCGGCACTGCCCGAACGACAATCTGTTGCCAAAACTCCTCCTTTTACCGGCCTTCCACTATGCGACATTATGAATACTAATAGTGTCGACATTCTCGGAAAACGTTTGGCACAACGTTTCGGCAATGAGTTTCCCTTATTAGTAAAGTTTATCGACGCCCAAGATTTTCTGTCAGTACAAGTACACCCCGGCGATGACATTGCCACAACCCGCCATGGCAGCCGTGGAAAAACCGAAATGTGGGTAACACTCGAAAACACTCCCGGAGCAATGCTATACGCCGGCTTCGCTGACCATTGCGATGCCACAAAAGTGCGCGACCACATTAAGGATGTCACTCTCTTAGACTTGTTACAAAGCCACGCAACACATCCCGGTGATGTCTTTTACTTGCCCGCCGGTTGCGTTCATAGTTTAGGCAAAGGCAACTTAGTCCTTGAAATTCAACAAACAAGCGACGTTACCTATCGTTTATACGACTACCACCGCACCGACGCCAAAGGACGCCAACGCGAGCTTCACATCGAAGAAGCCCTCGCTGCGCTTGACTTCCACCCGTACACTCACGCGGTGCGACATATCGACTTTGCCGACAGTAACGAACGCACTATTATAGATTGTCCCTACTTCACTGCATCGACATTCGCTGTTGACGGTTCTTTAGTTCTCGACACAAAGCGCCACGACTCTTTCACAATCCTCGTAAATATCGGAGGTGACGTGAATCTTACAGACGCTTATGGCAGAATAACACCGCTTCCAAAAGGTTCTACGGCACTTATTCCAGCCTCAATGCCATCTGTAAACATATCCGGCAAAGCTCGTTTAGTGTCGGTTTATATCAGCTAAGTTCATTCTATACAACACTTTTTACATAAGCTCGACTTTATAGTCGGGCTTTTATGGTATTTTGACATTGTAAGAACAAGCAATATGAGATTATTTTCGTATTTTTGCGAAGAATATTCAGTACCACACCATGTTGGACCAATCAAAACGAATAGCATTATTAGGAGCGACCGGTTCTATCGGCCGTCAAACTATTGATATATTACGTCGTCACCCCGAATTATACAGCCTCAAAGTAGCCACTGCCGGAAGCCGCGTTGACGACCTTATCGCCATTGCAAAAGAATTCCGTCCTCGTCTTGTCGTTATTGGCAAAGAGACTTTGTTGCCACAACTACGCGAAGCACTATCGCCATTAGGTATATCTACCGCTGCCGGAGATCAAGCCTTAGCCGAAGCAGTTATCGGAGACGATATTGACATTGTTGTTACAGCCACTGTCGGATACAGCGGCCTCGTGCCAACTATCAACGCAATACAAGCCGGTAAAGACATTGCCTTGGCGAATAAAGAAACCCTCGTCGTTGCGGGCGACTTAGTAAACCGCCTTCTCGCGACGTCAAAAAGCACGCTCTACCCTATCGACTCCGAGCACAGCGCCATAGCACAATGCCTCGTAGGTGAAGATCGCAGCAGTATACGACGACTTCTCATAACCGCCTCCGGTGGTCCTTTCAGAACATGGACTGCCGAACAAATTTCCAAAGCCACATCTGCCGATGCCCTCAAACATCCAAATTGGAGCATGGGCAACAAAATTACAATCGACTCGGCATCGATGCTAAACAAAGCTTTCGAAATTATAGAGGCGCACCACTTATTCAACATCGAGCCGTCAAGAATCGAAGCCGTTGTTCATCCTCAATCAATCGTACACTCGATGGTAGAATTTAACGACGGTGCTATCAAAGCACAACTCGGCATTCCGGATATGCGTTTACCCATAGCATACGCCCTTGGCGCGCATAGCCGCTTGTCTGAAGCTTCCGAGCCGCTCTCTCTTGCTAATATGGCAAATCTCACATTTGAGCAACCCGACACAGAACGCTTCCCGTGCTTAACACTCGCCCACACCGCTCTCGAACGTCGTGGCAACTGTGCTTGCGTCATTAATGCCGCTAACGAAATCGCCGTCGACGCTTTCTTACACGACAGAATTGGTTTCAACGATATATATAGCACCATTATTGAAACTCTCGAACGTGTTCCTTTCATCAGCGATCCTATCCTTGATGACTATATTGCCACTAATATTGAAGCACGAGCAAAAGCAACTGAAATAATTTCAAAACTCGCCAAATAATAACTAATGGATATACTAATAAAGGCCGCGCAACTAATGCTTGCACTGGTCATTCTTGTGACTATACACGAATTCGGACACTATTTATTTGCACGTCTATTCGGCGTTAAAGTAAATCGTTTTTACCTATTCTTTAATCCCTCCTTCTCCCTACTGCGCTACAATCCACGCAAAGGCACACTCGAAATAATTGCCAGCAATGACAAAGACGGCAACCCCAAAGCCCTTGCAACACTCCGTCTAGGCAAAGAACATCCCGCCGGACCTGACAGCAAACCGACTTGGCGCGATACTATTTACGGTCTTGGATGGGTTCCTCTTGGCGGATATTGCGACATTGCCGGCATGATTGACGAAACTAAAGATGCCTCAACCCTCGAATCCGAACCCCAAAACTGGGAGTTCCGTTCCAAACCCGCTTGGCAACGTTTATTCGTAATGATCGGTGGTGTTACTTTCAATTTTATATTAGCAATTTGCATTTATATCGGCATAGCTTTCCATTGGGGCGATGACGTAGTTCCCTTCCAAGCAATGACAGAAGGCATGGACTTTGCACCGGAACTTATCGAAGTAGGCTTCCAAAATGGCGATATCTTAACATCTCTCAACGGCAAACCGCTTGAAGCTACCGACTATTCTATTCAATGGGATATGCTCCAGCCCGGTGCTAACGTTGGGGTAATTCGCAACGGTGTAGAAGAAAATATCATTATTTCAGACACATTGCTCCGCAAGCTCGTAGCAAAAGGCAACAACTACATTCCAATGTCAATGCGCGTTCCTGTATATGTTGCCAAAGCCTTACCTGGAGACCCGGCTGCTGAAGGTGGCATTAAGGTTGGCGATCACATTTTAACAGTCGGCAATGACACTGTGCCCTCTATCTCAGAATTCATACCTACTCTACAAAAATATAAAGGTCAACGCGTTGAAATGAAAATTGCACGCGATAATAGCACCGACACAGTTGTTACTGTTAATATTTCCGATGGTGGCAAAATAGGCATACAAATGCTGAGCCCCTACGAAATTTTCGACCACCACATGGTTAAGTACAATTTCCTCGAGTCTATACCACGCGGTTGGGAAATCGGCACAACACAACTATCAAACTATGTATCTTCCCTCGGCTTGATATTCACCAAAGACGGCGCACAAAGCCTTGGTGGATTCGGTACTCTCGGCGACCTATTCCCCTCTCACTGGAATTGGTACGGATTCTGGCAAATCACTGCTTTCTTGTCAATTATCCTAGCCATAATGAACATCATCCCCATTCCCGGTCTTGATGGCGGACATACATTATTCCTATTAGTTGAAATGGCAACACGCCGTCGCCCCTCAGACAAATTCCTGGAAATAGCAAACACTGCCGGATTCGTATTCTTGCTTCTTCTGTTGCTATACGCTAACGGCAACGATATATATCGCTTCTTTATAAAATAACAATGGCACTACCAATATTACGCCTTAAACGAGGGAAAGAGGACTCCCTCGATCGTTTCCATCCGTGGGTATTCTCCGGAGCACTTACACGCATGCCTGATGTCGAAAAAGATGGCATCGAAGAAGGCGACCTCGTACAAATTGCCGCTTCTGACGGCAGAATTATAGGCACCGGACACTTCCAAATCGGTAGCATCGCAGTGCGTATGCTAACCTTTGATGCCGAAGAAGTTATCGACAACGATTTCTACGCCCGCCGTTTACAACAAGCCGCTGCTATGCGCCGCGCCTTGGGCCTTCCTAACGAAAGCACCACTGCTTTCCGTCTTGTTCATGGTGAAGGCGACTTCTTGCCCGGATTGGTAGTCGATGTCTACGGTGCTACCGCAGTAATGCAAGCGCACTCGCCCGGTATGCACTTCGCTCGCCAAGCTATTGCCGAAGCCCTCGTTGCTATTCCCGAACTAGGAATTCAAAGTGTATATTATAAATCAGAGACCACCCTTCCCTACAAAGCACATCTCGACGCACAAAACGACTATATCATCGGGTCATACATCGGAGATACCGCACTTGAAAACGGACTTGCTTTCCGCGTCGATTGGCTTAAAGGTCAAAAAACCGGTTTCTTTGTCGACCAACGTGACAACCGTTCACTTGTAGGCAAATACAGCCACGGTCGTTCAGTCTTGAATATGTTCTGCTACACCGGCGGTTTCTCGGTATATGCGCTCCAAGGCGGTGCTCGTAAAGTCGTTTCTGTCGACTCGTCGGCAAAAGCTATTTCACTCACCGATGCCAACGTTGAGCTAAACTTCCCCGGCTGCGACAAACACAGCGCCATCGCTGTTGACGCATTCAAATATCTCGACAATATGGCAGTAGGCGAGCATGACCTCATCATCCTCGACCCACCGGCATTCGCGAAACATCGAAGCGCACTTCACAATGCACTCCAAGGCTATCGCCGACTCAACGCGCGTGCTTTTGAAAAAATTGCCCCCGGTGGTATTCTTTTCACATTCTCATGCTCGCAAGCGGTAAGCAAAGAACAATTCCGTCTTGCAGTATTCTCGGCAGCTGCACAAAGCCGTCGTCGTGTTAGAATATTACACCAACTCACGCAACCGTCAGACCATCCTATAAATATTTATCATCCTGAGGGTGAGTATCTTAAAGGACTCGTACTTTACGTTGAATAATATGCATAATACGCTCCCTCCGAGCGTATTATTTTAATATCAAATAAACCAATGGCAACAACACATCACTACACCGGCCTTACCGACACCGAGGTACAAGCCAGTCGTGCCGCTCATGGTACGAACGTGCTCACACCTCCCGCCAGACCGTCTATGTGGCGACTTTTCTTAGAGAAATTTAAAGATCCTCTTATTGTCATTCTTCTTGTAGCAGGACTTCTTTCTGTTTGTATTGCATGCTACGAATTTTGGGGTTTGAACGAAGGCCCTATAGTCTTTTTTGAACCTGTCGGAATTTTTGCTGCTATCATTTTAGCAACAGGTTTAGCTTTTATTTTCGAACAAAAAGCCGAACGCGAATTCGCTATTCTAAACCAAGTAAACGACTGCGAACCCATCGACGTTATCCGCAACAGCAACGCAATGTCTATCCCCAAGAGCGATGTTGTTGTCGGCGATATTGTCCTTCTCAACACCGGTCAAGAGATACCTGCCGACGGTGTCTTGTTAGAATCGACAAGTCTTAATGTCGACGAAAGCACCCTCACCGGCGAACCATTGTGCCTCAAAAGCGCAGATCCCTCACAAGCCGATCCCGACGCTACATTCCCTACCGACCACGTTATGCGTGGAACCAAGGTTATGGAAGGGCATGGTATTATGAAAGTTGAAGCTGTTGGAGACGCTACCGAAAATGGAAAAGTGTTCGTTGCTGCTCAGCTTGACAATAGCACAAAAACACCTCTCGACGAACAACTTTCGCGTTTAGGACATTGGATTACAATTGGTAGCTACGTCGTTGCAGCGCTTATCATCATCGGCCGCGTTGCTATGTATTTCACTCACAATTCTAGCTTCCAATGGGTTGAGTTTATCGCATACCTTCTTAAAACATTAATGGTTGCAGTAACCTTAATTGTAGTATCTATCCCCGAAGGTTTGCCTATGGCAGTAACCCTAGCCCTCGCCTACTCTATGCGCCGTATGCTTAAAACCAATAATTTGGTTCGCAAACTTCATGCTTGCGAAACAATGGGCGCAACAACAGTAATATGCACCGACAAAACAGGCACACTCACTCAGAATCAAATGCAAGTAGCCGATGTTTGCCTTTACGGTAACATATCGCAACACATCGTTGACGAAGGCATCGCAGTAAATTCCACAGCACAGTTAGACCTTGCCGGAGAACGTCCTCAAGTTCTTGGCAACCCGACAGAAGGCGCCTTGCTTCTTTGGTTGCATAGCCGTGGCATTGATTACAGAACTCTCAAGGAAAATGTAAACGTTGTCGATGAATTGCCGTTCAACACCGAACGCAAATTTATGGCTACTGTCATCAAGACAAACGACAACCGCAGCATACTCTACGTTAAAGGCGCACCCGAAATCGTGTACGGAATGTGCAATAGCTCTGCTGACGTTTCTAAAGAAGAAATCGACGCACAACTACTCTCTTACCAATCGCAAGCGATGCGCACCCTCGGATTCGCCTATCAAGAACTCAAACCCGACGAAAAAGTTATTTCCGACGGCGCCTTGAACACTAACGGTCTGATCTTCATTGGCATCGCTGCTATTAGCGACCCCGTTCGTGCAGATGTACCGCAAGCCGTTAGCGAAGTGCTTGATGCCGGCATTAATGTCAAAGTCGTAACAGGAGACACGCCCGCTACAGCACGCGAAATAGGACGCCAAATCGGACTATGGAATGACGACGTCGATGGTGACGCAAACATCATCATGGGCCCTGAAATTGCAGAAATGAGCGACGAGGAATTACGCAAACGCGTCTGCGATTTGAAAATTATTGCTCGCGCTCGTCCTTTGGATAAAAAACGCCTCGTTGAAGCTTTGCAATATCATGGAGAAGTCGTTGCTGTAACAGGCGACGGCACTAATGACGCTCCTGCTCTCAAAGCCGCTCAAGTTGGCTTATCTATGGGCGATGGAACTTCTGTTGCAAAAGAAGCGTCAGACATTACCATTATCGATAACTCATTCACGTCTATCGGCCGTGCTGTCATGTGGGGACGTTCTTTGTACCGTAACATTCAACGTTTCATCCTATTCCAAATGACAGTAAACGTTGTTGCTTGTCTCATTGTGCTTGCCGGAGCGTTCCTCGGCATGGACTCGCCGCTAACTGTCACTCAAATGTTGTGGGTAAACCTTATTATGGACACTTTTGCTGCTATGGCATTGGCATCTTTACCTCCCACAGCTAGCGTAATGAGCGAAAGACCTCGCAACCGCAAAGCGTTTATTATAAATAAAGCTATGGGCGAGCTTATTATCGGAACAGGCATTTTATTCACTATCGTTTTATTTGCCCTACTCTACTATTTTGAACACACTCCAATAAACAGCCTTGCGGACTTGGGTAATTCAATGATATACGACACCGCCACAGCTCTTACAGATTACGAAAAAGCGTTCTTCTTCTCTACTTTCGTATTCTTACAATTTTGGAACATGTTCAACGCTCGCGCTTTTGCAACAAACCGTTCGGCATTCCACTTCAAAGATTGCAACGGATTCTTAATAATAGCTACAGTAATTGCGTTTGGACAAATATTAATCGTAAACTTCTGTGGCAAATTCTTCAACGTTACCCCTCTCAGCGCTATCGATTGGGCTATAATAATTCTTTCAACATCACCTGTTATTATTATCGGCGAATTATACCGAGTTTGTAAAAATTTCCTTATCAAATAAGTCCGATAACATACAAAACCTCATAACAAAGCCCCGGCGCGAGAGTCGGGGCTTTACTTTTTATGTTATTGTGTTATTACTCGCCTGTTAAAGAGTGCCGGACAGCGGCGCGGATACGAGCTGCTGCTGGAGTATCGGTGCGCAATGTATCCAATATGCCATCGACATATTCATATTTGTTATTATAACCACACAATTGGGCTACATTACAACCAATCAACATCGACTTCTGATTAAATACACGAAGAACGGCTCTGTAATCAGATCTATCAAGATAAGATTGGAAAGTATCGAGAAAACCACGATATATTTCACGAGGGTTAATATCATGCAACAGTTGATGCAAATGCTCATCGAACGCATCAATATCCGCAGAACGAGCATCAACGCGATATTCCATCGTTCTCTTAACGCGATGGCGCGTGTGCATCAACGCTTGCTGTTCGAGTTCGGCACGGAACAACGATAGCACAGCTCGCTTAACCTTGCTCACGACGCGTTTAGCATCTGCTCCTCGAACTTCCGCCATCGTTGCAACAACTTCTTCGATTAAAAGCATATTCTCAATTTCAGCGACATCGGGCACCATAATTTTCTTGCGACGCAAATAGTCCACTTCTGCATCATCTCGGCGGTCTCTGTCAACTATGCCACACGAATCCATTTTATGGAATGTCGACAAATCGTTGAATGTGCGTGTCGCTTCTATTACCTTATTACAGCTACCCAAAGACTTAACATTATAATCCGGAAAAATTAGCGGATACAATTTAGCATCAATAGAGCGTTCGCTATCACCTTCAATAAACATCACCGGCTTTCGAGCACCGATTAATGTCATATAAAGCTCCGTAGTCATCCCCGACTTAGCAGGCAAAATGTCATAATCCCACGTATTTGTAACAAGGTCACAATCACGCACCCACACTACAGGCGCACCGTTACGCGACGAAGCAAACTCGGTGTCGTGCGTTGTGTAACAGAATGTACAATCCGAACGACAAGCCTCTAGGCGATTCCATAACGACGCCGTTATGGATGGATGCAAGAAAATTTCAGGAGCATCAACAAATATCACCGACTTTTCAGGTGCATATAACACCGCGGCTACATAATACAACACCGCGCGTTCGCCGTCAGACAAGCGCAACGATGAGTATGAATCAGGATCTATTCCTCGAGTAAATAGAATCTTACCCGAATCTATTAACACTCTATTCCCCGGGAACACATCTTGCCACAGCTCAATCACCTTATCGAGCCGCGTTGCTTTTAACTTTACGTTATCGCTGTCGACAAGAGCTAATTTATATGCAATCAAATTAAGCATCTCGTCGTTCATCAATTGCGCCAACAGCAACTCTAACGTTGTTGCATTACCATCGGCATACATGGCAACGACAGCGGGACTTAGTATTTTCTTAATCGGCTCCGGGAGGTCTGAATTGCGTTCTGCTCGACGATATAGAGCATCAAGGGCATTCACCGGATAAGCGCGGTGACGAAGATTTTTAGCAACAGCGGCGGTGAAACGCGTTTTACCGGCACCATTGGCACCAACAATAAGCACACATTGACGCGGCGCTAAATTTACTACGCCGTTTTCACCGCCACCGCGACGTGAAGGTAGAGAGAGTTTCATGATATTAAATTTTTGGAGGAGAGAATTTATCTATCAGCGAAGACGATCGTAGCTTGACAACAATTTGTGATCGCGACGCATAAAACGCAATGCAAAAATTGCACATAGAAGCGCTGCAACAATGTAAAGCACACTATATGTAATTTCAAATGTATCAGACGAGGCCGATGTTACCATTGTATAACACATTACTCCTAACGAAATAATTGACGCAACAATGAGTATGATATTCATTTTTGCTATACGCATTTGCAATTTGAGATTCTTAAACAAGAAAATATCAATAAGCAAAAGTATAGCTACAGCCACATTAAGAATCAAAAACACGGGCGAAGTTGCAGGTTCGAAAGACGAAGTTACGCCATTTGCCACTTCAAGAATTGCGTAGGGTGTTACGCAAAACATGCTCATGAACACTACCGCCAAGAGCAATAGGACAGATTGCCAACGTTGAATTACCATATTTTTTTTGTTTTAAGATTTTCAATTAAATATATTTGCATATTTAGAGTTTTTCGAGCTACATCGCACAATATCTACCAAGCGCGCAAGCGATTTAAAACCGCCATGCTCTTTAATGAGCTCCGCTTTTGACACCTTGCGCGACACAAAGTTGCTCAATAAGTCTGCAAAATTATCATCTTTACGAGCTTCAGCAACAGCACACTCTACTGCCTTGCTATGCTCACCACTCATCCACAATAATGCGATTCTTGAACAGATCAAATTTGCATCATCTTTACCTTCCGCAATTTGAACATATGTCTGCTCGGCAAGATCAAACTCGCCAAGATAAAAATAGCACATGAAAATGCGAATTTTATTTTTATCATTTGCCGACATAAAATCAATCACGAGCGAAGTTTGCAATGCCGCCGCAATCTCTCCGCGATCATAATCGAATTGAGCGCTCAGTTCTAACAGTTCTAGATTGTCCGGATGCAATTCCATCGACTTCGACAATATATCTGCAGCATAAGAATACTCTCCGGCACGGATACACAAATTTGCTGTTTCTATAACGGCATCAATATCAGACGGACACAGCTTTAAATAGATATACAAAAACTTAAGACCGGCAGCTTTATCTTCTTCCATCACCGATAAGCCAACGCTATAAAGCAAATCCAAATTCCGGCTTGTCGGTTCAAGAGGAAAATTGATATTATCAGTATGCAAATCTTGCGAAAGAAGGCAATCGAACACCGGTCGCATAATTAAAGACACAATCATAAATTGCTCGCACGCATATGCATGCTCGGCAAGACGAATACGATCGTCCATAGCCAATAGGTCAAGCACTGTTGCGTCTGTAAAAAATTTATAGCTCCAACTGTCAGATATAGCAAACTGCCCTGCTTTTGGAAATACTTTTGCAAAACGGCGCAACATCTGCACAACCTTAACGCTTGAATTATCGAAAGATTCGGCATGATTTAAAGCATCTTCATATTCCGGATGTTGCATCATTGACATCTGACTATCTACAATCGATTGCATCGCTTGAGCGCGCATCGATGGCGGTATCTCCGTCATCGATAAAATCATTGCATACTTATCGCCATCCGCCATCGAAGGAATACGTTGCACCATGTCTGCCAACACAGCTCCTTCTCCATCTGTAATTTGCCACAACGAGCTATGACCGGCATCAAAGGGTATAAACCAATTTGCCATTGTCGCAAAAAACGAAAAATGTCGCTGACGCCCGATGGTCTTAAAGAAGAAATCTACACTTGTTCGTTGCTCCTCGATAAAATTCGTAACCTTGTCATAATCTTCCGACTGCAAAATATCCTCCGGAGATAATGACGAATTATCAAGCGATGATAAACGATTACTCATTTCAGCAAGGAAAGACAAATTGTCGCCATTGTCGCTACGATACATTTTTACATCATCAATGAAAGCATACAAAATGTCCGACAACAATTTTACATCATGCATAAAAGCGGGCATCAACACGCTCGTATCTTTTCCTTGAAGAGGAATAAATGTTACGAGCCATGCCATTGCTATCGATCGTTGCAATGAAGATTCTTTTGAAGAACAAACAATATCGACAAGCATCGATACAAAATCTTCATACAAATTTTCCGAATAAGCCAACGCCACAGCATGTGTCCACATCATTCTATGCGGCATCAAAATTTCATTGTCTAACAACATGCTATGAATAAGCGAAACGTCATCGGCATTATTGTCGGCATACGTCCAAATTCTATTAAAGATATCCGCTGCCAATCTATCGAGCGTTTCTCGAGATCGAGCACTTGTCAACGCCATCGAATCAACAGCAAGACTAGACTGTTCTGACAAATAATCACTGAACAACGACGCCAAATTCTCCTCAGGGCGAAGAGCTTGATAACGCAACTGAGCGCCGTAAAGTGTTTCAGTATGCGAGCGGCGACTTTGTTCTAATAGATTGATTATTGTGGCTGCTTGTTGGCGTATATCTGCAATATCATTATCACCATCAACATTATTAAAGGCAATAAATCGCAACAAATAGACATAGCGCATTTCTAACGCCTCAACGCGTTGTTGCACACGAGAATCTTGTGTCATTTGTGCAGCTGTGCCCAAGCTACCCATTAGAGCAAGAATATCGTTCTGTGATAATTGCTCGCGCGCTTTAGCAATTATATTGAATAGATTTTTATCGTCAATCATACAGTGCCATTTTCTGGGCTGATGTCAATACGTTTGTAGGGATTAAAAGGATATCGAATCGAGAATGTGGCACTAATAACAGCTTTATATACTTAGACCCTATTTCCATCGATTCTATTTCTTTTTTATTTATCGTCACATAATCCACCGGAATTTCAGATTCCAAATCATTATTATCATCTTCGTCAAGGCTTGCAAATGGTAAGAATTGAACAACAAGTGTACCATCGTGAAACACATGGCAACGTTGCGGTCGCATACGCACTACCATATCTGGACGTGTAAGCAGACTAAACCACCCAAACATTATCATTGTAGGAATAGCCAGCATGAACCACATAAAGCCAACCAACCACCAACGCATATCGAAAAATCCGGCGATAAAAGCTGCCACTGCCGGCAATCTCACTATTATGTGACGAATTTTATGTTGATTCGCATAATAATGAGCATATGCCGACGAAGGGACAACATAGATATTTCCGAAGAGAGACATTTGTGAGGAGAGATTAATATATTCTAATGTTTAATCATTAGTCTTTGTTCATAGGAGCGATTTTAGGCACTACAATACCGTCGCGACGCAAGAGTGCATCAATTGAGGGATCTTGACCACGGAAACGACGATAGAGTTCTGCCGGGTGTTCTGTTCCGCCGCGTGACAATACATTATTGCGGAAACTTTCGGCTGCGGCCTTATCAAACACGCCTTTTTCCTGGAAATAAGCAAAAGCATCTGCATCGAGAACTTCTGCCCACTTGTAGCTATAATATCCGGCAGCGTAACCACCTGAGAAAATATGACTAAACTGAGGTGAAACCATAGTTTCTTCTACGTTATCAAAAACGCGTACCGATTCAATAGCATTACGTTCAAACGCAGCAGCATCTTCTACAGGAGCTGTTGTAGTGTGCCATGCCATGTCAAGGTAACCGAAGCTTAGCTGACGCAGACAAGCATAAGCCGCTCCATATTGCTGTGAACGAACAAGACGCTCTACAAGTTCTTCGGGAATTGCTTCACCGGTCTGATAGTGACGAGCGAAACTGTCAAGGAATTCGCGTTCGGTGAGGTAATTTTCATTAAATTGCGAAGGCAATTCTACGAAATCACGATAAACAGCAGTGCCTGAAAGCGATGCATATTTTGTATCGGCGAGAAGGCCATGAAGTGAGTGTCCGAATTCGTGCAAGAATGTTTCTACTTCATTAGGAGTCAAAAGTGAGGGCTTGCCGGCGGTCGGTTTTGTGAAATTCATCACAATAGACACGTGAGGACGCGAATTTACGCCTTCGGCTGTGATGTACTGATCCTTAAAGCCTGTCATCCAAGCGCCGGGACGCTTTGTCGAACGGGGGAAGAAATCGGTATAAAGCACACCGAGATAACTACCATCAGCATCGTTAACTTCATATGCTTTAACATCGGGGTGATATACTTCAATGTTGCTGTTCGGAGTGAAAGTGATGCCATACAAACGTGTAGCCAAGCCAAAGACGCCATCAACTACTTTATCAAGTTCGAAGTAGGGGCGAAGTTCTTCTTCGTCGAAGCTATACTTAGCAGCCTTAAGTTTGTTTGAATAGTACGAATAATCCCAAGGCTCAATTTTCACAGGCTTACCTTCAACTTCCGAAGCAAAAGCAGTCAACTCAGCCATTTCAGCATCGAGAGCGGGACGATAAGCATCACGAAGGCGATCGAGAAGATTGTAAACAGCTTCGGGTGTTTCTGCCATTGTGCGTTTGAGGCTATGCTGAGCATATGTTTCGCTACCGAGAAGATTTGCAATTTGACGACGAAGCTCGGCAATGCGCTTAATATTCTCTACGTTAGAGAATTCGCCTGACATATTGCGACCGTTATACAAACGATACATTTTTTCGCGAAGATCGCGACGTGACGAGTTCTTCAAGAATGCTGTATAAACAGGCTGATCAAGGGTAAACAAATATTCACCTTCACGACCTTTAGCAGTAGCTGCTTCTGCGGCAGCTTCAACACTACTTTCGGGAAGTCCTTCAAGATCATCGGCAGAAAGATAAATCTCATAAGTATTCATCTCACGAAGCACATTCTGACCAAAAGCAGTTGTCAAAGAAGACAATTCCGATGACAATTCGCGATATTTTTCACGATCATCACCTTCAAGGTTTGCACCAGACAACGCAAATGAATCGTAAGTTTTCTGAAGAAGCATCATATCTTCAGCATCAAGATCAAAAAGCTCGCGATTGTCATATACCGACTTAACACGCTGCCAAAGCGCTTCGTTAAGAACGATAGAAGTGCTATAGTCACTGAGCTTGCCAGAAGCTTCAGTCGCAACATCCATCATAGCGTCGCTGCTATTTGCCGACAATAATGGATAGAACACATTTAGAACACGATTGAGATCTTGTCCGACGTTTTCGAGCGCAACGATAGTGTTTTCAAAATCGGCTCGTGAACGCTGTTGAGTAATAGCGTCGATTTCCTGACGCGCTAATTCGATGCCTCGATCTATGGCGGGCATCCACATACTATCTTCTATTGCACTGAAAGGTGCTGTTTCATGAACGGTGCCCTCAAAGGGTGCATAGAATGGATTAGTTTTGCTTGAGCATGATGCCATACTTACTACGAGAATAAGGGTTGTTAAAAACTTTGATAGTGTTTTTTTCATCTTGCACTGTATTTAGCTTATAAATTTCGACGCTTTTGCATCGATTTAAATACAAAATTACGAAAAAATGTAGCAATATACAACGTACATTTATAAAATTCCCTTCACGGCTGCAACATAGTCAGCTAATGTGCGAGTTTTATTGATCTTTTTAAGATTTGAGCGAGGTATAAGGTCGGTACTATATTCCCAATATGTTTTCATTTTAGCTAACACTTGATGATCTCCACACAATACTGATGTATAATATTGAAACAGAGCATCATGCAATTTCATAATTCCGGCAATACTCTTTTGTTCAGACCATTCTTCGCCGTTTTTATATTGCACAAATAGTTCCGGGCGCGCTAACAAACCACGTCCGCTCATCACACCGCATAGCCACGGATATCGTTTTTCTATACACTCAATATCTTCAGATGTGCGCAATTCGCCGTTATACACTATTGGATGCCCAACAGCCTCTGCAAGCGCTTCGAAACTGTCCATATGTAATTCGCCGGCATACTGTTGGCGCGCAGTTCGCGGATGTATTGTTACATGTACAAGGGGAATCGAAGCAAGAATCGGAGCTACCGATTGCCATTGATCCGGATCATCTACACCTAATCGCATTTTCACCGAATATCGCACTTGCGTATCTGCTTCTATTAACTTCGCCACGCGCTTAAGTTCGTCAACATTCAATAACGCACCCGCTCCCCTGCCCTTGCGCACTTGCGGTGGAAAAGGACAGCCCATATTTATATCTATTCGCTTGGCACCTCGGGTTCGCAAGAGATTAGATAATAGCGTAAACTCATCTGCGTCACGATATATAATTTGCGGAATTGCAATATGATTTTCGTTTAATTGCGATTCTATATCCCGACACGTTCGACGACACGGCTCTCCTTTTTCTACGCGCAAAAACGGTGTATAATACTCATCTACGCCGCCAAATAATATGCTATGCCAATGCCGCCACGGGGCATCGGTATATCCTTGCAATGGCGCTGCTAAATACTTCATTGATAATTTAATAAAGCACTAATACCCCGGATTTTAACGACGAACGATACAATGAATCGCGCAAAACGGCATCGTAAGCATTACGTCGCAGTGTCAATAAGCGCTCACGAACAACACTTTTGGCTGCATCAAATGGCATTGTCGCCTGTGCCGGCAAAAATTCACTTACTGACAGTAAATATGTAAAGCCTTGAGCTTCAACTTCTAACCAACGTCGCGACGACAACATATTCACATCCGCGACGGTAAATTCCTGAGGTATACGAGTTTCTATTTGTTCCCAATCTATCCACCTGTCGCGAAAATAGTCATAATGAATCGCAGCACTGTTCGCTTCTTTTTCAAGACGATCGATATCTTCTGCATTATCAGAACGATACAAGCGCTTTATTTGCTTAAGATTCTGAGCATCCGACGGCAGTTTGATGTAAATACCTCTCAGCATCGGGCGTTCCAAACGAAACGCGCTTTTATGTGATTCATAATATGCCATCAAGCTATCGTCAGAAAACACCCCATCAGCTTGACTTGCCATTGCGCGTCGATATTGATTCATTATCAACTCCAACCGATACTCACGCGTCAGGCGGTTAATTTGCTCTATATCAACTTCTGATGCCGCTACAGCTTCTATCAAATGAGCATCAGCCCAACGACGAATATAAGCCTTGGCAAAAGCAGTACTGTCTTCAACACTCAACCCCGCCGGCATATTGCTCACAAGTTCGCGGCGTGTCAATACATTATGCCCTACCGAAGCTATCGCATCAGCAGGCAAAGCAACATCGCCGTTGCTACTGCAACCCGTAAGCTGCAGTGCAACGGCGATTGCCATTATTCTTGACCGAAGTTTCATTTCTCTTCGGATTTCAATTGCTTGAATACTTTTTTGTTAACTTTTACTTTATAATCTTTGCGCAACTGCTTAAGCCAATCTTGTTCAAGTGCGGCTTGATAGTCTGTTACCGCAGCACCGCGAACGTCAGAGGGCTCTTCCGGCATTGTAAGAATACGACCGTTCCATGCAATATATGCTGCCCATCGTGATTTCTTATCAGCTTCCGGTTTTGATCCGTTAAATGCAAGATAGTCTGTAATCGGATTTTCGCCTTGTGCTGCAATTACACGTTCGATTTTGATATCTTTACCAAAACGTTTGCGCATATCCTGAGTAAATTTAGCAGCATCTGTAGGAATTACGGGAGAAATACTATCGGCGTATGCTACGGCTTCGGTCAACACAGAGTCTGATGACGCAAAGAAGATATAGCTTTTGAACTTAGGCTTTTCCCAAACATATTTCGACTTGTTAGCATTGAAATACGCAGCAAGGCCTTCGGTATCTTTTGCGGCTCGATCCCACACTTTTTGGTTTGAGATTTCATAAAGCAAAATACCGTCACGATATTCATTTATTAGATTGCGATAGTCTGCATTTGTTTTAGCAAGATTATCACGTTCGTAGTCAAGAACAGCCAAGCGCAATGTTGAATATGTCATTCCTGAAATCAAACGCATTGCATGATCTGCAGTATTAACTCTAGAGAAAGGCACATTAGGCATAACAGACGATATCGAAACTTTACCGTGATCGAATGTTGCTACGACTTTATCCATAGCGCTAAGTTGTTTGATCACAAGCGAATCATAAACACCTGCATTTGCTTCGATGATAGCACGAATTTCTGCCAATGCAGCCTCGTCAACAACAGCGTTATGCGCAGCCATAGCTTGCTTTACAAAAGCATCAGCAGCGGCAGTGCCTCGTTCGTCACCACCCATTTGAGCAACAAGGGCTTTGCGCAATTCCTCAGTCAACGCAGGCACGCCACGATGAGCATGTCGTAAAATTATATGCCAGCCGAAATCAGTAGTAAATGGTTCTGACAATTCACCATCTTTAAGAGCAAATGATATAGAATCGAATTCTGCCACCATTTGACCATGGCTAAACCAACCGAGGCTACCGCCATTGCGTGCCGAACCGGGATCTTGTGAAAAACGCTTTGCCATGTCTGCGAAATCAGCCCCATTCTTTAGCTCGGTATATATTGAGTCAATACTAGCTTTCGCTTGAGCTTTAACGCTATCGGGAGCATTACGAGTCATCAGCAAAATATGGCTGGCAGAAACTTCGCCACGAGACGGTACGCGTTCTTCGGTACGAATGATATGATAACCCAATCCAGAATTTATCACTTCTGAGATTTCGCCAACGGGAGTGTCATATGATGCTTTTTCAAACATCCAGGGGAAACGACCCGGAACAACCCAGCCCATCAAGCCTTTATTCACCGACGTGCGACGATCGTATGAATATTTTTCTGCGGCAGCTTCAAATGAAATATTTCCATTTAAGATGAGAGTACGAACTGAATCTGCTTTAGCTTCGTAGCCTTCTTCCAAGGGGAACATGATATGACTAACCTTCACATCATTAAAACGATGTGAATAGCTTTCATTAACAAGAGAATCTTCAACAGCCTGAACACGCAAATACGGAGTTGCTAACTCAATCTTGAAATTATTGAATTCTTTCATCAACTCAGGCGAGTCTTGAAGTCCGGCATGCTCGGCATCAGCTACTTTCAACTTGTAGTTGATGAACATTTGCAAATAATCATCAAGGCTTTGAGGTGTCTGCTGTTGTGTATTATTCTTATTATATAAATATTCAAATTCGCCCACAGTAACATCATGACCGTCAACAGTCATCAGAACCGCATTTGAATCGACGGCGGCTGAGGCGCTAATGCTTGCAGCGGCACACAACGCCGCTATAATGTGTTTTTTCATCTGAACGGGTATCAGTTTTATTTATAACGATTTTTAGATGCGCTTTGGTGCAACATCTTTATCATAACGTTATTTTCGCTGATTTATTGCGTATAAATAAAAAAGCCGCTGACAAGGGCTCGTTAATAGCTACTTGTCAGCGGCTTTTTAAGTTTATTTAATGTACGCCTGAGCTATAGTTGGGAGCTTCGGCTGTAATAGCGACGTCATGAGGATGGCTTTCTGCAACACCTGCGTTTGTGATGCGTGTGAACGATGCTTTATGAAGTGCATCAATATCTTTAGCACCGCAATAGCCCATGCCTGAACGAAGGCCTCCGAGCATTTGGTATACTACTTCGTAGAGTGAGCCCTTAAACGGAACTCGCGCTGCAATACCTTCCGGAACAAGTTTTTTAACATCAGTTTCGCCTGCTTGGAAGTAACGATCCTTAGAACCGCGTTCCATTGCTTCGAGAGAACCCATGCCGCGATATGTCTTATACTTACGTCCATTGAAGATTACAGTGTCACCGGGTGATTCTTCCACACCGGCAAGCATACCACCTAGCATAACAGAATATGCACCAGCAGCAAGAGCTTTAACAATATCACCGGAATAACGAATACCACCATCGGCAATCAAAGGAACTCCTGTTCCTTCCAATGCTTTTGCAACATCGTAAACTGCCGAAAGCTGAGGCACACCTACACCGGCAATAACACGGGTAGTACAAATAGAACCGGGGCCGATACCGACCTTAACACCATCAGCACCATTATCAACGAGATAACGAGCAGCATCGCCGGTTGCAATATTACCGACAACGACATCAAGGTTAGGATAAGCAGCTTTTACTTTTTTGAGGATTTCGACAACACCACGGCTATGACCATGAGCGGTATCGATAACAATAGCATCGACATCGGCTTCAACAAGCGCAGCAGCACGATCAAGCGAATCGGCAGTAACACCAATACCGGCAGCGACACGCAAACGGCCGCGAGAGTCTTTACATGCAGCTGGTTTGTCTTTGGCTTTGGTGATATCCTTATATGTAATAAGGCCCATCAAATGACCGGTTTCATCAACTACGGGAAGTTTTTCAATCTTATGACGTTGAAGGATTTCAGCGGCATCTTCCAAAGTTGTACCCGCAACTGTTGTTACCAAATTATCACGAGTCATAACTTCGTTGATACGACGATTACCATCGCGTTCAAAGCGCAAATCGCGATTAGTAACAATGCCAACGAGTTTGCCGCAAGAATCAACAACAGGAATACCACCGATGTGATATTCTGCCATCATATTAAGCGCATCGGATACTGTAGAGCCTTCGAGGATGGTAACAGGATCATAAATCATACCATTCTCAGCACGTTTCACAGCATGCACTTGACGCGCCTGCTCCTCTATTGACATGTTTTTGTGAATTACGCCAAGACCGCCTTCTCGCGCTATAGCTATAGCAAGCTGACTCTCGGTGACGGTATCCATCGCCGCTGATACCAAAGGTACATTCAGCTTAATATTGCGCGAAAATCGCGTACTTAGGTTGACTTCTCGTGGTAATACTTCCGAATAAGCCGGAATCAAGAGTACATCGTCGAACGTCAATCCGTCCATCTTCACTCGGTCTGCAATAAACGACATATGTTTTTGTGTTGTAAATTGCATGCAAAGTTAAGAATTTTTCTCTATATTCAAAAATATTATTGCACCTTAAATTCTCATTTTTTTTATCGTTATTTTTCAAAAATATTGTCAACATACTAATACTTCAATTTTTAATTGTCTTTTTGCTATTTTATATTTAAAAAATCCAAATCGCTTTTATATTAAAATTCACATTCAATACGCCGACAAATTTGCCGTTTTCGTCTATTATTTTGCAAAAAATCGGGAAAATATTGACGAATATTTGCGTACATCGCTTTTTTCAATTAAATTTGCACATCAAAGGCTATATAATACACTTTTAATTAATCAACTAAAACCAATCGCCTATTGCATATCTTTACTCAAACATAAAAGATAAACAATGCGAAATAACAAAGAGCTCTCTGACGAGCAGCTTATTGCATCATATGCCTTGGGTAATAATGAAGCATTTGACAAGCTTCTATTACGTCATAAGTTAAGACTTTACAACTATATATATCAAATAGTTAGAGACGAAGATCTTGCTGATGACATTTTCCAAGAAACTTTCATCAAGGTTATCACGACTGTAAAGCAAGGTCGCTATAACGATATGGGAAAATTTGCCGCATGGGTAACTCGTATCGCACGCAATCTTGCCATTGACTCTTTTCGTGCCGAAAAAAGCGAAGGAGCTATTTCTACAGACGACACAACTGTCGATGTCTTGAATCGCCGTGAATTTGCCGAACGAAATATCGAGGACGATATGATCGAATTGCAAACAGAAGCTGATATTCGCGCGCTCGTAGACAAACTCCCGGACAATCAAAAAGAAGTGCTTACGTTGCGTTTCTACAACGATTTATCTTTCAAAGAAATTGCGCAACTCACAAATGTTAGCATCAACACTGCTCTAGGCCGTATGCGCTACGCCATCCTCAATCTCAGACGTATGGCAAAAGAGCAACAACTTATCCCCGCTTTCTAATCTAATAGTCACATTACAATAAACGCCTCGGAACATCCGGGGCGTTTTTATATCTTGTAGAAAAATATAGTTAGATTTGAATCACATACAATCGGGATTGTAGCTTTCTGCCATCATTTCATCATATGCCTCCCAATCAGGGTCGTTTTCTGCATAAATTTTTAATGGCAAAAGAGGTAATTCGGCAAGCGCTCGATTTAGATAGCTTCCAAATACATCAGTACTAAATGTATAGAAAATCCAATTACGTTCGCCGCCACCGGTAAAAATTCCGGTCATAATAGCCGCCGTTTTACCTTTCAATTCTTTGAGCATAGCTTCTGTTGCTTGCTCTAAAAGTTCAGACGTAGCCTCGTTAGGGAAACACAATTCGCCCTCCGATTCATAAGGCAAGGTAACCTCAACACGAATAGAATAACGGCTTTTCGAACGAAATTTATCGACATCAAGGCGTCCTGTCACAATGATAGTATGTCCATCCTCGTCAACAGTAGGAGAGGTAAACCATTCGTCTGTCATGATTGAAATAAAAATAAAAGCATGGTCGGAGTATAAGCCGGGTTATGTAGCCGATGAATTATCCCGAAGGAATCGCACCGCGCCGTTCGTCATTTATCTGGCATGTGTAGCCTTGAGCGGTCTACCCCCCGACAATGGACGAGCAGCCCTTAAATGCCGGTATACTTGACCTTGCAACCCATAAGTTGTGCGCCCGATGCCGTTGCCGACATCGACCGTGAGCTCTTACCTCACGTTTTCACCCTTACCGGTGCCGTAGCACTTAGGCGGTTGTTTTCTGTCACATTAAACCCTACCGTTACCGATAGCTTCCCGTTAGAAAATATGGTGCTCTTTGTTGCCCGGACTTTCCTCTCGCACTCTATATATAATGCGAGCGACGAACCCTCCGGCCATGCTTGTTTGTTTATAATTTTATTTTAATGTCCTGTATAGCCGCGAATAATTCCTCGATCGGCTTTTGATACGAATTCAAGAATAGTATCACGTTCGGGACATGCCGGAATATGCTGACGAACTGCTTCTAACTTTTCTTCCATTGTTGCATATCCTCCTTGGTAAATGATACGGTAAATTTCTTGGATGCGTTCAATTGCTTCTGATGAGTAAGCACGACGACGCAAGCCGACAGTATTGATACCGCTGTAACTGATAGGATTACGAGCCGCACGCACAAAAGGAGGAATATCCTTATTTACCAATGAGCCGCCCTGAAGCATAATATGGCTTCCCAAGTGGCAGAACTGGTGAATGAGGCTACCGCCGCCAATGATAGCAAAGTCATCAACTTGTACTTCGCCGGCGAGCTGGCTGGCATTTGAAATAATTACATTATTACCAACGATACAATCGTGTGCCACGTGGCTATATGCCATGATAAGGCAGTCTTTACCAACTATTGTGGTTCCCTTCGCTGCTGTGCCTCGATTAACGGTTACACATTCACGAAGAACGGTACGATCACCAACTACGGCTGTAGTTTCTTCGCCACGGAATTTAAGATCCTGAGGAACAGCACCTACGACAGCGCCCGGAAAAATTGTTACACCTTCACCGATACGAGCACCGGATAGAATTGTTACATTGCTACCAATGCGTGTTCCGGCTCCAATTTCTACATTGGCATCAATAGTACTAAAAGGACCGATTTCTACACCTTCGCCGATTTTGGCTTCAGGATTGACACAAGCAAACTTATGAATAGCCATAATTATTTGTTTTTAACAATCTGAGCCATAAATTCGCACTCACACACAACTTTTTCACCAACGAAAGCACGACCTTTCATAACAGCCATACCACGACGGAGAGGTGTCATAAAGGCAACATGGAAAAGCAATGTATCACCGGGAACAACTTTCTGACGGAACTTAACATTGTCGATTTTCATGAAGTAAGTGCTATAACGTTCGGGATCGTCAACGGTAGAAAGCACCAACAAACCACCGGTCTGCGCCATTGCTTCTACTAGAAGCACGCCGGGCATTACGGGTTCCTGGGGGAAGTGTCCCTGGAAGAATGGTTCATTTGTGGTTACATTCTTTACACCTACGATATAGTTGTCTGTCTTGTCGATAATCTTATCAACAAGAAGGAAGGGATAACGATGCGGAAGTGATCGACGAATTGCGTTATTATCCATCAACGGCTCTACGTTAGGATTGTAGTTAGGAGCCTGAACTTCTTGACGTTTAATGTCGCTACGCAATGCCTTTGACAACTGAGCATTAATGGTGTGACCGGGCTTTGTTGCGATGATACGGCCCTTCAAAGGACGTCCGATCAAAGCGATATCGCCAATAAGGTCCATTAATTTATGACGTGCGGGTTCATTTGCCGAGTGCAACGGTGTTGTACTGATAACGCCGAAAACGTTAGCATCGTGATGAGGAACACCCATAGCATCAGCAAGTCGGTCGAGATCTTCTTGTGTCTTGGGATTTTCGTAGATAACGACAGCGTTATCCAAGTCACCACCCTTAATAAGACCGGCGTGAACAAGCTGTTCGATTTCACGAACGAAAACGAAAGTACGAGCCCATGCAACTTCTTTACCAAAGTCGGTCATATGATCGAGAGTAGCATACTGATTTGCAAGCACTTGGCTATCGAAGTTAACCTTAACATCGACACTAAACTCGTCATCAGGAAGAAGCATAAGTTTAGCACCGGTAGCAGCATCCGACACTTCTACTTTGTGCTTAACATAGTAAAAATCTTTATCAGACACCTGTTCAACGATGCCCACATTTTGGATTGCATCAAAGAACGGCTTTGCACTACCATCGAGGATAGGCATTTCGGGGCCATTGAGCTTAATAAGGCAGTTGTCAATACCTGACGCATATAGCGCTGCCATAGCGTGCTCGATTGTGCTGATCGAGATATCACCCTTGCCAATTACAGTACCGCGAACTGTTGCGATAACATTTTCTGCAACGGCATCAATAACGGGCTGACCTTCGAGGTCAACTCGCTGTATTTTGTATCCGTGATTGTCGGGAGCAGGACAAAATGTAGCCGTAATATAACCACCTGTATGAAGTCCTTTACCTTCGACAGAGAATTCTCCTTGCAGTGTGAGTTGCTTCATTGCTTTTGAAGAAATATGATGTGAGTTTATTATTTATCTTTAGAGAGTTTATCGACAGTTTTAGCGATATCAGAAATGCGTTTTAGGGACGCAGCCATGCGAGCATATTCACCCCAAGGCATTGCAGGCGAACCCATAATACGGCTACCGGGATCTACTGCCTTCTGAACGCCGCTCTGCGGTCCGATAGTAGAACCATCGCCAACAGTAATGTGACCTGACACACCTACCTGACCACCAATAATACAATGGTTACCCACCTTTGTACTACCTGCCACACCTACTTGCGCTGCCATTACAGTATCATGACCGACTTCGCAGTTGTGACCGACTTGGATAAGATTATCCAACTTAACACCATGACCGATGCGAGTAACACCCATAGTCGAGCGGTCGATAGTTGTATTAGCACCTATTTCTACATCATCCTCAATTTCGACGATGCCGATTTGCTCAATCTTATGAAAAACGCCGGCATTATCAGGAGCGAAACCAAAGCCATCAGCACCGATAACAGCACCGGAATGAATGGTACAACGCTTACCGATACGACAGTTGTAATAAATACGCGCACCGGCATAAATTGTAGTATCGTCACCGATAACAACACCGGGGCCTACATAAGCCTGTGGATAAATTTTAACATTCTTGCCAATTTTAGCGCCATCGCCAATATACGCAAAAGCACCTACATAGCACGAACTATCCACTTCAACACCCTTACCGATGTGAGCAGGTTCCTCTATACCGACAAGCTGAGGTTTGATAAATTGAGCCGCCAATGAAAGAAGACCCGATAGAGCTACATAAGGATCATCAACACGAATAAGAGTAGCTTCAACAGGTTGCTCGGCAACAAAATCCTTTTTAACGATAACTACCGATGCGGCTGTATTATAAATGTAGTGAGTATACTTTGGATTAGATAAAAAAGTAATAGTACCCGGGCGACCTTCATCAATTTTAGAGAAGTCGCTCACAGTAACATCACCACGGCCTTCTACAACACCACCGAGGTGCTGCGCAATAATATCTGCTGTAAATTGCATGCTAATTCTAATTGTAATCGGCATTAAAGCCGTCTTTTGTTCTGCAAATTTGGCAAAAATTTTCGACATATTCCCTATTTATTGGTCAAAAACGTGAAATTGATTATTATTGTGCCTAATTTTCCCAAAAAATCATCCTTTTTCGCCCATCACATAATTTATTAGTTTACGATTTTTGGAAGTTTCAGCAAATTATCGTAATTTTGCTGTTACAAAACACTATTTTACAGCATAATTTTTTGCTAAGATATGAT
This sequence comes from uncultured Bacteroides sp., assembly GCA_964518705.1. Lineage (GTDB taxonomy): Bacteria > Bacteroidota > Bacteroidia > Bacteroidales > Muribaculaceae > CAG-873. The sequence continues at coordinate 35,601 of CAZFGV010000002.1, forward strand.
AAGAGCAGCTCTACAAAAAGTAACGAACGAGGATATGGCAGAATTATGGACCATACTCTCGCCTGAAGAGCGCCGTCTTGTCGCCGAAAACCTTCAAATACGCGATTTTAATAAAAACCAACTGATATACGCCGAAGGCGAAGAGCCTGAATTTCTTTGGGTTTTACTTTCCGGTAAGGTTAAGAAAACCAAAGAGGGCGTTGGCGGTCGTGTGCAAATTATTAGACTTATTCGTCCCGTTCAATACTTCGGTTATCGCGCTCATTTCGCTCGAGAATTGTATGTATCTAGCGCTACTGCTATCGAGCCTTCTACATTAGGCGCTCTACCACTCTCGTTGGTTAGTAAATTGATTGACGGCAATATACGCTTAGCTTGGTTCTTTATTCACGAACTCTCGCAGAACCTTGGAGGCTCTGACACCAGAATTGTCAATCTTACTCAAAAACATATTCGCGGTCGCTTGGCGGAGGCATTGATGGTGCTACTTGACAACTATGGCTATGAAGAAGACAATTGCACGCTTAACATTTACATGGCGCGCGAAGATTTGGCAAACTTGTCTAACATGACTACTTCTAACGCCATTCGCACTTTATCGACTTTTGTTAGCGAACGTTTATTACTCGTCGACGGCCGTAGAATTAAAATTATAAACGAATCGCAACTCCGTAAAATTAGTAAATTCGGCTAATTGCCCTACTCTACCTTATAAAAAATTGCTGTCCGCACAACTTCCCCGGACAGCAATTTTTGTATTATACCATCACAAAAATAAAACGTTTGGACATAATGCGCTAACAATGTCTTTAACCCAATTCATAGTAGCGATATAGCAATTGCCGCTAATAAATTTAATTCTGTACACTCGACTATTTCACATCTTTGACCAGAGCTTCTTTGATTTTTTGTCACAGCATCTCCTTTGAGGTAGAGCCGGGCGTTGTTGTTTAAATGTCGCGAAGTTGTTAAGTTTGCAATAGAGAAATCTACCTGCTGCTTACGGCGTGCCCGGATTCGTCCCCCATGCGCAGCATTAAAAGGGCGCTCTTATTTTAGGAAGCCCTTTATTTTTATATAGTCCTTTTCTTAACTTATTTGGGGATAATTCCTTTATCTTATATTGATTACTAAGTATTATATCTCCAATATAATATTCTATTGCTTCTCAAAACGCCTCGGCGTCCTTTTGTATTAATTTAATAACAACGCTTTTGCAACGAAGATACTCGATACAAATATCTAATCGTATCTAAACGAAAAATAATTCCCATTGAGAAATAAATCTCAGTGGGAATTATTTATCTCGTTGTGAGGATAATTTTTAAGCTGTTAATGCCAAACTGCCACAGTGGGTAATGATATGTCGATAGTCATTGTGCCTGGAATTTGCTTTTCTTCGGCAACTAATTTGAAGTGACAAAGGGCTATGCCCATATCAAGCATTGTATTGGCATTATTTGTTACCACAGTAAAAGTTACCCTATTATTATCAACTACAGCGCGCCATGGTTGAGCATTTAATGCCGATGGAGCAAGACGCATAGCCTCAAGGGGTTCGCGATAAGGTCCGAAGGCATCATTATGGGCGGTAAAAAGCTTATCGAACGATTTTCGAGTAGCACTTCCAGCCATGCGTTTCATCACCTTATCGAGCCAAGACTGCTTCTGTGCCGGAATACCGAAAGGCACTACCGCACGAATTTTTTCATCGGCATTAAGGTGGACGAAATCGGCAATTTTTGAAGCGCTGAAAGTACCGCTTATCCACACAGTACCTAACCCGGCAGCGACACAAGACAATACAATTTTTTCCAACGCCTCCGCAGCATATAAAGTATGCACGGGCGTGTTGTCAGAAATAAGTACAAACCAAGCCGGAGCATTCTTGATAATGCCATACGAACCGATATTTCCGTCAATGGCGCTTTTTACAAGAGCTATTCTCCAACCATCACCGTGAGCAGCGTCTACGGAATTGCCTACTTCTCGCATAAAGGACTCTGAAGGCAATTTTCCCGTAAACGAGCGCACGGAATGACGTGCTTGTATTGTTTCAAGTATTGTCATGCTTAAGCGTTTGCTTATCGAACAACAATCTTCGATACAACGCCGTCAATATTGACAACGTAAATGCCCGGAGCAACATACAACGATGAAGCACGACGACCGGCGAGGTCGTAAACTTCTACATTGCTATATTCGCCAATAATATCAATTCGTCCCTGAGCGCCTACGGCATATGCTTTATTCGAATCTATTGCGGGCAATGTTTCTACTCCAGATGATGCGTTGTTTGCAAATATTGCGAACGAATTAGGCGCGAGTTCAACGCTAATAGTACCTTCGCCATTAAGCACGGGAGCTATACCGTAAGATGCACGAATAAGATTATTATTCGTTGCCGATACACTTGTTGCAGTTGTGCTGATTGTCATTGTCTCAGTCATCGAAGGATTGATAAACGCTATCACTTCTTTATCACCATGAGCCAAACGCATTGTACGTCCTTTGGTAAACTTGCTCATCAAGCTCTGAGTTTCGAAAGTGGCATCATTGGCGAACAATTCGGGATTGTTCATACGGAAATTAATAACGGAAGCGTAAGTATCTTTCAAATAAAGTTTATCAGCATCTTCGAGCCACTTCCAGTTTACGATTTTGGCATCGGTATTATTGTCGCCATTATCATTTTTAGCATTTTGTTCGTCTCCGAGTTCGCCGAACATCCACACCATCTTAGGACCGGGAGTCATAAGCATCTGGACAGCCAAAGCTCCAAGACGAGCATTTCGCAATTGAGCATCGGTTTTAACATTGCCATTTCCATAAGCGACACATTTATAACCCATACGCTGTTCGTCATGGCTTTCGGCATACGCAACCGTAGACCCCCAAGGACGGCTATCTTTGCTTGAAAGGAAACGCATAATGTTATTATTGCCGTCATCCCAACCCATAGCGAACTGGCATGATGCGTCATTAATATTCGCCCAACAGAGTTGGCCATCGTTACCCATAGCAGTTTCTTCTTGAGCGCCGGCAAGGTTTTCATTGATATGAATACCATTGGGTTTTACCGATTTGATAACGTCATGGAGACGGCACATACGATCGATGCGACTTTGGTTGTAGCTGTCTGTACCTGCCGAATAGCTACCATTATCGCCAAGGCCCTTCACGAGGTCGAAACGGAAACCGTCGACATTATATTTCTCCATCCAATATTTCAACGCATCTGTCCATTGTTGCTGCACAAGAGGATGATCTTGATTCCAGTCGTTCAACACACTCCATGCGTGAGGCGCTGTCTTATTATAGAACGGATTGTTTGCTATAGGATACATCTGATACCACGGATGCAAGCCATCGCTCTGATTGAATACAATATCAAGAATAACGGCAATACCGGCTTTGTGACAAGCTTCGATAAAGTCTTTATAATCCTTCGGCGAGCCATAAGCCTTATCGGGAGCCATATAGAAGTTTGTATTATAGCCCCATGAATTGTTGCCGTTAAATTCCATAATAGGCATCAATTCAATAGCATTAAAGCCCATTTCTTTGATATATTCAATTTTTTCAATTGCTTTAGCAACAGTGCCCCAACCATATGCTTTATCGTCATATCCGGTGAAGTCGCGAAGCAAGAGTTCATAAATTACGAGGTTTTCGTGATCGGGGATAGTGAAGTCACTGAAAGTATAATCATCGATATCGCCACGATAGCAACCCATCATAACGTTAGAGAATTTATCATAAGGATATTTAGGAACGTCACGCCAAACACTTGTTCGAAGAGTTTTGTCGCTATAGCAATCCAAAACAAGATGCGCATATGGATCTGCTACCTTATAAACGTCATCAACAATAAAGAAATAAGGATAGTACACATCATCGGCAAGGCCTTCTACAGTAGTCCAGAAATAGCGCTGACCATTATAATCTTGATAGTAAGCAAAATATTTCGAATCAATTTCGTAATCATTCCATGAACCTACCAACTGTACGCTAAACTTATCGGGAGCGGCGAGGCAGAATGTCACCGTGCCGTCAGCATTCTTAACGGCACCCATTTGAGGAACGCCACCGGGATAATCTTGCTGTTTGGCGCGGTTGGGATATCTTATCTCTAAACTTTTGATGTATGAATTGCCATCGTAAACCGATTTCGCTTCAACATTATATGTGCCGTTTTCGCTGAATGTATATTGAGCGACAAGCTCTGTTGCATTTTTCTGAGATGCCACTACCGAATTATTTACACTCAAGCTCAAATCCGAAGGTTCGGTTGATGTTAGGGTAAATGTCATCGTTGTCGGTTTATCGATAACGCGTTCTGAATGATCGCATGAAAGATCTATTGCAAAACCGTCATTAACAACGTCGACATAAATATCGCCACCGGATTTTGTTTTACCTGTTTTGCTACCATCGGCATTACGGAACACTAGAGCAATCTGCGTTGCATACTCATTAGGGTCGGTCATTCCGAAGTATGAACGGATATCGCTAATAGAAAGAGTGTATTTATTAGCTTCTACATATGTCATAAGGTTCTTATCGGTATTCGCAGAAGCATCTGTCGCAGAAGATGGCCATGATGTTACAACATATTTCCAATCGCTACCGCTTGTACTTTTGTTGGTGATAAGTCCTATATGAGCATAAACTTTCACCGACGATGCCAAACCGTTCAAGCCCTTATTGCCGAGAGCTGATGCCGCATCATAAGTCAAGACAATTCCTTTGCTACTCATCTTCAAAGGACTAGGCGAAGTTGTGACTATCTGCGCCATGCTTGACATAAAGACACAACAAAGTGCCGTTAATGCTATAAAAAATTTATTCATTTAAATATGGTATTGATAAGTAAGTATTATCACTATTTGTTTGATACACGCAAAGATATAAAAATTTGTCAATACGACAAAACATCTCGTCTGGAAGCATCAATTTTAAGCAATATAAATAGAAGAATCGTAAAGCCCCACAACGACGAACCGCCATAACTGAAGAACGGCAAAGGAATGCCGATAACGGGGCACAAGCCTATCACCATGCCTATGTTGATACAAAAATGAAAAATTAAATACGATGCGACACAATAAGCATAGACTCGTCCAAAAATTGTAGGCTGACGCTCGGCAATGGCGATTATTCGCAAAATCAATGCCAAGAACAATGCCACAACGAGCACTGACCCAACAAAGCCTTCTTCTTCACCTATGGTGCAAAATATAAAGTCGGTATGCTGTTCGGGTACATATTTCAATTTAGTTTGTGTACCATTCAAAAAGCCTTTTCCGAAAAATCCGCCGGAGCCGATGGCAATCTTTGATTGGTTTACATTATATCCCGCCGAGCGCAAATCTTCTACGATACCTAGCACTACTTGAATACGAAGTTTTTGGTGCGGTTGCAAGTAATTAAATGCAAAACCGACAGAGAAAAGAAACGCCAAAGCCGAAATAGCCGTTGCTGTGGCGATATACAATTTCGAACGACGCTGTTTCATGGCCTCAAAAGCGACATAAATAGCACCTGCAACAATAGTACATATCATTATCGGCAAGCCCGGAACGTCTACACCAAAGAGAGACACCACAAATTCGACAAGGCCGACAGCTGAAAACAATATCAATAAATTTCGGCCTATTTCGTATCGACGTGAATACATTATGGACATTGCTATCATCACTACCATAATCATTAGCATGACAATAAATTCGCCCATTGGAATTCCTATTATCGACGTTTCGGTATACTTAATGCCGACGACAAAAATTATCACAGAGAAAACGGCAGCAAATAAAATCAAACCGCTCATACCCTCGCGATAAAGCACAAAGAACAAAGCCATAAACGTTAACGCCGAACCGGTTTCGTCTTGCAATAAAATCAAGACTACCGGAAGGAAAATTATCATCAAGGCTTTCAGATAGTTAGTCCACTTGGCATTAAGTAAGAAATGGTAACCGCTAAACAATTTCGCCATCGCCAAGGCTGTAATGAATTTAGCAAATTCGGCAGGTTGAATACTCATCGAGCCTATCTTAATCCACGAATGCGAGCCTTTGATATTCGTTGCTAAATAAGGCGTTATTGCCAATACTATAAGCATAAAAACGAATAGCGGAAAAGCATAGGTCTCCCACAGTCGCGAATCGATAAACAAAATAACGGATGCTACTATTAAAGACAATCCAATCCAACGTAATTGCTTACCCGAAAATTCGGTAACCGCAAACATTGATGCGTTGTCAAAATTATAGCACGCGGCATAGATGCTCACCATACCGGCAATCACCATTATCATATATATAATCACCGTAATCCAATCAAGATTACGGAATGTTTCCGCTGGACTATTTCTTCTTGGAAGAGGCATAGTATAATGTTGTATTCAGCATTTGTTGTTCCATTCCTTTACGCTCCGGGGCAATAGTGCCTGTGAGATATTTTTCCATCACCAAGCTACCTATCGGCACACCGTAAGTAGCGCCCCAGCCACCGTTCTCTACATAAACGGCAACAGCGATTTTGGGTTGATTATAAGGAGCAAATCCCATAAACGCCGAGTGGTCACGTCCGTGCGGGTTTTGTGCTGTTCCTGTTTTGCCGCACACTTCTATTCCTGGAATAGCGGCACGGCGACAAGTACCGCCCGTAACTGCCATTCGCATACCTTCGGCAACTGCATCATAATGACGTGCGTCGACTGTTGGATAGCGTTTTACTGTATAAATGCTATCTATTATGGTATCTTGAATCTCCTTTACGACGTGCGGAGTTATAAACCATCCGCGATTTGCTATCGTGGCACTAAGATTTGCTATCTGTAGAGGCGTTGAAAGTATTTCACCCTGACCTATCGACACGGAAATAATCGTATTCGCGCTCCAACGTCCCTCGCCATAAAATTTATCGTAAAACTTGGCATTAGGAATAAATCCACGACTCTCGCCCGGAAGGTCTATACCGAGTTTGTAGCCATAACCCATTGAAACGAGATGATTCTTCCATACTTCGAAAGCATTTGCAGATGATCCGTATTTGCTGCGACGGTCAATCATATTTTTAAAGCCCCAGCAAAAGAATGCATTACATGATGTTTGCAAAGCCGGTTTGAGAGGCAGCGGAGCACCGTGAGCATGACAGCCGACGCGTAAACCGCCATTGATATATCCGTGCGAACATGGATAAGGAGTGTCAAGTGTAATTGTGCCTTCTTGCAAAAATATCAAACCTTGTGTCGGTTTAAATGTCGAGCCTGGCGGATAAGCACCCATGAGGGCTCGATCGTACAATGGCCACGAATCATCTTCTACAAGCTTCTTGTAGTTTTTACCACGCTGACGACCAACAAGGAGTGTCGGGTCATAATTAGGCATCGAAACCATACACAACACTTCGCCTGTCGACGGCTCTATTGCAACAACAGCACCACGTTTACCTACCATTAGAGACTCGGCATATTGCTGCAATTTAATATCAAGGCTCAATCTCAAGTCACGACCGGAGATGGGCTCTATATCATTTGCACCATCCTCGTAACGTCCTTGTATTCTGCCATTTGCATCACGAATAAGAATTTCGACACCTTTTACGCCACGAAGATATGTCTCGTAGCTTTTTTCAATACCCAAGTCACCGGTATAGTCACCACGAGAATAGTAATCATCTCGCTCTATATCAGATTTCGAAACTTCACGAATATTACCCAACACATTAGCCGCCGTCGGATGATAATACTGTCGCAAGATACGTTTTTGAATAAAGAATCCCGGGAAACGATAAAGTTTCTCTTGCAATCTGCCATAATCTTGCGCAGACAATTGCGAAATCAGACGCTGCGGTGTATACGATGAATAACCCGGATTGAGTCGCTTGTCTTTCATATCGACAATGCGATTTTTAAACTGTTCAACGGTGATATTCAACGTATTGCAAAAATCAAGAGTATCAAAAGGCTGAACGTCACGCGGAATAAGCATAACGTCATAAGCCGGTTGATTAAACACGACAAGCTCGCCATTACGATCGTAAATCAAGCCGCGTGAGGGATATACTGTTTTCTTTAAAAACGCATTCGAGTCTGCCGATTTTTTGTATTTGTCATCGTTGATCTGCAAATCGAACAAACGAATACTATAAATCAGCCCTATTATTATTACAAAAGCGCCAATAATAAACTTGCGTTTTTCAAGACTATAATCTTTTCTCAAAACGATATGAATTAAGGCGTTACATTACGATTCTCGAGGGCGAACAGCAATACAATTTAGCGCGTAAACGACAAGAAAGGTATAAATTGTAGACGAGATAATACGAAGTAATAGTAAACCGATATTGAAGAATTGAAACGACTCTATAGTAAACAGAATCGTGCAATAAATGAAAGACATCGTTAGTACATACTTCGAAAACGCTGCATAACCCATTGATATCGATGATGGTATGCGAGATGCAAGGTCATCATCAACAGAAACATATAAATGAAATACCGAATTACGCACAAACGACAACAACGTTGCGCTGCAAGCATTAACACCCGGAGTGTCGCAAAAAGCATCAAGAACAATACCCGCCAAAAAGCTCAGCAGCATCGAACTGTTGACGCTCATTGTTATTGGTAACATCACAATAAGATACACAAACACCTCGGGAACCGCTACATTAAACAAAATGAGGCGGTTAAATACTATTGCTTGCGCCGGAATAAGAAGCAAGAAAGCAATGAGGTATCGGAGTGTAAACTTTGTCATTGGTATGTTCTAATTGCCAAAGGGATTTTTCTTAGAATCGTTTTCTTCACCGGCTTTTAATGCCTTAAGTTCTTCTGTCATAGAATTCTCTATCACTTGAACATTGCCTAGCGTTGTAAAATCGGTAAGCAAGCGAAGGCGAAGGGTAAAGAAGTTCTGATTATGATCGGTGTCGTTATCAATAACCACCCCAACGGGCAAACCGGGTGGGAAAACTGACGAATAGCCACTAGTCACGACAGTATCTCCACACTCAAAGACAGTATGTCGCGGCAATTCTTCAAGAACTGCTTCGTCAGGATGTTTGCCATCCCAAACTAAAGATCCGAAATAATCGGTACGCTTGAGCTTACACGACAAACGGAAGTGGGGGTTTAGCAATGATATAACACGCGCACTCGACGGGCCTACATTACTTACAATACCGACAACGCCGTTGCGATCGACTACTCCCAATTCGGGCTTAATGCCATCGAGACTGCCTTTGTTGATTGTTAGGTAATTGTATGGCTTCGATACACTATTGTTTATAACGTGGGCAACGACAAAATTAAACTGGGGCACTGTTGGTTCTAACTGTAAAGTGTCAGTATACCCTTGTTCGCTAAGCGTGTTAATAGTACGCTGCAACTCAAGTATTTGCGATTGAAGTTGAGCATTCTGTCTATTTAAATCTTCATTAATTTCATGAAGATTAAAGTAAGACGTCACATTGTTCGCACCCTTATAAACAGACGAAGCCATACCGCCTGCAGATGTAAGATACAAGTGCTGACGATACGGGTCATCGCTAAAAAGCAGCATGCAGCTTATGGTCATCAAAACGATGAACACAAGCCACTTGCTGTGCCGTGCCAAAAAGGCGACTAGCTCATTCACTTTGCTAAACCTCCTGGCTTAACGAATAAGGAATGAAAATCTCTGATAGTTCTTCAATGCCACGCCTGTACCCTTAGCTACGCATAGCAACGGATCTTCAGCGATATGGAATTGAATACCGATCTTATCGATAAGACGTTTATCGAGGCCACGGAGGAGTGCACCACCACCAGCCAACCAAATACCGTTACGAACGATATCGGCATACAATTCGGGGGGTGTCTGTTCGAGCGCACTAAGTACTGCAGCTTCGATCTTTGAAATTGTCTTTTCGATACAGTGACAAATTTCTTGATAGCTTACAGGCACTTCGAGAGGCAATGCTGTCATCAAGTTAGGACCGTGCACAACATAGTCCTCCGGCGGATTTTCGAGTTCGGTAAGAGCTGAACCTACATGCATCTTAATTTGCTCGGCAGTGCGTGTTCCCACTTTAATATTGTGAGCACGACGCATATGGTCGAGAATATCAGCAGTAAGGTCGTCACCGGCAATATTGATACTCTTATTACTTACAATACCGCCAAGTGAAATAACAGCGATTTCTGTCGTACCGCCGCCTATATCGACAATCATATTACCTTGAGGAGCTTCCACGTCAAGACCAATACCCAAAGCAGCCGCCATAGGTTCGTGAATCATATAAACATCACGACCATCAGCATGCTCTGATGAATCTCGTACGGCGCGTACTTCTACATCTGACGAACCAGAAGGAATACCGACAACCATACGAAGTGTTGGCGAGAACCAATTGTTCTTTGTTGATGCTTTCTTGATAAGGCCGCGAATCATCAATTCGGCAGCATTAAAGTCTGCAATAACGCCCTGACGGAGAGGACGAACGGTACGGATACCGGGGTGTCCCCTACCCTCCATCTGTTGAGCTTCTTTACCGACGGCAATCATCTTGTCGGTACGATTGTCAAGAGCGACGATAGACGGCTCATTGATGACAATCTTATCGTTGTGTATGATAATCGTATTGGCTGTGCCAAGATCGATAGCTATCTCTTTTGTGAGCGAGAATAATCTCATTGTTTAAGAAGAGTATATGACAGTTAAATTATCAATGACGGAAATGGCGAGTACCGGTCATCACCATTGTAATATTGTGCTGCTGGCAATATTCTACAGAATCGTTATCACGAATAGAGCCACCGGGTTGGATAACATTTGTAACGCCGGCTTTGTCAGCAATTTCTACGCAATCAGCGAAGGGGAAGAATGCATCAGATGCAAGTGTAGCTCCATTAAGGTCGAAGCCAAATGAATGAGCTTTTTCGATAGCTTGCTTAAGAGCATCTACGCGTGATGTTTGACCAACACCGCTTGCCAACAACTGACCGTTGCGAGCCAACACAATAGCATTGCTCTTGCTGTGCTTAACCAAAACGTTAGCAAAATACATATCGTCGAGCTGCTGTGTTGTAGGTTCTGCACCGGCAACAAGCTTCAAGTCTGCTTCATCGTGAACTTTAGAATCGCTAGCCTGAACCAATACGCCGCCCAATGCGCTACGCATACGAGTTGCACTATTTGCCTCTGACTTACGAATGAGGATGATGCGGTTCTTCTTTTGTTTAAGAATTTCCAAAGCTTCTTCTGTATACGCAGGAGCAATAACTACTTCGAAGAAAATCTTACCCATTTCTTCAGCAGTTGTTGCATCGATAGTAGTGTTTGTGATGATGATACCACCAAAAGCAGAAACAGGGTCTCCGGCAAGAGCTTTACGCCATGCTTCGGTTACGTTTGCATCAACTGCGCAACCGCAAGCATTGTTATGTTTAAGAACGGCAACAGCAGTACCTTTCAAATCATCAATCAAACCGCAAGCGGCATCAATGTCGAGAAGGTTGTTATAGCTGATTTCCTTGCCGTGAACTTGTTCAAAGAGCGCATTGAAATCGCCATAGAAAGCGGCTTGCTGATGAGGATTTTCGCCATATCGGAGTGACTTAACACCATCAACGGCAACGCGCAAAGCCTGGGGCTCACCGGCTTGCGGTGCGAACCAATTATAAATTGCGCTATCATAGCCTGATGATACGGCAAATGCTGCACGAGCAAGATAAAGACGTTCGTCAATATCTGAATTAGCACCGCGACGTTCGAGAATATCGAGAAGATAATCAAATTCACCTTCAGAAGGCACGATTACTACATCTTCGTAATTTTTAGCAGCGGCACGAATAAGAGAGATACCACCGATATCAATTTTTTCAATAATATCGGCGTGCGAAGCTCCGCTTGCTACTGTTTTTTCGAAGGGATAGAGGTCTACAATAACGAGGTCAATCGGAGCGATTTCATAAGCTTCGCTATCAGCCTTGTCTGATTCATTCTCACGACGGGCAAGAATACCACCGAAAACTTTGGGATGCAATGTTTTTACACGGCCACCGAGAATTGAGGGGTAACCGGTAAGATCTTCAACAGCAGTACAAGGAATACCCATGCTTTCGATGAAATGTTGAGTACCACCTGTTGTAAGAATCTGCACGCCCAAGCTATGCAATTTTGTAACGATAGCGCCGATGCGCTCTTTATTGAAAACCGACACCAATGCGGTGCGAATAGGCTTTATTGACGACATATTGTTGTTGCTCTAATATTTTTGCAAATATACAAACTTTTTATGGAACGACAATCTACACTATGCATTTTTGGTTGCTTACAATTCAATTTTTATTTAAAACCGAATTGAAGCAACCAAAAGTAGCGTTAATTATCCTTCCGTATAAGAAAGTCTAATTTTTATTGATAGAGATAACGTTTAATCGAACGTTTTGGCGTCTTTTCAAATTCTTCGTGGAATACTTTGACTTCCGAGATCTGACTAAACGAGGGCAATTCTACATTGAGTTTAGTGATATTCTCTTGCATAATATTCTCAAGTTGATTATCATCAATACCTTGACGTTCGGCATTGTCATAATCAGGATAAATCAAAGCCTTGAGTTTGCCATTATTTCCAACGACGAGTGATTCTGACACGTAGGGCATATTGTTCAACAACTGCTCTATTTCTTCGGGATATATATTTTGACCCGACGGTCCGAGAATCATATTCTTGTCGCGGCCGCGAATATAAATGAAGTTATCCGTGTCAAGTTGTACGATATCGCCTGTACACATCCATCCTTCTGCATCGAAACATGAGCTTGTCGCTTCGGGATTTTTGTAGTAACCTTGCATCACGTTTACACCCTTCACCCACAAAACACCGGGAGTGTTAATAGGATCGGGAGATGCTACTCGCAATTGCATACGGTCAACAACTCTACCGCAAGAACCGGGGCGAATATCTTGCCAAGGCGCATAGCTAATCAACGGACCACATTCGGTCATACCATAACCTACGGTATAGGGGAAATGAATACGACGCAAGAACGATTCTACATCCTTATTCAAGCCGGCGCCACCAATAATTATTTCAACAAGCTGGCCACCAAAGCTTTCTTCCATCTTTTCCTTTATCTTAGCGAAAAGTTTTTCGTCAACATAAGGAACGTGAAGAAGAAGTTTCATTAATGGTTTTTCAAGAAGAGGGAAGATACGAGTCTTCACAATCTTTTCAAGAATCAGAGGCACGGCAACGATAAGTTTCGGCTTAACGTGGGCAAATGCTTCGAGTATAATCTTTGGCGACGGGGTGCGGGTTAAGAAGTTGATATGACAGCCCTTAACGAAAGGTTGCAATAATTCTACCGACAAACCGAACATATGAGCCATCGGGAGCATACTTACTATACCATCACCGGGATTCAAGAATTTCAAGCCGTCAATGGTATACTGAATGTTACTCCACAAAGATGCATTCGACAGCATAACGCCTTTCGAGAAGCCGGTACTGCCTGATGTATAGTTAATCAACGCGAGGTCGTCACCGGCAAATTCCGAGTACACAATATCTTCAGGAGTGAAACGCTCGGGATACTTTTCGCCAAAAAGTTGATTCAATTTTTCGCGAGTTTCTGTAAGTTCTTCACTACGACTAAACAATAGCGAGAAATCGGCGATATGAACAACGCCCTTAATATTAGGCATATTGTCATGATCAAGATTTTCCCATATTGATTGATCGGTGAACAACAATTTTGCTTCACAATGACTTACAAGGTGATGTATCGTATCAGCCTTAAAGTCGTGAAGAATGGGTACGGTAACAGTACCATAAGTCATCGAAGCCAAGGCAACAACCGCCCACTGAGAGCAGTTTCTGCCGCACAAGGCTACTTTATCACCCTTATTTAACCCTGTTCGTTCGAAGAGCAGGTGTAATTTTGCTATTTTGCGAGCTACATCTCGATACAACAATGTGTTACCGCGAAAATCGGTCATCGCAGGCGAATTCCAATTGTTGCGTATACTCTGCTGTATGTAGCCACTCAAAGTCTCTTGTTTTTCCATAGAGCTTGGCTGTAATAGTTGTTAAGATTCGACAAAGATAATAAATTTTATCGAATAATAACCGATTTATACAATTTGCCTCAGTTAAAAACACATAACCGGGCTTATTTTTATATCAAAATGCCATCATTACCAACACTGAGCAACAGCGTCAATAATGCGTATTATAAAAAGCCATCCCCATTATTTGCAAAATTAGCATGACGGGAACACCAATACAAAAACGAGGTTTTGCCGTTTTATGTTTGAAAATAAACATGGCACTAATAGCACCTATCGCGCCTAATAATGCGGTCGCACCCAATAGTAAAAACTCTGGTATGCGCTCTTTTCCTTTCACTGCACTGCTTTTATCATAAACATATAACGCAAACGTTATCATATTTATAACAAGCAGTACAACGGCAAACTCAAAACCTTCGGCAATAAAATTCATTGCAAAGGCACAGAACTATATTAACTTAATTCAATATCTCCATTCAAACGCTGACGGACTGCTTCATAAAGCATTACACCGGCAGCGACACCTACATTCAATGAACCAATATTACCAAACATAGGAATAGCGGCACGGAAATCGGCAACGCGAAGAATTTCAGGCGAAATACCACAATCCTCTGCCCCCATAACAATAGCGGTTGGCAATGTATAGTCTGCAGTGGTATAGTTTACGCTAGATTTTTCTGTTGCGCACACGATTTGGCATCCGCTTTGCTGAATATATTTTACAGCCGCTGACAACGAATCAACGCGACATACCGGAATATGATTTAACGCACCTGCAGATGTTTTAACAGCATCCGCACCAACACTAACACTACCCTTTGATGGTATAACGATTGCATTTACGCCGCAGCATTCTGCCGTACGAGCAATAGCACCGAAGTTACGAACGTCGGTAATACCATCAAGGACTAGCAAAAGCGGTAGCACACCTTCGTCGAAAAGCATTGGCAACAAATTTTCGAGCGACGAATATTCTATTGCCGACATGAGTGCTACTACTCCTTGATGATTCTTACGCGTGAAGCTATTCAATCGCTCTTCCGGAACAACCTGAATAGGCACTCCCATTTCGCGAGCACGCTGACCCACTTCACTTCGCGCGTTCTTTAAATATATACGGTCGATTGTGCGACCGGCTTCCAGTGCTTCGAGGACGGAATGAATTCCGTAAATGTAATCGTTTTTGTTCATTGCTTTTTATTTCAATTTTTGGCTTTCGATAATAGCGCACGAGCATTCGCCAACGCGGCCTCATCTACAGCACTGCCACTAATCATCAATGCTATTTCCGATTCGCGTTCTGATGATGTTAATGTGCGTATTCGCGTGGTCGTATGCTTTTCATCGTCTTCTTTAAATACTTTAAAGTGACGATTTCCCATTGCTGCCACTCCCGGCAAATGGGTTATGGTTATTACTTGAATATAATTACTTATCGTCTTCATCAACGCACCCATACGTCCGGCAATGTCTCCGGAAACACCGGTATCAACTTCGTCGAATATTATTGAGGGCAAGTGTGTATGTTCGGCGATAATACTTTTCATCGACAGCATTAATCGCGACACTTCTCCCCCCGAGGCGGCTGTGCCTACGGGTAGCAGCTGCTGATTTTTATTAAAGGCAAATAAGAATTCTACCTTATCACAACCTGTTGCCGTTAATTTATCGCGTGTAATATTTACTTCACACTGCAAATTAGGCATACCTAGGGGCGCTGCACGCTCAACAAGCAAGCGACTAAATTCTGCAGCACTAGCTTGACGACGTTCAGATATTTGATTGGCAAGCGTGAGTGCGTCGCGTTTTGCCAATTTTGCGGCACGCTCCAAACTCGAAAGAATACTATCGCCGTCTTCCAACGTCGCCAGTTGTGTTTTTAGTTTCTCTCTGAGTTCGATAAGGGCATCAGTATTATCTACATGGTGCTTAAGCTCTAGCGAATACAGCTGCCCGAGGCGTTGCTCTACTTGCTCCAAACGTTCCGGATCTGCTGATATATTATCAACTTCTTCAATTAAAGTATCGGCGACATCGCGCAATTCTGCAAGCGCACCGGATAAACGTTCGGCAAGTACACTATAATCGGTATCGCCATCGCCTAACACATCGGATAGTTTTTCAAGAGCATCACTCGCTTCCGACACAAGATCGACAGCATTAACCGCGCCTGTTGACAATGGTGTAAGAGCCTGAGACACATTATTTAATATCTCATTAGCATTAGCCAATACGCCACGTTCTTTTTCAAGAGCATCACGCTCGCCCGGATGCAAATCCATGCTTGCAAGCTGCTCATACTGAAAACTTATAAAATCGGCATCTTCTTTACTGCGTCGAAGCATATCACGAGTATCTGTATACTCTTTCAATGCTGCACGAAAAGTGCCGTATACTTTTTTATATTGCGCAATAAGATCGGCATTACCGGCTAGGGTATCAATAATATCTCGCTGATAATCTTCCGACACTAATTGTTGATTTTGATTTTGCGAATGAACGTCAACAAGCTTCTCAGCTACCGAGCGCAAAATCGGCAGAGTTACAGGTGTATCATTAATGAACGCGCGCGAGCGACCACCGGGAAGCAATTCTCGTCGCAACAAACATTCTCCAACAACATCACCGGCAAGGTCGTTCGACGATATTATTGCATCGACATCAGGTGCATCCGTGGTTGAAAATACCGCCTCTATAACCGACTTTTTTTCATCTCTAAGAACAGCCTTAATATCAGCACGTCCACCCAACAACAACGCGAGGGCGCCGAGGATTATTGATTTTCCGGCTCCCGTCTCGCCCGTAATGATATTAAAACCCGATTCAAATTCTATATCGAGCTTGTCTATAAGAGCGTAATTACTGATATGTAATGTGCGTATCATCTTTGTTCCGAGCCCTTTCGTATTTTTTCAAGACGTTCTGTATCTGTTGGATATATCGGCTCGAGGAGATTATATACTCTCGTGCGCTCTTCTGCCGGAGCCTTGGAATATACATTCACAAGCTCGTCGAATTTAGCATCATGAAACATCGATAAAGCAACCGACATCGGTGCAACACCATATACTTTGTTAATTGCATCCAAACTCGATGTAATTGCTGCACGGCCTTTATCAACAGAAACTACCATCTGGTCAAGACCCTGACGATGATATGAATAAATCATATCACGGATACACGAAGTCTGTGCGTCGGTATACGAACTCAAAACGGCGCTACGGTTTTTTGTATCTTCAAAAGCTTTCCAACCGCTTTCGCCCGATGACTGTGCCATCTGAACGATTGTAGAAAGACGATCAAAATACGGATCTCCGCCTTTGGGGGAGAAGGAGTCAAAATCGACTGCTATAAACAGATAAGCATAAAAATTCAATATCGCAGTAAGCTGGCTCTCCATATTATTTACTGAATAAACCAACGGTTCATTCTCGCGATAGCTGAATTCTATCTTCGTGTCTTTAAAATTGATAAGTGTTGTAGTATACGACGAATTATAAACCGGACGTAGCGATTGAACTTGCAGCTCGCCCACGAAAATGTCATCATTATACTCCTTAATAGTAAAGAACAAGCGACACTCTATCTTCTCATTAGTAGCAAACTGCGCGTTTGTAAACACTGTCGTATTCATATATTCCGACATAGCTTGCTGCAATGTTTCAAACACTTGTTTCGAACCTGAGACTTGATCGGTATTTATTGTCACTTCGCAATTAAGCTCTTGCGCCGACAATGACAAAGATGAAAACCACATCAATAGCACTATTGACATGGTACTTACATATTTGCTAAGGAGAGATTTTTTCATCTTCATAGAGTCTGTATACAATCAAGAATATCAACAGCCACCGCTTGCTTATCTTTCAACGGGAAATCTTTCGGCGACTTTGACTCATTGGCAAAATATATGCTAATCTTATTAGTATCAGTACCAAAACCGGCGCCGGCATCTTCTAGACTATTCAAAACAATCATATCGAGATTCTTCGACTGTAGTTTGGCGTGAGCATTTTCAAAGCCATGATCTGTTTCAAGAGCAAAACCGACCATAACTTGGCCTTCGCGTTTTTTAGCTCCGAGCGTTTTGGCGATGTCTGGATTGCGAACAAGGGCAATGCTTTCAACATCCTCTTTTTCTCGTTTGATTTTTTTGTCGCGATATTGTGCAGGTGCATAATCGGCAACTGCCGCTGCCATAATTGCAATATCGGCAGTCTCAAACGCTTCTTCAGCTGCTGCAAGCATCTCACGAGCGCTTTCAACCTTAACACAATTTACTCCTGCGGGGACAGGGATATGACACGGGCCGGAAATCAATGTCACTTCTGCGCCGCGTTTAGCCGCTTCCGAAGCTATGGCATAGCCCATTTTTCCACTCGAAAAATTACTTATAAAACGCACCGGGTCTATACGTTCCACCGTCGGCCCGGCGGTAATCATAACCTTACGACCGATAAGTGTTTGTTCACTTTCGAAAAAGCTATCCAAAACTTTAACAATTTCTTCAGGCTCTTCCATACGGCCTCGGCCTATCAAATGACTTGCCAACTCACCGCTTGCCGGCTCGATAATTCTAACGCCATCAGCTGTCAAAGTTGCCAAATTTCGATTCGTACTCGGATGCGACATCATATCAAGGTCCATTGCAGGGGCCACAAAAACCGGACATTTTGCCGACAAATAACTTGTGACTAACATATTATCAGCAACGCCATTAGCCATTTTAGCCAACGTACAAGCAGTTGCAGGAGCAACAATCATAGCATCTGCCCACAAGCCTAAATCGACATGTGAATGCCATTCGCCCGTATTTGCGCTAAAAAATTCAGTAATAACCGGCTTGCCCGATAATGTTGACATCGTAACAGGCGCAATAAACTCGCGCGCGTTAGGAGTCATTATCACTTGCACCTCTGCGCCTGCTTTCACCAACAAACGAAGCAATGCCGCACTTTTATATGCTGCAATGCCTCCGGTGATACCTAGAATGATATGCTTATTTTTTAGATTCGTTTGCTTCAAGTTTTAATTTCATTTGTAGTCGGCTAATGACTCGTTTGGTATCCGGCGCAAAATCTCCGTTAAGCATCCATTGTACATAACCGGAATTCTTTTGCAACACTTCACTTACCAATTTGCCCTTATACTGACCGAAGTTAAAGACTTCTCGTCCTTTGTCGTCATATATAATACGACCGGCAATGTCTACATTGCGATTATTTGATGCAAATTCAGAAAGAGCACCCACCTCTTCTGGAAGGTCGTCATACTTCTCTACCTGAGCAAGTAGCACTTCCATCGTTGCCTTGGTATCCGCAAGTGCGCTATGAGCTTCTGTTAACTCGGCATTGCAATAATATTTATATGCCGCCTCCAAGGTGCGAGGTTCTTTCTTATGATATATTGTCTGCACATCAATAAGACGTGCTTTCGAAAAATCGAATTCTACACCGGCACGACTGAATTCATTATCGAGCATCGGCAAATCGAAACGATTACTATTGAAGCCTGCAATATCACAACCTCGAAAAGCATCTGCCACACCTTGAGCTATCTGCTTAAAAGTAGGCTCATTGGCAACATCGGCATCTGTAATGTGATGCACCGCAGTCGCCTCCGGTGGAATCGGCATTTCGGGATTAACACGACGTGAACGCTCGTGAACTGTGCCATCAGGCATCAGTTTCACAAGCGAAATCTCTACGATACGATCGGTTGAGATATTAGTTCCCGTGGTTTCTAAATCAAAGAATACCAACGGGCGGGTGAGTTTTAATTTCATTATCAAAATTCGCCAACAGTCATTGGCATAAGAAGCATCAACAGTTCTGTATTGTCATTTTCTACTGACGGGCGGAAGATACCGGGACGGCCGGCGTCTCCTAAATTCACGATAACATCCTGGCTCTTAATGGTATTAAGAATTTCTACCAGATATGCAGCGTTAAAGCCGATAGTAAGTTCGTTGCCACTATATGAACACGGAACTTGTTCTCGTGCGCTGGTGCACAAATTCGGGTCGTTACTCTTGATAAGAATTGCTTCGGGCGAGATACGGAATTTTTCAAGACCGCCATCGACTTCAACAAAGATACCCACACGACGAACAGCATTCAACAACGCCGAACGATCAACGGTAAGAACATTCGTATTGCTTCGAGGTATTACGCGATTGTAATCGGGATAGCGACCGTTAAGGAAGGTACATTGAAATTTAATTGTATCATTCTCTATAACAGCGCTACGATTATTCATCGTAAAACGAAGTGTAGAATCCTTGGCAAAGACATTCTTGATAATATTCGCAGGTTTTGAAGGAATCACACAACTACCCTTAACACCGGGAGCTGTACGACGGTCGATGTAGCGCACAAGCTTGCGAGTATCGGTAGCAACGAAAGTGAGACTTTCTTCATCAATATCCATAAGAACACCCTGCATAATAACACGATATTCGTCATCACTAACTGCGAACATTGCATTATCAAGACCGGCGATAATTTGCTCGGTAGCAACTTCAAACGAAATTGGATCTCCGGCTGTTTCAGGAGTAAATACCGGATACTGATCACCGCTGATACCAACAAAGCTATAATGGCCACTAGTGTATGAAATCTGCATTTCGAGAGTTTCATCATTAACCTCTACAGTAACGCCCTGATCGGGAAGCTCTTTAAGAAGATCCACAAGACGACGAGCGCCAAGGCACAACGAACCGCTACCATTTGAATCATTAACTTCAACTCGTGCTGTTAATGCATTTTCCTGATCTGAACCGGTGATATAAAGCACACCTTCTTTGAGTTCTATCAAGAAATTATCCAATATCGCAAGGGCATTTTTCGAATTAATCACCTTGCTAACGGCAGATGCCGCATTGTAGAGTGTTTTACTCGATACAGTGAATTTCATATTATCAAGTTGTTTATTATTTCTATTTTCAATCGTGCGACATGCGCACTCGTTTCGATTGTACAAAAATACTACTTTTAATCCAATACACAAAACGCGAAAAGAAAAAAGCATTAAATCGCGGCTGTTAAATTTATCAAAATCACTTCTTCCACTCGGTTAAATTGAAGATGCCCACAATATAGCTAACTAATTGTTTGGCAATAACAAAACTTATATACTTAACAAAAATTACGAGGATGGAATCACCCCTCTTCCAAACATTTATAGTAGAACACTTAGCATCACCTACCTCTAATGAAGCATATTCTTCACCTAACGAGTTTTGCCTACAAATATATCAACATCGCCGTTACCAGGATCGAAACCACTTATTGGTGTGGTCAAAATTATTCTGTAACTTTGTTCGTGGTAATCATAGAAATTATCATTTTTATTTTCAAATTAGACATAAATTTCATTAATCACTCGACACTCTGTTAATTACGTTTGTCAAGTTCACATTAAATAATATTTTCTTTCATAATGAGAAATCAAGAATTAGACGTATTTAAAGCAGTTGCTATTATCGCTGTTGTATTATATCACCTCGGAGTTAGTCAATATGGATATTTGGGCGTTGATATGTTTTTCGTTATTGCCGGATACTTAACAACCAAGAGCATTTCTAAAAAAATATCAACCGGTGGGTGGTTTAGCTTTATAACAGATAGATTATTTCGTTTTTGGCCTCTTTTAGCAATTGCTAGTATTATATGTTTAGCATTTGGTTGGTTTATGATGTTGCCGGATGACTATGAAAATGTTGCACAAGCGGTAGTTGCAACAAATATGTTTGCTAACAACATATTGGCATCCATTACAACAAAGGATTATTGGGATATTGTCAACGAATATAAACCACTAATGCACACATGGTATTTGGGAGTTCTGGCACAATACTATGTATTCTACTCATTTGTTTTATTTTTTATGGCTCGTTTCATTAAGAATAAGAGCACATTACAAATGTCATTTTTGAGCGTAACAATACTTTTAGGAATAACTTCATTAACCTTATATCTTGTAGAAAATAATGAAGCGTCAATTTTCTATCATCTACCATTTCGCCTTTATGAACTTTGTGCAGGTTCTTTAATATTCTTAATACTAAAAAAAGAAAGAGGCATAACGATTGGCAAAATTTCCAATTTAAAGACAACAATTTTGTTTTTTGCATACCTGAGCGTAATATCGCTACTATTTGCAAATAACATTGACATACCAAAATCAATCAGATTAACGGGAACTATTATATTGTCATCTTTAATTGTTGCATTAGTGGAACACGGAGAAAAGCAATCGAAATGGTTATTCGCAAATAAATGGATTGCTTGTATCGGTGCTGCAAGTTATAGCATTTTCATTTGGCATCAAGTTGTATTCGCTTTAACTCGTTATTCTTTTACAAACAGGCTTACCGATACGGCACCTTTACTGATAGTGTTCTTATTGATTGCGGCTCTTTCCGTACTATCTTACCATTTTGTAGAAAAACTAAATAAAAGTACGAAAACCTGGATTTGCACCATTTTGTTGTTAACCGCCACAACCGGCTATTCGTTATATATATATGATCAAGCAGGAGTAATTAGAGATATTCCCGAATTAGGAATAACAAAATCTGATATACACAAAGGAATGTGGGCTGAATATTGTGAAAGCGGGTATAAATATGATAAAGATTTTTCATCCTCAACAAAACCCAAATGGTATATTATCGGAAATAGCTTCGGTCGTGATTTTGTAAATATAATCAAAGAAAGTTCTATAGCTGATAGTGTGGAGGTTTCATATTCCGATCCGCTTACATATTTAAACAAAGATATTCGTTTCGCAAAGGCAGACGCCGTATTCGTATCGTCTAAAGGTATCAATGAAAATTTGATTAAAAGCGTTCGCTCAAAATGTTCGCAGAAAACAAAATTCTACATTGTTGGTGAAAAAAATTTTGGCGAAAGTAATGGTCAAATCTATCGCCATCGCTTTTCCGACGACTTCCATAAATTGACAATAGCCATGGAAAAAGGGTATCAAGAAAAGAATGAAATTTTAAAATCACAATATTCTAAATGCTTCATTGATATGATAGCAATGGTGCAACAACCAAACGGAAATGTGCGAGTGTTTACAGATGATGGAATGTTTATAAGCCAAGATTGCCGTCACCTAACCAAAGCGGGAGCTCAATACTATGCAAAACTGATAGATTGGAATCGATTTATCAACGAATTGTAACAATGTATAGAAACGTTTTTATTGAGCTCTAAAAATAAAAAGCGCAGGTTCTACCGCCATAGAACCTGCGGAAATGAAGCAATATTATTTTTATTATATTTCATTCGTAATATATGTAAAAAATTCACTAACTTTGTACGAATTCTGCACAATCGCTTCTTCCTCTCCCCGAAACGAGCGTTGCATTCAACTTTTGTTAAAACAAAAAGAACAATCACGCGATGTTAAAACGCTTCTTTATATCAATGCTCGGCACGATGGCCGGTCTTTGGGTGTCAATATTAATACAAATTGTTATAGGTATTTTATTGATTGGCATCGTTGTCGGTAAATCATCGAACACAACTACCGTAACAATCCAAAGCAAATCTGCTCTTTTGTTAGATTTGAGCGGCACAATAAAAGATCGCAACACTCCCACGCCATTCATTCATTACATACAGCAGACCGAAAGCACCACGCCGACTCTT
Organism: uncultured Bacteroides sp.; assembly: GCA_964518705.1. Classification (GTDB taxonomy): domain Bacteria; phylum Bacteroidota; class Bacteroidia; order Bacteroidales; family Muribaculaceae; genus CAG-873. Next base: position 59,332 of record CAZFGV010000002.1, read on the forward strand.
GAAGATATGATTCTTGCGTTACAGTCTGCCGCTGACGATAAAGACATCAAGGGCGTTTACATCCGCTGCGGTGGCGCTTCTATGGGCACTGCTGCGTGCGAAGAACTAATCGAGGCTATAAACAAATTTAAAGAATCAGGCAAGTGGGTATATGCCTACGCCGATAACTACACTCAAGGAGACTACATGGTAGCAACTACTGCCGACAAAGTTATCCTCAACCCCATCGGTAGTATTGACATTCACGGTATTGGCGGCATTACGCCTTTCTTCAAAAATCTTCTCGACAAAATCGGTGTAAAGACTCAAATCATCAAAGTAGGCACATATAAAAGTGCCGTTGAGCCTTACATTCTCACCTCTATGAGTGATCCTGCACGTCAGCAAATGCAACAATACGTTGACTCTCTTTGGGCATACATCTCCGAAGAAATCGCGCACAATCGCTCCGTTGCTCTTGACTCTATCAAGACAATGGCATCACAATTCACCTCGACTCATTTGGCTCAAACTTTCATCGACAACGGACTCGTTGATGAACTCATGTACAAACGCCAAGTTGAAGATGAATTACTTGACCTATGCGGATTAGATTCAGACGACGATTTGCGATTAATCACGCCATCAGATTACGTTGAATCTCGCAGCATAAGTTCTTACAACACAAACAAACAGCACATCGCCGTACTTTATGCCGTTGGCGAAATTTCCGACAGTGGCACTGAAGGCATCGTTGGCCCGTCAATGGTTGACGAAATCACTAAACTCGCTGACAACGATGACGTAGCCGGTATGGTATTCCGTGTTAACAGCCCCGGCGGTAGCGCTTTTGCTTCTGAGCAAATTTGGGAAGCGCTCGAATACTTCAAATCGAAAAACAAGCCGTTGTATGTTTCTATGGGCGACTACGCTGCTTCGGGTGGCTACTATATCAGTTGCGGCGCTGACCGCATCTTTGCCGACCGTGCTACTCTAACCGGTTCTATCGGCGTTTTCGGTATGATTCCTGATTTTTCAGGTCTCGTTACCGACAAACTAGGCGTTAACTTCAGCTCTGTAGAAAGCAACCCTAACGCAATCGGTTTGTCAACTGTACAACCAATGTCCCCCGAGCAACACCAAGCTATGCAAAAGAGTGTTGAAAACATCTACGATCTCTTCACCAAGCGTGTAGCAACAGGACGCAACATCGATCAAGACTATGTCAAGACAATAGCCGAAGGACGTGTGTGGATAGCCGGTGATGCTATTAAGCTCGGACTCGTTGACACTTTCGGATCTTTGGAGGACGCCATCAACGCTATGGCAGAGAAACTAGACATCAGCAACACAAGCATCGCAAGATATCCTATCTATAAGGAGCATCTTGTAGACAAGATCATGCGCAATTATGGCAACATCGAACAACTACGCCAAGCCGGTTACGACGCCGAAACTCTCAAACTTATCGAAACTGTTCGTCGTTTACGTACCGACAGCCCCATACAAGCTCGCACGGAACTTGTAATCTTTCGCTAACATACATTAACTATTTAATATAACAGTAAATGGCCAAGAGGACATTTCTATCGAAATTAGTACTGCTCCCCTGCTCCAAAATATATGGAGCTGCCACTTACATGCGCAATAAATTCTTCGACTGGAAGATTCTCAAAGAAGTCGAATTTGATGTTCCTGTCATTACCGTCGGCAACCTCGCCGTTGGTGGCACCGGTAAAACACCAATGGTAGAACATATAGTATCACTACTCAAAAACACCTACAAAATCGCTGTTTTGAGTCGTGGTTACAAACGAGAAACCAAAGGCTTCATCATAGCAGGGCGCAATTCAACGCCACGCGACATCGGTGACGAATCTTTTCAAATTTACAACAACTTCAACGGTGGCATTACCGTCGCCGTGTGCGAAGATCGTGTCGAAGGCATTAAGAAATTATTGAGCATCGACCCCAACATACAACTTATTATACTTGACGACGCCTTTCAGCACCGCTACGTCAAGCCGACTCTTTCTATCATTTTGAGCGAATTTGCTCGTCCCATATACAACGACTCGATGTTGCCATATGGACGTCTACGAGAGCCGGCACGCGGTGTCAATCGCGCCGACATATTGGTTATATCTAAGTGTCCCAACACACTTAAACCTATCGACTATCGAAATGTGAGCAACGCCTACGAGCTTCAAGCATGGCAACAGCTATTCTTCTCGCACTTCGATTATCACCCCCTCCAGCCCGTTTTCGAAGACATGGCAACATCTGTGCCATACCTCGAATGGCTCACTGAAAACGATTCTGTGCTCGCTGTAGCCGGTATCGGCAACCCTCGTCCGTTCGTAAAACACATCAAGAGCTATGCCGCAAAAGTAAAAGTCGACGTTTACCCCGACCATCACCAATACACCAAACGCGACATCGACCATCTAATAGAACGCTACGAATCGCTTCGCGGTAACCAACGAATCATCATCACAACACAAAAAGATGCCGTTCGTTTAGCCGCAAACCCCTACTATCCGCATCATCTCAAAGAAGTAACTTACTATCTTCCTATCGCAATAGCATTCGACTATCCTTTCGGGCCGCCATCTTTTGAATCAGCGCTCGAAAAAACATTGCGCGAACGCATTCGCGAACGACAATCAAGTAAGTAACATATTATACAAACTAAACACACGCCACCATGCTACAGAAAATTAAAGAAACAGCAGATTTTCTTCGTCAACGCGCCGGCGAAATGCCTAAATTGGCTATCATCCTCGGAACCGGTCTCGGAAACCTAGTAGAACATATCGAAGATAAACTTTTCATCCCCTATTCTGAAATTCCTAACTTCCCTATCTCTACCGTTCAGGGTCATAGCGGAAATCTCATCTTCGGCACCATGGGAGGCAAGCGAGTTATGGCTATGCAAGGTCGTTTCCACTACTACGAAGGCTACGACATGAAAACCGTTACTTTCCCCGTTCGCGTGTTCCGTGAACTCGGCGTTGAAACTCTCTTCGTTAGCAACGCTGCCGGCGGCATGAACAAGGAATTCGTTGTTGGCGACGTTATGGTTATCACCGACCACATCAACCTATTCCCCGAAAATCCTCTTCGCGGTAAAAACTACGAAGAACTCGGTCCGCGATTCCCTGCTATGACAGAACCTTACGACAAAAAACTCATCGCATTGGCAGACACCATCGCTGCTGAAAAAGGTTTGCGCCTTATGCACGGCGTTTATGTAGGCACCACCGGTCCTACTTTCGAAACTCCTGCAGAATACGAATACTTCCGCGTTATCGGCGGCGATGCCGTTGGTATGTCCACTGTTCCTGAAGTTATCGTTGCTCGCCACGCCGACATGCGCGTTTTTGGTATCTCCGTTATCACCGACCTCGGTGGCAAAGACATCACCGACGTTCCCTCTCACGAAGAAGTTCAAAAAGCAGCTATCACCGCACAACCTACCGTTGAAGCCATTGTTAAAGCAATGGTAGAACGCTGCTAATTTTTCCATACGCCTTAATTAGCCTCGTCGCTCTTGTGCGGCGGGGCTTAAAGTCTCTTTTTTATGGCTGAAAACCAAACTGAAATTTCTACTCTCGGAGAATTCGGACTCATCGATAAAATCACCGAAGGCCTCAGTCCCATAAATGAATCAACAGCTGTCGGTATTGGCGATGATGCTGCAATTTTACATTACTCATCAGATAAGGACATACTGGTAACGACCGACCTTCTGCTCGAAAACGTACATTTCGACCTTACATATGTACCCCTAAAGCACCTAGGTTACAAAGCTGCCGTTGTCAATTTCTCTGACATTTACGCTATGAATGGCCAGCCCAAACAAATAACAGTAAGTTTGGGCATATCAAAGCGTTTCACCGTCGAGCACATCGAAGAACTCTACGCCGGCATTCGTCTCGCTTGCGAACAATATGGTGTTGATATCATCGGTGGCGACACAACATCGTCTCACCAAGGCCTGCTAATTTCAATAACTTGCATAGGCGAAGCCGAAAAAGGTAAAGCCGTACGCCGCAACAGCGCTAAAGACACAGATATTATATGTGTCAGCGGCGACCTCGGTGCTGCATACATGGGCTTGCAACTACTCGAGCGCGAAAAAATAGCCTCTGCCGGACAGCAAAACTTCACCCCCGACTTCAGCGGCAGAGAATACATCATCGAACGCCAGCTCAAACCCGAAGCTCGCCATGACGTTATCGCAGCTCTTGCTCAACAAGGCATCACTCCTACTGCTATGATGGACATCAGCGATGGTTTGTCGTCAGAGTTACTTCACATCTGCCACGACAGCAAAGTCGGTTGCCGCGTTTATCAAGATCGTATTCCCGTCGACTACCAAACAGCAGCCATGGCAGAAGAACTTAGCATGAACCCCATCACTGCAGCGCTCAACGGTGGCGAAGATTACGAATTACTTTTCACCGTACCCCTTGCTAATCACGAAATTGTAAGCAAAATGGACGGCATAAAAGTAATAGGATATATATGCAAAGAGGAGCTTGGTTGCGCTCTCGTCCTTTCTGACGGCCAAGAAGCAATATTAAAAGCTCAAGGTTTCAACCCATTAGCATAATACAACATTACTAAAAACGCTCTTTCGGTCAAATATTCATTGCAGATAATATTTTTTTCGAATACCGTTGCCGCTATTTGAAAAAATCTGCTTATCTTTGCACTAATAAAAATCAAGACGAACATTTAAATATGATAAACCGCAGTTTAATAAGAATCAAGACAATACAGATTCTTTATTCCTACCTGCTCACACGCAGCGATTTCAAACTGGAGTCGGCACCAGATGTAACAACAGCAACCGCCGACAGTAAATTTGCTTATCAGGTTTATCTTGATTTCATATTCTTGCTTCTTAAGCTCTCCGGCTTGTCGCTTGGCGCCGGTTCTGGCACAAAATTCGATACCGAGTCTGCATTACAGAAAAACAGCGTTGGTCACGACCTTCGCTCTAATCCCGAAATTCAGAAAGCTATCGACAACAACACTAACGAATTGTCGAAATTCGATGAGATCATCCCCGACCTCATCAGATTCATAAAAGCTACAGACCTCTTCGCTGAATACAAAAAGAAAAAGAAGACCGAATTGGCTGACGATGTCGCTTTCTGGACCGCGATCTTCTCTACCATCATCATTAAGAGCAAAGGCGTTGAACGCATATTGCGTAACAGCAGCAACTTCAGCCATGTCGGTTTGGATAATGGCTTAAAGTTGTTCATCAACACCCTTACCTCATTCGACAATTCTCAAGCAACATACAATCAAGCTAAAGAAGACCTCGAAAACTCTTTAACAAAAGGCTATTGCCTCTATCACGCATTGCTCTATCTACCCGTATTGATTACCCAAGAACAGGTAGAAATGATCGAAGAAGCCAAGCAGAAGCACTTGCCTACCCCTGAAGAACGCAATCCCAACCTTCGTTTCGTAAACAACCTTTTTGTTAAAGCCCTCAAAGAAAACGAAGACTTCAACGCATTCATCGAAGCCAACGATGATGCCGACATCTCGATGTGGAAGGATGGCCATGTATTGGTAAGCGCTATGCGCAAAAAAATCATAGCATCCGAAATATACCGCAACTATATGTCCACCCCCGCCGGCGACTTCGCTACCGATGCCGCTTTTTGGCGCGACGTTATGCGTACAATCATCCTCCCGTCGGAACAACTCCTCGAAGACCTCGAACGTCACTCTATTCTCTGGAATGACGACCTCAATATTATGGGCACTTTCGTTCTCAAAACGATGCGTCGCTCTTATGCTGACGAGAACGCCGCTCCGCAAATTGAGCTACTCCCTAAATTCCTCAACAACGAAGATGCCAAATTCGGCGCTCGTTTGTTTGATTATGTAGTTGACAATCGCGAACAATACCGCGCATATATCGATAGCTTCATCGACACCAAGACATGGGACACCGAACGCTTGGCTTTCATGGACATCGTGCTTATGCTTACCGCTATTGCCGAAATTATCAACTTCCCCACAATTCCCGTTCCTGTGACATGCAACGAATATGTTGAAATTGCTAACGAATACTCAACAGCTCGTAGCGGTCAATTCGTTAACGGCATCCTTAGCGCTGTCGTTAGAATGCTTAATCAGGAAGGTATTATTAACAAAAAATAATAACGAATAAAAACTACCCGATATGAACACATTATTTATCGCACTTGACGCAGCCGCTGCTCAGCCGCAAGGCAATGGCATGATGAGCATCCTCATGATAGTTGCGCTCTTCGTAATCTTCTACTTCTTCATGATTCGTCCGCAGCAAAAGCGTCAAAAAGAAATTCAGAAATTCCGCGACGCTCTTAACAATGGCGACTCGGTTGTTACAGCCGGAGGTATCTACGGCGTTATCCGCGAAGTAAAAGACGACCTCTTCATTATCGAAATCTCTGCCGGCGTACGTATCCGCGTTGACAAAGGTTCGGTATACCCTTCTGCTAAGCAAATTTCAGAAGCTAGCAAATAATATTCAACGAGCTGACAATCAGCTATGTCGATAAAAAACATACTCATACGAAGCATTGCGGCCCTACGCTCTCCGCGTGGTCGCGATGCTCTTATGTTTATGGTTTTCATAGCTATATCTGCTGTTTTGTGGTGCGTTTTGTCGCTTAACGAAGAAGACCAACGCGACATGCGCCTACCTTTAAACATCACTCACGTTCCCGACTCTATCACTCTTATCAGCACCGGTCCCGAAGCGCTTAACGCAAGCGTTAGAGCTCGCGGCACTCAGTTGATAAAAATGCACATTGGAGGTTCGCCTGTTGTCAATGTTGACTTTAGGGCATATAGCAGTCAAGGCGTTTTAAAACTCAGCAACGCCGACTTAAAATCTCTTGTGCGCACAGCAGCAAGCGGGTCGCAAGCTATTGTCGTTTACCCCGACACACTCTCCCTACCCTACACAACTCATCGCGGATACGATGTGCCCGTGAAAGTTGAATACAAAGCCACAGCAGCCCCTCAAGCTGCACTTTCCGGCAAACCAAAATTGTCGACAGATAGTGTCAAAATTTTCATGGCTCCCGGGCATGAATTGCCGGACGGGTTCTCGTTCGTTAGCACAGAGCCGATAAAGCTTATGGCTATCGACAAAACAACGAGAATACGCACCAAACTCGTTGGTCCTCAACACTCTCGCATCATCCCCGACAGCGTAGATGTTACATTCGATGTTGAGCCAATGATATTCAAAAGCCGCAAGGTCGTAATCGAGCCTATAAATGTACCAAACCACATAAAGCTCATTACATTCCCTGCGCAAATTGACGTTTTCTTTATGGTGCCCCGTAGCGCTTACCGAAAAGAAAATCTTCAATTCCGCGTCGTTGCCGACTACAGCAATATCAACAAAACCGAGCCGTCGCATATGGTTAAATTGCTCCTTCGCGACGTTTCGCCTCAGCTTCACAATGTTCAACTATCGGCAGACAGCGCCGAATATATAATCGAACGTCGATAATGGCTACTATTATTGCTATTAGTGGAGGCATCGGTTCGGGAAAATCTGTAGTAAGCCGCATCCTTAGATCGTGGAACTATCCCGTCTTTGACTGCGACAGCGAAGCAAAACGACTGATGGACAACGATGACACCATCAAAGCACTCATCGCGCGCGATATTTGTGCCGACGCTATCATTGACAACAATATTGACCGCAAACGTTTGGCTGATGTTGTGTTTAACGATGCCACCAAGCTTCAGCGTCTCAACGAAATAGTTCACACAAGCGTGCGCAATTTACTACGCTCATGGACTTCTAATATCGTCGCACAATACGCTTTCGTCGAAACTGCAATATTACGCAGCAGCGGCTTGGAAAACGATGTTGATGCAGAGTGGTTCGTTGATGCACCAAAAGACATTAGAATACAACGTGTTATAAAACGCAACGGAATATCTGCCGCCGATGTAAATGCCCGTATGGACTCTCAAAAATACGATGAGCTTCCATCGCTTATTTTACCCGTAACAACTATTATCAACGACGGCAACACCCCGCTGTTACCACAGCTCCAAAAAGCACTTTTTTCTTAAACAAGACAAACTAACCCAACCAATATGGCACCCAAACCCAGCACACCTAAAGGCACACGCGACTTCGGTCCTGTTGAAATGTCTCGCCGAAATTACATCTTCGATACAATTCGCAGCGTTTTTGCTCTATACGGATATCGACAGATCGAAACTCCCGCTCTCGAGAACCTATCAACTCTCATGGGCAAATATGGCGAAGAAGGCGACAAATTGCTCTTCAAGATTCTCAACTCAGGCGACTTTATGCGTGGGTTAGATGCCTCTGTATTAGATTCCGAGCCCGCTGCTTTGGCAGCAAAAATTTGCGACCGTGGTCTGCGATACGACCTTACTGTTCCTTTTGCTCGTTTTGTCGTTCAACACCGCGATGAATTGCAATTGCCGTTCAAACGCTTCCAAATTCAACCCGTATGGCGTGCCGACCGTCCCCAAAAAGGTCGTTATCGCGAATTCTATCAATGCGATGCTGACGTCGTGGGGTCAGACTCGCTTTTCAACGAAATTGAACTTATTCAAATCATCGATGAAGTGTTCCGCCGTTTAGGCGTTCGCGTTGCCATCAAGCTCAACAACCGTAAAGTCCTCGCCGGAATTGCCGAACTCATCGGTGAACCCGACAAACTTATTGACATCACTGTCGCTATTGATAAAATCGACAAAATCGGCCTTGAGAAAGTTGAAGAAGAACTCGCCGGCCGTGGTTTGAGCAGCGATGCAATAGCAAAATTGCGTCCTATCCTACAAATTGACGGTACAACATCCGAACGCATCAGCGCTCTCGAAACACTCCTCGCCGAAAACGAAACCGGCAAACTCGGTGTTGAAGAACTCAAAACCGTTGTTGACGGCACGCTCGCTATCGGTCTTAACGCCGAACTCGACCTCGATGTTTCCTTGGCTCGCGGTCTAAACTACTATACCGGCACAATTATCGAAGTAAAAGCTCTTGATACCGAAATGGGAAGCATCACCGGTGGTGGCCGTTACGACAACCTCACCGGCATCTTCGGTCTCCCCGGCATCAGCGGTGTGGGCATTTCCTTCGGCGCCGATCGCATTTACGACGTTCTAAACACACTCGATCTCTACCCCAAAGAAACAGGCGTAGGAACTCGAGTATTGTTCGCCAACTTCGGTCAAGCAGAAGCTATGGCATCGCTGAAAATCATTCAGCAACTTCGCAACAAAGGCATCGCTGCCGAACTTTACCCTGATACAGCTAAAATGAAAAAGCAAATTAGCTATGCTAATGCTATCGGCGTGCCTTTCTTCGCTATGATTGGAGACAATGAATTGGCTAACGGAACTGTCAGCGTTAAAAATATGGAAACAGGCGAACAAACCACCGTCTCTGTTGACGAACTTGCCAACATCCTTTAATTCAGCATATTATTTTCGGCAGCAAGACTATACTCTTGTTGCCGAATTTATTTAAAAACCTATACTATGAAAGTTCTTCACATCATTTTCTCGTTCATGCTTGGTGGAGCTGAAACTATGCTTGCCGATATAATAAACGAACAAATCGAACGAGGTCACGACGTCGGTCTTTTAGTAATAAACAGCGACATATGTGAAGACGTAATTAACAAAGTATCGTCTAAAGCTAAAATATTCAGGTTTAATCGCAAACAAGGCTCAATGCCACTTCTTTTAATGGCACGACTCAACTTGTTTGTAATGCGCTACAATCCTGAAATCGTCCATCTCCACACCCATAAACTCAACGGACTCTTATACGTTAAACGCAAGCGCACCCTCTACACCGTTCACGACCTCAGAACTCCCATGATATATGCCAAAAAGAATACCATGGCGGCGATTTCCGATGCGGTGAAAGAAGACGTTTTGAGTCGTGTACCAAATGCGCGTATTAAAACAATTTGTAACGGAATTCGAACCGATCTGATTGCCAAACGCAACACCGTAAATTACTCCGAGCCATTCAAAATTGTTCAAGTAGCACGACTGGTATACAACAAGAAAGGACAGGACATTCTAATCCAGGCCGTCGCTCGTCTTATCAAACTCGGTCGTAACATCAGACTCACCTTTATTGGCGATGGCGAAGATCGTGAATTTCTCAAACAGCTCGTTAATAATGAGGGCATTAGCGAAAACGTCACTTTCTTGGGAAACATAGAACGCACCACCATCTACAAAACCCTTAAAGATTATGACGCAATGTGCCATCCGGCGCGATTCGAAGGATTTGGGCTAACTATTGCGGAAGCAATGTCAGCAGGAATACCGCTAATTCTTCCACAAGGCGGCGGACCATGGGAAGTGGCGGGGTATGGCAAATATTGCAAAACATTTCAGCCTGAAAACATCGACGACTGCGCCGCTGCGATACAAGCAGTAATGGATAATTATGACGATGCAATAGCTTTGGCTCATGACAGCATTGATTTTACCGAAAAAAACTTCTCGGTAAAGCACATGATTGATTGCTACGACGAATATTACCGCGAAATAACAAATTCTTAAATCATCGCAATTCATTTAAAAATCAACGCATAACAAAATTTCACAATTTAGATTCGAAAAAAAATTCATCGAAAAGCGCGTTAAAAATTTGCACGGATAAAGTCTAATAGCTATCTTTGTAATGTAAAAAATGGCAAGAGAGCCATTCTGATAAAGACATTTGACATACCACACCAAAGTAGATTGGGAAACTCTTCATATTTACGTGAAATACCGAGAACAAGCGAGCAATCTAATGGCGGGCCTCAACAACACTTCGGTGTTGTGCCTCTGAGCCGGAGGATTACAGCGGATTGTAAGCACTCAAATCCTGTTTTTTCGGAGTTTCATCGCATCCTTTGGTGTGGCCCTTATAAAAGAAGTCGCTTCGGCGGCTTCTTTTTTTGTGTTAATCCGTCCTCCTTCGACTCATTTACTTTCAATCATATTCCTAATAGCCGTTAAAAACATAGAAAAATATCAACGTTTTCAATTTGTATGGGAAATAATGTGTAATTTTGCATCAAAGGGGACAAACTCCTTTAATATAAACTTCAAAAAATTATAGGCCCATGAAAACCTTCCCTATGATAACAGCAGTGATGATGAGCCTTATTGTTGCATCATGCGGCAGTAAAGAACCATCGGCACTAATCGCACAGTCAGAACGCATCAATGGCGAACTTAGCGAATTAGCAGAAAACAGCCCCATGTTCCTTTCTGAAGCAAGTGCTAACTACACCGACGGCAAACTAAATATTAATGTAGCTCTCAGCGACACCATTATCGATGCCGACGACCTCAGCGACGCTCTCCTTCAATTCGTTGTTGCTCAATATATGCAAAATCATACCGGAAGCAATCTGGATGAAACACTAAACACCCTCGGTAAAGAAAAAGGCTCGCTTACCCTTACTGTAACCGACTCCGATGGCGACAAAAAAACTATCGACCTTTCATCGGCTACACTAAAACGCCTTGTCACCGCAAAGCCTATGGACTTGCGCGTTTCAGAAGTGCGCTCTAACGTTATCGACATCATGGACGAACGTTGCGACCAGCTCGAAGACGCTGTTAACGCTAAAGAATGTGAATTTAAATACGCTTCCAGCTTTGCTCAATACACTTTCACTTTCGCCAGCCCTCAAGCTTTCGTTAACCTAAACTCTTCTACATTGGCTGGACGCTACAAAAAAGCTATTGACGAAATATACACAAACTACGGCGCTTGTCGTCCAATGGTTCAAGATATGCTTGAAGAACTCGAAATCGATGGTTACAGAATCATCTACACTTCAGGCAACAAAAACTTGAAGACATCATTGCCTTGGCGTCTTCTTAACTAATATTACATCACAACGCAACGATGAATATCCTCGACCGATTTCTTAAATACGTAAAATTCGACACCCAGAGCGACGAACTCACCAACATGACCCCGTCGACTCCCGGGCAGATGATTTTTGCACAAGCTCTTCGCGACGAACTCGAAGAGATGGGACTTTGTGAAATAAGCCTCGATGACAATGGCTACCTCATGGCCACACTTCCCGCTAACACTACCGACGACGTTCCCACTGTTGGCTTCATCGCACACCTCGACACATCTCCCGATATGTCAGGACGCCACGTCTCTCCTCGTATCGTGCAAAACTACGACGGCGGCGACATCGTTCTAAATAGCGATCAAAACATTGTTCTTTCTCCCATCGACTTCCCCGAGCTTAAAAACTACGTTGGACAAGACTTAGTTGTTACCGACGGCACAACACTCCTCGGTGCTGACGACAAAGCCGGTGTTGCTGAAATTATTTCTGCTGTGGCTTATCTCCAAGCACACCCGGAAATCAAACACGGCAAAATTCGCATAGCATTCAACCCCGACGAAGAAATAGGTCTTGGCGCACACAAATTTGACGTTGATCTCTTCGGTGCTGATTGGGCGTATACTATGGACGGTGGCGAAATTGGAGAACTTGAATACGAAAACTTCAACGCCGCTGTCGCTAAAATAACTTTCGCAGGTCGAAATGTTCACCCTGGATACGCTAAGCACAAAATGATAAACTCTATGCGCATAGCTAACCAGTTTGTTATTATGCTCCCGCGTTGGGAAACTCCCGAGCACACAGAAGGTTACGAAGGTTTTTACCACCTCATTTCTATGGAAGGAACTGTTGAAAAGACAGTACTTACATACATCATCCGCGACCACGATCACGACCGCTTCGAACGCCGCAAAAAAGAACTTGAGCATCTCGCTCGCAAAATCAATAACGAATTCCCCGAATGTTGCTCTATTGAAATCAAAGACCAATATTACAACATGCGCGAGAAAATCGAGCCCGTTCATTTCATCGTCGAAATCGCCGAACAAGCTATGCGCGAAGTTGGCGTAACACCCAAAGTACAGCCCATTCGCGGCGGCACTGACGGCGCTCAACTTTCGTTCAAAGGTCTCCCCTGCCCCAACATATTCGCCGGTGGGTTAAACTTCCACGGCCGTTATGAATTCTTGCCTATTCCTTCTTTGGAAAAAGCAAGCGACGTAGTCGTTCAAATCGCACGCCTCGTTGGCGAACGCAAACGTTGAATACCATCGACTCAAGCAAGCGCAAAGTTTTGGCTGTCGTAACCGGACCCACCGCGTCCGGCAAGACAAGCCTTGCTATTGCGCTTGCTAAACATTTTAACACCGAAATAGTCTCCGCAGACTCTCGTCAGCTATATGCCGACCTCCCTATCGGCACCGCAGCACCCACTGCCGACGAGCGCCGGCAAGCGGTTCATCACCTTATTGGCACTCTTCCTCTAGATGCCTACTATAGCGCTGCATGCTTCGAAGAAGACGCGCTCAAAATTCTTGATAACATCTGGCAAAACCACTCTGTAGCAATTGTTTGCGGAGGTTCAATGATGTACGTCGATGCGCTCGTTAAAGGCATCGACGAAATGCCTACTATTAGCGAAAGCACTCGCAACTATGTCCTTTCGCTATACCAAACTCACGGCCTCGACGGCGTATTAGCACAACTACAAATCTGCGATCCCGAATATTACGAAATCGTAGACCGCAACAACACCCGCCGCGTCATACACGCGCTTGAAGTAAGCCTCGAAGCTGGTGTCCCTTACACATCTTTTCGCACAGGACGAGCAAAACAACGACCATTTACAACCGTTGAAATGGCAATAGACCTCCCTCGCGAAATACTATTCAATCGTATCGGATCTCGTGTCGAAGCAATGTTCACCGCCGGGCTCGAAAACGAAGCTCGCAACGCATTCTCACAAGGCGATTTCAACTCACTCAACACTGTTGGTTACAAAGAGTTACGAGCATACTTTAACGGCGAAATGACTCTCGAAGAAACTAAAGCCAAAATAGCACGAAACACTCGCGTTTATGCCAAAAAACAAATAACCTGGCTTCGCCGAGACAACAACATCAATTGGCTTAACGCTGACAACATTTTTGACCAAGCTGTTCAACTGATACAAAAAGCATTATAGACCAATTATCCGAAATTGTGTTTATAAATACTAAAAATACTTTATTTCAAAAATTCTTTTTCAAAAATGTTTTGCCTATTGGCGTGTTATGGCTAATTTTGTAAACGAGCATAAAAACTCGTGCAAAAGCTCTCATTTAGGTCAAAAATGAAAAACATAACAACATTAGCCTTGAGTCTTGCCGCGGCATTGTCTTTCCTTTCAGGAAATTCATCTCATGCCGGCGAACGGGAAGACGCGCTTTGTTTTGCTATAAATCAATACTTACCCGGGGTCTCTGGCTTCGGGGTTATCGCTATTGATGATGTTGTTATTAACGATTCTAAAAAAAGCGTAAACATCATCCTAAACGATGTTGCGTCACACATACCCTTTACTGCAGAATCACTAGCTCAGCTAAAAGCAGATTGCCGCAACACCCTCGGCGCTAAATACGCAAAATACAATATCAACATCAGCGCCGGAACTGAGAGCCTCGACAAACTTGTCCTTTTCGCAAAGAAAAAAAACAACGGACCAAAAGAAAAAGACTCATTCATCATTCGCCACGACAAAGAAAAAGCACCGCTAGGTCTTGACGGCGCTAACATTGCTTTGTGGCAAAGCCATGGCTGGTATTTCGAATCAAAACTCAACCGCTGGGAATGGCAACGCGCTCGTCTTCAGCAAACTGTCGAAGACCTTTACACCCAAAGCTATGTAATGCCGTTCCTAATGCCAATGCTTGAAAATGCCGGTGCTTATGTGATGAGTCCTCGCGAACGTGACACAAACCTAACCGAAATAATCATCGACAACGATGGTGCTCTTGCTCATGGAAAATTCTCAACAGAAGGAACATGGAGCAAAAGCAATAAAGCAGCATTCGCATACACAAAAAAAGAACTTCATAACGGCGACCACCCCTTCAGCGATGGCACCGCTGTAAAAACTACCACTTCCGGCAGCGACAAATCTACTTGCAATGCAAAATGGTCGGCTAATATTCCCTCCGACGGCACATACGCCATATACGTTAGCTACACCACCGAAAAAAACAGTAGCAAGTCAGCTCATTATCGTATCAACGCCGCTGACGGAAGCCACGACTTCAGTATTAACCAACGCATGGGTGCCGGAACGTGGATTTACCTCGGTCATTTCCCGCTGTCTGCAGGCAATCAAACTGTTGTCGAACTATTTAACGATGGCAAAAAAGGCAGCGTAGTAAGCGCAGACGCCGTTAAAATCGGAGGTGGATACGGCAACGTTGCCAGAATCGTAAAAGAACCTCTTGACGACATCAAATACGAATACATTCTTTCCGGTTACCCCCGCTTTACCGAAGGTGCACGTTACTTTCTTCAATGGGCAGGAGCGCCCGATAGCGTATTTACGTCCAGCGACTACGTCAACGACTACGACGACGACTACAAAAGCCGAGCACTTTGGGTTAACTGGCTTACCGGTGGGTCGTCAATGCTTCCTAACCGCGAAGGTCTAAACATTCCCGTCGACCTCAGTTTCGCATTCCACTCCGACGCCGGAACAACACCTAACGACAGCATCATCGGCACATTAGGTATATATTGCACAAACGGCGACAAGCTCGGCAACGGTAGCGATCGTCTCGCTTCTCGCGACTTCACCGACCTTGTAATGACAAACATCGTCAACGACATCCGTGCCACTTACGAGCCCAATTGGACACGTCGCGGCATGCGCGACGCAAGCTATTTCGAAGCTCGCGTGCCGGAAGTGCCGACAATGCTCCTCGAACTACTATCACACCAAAACTTTGCCGATATGAGCTACGGCCTTGACCCCGCATTCCGATTCGTGGTTTCACGTGCCGTTTACAAAGCTATGCTCAAATTTATAGCTCAACGCGACAATCGTCAATATGTAATTCAACCTCTTCCCGTCCACGCTTTCGCGATCACAGCAACTAACACCAACCAATACCGTCTAAGCTGGAAAGAACGCGTTGACTCTCTCGAAGAAACAGCGACTCCGACATACTACATTATCGAAGAACGCATTGGCGCCGGTGCATTCAAACCCATCGCCAAGACCAATACCGCAGAATATACTGTAACAGTAACAGATAGCGACATCCACAGCTATCGTATCATCGCCGGCAACGACGGCGGCACCGCCTTCCCATCTGAAATTCTTGCACTATGCAACCAAACCGGCACTCCTGTCACAATCGTCAACGGCTTCACTCGCGTCAGCGCTCCCGAACGTTTCGACAACGGCAAAACGGCAGGTTACAAAAACTGGTATGACGGCGGCGTGCCATATATTAATGATATCAGCTTTATCGGCGACCAATATGAATTCCGCCGCGAAATACCCTGGATGGACGACGACGCCTCTGGCTTCGGCGCTTCTCGTGCCAATTACGAAGGCAAAGTAATTGCCGGAAACACATTCGATTACACCTACACCCACGGCATCGCAATTGCCGCCGCCGGCCACCCATTCGTGTCAACTTCAGTTGAAGCATTCTGCGAATCGTCGGAACAGCCCGAAATTGTCGACCTCATCCTCGGCAAACAAAAAGAAATCGTTCAAGGCCGCGGTGTTTTCGGAACACGCTATAAAACATTCCCCAAAGAACTCCAAGAACGCATCGCCACACTAACAACTAACGGCACGTCATTCCTTGTCAGCGGCGCATATGTAGCGTCAGACCTTTGGGACAACCCTCTCAGTTGCAAGGAAGTAGCAGAAGCCGACCAAGCTTTTGCCACACAAATCCTCGGCTACCACTGGCGCGTAGACCAAGCTACTGTCGACGGCAACGCTTACCAAGTCCAAACACGATTCTCCGACTTCGAAAACGGTACATATACATTCACACAAACCCCCAACGCTGAATGTTATTTTGTCGAATCCCCTGATTCATTCTACGCCTTCGACAAAGAACGCGGTTGCACCTTGATGCGTTACGGCGAAAACAACCTCGTTGCCGCCACAGCCTTCGATGCCACAACCTACCGCACCGTAATAATCGGTTTCCCCTTCGAAACCATCACCGATGCCGGACAACGCAGCCACTTAATGAAACAAGTGCTCAACTTCTTCGAAAATCCGTCTCCTCGCAACAATATCAAACGTTAAACAAAAGAAAATTAAACACTTAAACCCATAACTGCACATGAAAACATCAGTTCATTGCTTTGTGCCGTACGTTGACGAGTCACAGGTACGCGCCACAGTAGAAGCGCTCAAGAGCAGCGCTTTAGTGACGAAGATTACCCTCCTCGCTAGCGACGCTAAAGCTGAAGCTTGCCTCGGTTGTGATATTCTTCACATCGACAGCCTTAACAGCTCTGCTACTATGAGCAAACTCGCAGAAGCTGCCGACGCCGACTTCATGCTTCTTTACACCAAACAGAACACTCTCGTTCCCGGCTACTTCGCTCTCGACCGCATGGCTAAAATCGCGTGCGACAGCAAAGCAGCTATGGTATACGCCGACTACTACACTATCGTTGAAGGCAAAAAAAGCAACTCTCCCGTAATCGACTATCAGTTCGGTTCACTTCGCGACGACTTCAACTTCGGCCCCGTTATGTTCTTCAATACAGCAGCCTTCAAAACTGCTGCAGCAGGTATTGACGCAGCTTACACCGCTGCCGGTTTGTACGACCTTCGTCTTCGCATCAGCCGTGTAGGCGCGCTCGTTCACATCAACGAATACCTCTACACCGATATCGAAGTTCCCACCAAAGACAGCGGCGAAGCTCACTTCGCTTACGTTGACCCCAAAAACCGTGGCGTTCAAATCGAAATGGAACAGGCTTGTACCGCACACCTCAAAGCTATCGGCGGCTACCTCGAACCCGTTTTCACTCCCATCGAATTCAACCGTGGCGATTTTGAATACGAAGCTTCTGTTATCATTCCCGTTCGCAACCGTGTACGCACAATCCGCGACGCTATCAAGAGCGTACTCTCACAGAAGACCGACTTCCCCTTCAACCTCATCATCATCGACAACCACAGCACCGATGGAACAGGTGACGCTATCGAAGAATTCACTTCTGATCCCCGCGTAATCCACCTCATCCCCGAACGCGACGACCTCGGTATCGGCGGTTGCTGGAACGCCGGCGCTAACCACCCCAAAGCCGGTAAATTCTGCGTTCAGCTCGACTCTGACGACGTTTACGCCGACGAAAATACACTCACTAAGATGGTGAAAGCATTCTATGACAACAACTCTGCTATGGTTGTTGGTACATATATGCTCACCGACATCGACATGAACATGATTCCGCCGGGCGTAATCGACCACAAAGAATGGACTCCCGAAAACGGTCGTAACAATGCCCTCCGCATCAACGGTCTTGGTGCTCCTCGCGCATTCTACACTCCCATGCTTCGCGAAATCCATGTTCCTAACACCTCTTACGGTGAAGACTACGCTCTCGGTCTTGCCTTCTCACGCCACCACCAAATCGGCCGCGTTTACGACGTCGTTTACCTCTGCCGTCGTTGGGAAGACAACTCTGACCACGCACTTGACATCAACAAGACAAACGCTAACAACCTCTACAAGGACCGCATCCGTACTTGGGAACTCGAGGCTCGCGTAGCTATGAACAAAGAAGCCAAGAAGTAATGGCCGATAGCAAACAAATCAACGAATTTATCAACGCACAAATTGCCGAGTGGCCCCAGGCCGCCGGCAATTTTGCGGCGTTGAACGACGTCAAAGTTAAAGACATCGACGTCAATGGTATGCATATCAAAGTGCAGTTTAACCCTGCACGTATGGTTTCATCAGCCGCCAAGGTTGATGCAGCGTCACTCAAAGCTCGCAAATGCTTCCTCTGCACTGAAAACCGTCCCGATGTGCAACGCGGCATCGAATGGGGAGAAAAATACATTATCCTAATCAATCCCTTCCCCATCTTCCCCCGCCACCTTACTATTCCCGACACATCGCACACCGACCAGCTTATCAATGGCCGCATTGCCGATATGCTCAAATTAGCTCAGGAGCTTGACGAATACACCGTATTCTACAACGGTCCTCGTTGCGGAGCCTCAGCGCCTGACCATATGCACTTCCAAGCCGGCAACAGCGACTTCCTTACCCTCGACGAAAACCTCGAAGGCACTGATATGAAGGTTGTTGCACGCGAAGGCGAAAGCACTCTTGCTTTGGTTGACGCTTTGCCTTTGAAAATGTTTATCATCGACACCGATAGCCCCGAAGCCGGTCAAGAACTCTTCAACCGCCTCTATGCCGCTATCCCCGTTCCCGAAGGCGAAAAAGAGCCTATGATGAACATCCTCGCCTACTCTACCCCCGCCGGCGTGCGCCTAGTAGTAGTGCCTCGCAAACGTCATCGTCCGTCATTCTACGGCACAGAAGGCGAAGGTTGCATGCTTATCAGCCCCGCTTCTGTCGATATGGGTGGCGTGTTCATCACTCCTCGCCCCGAGGATTTCGAAAAAATCGACGCCGACATCATCGCTCGCATTTTCGACGAGCTTTGCTTGAATCAGGCTGAAATTGAAGACATTGCTAACAACGTAAAATAACCCACGATGAACAAGGAGTCAGAAATTAGCGTAGGAATTGTCAGTGGTCGCCAAATCGACGCACTACTTAACACTCCTCACACTTACGCTGACGGCAAAGTTGCTGAAGGTCCTCAAACTTTCACTCTTGCCGATGGAAAAGTTGTTTGGAATGGCGAACAATACGATTTCATTGAATTCGTCCCTACCGAAAATAACGCTTGGTTTGAAATATCAAACGTTACTATCGGTGTCAACTTCCACTGGGAACGTCAAGAGACACAGCGTTTTCTTGGCAAACTTCGAATGATTGTTGAAGGAGACAAACTCACAGTAGTAAATATCCTTCCCGTCGAAGATTATCTGATGAGCGTTATCTCGTCTGAAATGAGTGCCACAGCATCCTTGGAATTCCTCAAGGCTCATGCTGTAATTTCTCGCAGCTGGCTACTTGCTCAGATTCAGAAAAATAAACGTCTGACAGAGCAGAAAACAAAGAAATATCGCTCAATGACATTCACCGATACCGAACTTATCCGTTGGTATGATCGCGAAGACCACGTCAACTTTGACGTATGCGCCGACGACCATTGCCAACGCTACCAAGGTATCACTCGTCAGACAACTCCTACCGTGCGCGACGCCGTGGACGCTACTCGTGGTTTAGTCCTCCTTAATAATGAAGGACTCCTCTGCGATGCGCGTTTCTCTAAATGTTGCGGCGGCGTTTTCGAAGAATTCGAAACTTGCTGGGAACCCGTTCACCATCACTATCTTATCGGTCAACGCGACGCTGCTGATGAACAAAACTTCCCCGACTTGCGTAACGAAGAAGAAGCCACAAAGTGGATTCTTAGCTCTCCCGAAGCTTACTGCAACACTAAAGACGCTGCCATCCTCGGTCAGGTGCTAAACAACTACGACCAAGAAACCGTAGATTTCTATCGCTGGACGGTTTCGTACAAACAAGACGAATTAGCCGAGTTGATAAAAACACGCTCGGGTATTGACTTTGGCGCAATCAAAGCTCTCGAACCCGTAGAACGCGGCACTTCTGGTCGTCTCCTTCGCTTACGAATCGTTGGCACTAAGAAAACCCTTATTATCGGCAAAGAACTTGAAATTCGCCGTACACTTTCAACCAGCCACCTTTACAGTTCGGCTTTCGTTGTAGAACCCGGAGCAAACAATGCTGACGGTCTGCCAGAAAGCTTCACTCTTCGCGGTGCCGGTTGGGGCCATGGCGTTGGTCTTTGCCAAATCGGTGCTGCCGTTATGGAATCTAAGGGCATGGACTACAGCAGTATTCTTATGCACTACTTCCCCGGTGCCGAGTTAAAGCATTGCTATTAATTAGCTTTTTAATAATCTTAATATCAATTTGATATAAAATCATCACAGCATGAGCTCAAAAGTAAATCCTTGGCAATGGATTCCCACACTATATTTTGCGCAAGGCATCCCCTTCATCTTCATCAACATGGTGTCGATGGTGCTCTTTACGCAACTTGGCATGTCGGAAACCAACGCCGCCCTCTATACCGGTTGGCTATACCTTCCTTGGGTAATCAAGCCTTTCTGGGGCCCTATCGTTGACATCATCCGCACAAAACGCTGGTGGACTGTTACTATGCAAATTTGTATCGCCATCGGCTTAGGCGCTATCGCTTTCACTCTTCCTCTTCCTAACGCACAAAACATTGCCGAAGGCGTGCCCGTGAGCAGCTTCGCTATCGCTTTGTGCTTCTATGTAATGACAGCATTTTGCTCGGCAACTCATGACATCGCTTCTGACGGCTTCTACATGATTGCCCTCGACACAAACCAGCAAAGTATGTTTGTCGGCATCCGTTCGACTTTCTATCGTTGCGCTAACGTGTTTGGTCAAGGTGCGTTGGTAATGATCGCCGGTGCGCTTGAATCTTTTGGTGCTAGCACTCCTATGGCATGGAAATGGACCGTAGCTATCTGCGCTATCTTCTTTGGCGTTGTTTCTATCTACCATTTCTTCGCTCTTCCCGTACCCTATAACGACCAAGCTGTCGGTGGCAAAGAAAGCAAATCAGTAGTTGGCATCCTCAAAGAATTCGGAGGCTCGTTCCTTACCTTCTTCAAGAAAAAGCACGTCATCTTGGCAATGCTTTTCATGCTTCTTTATCGACTTCCCGAAGCACAGGTTGTAAAACTCTGCCAGCCCTTCCTCCTCGCCTCTCGCGATGCAGGCGGCCTCGGCATGACTGCTACTCAAGTTGGTTTCGCATATGGTACACTCGCTATCATCGGCCTTACTATCGGTGGTATTATCGGCGGTATCTGCGCTTCTAACGGCGGCTTGCGCAAATGGATTTGGCCCATGGCGCTCGCTACTTCACTCAACTGCGTTGCTTACATCTTCCTTTCTAACGTTCAGCCCGACTACGCTACTCTCGCAGGTAAAATCCAAGTTTGCTGCGCTATCGTTCTCGAACAATTCGCTTACGGCTTCGGTTTCACCGCCTTCATGTTGTTCATGATGTATTTTGCTGATGGTCCTTACAAAACATCACACTACGCTATCTGCACAGCATTTATGGCTCTCGGCATGATGCTTCCCGGCATGGCGGCAGGCTACATCAAAGAAGAACTCCTTGGCAATAGCTATGTTAACTTCTTCTTCTGGGTGCTTGGTTGTAACATTGCAACATGGATTGTAGCTCTACTCGTTCGTCGTCATATCGACCCCGCTTACGGAGCTAAAAACGTAGCTGAAAAGAATTAATATGAAAAAAATCCTGACAGCCCTCACCGCTGTAGCGCTATGCCTTAGCGCTGCAGCGCATGTAAAACCCGGCGTAGAAGTGCTTCGCGATGGAGGCTTTAAAAGCCTTCAAGGAAAACGCGTCGGCCTTATCACCAACCCCACCGGCGTTGATAACAACCTCAAGTCGACTGTCGATATCCTTGCAGAAGCTCCCGGCGTAGAACTCGTTGGACTTTTCGCTCCCGAACACGGCGTGCGCGGTGACGTTCATGCCGGCGACCACGTTGAAAATATGGTAGACCCTGCTACCGGGGTTACCGTTCACAGCATTTTCGGTAAAACGCGCAAACCGACTCCCGAAATGCTAAAAGACATCGACGTTCTTATCTACGACATTCAAGACAACGGTTGCCGTTCGTTCACTTTCATTTCTACCATGGGCCTCGCTATGGAAGCTTGCGCAGAACAAGGTAAGAAATTCATGGTGCTCGACCGTCCCAACCCCGTTGGTAGCGATAAAATCGAAGGTAACCTCACCGAAGATTCTTGCATCTCTTTCGTTAGCCAATTCCCCATCCCCTACCTCTACGGCCTCACTCCCGGCGAGCTCGCTAAATATCTCAACGAAGAAGGCCTTATCGGTGATGGCAAAAAGGTTGACCTCGAAGTAATTCCTATGGATGGTTACACCCGCAACATGGACTTCCGCGACACCCAAATGCCGTGGGTACTCCCCTCGCCCCATATGCCTGTTCCCGAATCTTGCATATACTACCCTATGTCGGGCATCCTCGGTGAATTATATTATATGTCAATCGGCGTAGGCTACACCGAACCGTTCAAACTCTTCTGCGCAGAATGGATTAATGCTGAAGAACTTACCAAGGCGCTCAACGACCGCAATATCCCCGGTCTTTTGTTCCGCCCCATTCATATTAAACCATTCTACAGCACCGGTCAAGGAACAAATATTCAAGGTGTTGAAGTTTACGTAACCGACCGAGCTAAAGCCCCCCTATCGCTTACTCAGTTCTACGTAATCGAAGAGTTGGCACGCCTTTATCCTGAACATGGACGTATCTTTGAAAAAGCTGACGAAAAACGTTTCAACATGTTCGATAAAGTTTGCGGCAGCAAAGAAATTCGAAAACGCTTCTCTGAAAACTATCGCGTGGCAGACATCGAAAGCTATTGGAACAAAGACAACGAAAGCTTCCGTGCTGCTTCTGAAAAATATCACATTTACAAATAAGTAAAACCTCATTTAAGCTGTCCTGCCGTTTTGCTACGGTAGGACAGCATAACAATTTAAAACCATAGCAACAGCAATGGACGACAAAGATCGGAAATATAGTGAATTTATAAACGAGATTAAACAAACGGTATCAACCGACCGCATTTATACCGATGACCTTCGTCTGCTCGCATGGGGCACCGACGCCGGGTTCTATCGTCTTCTCCCGCGTGTAGTTGTTCGTGCAGCTAACGAAGAAGAAGTATCACTCGTTTTGTCTACAGCATCGCGCCTCGGTCTTCCCGTAACTTTCCGCGCTGCAGGCACCAGTCTTTCCGGACAAGCTATTTCCGACTCTATTTTGCTCGTTGCCGGCAAATTTTGGGAGAAATATCGTATCCTCGACGACAAAGCCTCAGCAATAGCAATGCAACCCGGCATAATCGGCTCTCGTGTTAGCGATATTCTTAAACCATACGGACGTGTATTCTCTCCCGACCCCGCGTCTAAAAAATCTGCTATGGTGGGAGGCATCGTGGCAAATAACGCTTCCGGCATGAAATGCGGTATTCACGCAAATAGCGACCGCGTTTTGCGCTCTATTCGACTTGTCCTTGCTGACGGTTCCATCCTCGACACCGCCGACGAAAACTCTCGCCAAAATTTCAAACAAACACACGCTGCTTTGCTCGACGAAATTGAAAACATTCGTCAAGAAATTTGCAACGACAAAGAAACCTACGATCTCCTAAAATATAAATACTCCATTAAGAATGTAACGGGCCTCAATATGCTCCCGTTCATCATGTTCACCGACCCCTTCGACATCATAGCACACTGTATGGTAGGTAGCGAAGGCACTCTCGCTTTTATGAGCGAAATAACGATGAACACCGAGCCTGAAATGCCCTTTACAGCCTCGGCAATGGTATATTTCGACGACATGAAAGAAGCTTGCAAAGCCGTTGTTGCCATGCGCAAAGCCGGCAGCGTTCAAGCTTGCGAACTTCTTGACCGTAAATCTCTTGCTTCTGTTGGCGACAACACAGGCAAGAACCTCACCGCTCTTCTTCTCCAAACTGAAGCCGACTCGGAGCAGAAGATGCAACAACAAATCGAGAAAACACTCGATGTTCTCAAAGACTTCAAACTCTACCAACCGGCCCACTTCTCTACCGATCCCGCAGAAGTAGCCGCATGGTGGCAAACACGCTCGGGTGTATTCCCTGCCGTTGGCGGCACTCGCCCATTAGGCACAACTACCCTCATTGAGGACGTCGCTTTCCATATCGAAGACCTTCCCGAAGCTACTATGGAGCTGGCTAAGCTCATCGAAGACTGCGGTTACGATGACGCTTGCATCTATGGTCACGCTTTCGAAGGCAACTATCACTTTGTTATCGCTCAATCATTTGAGACTCAAGCCGACATCGAAAAATACAAGCACTTAATGAAAGAAATCGAACAGCTTGTAGTAAAACGATATAACGGCTCATTGAAAGCCGAGCACGGCACCGGCCGCAACATGGCTCCTTTCGTTGAAACAGAATGGGGCACAAAAGTTTGGACCTTGATGCACCGTCTCAAACAAGCTTTCGACCCCAAAAATCTTCTCAACCCCGGCGTTATTTTCAACGACGACCCCGAATGTTTCATCCGCGGCATGAAGCCCCTCCCTCTAACAGATCCGCAAGTCGACCGTTGCATCGAATGTGGATTCTGCGAAGTTAATTGCGTCAGCTGCGGCCTTACTCTATCAGCACGTCAACGAATCGTTGCTCAGCGCGAAATTTCACGCCTCAAAAAGACCGGAGAAGACCCCGAACGTCTCAACCGTCTTGAGGAACAATTCCGTTACTATGGTACCGACACGTGCGCCGGTGATGGCTTGTGTAGCACATCGTGCCCGATGAAGATTAACACCGCCGACTTAATTCACACCATCCGCGAACGCCAACTTTCAGAATCGGCAGTAAAAGTAGGCAAATGGGCGGCAGAACACATTGCCGGACTATCTTCCGGCATACGCCTTGTCCTCGGCGCCGCTAATTTGGGACACACTATCGTTGGTGATAAAGGCGTTGAAACTATCGGACGTACCCTCCACCGCGTCGGTATTCCTTTATGGACCCCGTCTCTTCCTAAACCATTCTTCCCCGGACATCTTAAAGACATCAAACAACAAGAAGAACCTCGCAAACTAGTATATTACCCCTCATGCCTCAACCGCGTTATGGGCTCAGGCAAAAACGGTGGTAAAGACGAAGCTCTTGCAGATGTTTTCGTTCGTCTTTGCAACAAAGCCGGCTACGAAGTAATCTTCCCCGAAAACATGAGCAGCCTCTGCTGCGGCATGATATGGGAAAGCAAAGGCATGCCCGAAATTGCCGATGCCAAAACCCGCGAGCTTGAAGAAGCACTCATCAAAGCATCGCAAGGCGGCAAGATTCCAGTAGTATGCGACCAAAGCCCTTGCTTGCACCGTATGCGCGATCACATCAAAGGCCTCACCCTCCACGAGCCGTGCGAATTTATATACGACTACCTCGCACCTCACCTCACATTCCACTGCCACGACACCTCTATTGCCGTTCATGTAACATGTTCTAGCCGTCGCATGGGACTTACCGAAAAAATGGTAGCGTTGGCAAAAATGTGTTCTAGCAACGTTACCGTTCCGTCAGAAATAGGATGTTGCGGTTTCGCCGGCGATAAAGGCTTCACACACCCCGAACTCAATGCTTGGGCTCTTCGCAAACTTCGAGAACAGCTCGAAGCAGCAAACGTTGTAGCAGGCTATTCAAACTCTCGCACATGCGAAATCGGCCTCACTACAAACGGTGGTATACCTTATAAATCAATGGTATATCTCGTTGACGAATGCACTACCCCGGGTAACAAGTAATTAAAAATCAGAAAATATGCCTGAACAATCACAAACGACAAAAAAACAAAGCGGTCGCTTACTAGCGTTGGATATCCTTCGCGGCATCACCATCGCCGGCATGATCTTGGTAAACAATCCGGGATCGTGGGGACATATTTACGCTCCCCTAGCTCATGCGGAATGGAACGGCATTACTCCTACCGACTTGGTTTTCCCATTTTTTATGTTCATCATGGGCGTATCAACATACTTCTCTCTCAGAAAGTATAATTACGAATTCTCATGGTCATCGTTTGTGAAAATCATTCGCCGTACTATTGTTATCTACCTTATCGGAGTAACAATAGCATGGTTTGGAATGACCCTTCGCGGATTAGTTAACGGCAAACCATTCTTCGACGCAATCAACAATTTCGAGAACCTACGTCTCCTCGGCGTTATGCCACGCTTGGCTTTAAGCTACGGCATAGGCTCTGTTATGGCACTATTGATACCACGCAAAGGCCTTCCGTGCTGTATCGGTATCTTGTTGGTCGCATATGCGTTTATGCTCGTCTTCGGACACGGATATGAGTTCTCAGATAGAAACATTATCGCCATCATAGATCGCACCATCCTTGGTGAAAATCACATGTATGCCGACACCGTTGGCGGCGTAAGGCTCAAATTAGACCCTGAAGGCTTGCTCAGCACACTTCCATCTATCGCTCATATGCTTATCGGCTTTATGTGCGGCGGACTGATTTTGGATACTAAAGACAACACAAAACGCATAAACAAACTATTCATAGTAGGCACCATTCTTACCTTCGCAGGCTTCTTGCTCAGCTACGGCTTGCCGATAAACAAAAAAGTATGGTCGCCCACATTTGTTCTCACCACATGCGGTCTTGCCTCGAGCTTCTTGGCTCTCTTAATTTGGATAATCGACATCAAAGGCTACAAACGCTGGTGTCGTTTCTTCGAAGCTTTTGGCATCAACCCACTATTTATGTACTGCTTGGGCGCCGTTCTCAGCATCATTATCGGATGCATACGCGTCCCCTATGATGGTGGCATGACATCGCTTCACGGATGGCTTTACAATGCAGTATATGTACCAGTCTGCGGCGGTGATATGACTCTCGCATCGCTCATTTCAGCCCTTATTTTCGTAATGTTTAACTGGTGTATCGGATATATCCTGTACAAAAAGAAAATATATATAAAGATATGATTTTAATAGCCGACTGCGGCAGCACCAAAATCGATTGGTGTCTGCTAAACAAGACCAAGGTGGAAAAACAAGTATTCACCCTTGGCATGAACGCTGTGATGCTCACCGAAGAAGAAATTCGCGAGCGTCTAAGCACCGAACTTATGCCCGAACTCGGAGAACTCGCCAAAGAAGTTACCGCCGTATATTTCTATGGCGCCGGTTGCATCTCTCCTGAAGTATGCGGCAACGTAGCACGCGCTATCAAGCACAACATCCCCACTGCAGAAAACGTAGAAGTATACTCAGACCTTTTGGCAGCAGCACGCGCATTGTGCGGCCACGAAGCCGGCATCGCTTGCATCATGGGCACAGGCTCAAACTCTTGTCTCTATGACGGCAAAAACATCGCTGCTAACGTTTCTCCCCTCGGTTTCATCCTCGGTGACGAAGGTTCAGGCGCGGTTCTTGGCAAAATTTTCCTCGGCGACGTGCTCAAAAAGCAACTCCCCGCAGAAATTTGCGAAAGCTTCCTCGCTGAATACAACCTTGACTTGCTCACTATCATCCGCCGTGTTTACAAAGAACCCCAGGGCAACCGCTTCCTCGCTTCTGTAACACCCTTCCTCAGCAAAAATATTGCCGTTCCCGAAATCCACGCACTCGTTCTCAACGCTTTCCGTGCTTTCTTCAAACGCAATATCAAGCAATACGAAGGCTATCAGACCCTTCCTGTAAACTTCATCGGCTCTATTGCTCACTATTTCAAGCCCGTTCTTGAAGAAGCTGCAGCGGCAGAAGGTTGCACTATCGGCAACATCGTTAAGAGCCCTATGGAAGGTCTCTTGAAGTTCCACGCAGAATAATAATCATAACCCGGCATCGTCACGGTGCCGGGACTTTTAAAGATATTAATCATGGCATTTGTAAAAATCAGCGAACAATCTTCGCTCTACAACGATCTCGAAAAAAAATCTGTAGGCGAAATCCTACACGACATCAACAACGAGGATAAAAAAGTAGCCCTTGCAGTAGAAAAGGCTATTCCCGCTATAGAAAAATTGGTAAGCGAAATCGTCCCCCGCATGAAACGCGGCGGTCGTATTTTCTATATGGGCGCAGGCACATCAGGTCGTCTCGGCGTTCTTGATGCTTCAGAAATCCCCCCCACATTCGGCATGGATCCCTCTTGGGTTATCGGCCTCATCGCCGGTGGTGACACTGCTCTCCGTAACCCTGTAGAAAACGCTGAAGACGACACCCTCCAAGGTTGGCACGACCTCGAAGCTTTCGACATTAACGACAAAGATACCGTTATCGGTATTGCCGCTTCAGGTACAACACCTTACGTTATCGGAGCCATCAAAGAAGCTCGCAAACACGGCATCCTCACCGCTGCTATCACATCAAACCCCGACGCTCCCGTAAGCGAAGCTGCTGACATCGCTATCGAAATGGTAGTTGGTCCCGAATACGTTACCGGTAGCTCTCGTATGAAGAGTGGCACAGGTCAAAAAATGATCTGCAACATGATCACTACTTCTGTAATGATTAAGATGGGTCGTGTTAAAGGCAACAAGATGGTAAACATGCAGTTGTCAAACGCCAAACTCGTTGACCGCGGTACACGTATGATCGTCGAAGAACTCGGCTTGGAATACGAAGATGCAAAGCGCCTCTTGCTCATGCACGGCTCAGTAAAGAAAGCCGTAGACGCTTACCGCGGCATTCAGTCGGAGGATTAATTCATGCGACGCCTTTTGATGAGCTTGGCCGTATGCGCTTCAATGCTCGGCGCTATGGCTCAGGATGCTTTCCACGGACAGCGTGCTTCGCTCTTCGAATTGCTTCCTGTCGATAGCACAAACATCGTCTTTTTGGGCAACAGCCTCACTAACGGCTGCGAATGGCACGAACTCCTAAATAATCCTCGCGTTATTAACCGCGGCATCACTGGAGATATCGCTACCGGCGTTCTTGAACGTCTCGACCCGATCGTTAAAGGTCATCCCGAAAAGATTTTCTTGATGATAGGTGTTAACGATGTCAGCCACGCTATCAGCGCCGATTCTATCGCAACAGACGTTGCTAAGGTGCTCGATAAAATTCAAAAAGAAAGCCCGACAACGAAGCTTTACCTTCAGTCGTGCCTTCCTTTCAATGAATCGTTCAACCGCTGGAAAAACCTTGCCGGACGTCAGCAAGTCATCCTCGATCTTAACGTCAATCTTAAAAAGATGGCAGACGAGCGAGGCATAACATGGATAAATCTTTATCCCCTCTTTAGCGACGGTGCCGACAACCTTCGCAAGGAATTCACCAACGATGGTCTTCACCTCTTAGGTCCCGGCTACATGGTTTGGAAAGAAGCCGTGTTGCCTTATGTAAATGAATGACAAACTATTACGATAAGAATCAAGAGCACATCGTAAACATCACCAACGACACCGCTCTGATTCTTGCCGGTCCTGGTTGCGGCAAGACGCATATTCTTGCCCAACGCGTATTTAAAGCCGCACAACATGGCATCGATTTCGATGCTATGTTGTGCGTCACTTTTACTAACCGCGCCGCTCGTGAAATGAAGCAGCGTATTCAATTCTATCTCGGATACGAACCTGCCAATCTCTTTGCCGGTAATATGCACCGTTTCTGCCTTAGCTTTCTATACGAAAACAACATCATTGCCGCTGACACATCAATAATAGCGGAAGAGGACAGAAACGAATACATCGCTTCGCTTTTAAACGTTTATCCTTCGGCAAGAGATATTCAAGATTTCCTCACTAAAGCAGCATACGTTTACCAACTACGCAATCACCATCCGGAATGGACTTTGCGCCACCCCAAAAGCGAATTCATCAGCGATGATGAAATGCGCTTAATCGAGCAATACAGCAACTTTAAAGCACAAAACCGGCTTATTGACTTCGATGACATTCTCTTATTTGCCCTCACAGCATTACTAAATCACCCCCGCGGAAGCCTCGCTATGAGCAATTATAGCTGGGTACAAGTCGACGAAGTGCAAGATATGACTCCACTTCAATTAGCTATTGTCGACATGGTAACGCGCACCGTTGACCGCACTCTACTCTACTTTGGAGACGAACAACAAGCTATTTTCAATTTTGTCGGTGCCGGGGGACGCGCTTTAGAGCACCTTAAAAAGATGTGTCGAGGCAATATCCTCAGGCTACAAAAAAATTATCGTTCACCACAACGAATCGTTGATATTTGCAACCGGCTTGCTATCGAGCAGCTGCACATCGACCCGAAACTATTGCCTCAAAGCGACAATTATAATGACACGCCCGATATGCTGACAATGCATATCGGCAAAAAATCCGATTCCTCGAAAATAGCTTCTCAAATTTGCTCTAATTGGCTAAACGATTCCGACGGAACTATTGCAATTCTGGCGCGAACAAACAAAGATGTTGAATTAATATCAGCCCATTTAAACCTGGCAAATATCAAACACTTCAGCGTAAAAAAGCAAGACCTATTTCACCAACTACCATTTCGAACAATCTGGAGCCACCTTGCCGCAGTCTGTCAGCCATTCCGCATGGCACCATGGGCTAGACTACTTTATCAAACAGGCACCGTTAAAACGCTTGCTCAAGCTCGAAAAATTACTTGCACACTACGCAATGCCGGAATGTCATTCGACGAATTATTTGACATCGACGCCCCCTCGAGAATCGAAATATTCGCCGAGATAATGCAATCGGATGCCACCATAGTTGTTTTCGACACCGAAACGACAGGTTTAGACGTGGTAAACGATGATATTATACAAATCGCCGCAGTAAAAATGCGACACGGCAAAATTATCAAAGGTAGCGAATTCGAAGTATTCATAGAAAGCGACAAGCGCTTGCCGGAATTGCTTCGTAACGGTCAACCCAACCCGCTAATAAAAATATATACACATTCAAAACACTACACACCGGAAGAAGGTCTACGCGCTTTCTTCGAATATGCCGGGCAAGATGCTGTTGTTGCCGGACACAATCTTGATTTTGACTTATCAATACTTCGCAACAATACGCAGCGCTATCTTGGTTGTAACGTACCTTCAGCTTTTAACGACAACGGCATAGACACTCTCGACGTTGCTCGCCTACTAAAACCGCACTTGCCGAATCACACCTTAGCCGATATGATTCGCGCACTGAATATTGATGCTTGCAACACACACATCGCCACCGACGATGCACGTGCTACTGCACTGTTGGCAGAAAAACTGTCGCAGATGTCTATAGAACACCTAGAGCAAATCGAATCGGTACGCGAACAAATGCGCAGCATTGCCAAACGTTTCAGCGAACGTTATGGCTCTTTTTATCGCTACTGGCGAAAGATATACAAAAATCCGAATACAGAGGTAAGCCTTCTGAACGCCGTAGAATCGGCAGCAAACTACTTTGCAGGAAAAGCATATACCGAACCGTTACAAAAGCTCGAAAGCGTGCTTAAACTAATCGACAAATGCATTATTAAGGCCAACGAGCCCGAAATGTTTCGTAATCAAGTCGCCACGCACCTATTTGAATTACTAGCATTTAACGAAACAGACCTTTACGTTAACGGCATAATAGAAGAACGCGTTTCGGTAATGACAGTACACAAAGCAAAAGGTCTAGAGATGGATAACGTGATAGTGTGCAATCCTGTCCAAAACTATTATAACGATGACGCGCGGCTTCTATATGTCGCTTTTTCTCGTGCACGAAATCGATTGGCGATTATATTAACCGACTCTATTCCTAACGCACTCAACAATATTAAAAACTCTTTTCGATTATCCGTCCACTGATTTTGTAAGTTCATTAATTTAAACTATTTTTGTAGATAGAAAACGAAATACGCTCAGCTAAACAACAAGATGACAATAAATTCAGCACGCTTTGTAATCAGTAACACCGATTACACCAAATGCCCCGCCGACAATAAGCACGAATACGCATTTATCGGACGCTCAAACGTCGGTAAATCGTCACTTATAAATATGCTAACAGGCCGCAACGGACTTGCTATGACATCAGCAATGCCCGGTAAAACCATGCTCATTAACCACTTCATGATAAACGAGAGCTGGTATATCGTCGACCTACCCGGCTATGGTTTCGCTCGCCGAAGCAAAGCTGACCGCGACCGCCTTGAAGGTATTATCAAAAGCTATATCCTCGGACGTGCGCAAATGACAAACTTATTCGTGCTCGTAGACAGCCGTCACGCTCCGCAGAAAATTGACCTTGAGTTTATGGAGTGGCTCGGGGAAAATGGTATTCCTTTCAGCATCGTATTCACTAAGATGGACAAACAAAGTGCCACTGCCGGCGAACGTCTTACTTCGGAATACTGCGAGAAATTGCTTGAAACATGGGAAGAACTGCCGCCTATTTTCAAAACATCTAGCGAAAAAGGTTTAGGTAAAGAAGAACTTCTCGCATACATCGAAGAGCTCAATAAGCTACCACTAATCGATGAATAAAAATTGGGCAGACTCCGGCTTTTGATAGACATTAAAATCTAAAGGTACTTAAAGACCTTATATTCATATAAAATTAAAACGCTGAAAATAGTAATATCAAACTAATTTTCAGCGTTTTATTTTTTGAGCGGTAAACGAGGCTCGAACTCGCGACCTAAAGCTTGGGAAGCTTCCACTCTACCAACTGAGCTATTACCGCATTAACGATGCAAATATATGAAAAGTTAAAATAACAACAAAATTTGCACTGTGAAATAAGTTAAAAGCGCGTCAAGAACATATTCTGCCGACATTATTTTACCTTAAGGTTTAATTTCGGCGTATAGGTCAATTTGAGTGATAAAAGTTGACCTATGTGTCGAAAAAGAAGCGTATAATCACGCTCGTAAAAAGATTACAATTTTATGTAATCTTCGATCGTAAATAATGTAACATCAAAAAAACAGAATTATCTAAAAACAAAATAGGAGGCAAACACTAAGTTTACCTCCCATTTTTAATGAGTTCAGATTCAAGCGTTTTTCACTTTTTCAACAACAGCAGCAAAAGCAGCGGGGTTGTTGAGAGCGAGGTCAGCGAGAACTTTGCGGTTGATTTCGATACCGCTCTTGTGGATCAAGCCCATGAGCTTAGAGTAGCTGAGGTCGTGGAGACGAGCAGCAGCGTTGATACGCTGGATCCAGAGGGCACGGAAGTTGCGCTTTTTGTCTTTGCGGTCGCGGTATGCATAAGTAAGACCTTTTTCCCATGTGTTCTTGGCAACGGTCCATACATTTTTGCGGCAGCCGTAGTATCCACGAGTAAGCTTTAGGATTTTCTTACGGCGAGCACGAGAAGCGACGTGATTGACTGATCTTGGCATTGTTTCATCAGATTGTGAATGTTAGCGTCTGCTCTATGGCAGTTCTTAGCTGCTAAACATTCGGTTAATAATGTTGTTACAATATCACGAATTAATGTTGGGGTGTCAGAAGAATTTCAGCCCGAACTTATTTAAGACCGAGAAGAGCCTTAACGTTAGCGGCGTCAACGCCTGCTATCAAACCTGAGTGGGTAAGGTTACGTTTTTGCTTTTTAGTCTTCTTAGTCAAAATGTGGCTCTTGAAGGCATGTTTTCTTTTGATCTTTCCTGATCCGGTAAGGGCGAACCTCTTTTTGGCACCGGAGTTAGTCTTAACCTTTGGCATTTTTTTGTTTGTTAATTGGTGAGTTGTATATTGCGCCAACACGTGGCGATTTTTATTTCTTTTTGGGTGAGAACATGATAATCATTCTCTTTCCTTCGAGTACAGGCATTTGCTCTACTTTGCCATACTCTTCAAGATCGCTAGCGAAACGAAGGAGAAGGACTTCACCTTGTTCTTTGAAGAGAATCGAACGACCTTTGAAGAAAACATAAGCTTTCACTTTTGCACCTTCTTGAAGGAAGCCGATAGCGTGCTTGAGTTTGAAGTTGTAATCGTGATCGTCGGTTTGAGGACCGAATCGAATTTCTTTTACAACGACCTTAGTACTCTTCGCTTTAATTTCTTTAGCTTTCTTCTTCTGCTGATACAAGAATTTCTGATAATCTAGAATCTTGCAAACAGGAGGATCGGCCTGAGCAGAAATTTCAACGAGGTCAAGTTCAAGTTCGTCAGCGATCTTACGAGCCTCTTGAATGGAATAAATACCGGGAGTGACGTTATCGCCAACTAAGCGTACTTCACGAGCACGAATAAACTCGTTAATATTATTAGGCGCTTGCTTAGTTTGACGTGGGTCACGACGCGCTTGTTGAGGTCTTGGACCTGACGGGCGGGGTCCGGCCGGACGCTGTCCGGCGTTAAAAGGTTGGTTTTTATCCATTCAATGAGTTATTGGTTGATCATATCATTGACCTCTTTGGTCAATTTTGCTGCAAAGTTAGCAATTTTCATCGAACCTAAGTCACCTTCGCCCGTTTTTCTTACAGAAACTTCGCCATTTTGTTCTTCTTTTTCACCAACGACGAGCATGTAAGGGATACGACGGAGCTGATTGTCGCGAATCTTTCGTCCGAGAGTTTCGTTACGATCGTCAATTTCGAGACGAATGTCAGCTTCTTCGAGCTCGGCTGCTACTTTGTGTGCATAGTCGAGATATTTGTCGCTGACAGGGATAACGATAACCTGTTCGGGTGAGAGCCACAAGGGGAAGTGACCTGCGGTGTGTTCGAGAAGTACGGCAACGAAACGTTCCATTGAGCCGAACGGCGCACGGTGAATCATTACGGGACGATGCTTAGCATTGTCTTTGCCGGTGTATTCGAGTTCGAAGCGTTCGGGAAGGTTGTAGTCTACCTGAATGGTACCGAGCTGCCAACGACGACCGATAGCATCTTTTACCATAAAGTCGAGCTTAGGACCGTAGAACGCTGCTTCACCGAGTTCTGTGCGTGCATTAAGACCCTTTTCTTGACAAGCTTCAATAATAGCTTGTTCAGCCAAGTGCCAATTTTCGTCAGAACCGATATATTTTTCTTTATGTTCAGGATCGCGGAGCGAAATCTGAGCTTCAAAGTTTTCAAACTTAAGTGCCTTAAAGATGTAAAGGATGATATCCATTACCTTAAGGAATTCGTCCTTAATCTGATCGGCAGCACAGTAGATGTGCGCGTCATCCTGCGTAAAGCCACGTACTCGGGTCAAACCGTGGAGCTCGCCTGACTGTTCGTAACGATATACAGTACCAAATTCTGCAAGACGAAGTGGCAGGTCGCGATACGAACGAGGAAGAGCGCGGAAAATTTCGCAGTGGTGAGGACAGTTCATCGGTTTGAGCAAGTATTCTTCACCTTCTTCGGGAGTATGAATTGGCTGGAATGAGTCTTTACCATACTTAGCATAGTGACCCGAAGTAACATAAAGTTGCTTATTACCGATATGGGGTGTAATTACTTGCTGATAACCGTAACGGCGCTGAATTTTACGCAAGAACTGTTCCAAGCGGTCACGCAATGCAGCACCCTTAGGCAACCACAAAGGCAAGCCGGCACCAACTTTCGATGAGAAAGCGAAGAGTTCCATTTCCTTACCGAGCTTACGGTGGTCACGTTTTTTAGCTTCTTCCAAGAGTGCAAGATATTCATCGAGCATGCTCTTTTTGGGGAATGTAATACCATAAACGCGAACGAGCTGATTACGTTTTTCGTCACCACGCCAATAAGCGCCGGCAAGCGATGTAATCTTCACTGCCTTGATTGCGCCGGTAGAAGGGAGGTGCGGGCCACGGCAAAGGTCGGTAAATGCGCCTTGTGTATATGTTGTAATGTTACCATCAGCGAGTTCGTCAATAAGTTCACACTTATAAACTTCGCCGCGGTCGCCAAACATCTTCAAAGCATCAGCTTTAGAAATGTCAGCACGAACAATAGCTTCGTCCTTGCGAGACAATTCCAACATTTTAGCTTCAATTTTGCCAAAATCATCAGAAGTCAACTTATTAGTACCGGGATCGATATCGTAATAAAAACCATTTTCGATAGCCGGACCGATGCCAAACTTAACTCCGGGATAAAGTTCCTGAAGAGCTTCCGCTAAAAGGTGAGCCGAGCTATGCCAAAAAGCGTGTTTACCTTCAGCGTCTTCCCATTTAAACAAACGGATAGTCGCATCATGTTCGATAGGACGAGTAAGGTCCCATTCACTATCATTTACATAAGAAGCGAGGACTTCACGCGCCAAACGTGGAGATATAGATTGAGCAACTTGAAGCGGAGTAACACCGGCTTCAAATTCCTTTACGCTATTGTCGGGAAATGTAATCTTAATCATAATCAGATATTAACAAAAACTGTTATTCCCAAAAGGCGGAACACAGTATGGGCTAAAATCAGCCGCAAAGATACTGATTTTTTTTGAGATAACATAGTTTACGCTCAAAAAAAATTCACAAAGGGCTGAAATTTCCGCATTTGCGTCAAATTTACGCCACAATTGTTTGTCTTTAAGGTAATTTCGAGTTAAATCAGCTAATACGACTCCAATCAATAGTTCTTGCCGTTATCGCTTCCAACGCACGTCGGAAGTGCGCATTTTGAGGTGTCGATATGTCTCCATCGGCATCGAGTAAAGCCTCTGCAGCACGACGTGCCATTTGAATAATCTGACCATCGGTAGCAAGATTGGCAATTTTGAGATCGAACGGCAAACCACTTTGCATCGTACCTTCAATATCTCCTGGACCTCGCATCTGCATATCGGCTTCTGCTATAACAAAACCATCTGTTGTCGATGTCATCAACTCCAAGCGTTTTCGGGTATCTGCTCCTATTTGGTGCTTTGTCATTAATACACAATAACTTTTATCCGCACCACGTCCGACACGACCACGCAATTGATGCAACTGCGACAAACCAAAACGTTCGGCATTTTCGATAATCATTGTTGTCGCATTTGGTACATTAACGCCCACCTCAATTACTGTCGTTGCCACCAAAATACCGGCTTCTCCCGATGCAAAAAGTTCCATCTGCGCATCCTTTGCTGCCGGCTTCATTTTTCCGTGAACAAGAGCAACTTTTGTAGGGGCATAATTCTCAATAGCAGCCTCATAGCCTTCTTCAACGCTTCGCAAATCAAGCTTTTCGTTTTCTTTTACCAAAGGATAAACAATATAAACTTGATGTCCTTGAGCGAGTTGTGCTTTAACCGCGGCGCGCACCTGTGCCCTACCCTCATCATAACG
Source organism: uncultured Bacteroides sp. (assembly GCA_964518705.1). Taxonomy (GTDB): domain Bacteria; phylum Bacteroidota; class Bacteroidia; order Bacteroidales; family Muribaculaceae; genus CAG-873. The sequence continues at coordinate 97,197 of CAZFGV010000002.1, forward strand.
CAACAAGGTCTGCACGGGCTTACGTCCCGGGGGTAATTCGTCTATAACGGACACGTCCAAATCGCCATAAACAGTCATAGCAAGCGTGCGCGGAATCGGCGTTGCCGTCATCACCAGCACATGCGGAGGAATAGCACTCTTACGCCACAAACGGGCACGTTGCTCAACACCAAAGCGATGCTGTTCGTCGATAACAGCCATACCAAGGTGAAGAAATTCAACCTTATCTTCAAGCACCGCGTGCGTTCCTACAAGGATATGCAACGAGCCGTCGCGCAACTGTTCATCAATAATAGCGCGCTCCTTCGTTTTTGTCGAACCGGTCAACAAACGCACATTAAGACCAATCTTTGCCGCCATGCCGCGTATCGTCTCAAAATGTTGACCTGCAAGAATTTCCGTAGGAGCCATCAAACACGCTTGGTAGCCGTTATCAACAGCTATAAGCATTGCCATCAAAGCAACAAGAGTCTTTCCCGAGCCAACATCACCTTGCACAAGACGGTTCATTTGTTTACCGCTTATAATATCGGCACGTATTTCTTTAATAACGCGTTTTTGCGCACCTGTAAGATCAAACGGAAGACATTGGCTATAGAAATCGTTAAACCACTTACCAACTCGCGGCATAACATAGCCTTGAATTTCGGATTTACGCTTTCTTGACCGACGCAGCATATCGGTTTGAATATAGAAAACCTCTTCAAACTTAAGACGTTCGCGAGCGCGTTTCAAACTTTCCGGATCCGAAGGGCTATGAATAGTACGTATCGCTTGATCAATCGGCATCAAATTCAAGGCTGTTATCGTTGATGGCGGAAGTGGCTCAACCAACGGAGCCCGTAATGACGCAAGAACATTCTGCACGGCAGCGTGCAACACCCTGCCGGTGATATTTTTTTGACGTAGACGTTCTGTGAGTGGATAGACTGGGCGAATTCGTTCAGCCGCGGCAGTGCTATTCACCTCATCAACCTCAGGGTGAGCCATTTGCGGCATACCGTTAAACTCTCCCGGGCGACCGAATAACACATATTCTTGTCCGACACGAATACGTTTCCGCACCTCGCGCCCACCTTTAAACCATACACACTCCATCGTTGCCGTACCATCGGTAAAAAGTCCGACAAGCCTCAACTTTGCACCTTCGCCAAGAGTATTAAAAGAAATAAAACGCCCCTTAAGCTGCACCATCGTTGCATCACCGACAGCGCCACCGATAAGATCACGAACTCGGTAAATCTTTGATTTATCGATATATGCAGTCGGAAAATGGCGTAATAAATCATAAGCAGTGTTTATACCCAACTCCGAAGCGAGCAATTGGGCACGCGAAGGGCCGATACCCTTAACATACTTTATGTCGAACCTACGGAGCGACAGCATATCAATTTAAGGGATTCAGAAAAGAATTATTAAGAAGAGTTTCCGCAATGGCAATATCAGCCTGGAAGGTGATTTTTATATTATATCTATCACCCGGCACGACAGTAATAGCACGACCGAGCAACGTATGCACCAACGATGCATCGTCGGTAAATTCGACACCTTCATAATTTTCGAGCGAATAAGCATATTCCATATCGCCATAGCTAATGCATTGCGGCGTCTGAACAGCAAAATATTCACTACGCTTAACCGGCACAATGACACCATCCTCGATTTTTTCAAGCGAATCCGAAGGTTGGAATCCGGGCACGGCAATATGAGCCCCCTCAGCGAGGGCGTTGACAAGATCCGCTATCAGTTTGGCACTAACTAGCGGTCTAGCGCCATCGTGAATCATCACCCACGACGGATGTATATTTTTTAATGCCACCATGGCATTTCGTACGGTATGGACACGAGTGTCACCGCCAATAGCAACACGCGGTGATTCAAAACCATACTGCGCACACAATTCTTGCCACATTTCACAACCTTCTTCACTTAGCATCAACAAGATATTAGCCTTCGGCAAAGCAACACGAAAGGCATCGACTGTATGCATCAGCACAGGTCTACCGGCAAGATTGCAAAATTGCTTGGGTCGGTCACCGCCAAAGCGATGACCGACACCGGAAGCAACTATAACAATTGCGATTTCGTTTTCGCAAATAGATTTTACCATGCAAAGATAGGACGATCAGACATCATCTTAACAACAGCTTCACCTACAGCGGCAATTTTTGCTGCATCTTCGGGAGCGCTGAGAACGGTGTCAATCATTTCTGCAATAGTGCACATATCAGCAGTTTCAAGACCGCGAGTAGTGATGGCAGGTGTGCCTAGGCGAATACCCGAAGTTTGGAACGGTGAACGTGAGTCGAAGGGAACCATGTTCTTATTTGCAGTAATATGAGCGTCAACAAGAACACGTTCAGCCACTTTACCGGTCAATTCGGGGAACTTGGTGCGAAGGTCAACGAGGATACAGTGGTTATCAGTACCACCCGAAACGATCTTATAACCCATATCAACCATTGCCTTAGCAAGAGTACGAGCATTTTCGCGCACCTGAGTTTGGTAAGCACGGAAAGCAGGCTGAAGAGCTTCGTTGAAAGCTACGGCTTTAGCAGCGATAACATGTTCCAACGGACCACCCTGTACACCGGGGAAAACTGCAGAGTCGAGAATAGACGACATCATGCGAATTTCGCCCTTGGGAGTAGTGCGACCCCAAGGATTGGGGAAGTCTTCACCCATCAAAATGATACCGCCACGGGGACCGCGAAGAGTCTTGTGTGTTGTAGAGGTAACAATATGAGCATATTTGATGGGGTTTTCGAGCAAACCGGCAGCGATCAAACCTGCAGGGTGTGCCATATCTACCATAAAGATAGCACCGATTTGATCAGCAACACGACGCATACGAGCATAATCCCATTCACGAGAATAAGCACTAGCACCAGCGATAATCAATTTGGGCTGTTCGGCAATACATGTAGCTTCGAAAGCATCATAATCAACAAGACCAGTTTCAGCGTCAACGTTATATTCCAAGGCATTAAAAACCAATCCCGAGAAATTCACAGGGCTACCATGGCTGAGGTGACCGCCATGGCTAAGGTTAAGACCGATGAATTTGTCACCGGGTTTGAGGCAAGCCATAAAAACAGCCATATTAGCTTGCGCGCCTGAGTGGGGCTGAACGTTAGCATACTTTGCGCCAAAGAGCTGTTTAATGCGTTCGCGAGCAAGATCTTCGATTTGGTCTACTACTTGGCAACCACCATAGTAGCGGTGGCCGGGATAGCCTTCGGCATATTTATTAGTAAGGCAAGAGCCCATGGCACGCATAACCTCGTCACTGACGTAGTTTTCAGATGCGATGAGTTCAATACCATCTTTCTGCCTACGATGTTCAGCGGCGATGAGGTCAAAAATGGCGGTGTCTTTTTCCATCATGTATGTTTTGAAAGGTTATTTTATTTATTCTTTTTTACTGAAAAACCAAAAGTTCCGAGTTGTTTACCCAACTCGTAATAAGCTCCGTGCGAATAAGCCATCAATCCGGCTTTATCTAAACGAAACTTACCTGTATCAGGCTCCATCCACTGTTGATCGGCAAGGACATTAAGCACCTCGGCAATAAACATATGATGGCTACCTAGAGGGATGATTGTTTTCACTCGGCACTCTATTGATATTGGCGATTGTTCTACAGCAGGACATTCAACAGCAACACCGTCATAGGGCGTTAAACCTGTGAGTTCCCACTTATTACAATCGGCACCAGATTTTACGCCACATAAATCAGTAGCTCGCGCCATTGCAGCTGTGGTCAAATTGACAGTAAACTGCATATTGCGACGAATCATTTCATAGCTATGGCGCTCCGGGCGAACACTAATATATAGCATCGCCGGATTAGTGCATATCGTTCCGGTCCACGCTACGGTTATAAGGTTAGATTCGGTTTTATTACCGCAACTAACCAATACCGCCGGAGCCGGATAGACTAATGTACCGGGTTTCCAACAATCCTTCATTAAATAATCTCAGCGTTACTGCCCTGAACCGAGTGTCCGCAATAGTAACAAGTCAAGATAGGGCCATCAGGATTTGTTACATCGAAACGAGTGGTCATGGGTTCGTTATTAGTAATGCACTTGGGGTTTGGGCATCGCACTATACCACGCAAAGTCTGGGGTAACTCTACTGTTCCTTTAGACGCTACATGATAGTTGCGAATGATATTAACAGTTGCAGCCGGAGCAACGACAGCGATACGATCGAGAGTTTGACGGTCGAACTCAAGGTCTTCGACTTTGATAATACCTTTGCGTCCGATGCGACGACTGGGAAGATTATTACCTATTGTAACGCCGCAATGCATTTTTTCTATGCCCAAAATATGAGCTACTTTAAAAAGAGCATCCGACGGGATATGGTCAATAACAGTACCGGCAGCAAGAGCGGCCACTGCTAATTCGGTAGATTTCTTATCGCTCATCATTTTCGTGGATCTATGCCTAAGCAGGCGGTTATTATGGCCTGGCGTGCATATAAACCATTGCGAGCCTGGTCGAAATAGTAAGCTTTGGGATTATCGTCAACGTCGATATTGATTTCATTGACGCGTGGTAGCGGATGTAAAATTCGCAAAGTAGGCTTTGAGTCTGACAACATTGCATTGTGCAATGTATACAAATTCTTAACCTTTTCATATTCCATAACATCCGAGAAGCGTTCACGCTGAACTCGTGTCATATATAGAATGTCTGACGTATTTATCACCTCAGCCGTAAAATCTGTATGTACATGATACTCAATACCGAGACTGTCGCACATATCGAGATATTGTTGCGGCATTGCCAACTCAGGCGATGATACGAAATTGAATACCGGCTTAAAGTACCTCATTGCCATAACAAGCGAGTGAACAGTGCGGCCATATTTCAAATCGCCTACCATTGTGATGGTCAAACCTTCGAGAGTGCCTTGCGTCTTAAGGATGCTATATAAATCAAGGAGAGTCTGCGATGGATGCTGGTTTGCACCGTCTCCGGCATTTACAACCGGAACATTGGTAACTTCAGTAGCATATCGAGACGCTCCTTCCAAAAAATGTCGCATCACAATCAGGTCAACATAATTCGACACCATCTTTATGGTATCTTTCAATGTTTCGCCTTTAGAAGTGCTTGACGTCGATGCGTCAGAGAATCCTATTATTCTACCGCCTAAACGATTAACGGCAGTTTCGAAACTAAGACGTGTTCGTGTAGAAGGCTCGAAAAATAACGTGGCTACGACTTTGCCGTCGAGCAAACGGCTATTGGGGTTCTTCTCGAAATAACTTGCTCGATCTAGCAAGTCGAGGATGTCGTTGCGGTTAAGGTCGTCTATGGCGACCAAACTATGAGTGTCCATGTGGAATAGAGTTTTCGACTACGCAAAGTTAGCTAAAATCCCACAAATAGCAAAAAACTTTTATACTTTCGAAAAATTATATTTCACAATATACTATTACTCAAACAATAAGGCTATCGTTATCTTTACTAAATTTTTTATCTCTGTTATCAAATCGAAATTACAGATACAACAAGCGCGGCAATTTATGTCAACTACCGCGCTTGTCGTTTAATATTCTAATTATCTAAAAAACGGATTTGTTTTCTTTTCTAAAGCTACAGTCGTGCTTCCTCCATGTCCCGGATATACCTTTGTATTATCAGGAAGAGTAAAAATCTTGGAGCTAATACTATTTAATAATGTAGCCATATCTCCCCCGGGTAAATCTGTACGTCCTATAGAGCCTTGAAAGAGCACGTCTCCGGATATCAATACATTTTCTTGCGAACAATATAAGGCAATACCACCCGGAGAATGTCCGGGGACATGCAATATATTAAATGTATAAGAGCCGACAGTAATAACATCGTCTTCCGATAGTGCCTCATCAATCACAACTTTGCGAGCATCGGGTATATTCACACCGAACGCATATGCCTGGCGATCGAGTGTATCTCCTAAAAAAGCATCGTCGGCATGAGCTTTTATTTTCACCGCATATTTGTCTCGCACGAAATTATCACCGAAGCAATGATCTAGATGCAAATGTGTGTTTACAATTTGTCGTAAATTAAGCTTTTGTTCTTCAATAAAACGGACAAAGGTTTCCTTCTCTGATTGAGAAATCATTCCTGGGTCGACGACAAATGCATCAAGCGTATCGGTATCATACACTAAAAATGTACTTACGCCAAAGGGGTTAAATGAAAATTGCTTTAACTTCAGCATTTGATTTAATTGTGAGATAAATCAACATAAACTACCGACTTCGTTTCAAAAAACGGGTCGTTAAAATAGTCTGTAATAGGCACAACCAATGCTTTCCGTCGAGCATCGGCAATTTCTTGCTCCAAGTCGCCGCCTTTAAGACATACCAACCCTTGCGGTATCGCTCCGGGAGCTTTCACGTTGCGACGAACATTTCTACCACACGCTTTAAGCAATCCCGCCAAAGGCATTACTGCACGGCTCACGATATAATCAAACGTGTCGTGACACTCCGACGAATCACCATGCTGAAATGTAATATTTTTAAGACCGATAGCTTGAGCTATTTCGCTTGCTACCCTAATCTTTTTGCCAATACGGTCAACGCAATGGAATTTGCAATCAGGATAAAAAATCGCTAATGGTATACCCGGAAATCCGCCCCCGGTACCAAGGTCCATAAACGTTGTTCCCGGAGTGACAGGGCCGAGGAATGACGCAATAGCAAGGCTATGCAAAACGTGACGCACATATAAATTTGACGTATCGGCACGAGATATTACATTTATACGACTATTCCACTCGGCATACAAATCACCCAACGCATCAAATGCAGCGCGTTGTGATTCGGTCAAGTGGGGATATTGACGATATATAATTTCTGAAGAGTCTTTTTGAGAATCCATCATAAATACTAAATCCGGAGCAAAAAACAGCATCCATTATTAAATAGTGCAAATTTAAGGTAATATCGGCAAATAATCATCATAAATTGTCCGAAAATTCAAATAAAAGCGTTTTCTTTGCAACAAATAAACAGAATATGGAACAAAAGAACATAGAACTCGGACACTATCAAGACATGGAAGTGCGTCGCATGAGCGACTATGGCGCTTACCTCGCTCTCCCCGGAGAAGACGTTGAAGTATTGCTTCCTACGCGATATGTTACCGATGAGATGTCTATAGGCACTATTATAAATGTATTCGTCTACAAAGACTCCGAAGACCGCCCTGTAGCTACTACAGAAAAGCCTTTTGCTATTGTCGGCGAATTCGCATACCTCGAAGTCAAAGCCGTTAACGATGTTGGCGCTTTTTTGGATTGGGGCTTGGCTAAAGACCTTTTAGTACCCTTTAGCGAACAAAAAGCTCGAATGCGCAAAGGCGGAACTTATTTGGTGTACATCTATATTGACAAAACCACAGGACGCATTGTAGCATCGTCCAAAATAGAACGTTTCTTAGGCAACGCTTACCCTGATTACAAAGTTGGCCAACAAGTTGATGCACTTGTAATTGAGCAAACACCGATAGGCTATAAAACAATAGTAAACAACCTCCACCGAGGCATGATTTATAGCAACGAAATATATCAAGCTATCGAAATCGAACAAAACATCCGCGCCTACGTTAAACGAGTACGCGAAGATGGCAAAATCGACCTCACCCTCAACGACCGTAGCGATCGCCGCACAAGCGTCCTTGCACAAAAGATTCTAAAATATCTCAACAGCAAATCAACTCCTATCAGCGAAAAAATGACACCCGAACAAATAGAGTTGCTTTTCGCTTGCAGTAAAAAGGACTTTAAAAAGGCTGTCGGACACTTATATAAAGAGCGAAAAGTGACAATAAACCCCGATGGCAATATCTGCGCTAATACCGGAGTTTAAAAATATTTAAATTGCTTAGAGGTTAAAGACTTTTCAGTTAAAATTAACATTCATTGTCGCGACATTGGTTGTTATATTGCTAATTTTGTGCTGAAAAACATATTGCTCCACAAAAGAGCTACCATTAAACAATAACACGTATCCAACCACAATACCACTATGAGCGAAAGCGTAAATATCCGAGAACTCAACGAATTGGTCAGCAGCAAGAGTAACTTCATAACTATGATTACTCATGGTATGGATCAGACCATCGTAGGACAAAAACATCTTGTAGAGAGCCTACTTATATCTCTTCTCGCCAACGGTCACGTTCTTCTCGAAGGCGTCCCCGGCTTGGCTAAGACCCTTGCTATCAAAACTCTATCACAGCTTATTGATGCCAAATACAGCCGTATACAGTTCACCCCTGACCTTCTCCCTGCCGACGTCCTCGGTACTATGATATATAGCGTCAAGAACGAACAGTTCCAAGTTAAGAAAGGTCCTGTATTTGCCAACTTCGTCCTCGCCGACGAAATCAACCGCGCCCCGGCAAAAGTTCAGAGCGCGCTCCTCGAAGCTATGCAGGAACGCCAAGTTACTATCGGCGACCACAGCTTCGCGCTCGACAAGCCCTTCTTGGTAATGGCAACACAAAACCCCGTTGAACAAGAAGGTACATATCCCCTCCCCGAAGCACAAGTCGACCGTTTCCTCATGAAGGTAATTATCGGCTATCCCACCAAGGACGAAGAACGCGAAATCATTCGCATGAACATCTCTAACGAACGTCGCGAAGTATTGCCCATCATCAAGCCCGAAGAAGTACTTGAAGCGCAAAAAATCGTTGAGAAAATATATGTCGACGAAAAAATCGAACGCTACATTGTAGACATCGTGTTCGCAACTCGCACCCCTCGCGAATACGGTTTGGAAGATCTCGCCGGCTATATCTCTTTCGGAGCATCACCTCGTGCATCAATCTCCTTGGCCCGCGCCGCTCGCGCTTACGCATTCTTGCACCAGCGCGGCTACGTTATCCCCGAAGATGTTATCTCGGTATGTCACGACGTACTTCGCCACCGTATCGGCCTAACCTACGAAGCCGAAGCGAACAACTTCACAACCGACATGGTTATTACCGATATCCTCGACAAGGTACAAGTACCCTGATTAAATAAACGAATACAGCAAGCCTAATGGATTCGAATGAACTTATCAAGAAGGTCCGCAAGATAGAAATCAAGACCCGAGGACTCTCGCAAAACATCTTTGCGGGCGAGTACCACTCGGCGTTCAAGGGCCGCGGCATGATGTTCTCTGAGGTTCGCGAGTACCAGTACGGCGACGATATCCGCGACATCGACTGGAACGTTACAGCCCGTCAAAATCGCCCTCACGTAAAAGTATATGAGGAAGAACGCGAGCTTACAGTAATGCTCCTTGTCGATGTATCTGCCAGCCGAAGCTTCGGCGCCGAAGGACAAGAAAAACGTGAAATTTTAGCCGAGATAGCTGCTACTATAGCATTCTCGGCTATTCAAAACAACGATAAAATCGGTGCGCTTTTCTTCTCCGACCGTGTAGAGAAATTTATCATACCCAAAAAGGGCCGCAAACATATCCTCTTTTTAATACGCGAGCTCCTCGACTTTCAGCCCGAAAGCCGTGGAACAAACATTGCACAAGCAGTGAGATACTTTAGCGATGCCCTTAAACGTCGTTGCACTATGTTCTTGCTTAGCGACTTTATCGACTCGTCAGACTATCGCACACCTCTGACCGTTGCCGTTTCTCGTCACGACGTTATGGCAATCCAAGTGTACGACAAGCGCGATGGCGAAATGCCGGATATTGGGCTCGTTAACGTTGCCGACCTCGAAACAGGACAAACGATGTGGGTAGATACATCATCTAAAAAGGTACGCAAAGCATACAATAAATGGTGGTACGACCGCCAACAACAAATGAGCACAACACTACGTTCAACAGGCGTTGACTATGTCTCCGTTGCTACTGACGAAGATTATGTGCGTGCACTCATGAATTTGTTTAAAAACCGTTCAACTCTATGAGAAGTGTTGCAACAATAGCCATTTTCTGCCTCGGCATCCTTTCTTCAATGGGTGCCGTTGTTGGGCTACATGTTAAAGCCACAGTCGACTCAACAGTAATAACGATGGGCGACAAAACTCATCTCCGTGTTACCGTAGATATGCCCGCCGAAAATGCTGCTGCGGTAAGTTTGAGTGAATTACCCCTATTAACTCCCGGACAAGAATATTTGCCTTGGAACGGCGTTGACATCGTTGCCTCCGACACCACAGGAAGCATCAATAACGGCCGACGTCGTGTAGAATACGATTACGTTATTCAAGCTTTTGACCCCGGAACGATAACACTTCCTCCTTTTGCTGTCGTAACAGCCGGTTTGGACACCGCTAAATCTGACGTTGTAAGCCTCAAAGTGCTGCCCGTTGAAATTGATTCTCTAAAAGAGCTCAACCCGATGGCTAGCATTGTAAGCCCTGCAACAAAATGGTATGACTACATTCCCGATTGGCTTTTATGGACACTTCTCGCCGTTGCTTTAGTCGTTGGCGGCATTATAGCATTTATCCAACTACGCAAACACAAAGAAGAAATCAACGAGCTCCGCAACCCGCCTATTCCTCCTTATGAACTCGCTAAAAACCGTCTTACAGCGCTACGCTCGAGCGGTTTAGCAGAAAATGGCCACGAGAAGGAATACTACACCGAGCTCACCGACATTCTTCGCCAATATCTCCATGGACGTTTCAATATCAACGCCATGGAAATGACATCAACACAAATTGTCAAAGCCCTTCGCTCCAATCCTGACACCCGCATGACTGCCGATCAGATGCGAGCAGTGCTCAGTATTGCCGATTTTGTAAAATTCGCCAAAGTACGACCTCTGCCCGACGACAACGTTCGCGCATTTACCAAAGCGCAAGACTTTGTTGAAAACACCAAACCCGCGCCGGAACCGGAAGTCGATGTTGATGCAAATAAGAAAATTTAATTATGAATTTTGCCCATCCTCATTTTCTTTGGACTCTACTGATAATCATACCTTTAACGGTGTGGTATATCTTAAAGCAGCGACGTATGCAAGCATCGTTGTCATTGTCAACGACCGCACCCTTCGCTCGCTTACCTCGCACCTGGAAGCAATATTTACGCCATCTTCTTTTCGTGCTTCGCATGGCAACAATAGCTTGTATTATCATAATATTAGCACGCCCTCAAGAACACGACAATTGGCGCACGACTTCTACGGAAGGCACTGACATTGTGCTGGCGATGGACGTTTCATCGTCTATGCTTGCTCGCGACTTCAAGCCCGACCGCTTTGAAGCTGCCAAAGAAGTTGCCGCAAAATTTATTGCCGGACGTGAAAGCGACAATATCGGTATCGTAATTTTTGCCGGCGAAAGCCTTACCGGCATACCTATGACCGTTGACAGAGCTATGCTTCTTCAATACTTGCAATCTCTTTCGATGAATGTTCTTGAAGACGGCACCGCCATCGGCGACGGTATCGCAACGTCTCTTAACCGTCTAAAAGAAGGTAAAGCAAAAAGCAAAAGCATAATATTGCTAACCGATGGTAGTAACAACACCGGCACCGTAGCACCGATGACAGCTGCAGAAGTAGCAAAAGAACTCGGTGTAAAAATTTACACTATCGGCATCGGCACTAACGGCAACGCGCCATACCCAACTCGTTCTATCACCGGTAAAATAGAGTTCACCCCACAGCCTGTCGTTATTGACGAAGCAACACTTCGTTCTATTGCCGACAGCACCGGTGGTAAATACTTTAGAGCAACAGGCAACAAAGTGCTCGAAGAAGTATTTGCCGAAATCGATGCTCTCGAAAAAACGCGAATGGACGTTCGTCACTTCTCGCATACTGAAGATAACTATATGATATGGGCATGGTTGGCATTCGCTTTCTTTGCTATTGAACTCGTGCTTCGTTACACTGTGTTACGAACTATATCTTGATTGCTATGTTTGACTTCGCATATCCGACCCTACTATATTTACTATTATCCATACCTGTTGTCGGCTTACTCTATTTAGGAGCACGCGCGTCGCGACGTGCTAAATTACGCCGTTTCGGTCGTCCCGAAATTGTAGCGCACCTTATGCCCGATGCGTCAAAATATACTCCTAAAGTTAAAATTGTATTACAACTCATAGCTTTAGCCGCGCTTGTTATAGTGTTGGCGCGTCCTCGTCATGGTGCAACAGAGCAACAAGAAACCGCTGCCGGCATTGAAGTGATGATAGCTTTCGACATTTCAAATTCAATGCTCGCGTCTTCTACCGACCGCCACGATGGTATACCCCGCCTTGACAGAGCTCGTCTTTTGCTAGAAAAGCTCATCGACAAACTCAACAACGATAAAGTAGGCTTGATAATTTTTGCAGGCACATCAAAGGTTCAATTACCGCTCACTAGCGACTTTTACACCGCCAAGATGTACCTCAACGAACTATCACCTAAACAGATAGCCTTTCAAGGAACCGATATTTCAACAGCCATCAAAATGGCAATGAATGGATTCTCCCCCGCCGAAGATATGCACAAAGCAATCATCTTGATTACCGATGCCGAAGACCACGAGGGCGAAGCCTTAGAAACAGCACGCTTGGCAGCCGAAAACGGTATACAAGTGGACGTTATCGGCCTTGGCACTCCTCAGGGTGCAATCCTTCCCGGATTTAACGACGTCGAAGGTAAGCCGGTAATAACAAAACTTAATGAAACATTGGCACAAGACATAGCATCGTCAGGAAATGGCATATACGTCAATGGCGCCTCTCCATCCGCTCTTTCTGACCTTACCGACCAACTCGACAAGCTACAAAAGTCGGAGTTCAGCACCGTTAACTATACTGCCGGCGCAGAACAATTCCCTACATTCGCATTCTTGGCGCTACTATTTGTGCTCATTGACTTCATAATATCAGAACGAAAGATAAGCTGGCTTCGCGGTGTTAACTTCTTCACACGCCGTCAGGATGAAAATAAAAAGGACAGCACACGATGAAACGCATCTTATTATCAATAGCAATAGCCGCCGGAGTAAGTGCCGCAAATGCTCAAAGCCTTGCCGTGCCCGATAGCACAAGCACTGCGCCGACTGACTCTATTGCCAAACAATCAATTTACAACACGCCGTCGGAAAGTTATAAATCCGAACGAAATGCCATTCGCCGAGGAAATAAATTTTTCGAAAATAAACAATACCACCAAGCACTCGAAGCCTATAACGAAGCGCTAATGGTTAATGGCGGTTCTATTCGTGCAAAATACAACAAAGCGGTAACTCTTTACGAACTACAAAACGAAGACAATAAAGGCACCGCTAACGACCCCAGAGTCGAAGCTTCGCAATTATTAACAGATCTCATAGACGATGCCAAACGCTATGACTCTGAAATTGCTGAAAAAGCTTATTATAATCTTGGAAATGTTGCATATAACGATGCCAACTACGGCGAAAGCATCGAAATGTATAAAAATGCTCTTCGCATAAATCCTGACAACATGCAAACACGCGAAAACTTGCGTCTTGCTCAGCTCAAAAAGCAAGAACAAGACCAACAACAGCAAGACCAACAACAGGATAAACAACAAGAACAGCAACAACAACAAGACCAACAACAACAAGACCAACAACAAGACCAACAGCAAGAGCAGCAACAACAGCAGCAGCAACAGCAACAGCAACAACAACCGATGACTCAATCGGCACAGCAAATTCTTCAATCAATGCAAAATAAAGAAAATGCTACTCGCCGCAAAGTCAAAGAAGAACAGCAACCTGCCGGACGCCCTCAAACTGACAAACCCTGGTAATCATCAAAGACGAAAATGCATTCAAACCGTTTCACAATAGTAATGTTAATGTTGGCAAGTGTCTTGACAGCACTCTGCCAAACTTTCACGCTTGTGCCACCACGAAATGTAGTGGAAGGACGTAATTTTGCCCTTACTTTCCGTCTTACCGATGGCGAGGCTAATCCACCGGCAGCACCTCAGCTCGAAGGGTGCAAACTTTTGTTTGGTCCATCGACGTCTACAATGTCTAGCACTCAATATATCAATGGCAAAATGTCGTCGAGCTACTCCGTTGACTATACATTTACATACCGTGCCGAACGTGCCGGGGAGGTTAATGTTCCTGCTCTGAGCGTTAACGTTGAAGGCAAAACACTAAGCAGCCGCGCCGCTACTTTTAAAATTCTTCCGGCGGACAACACTAGTTCTTCAACAGCATCTAATGGCAATCAAGCTCAACCGAACAGACGTCCGTCTCAAACTGCCGGTAGAGTTTCTACTGACGATATTTTTGTTCGCGTATCCTTCTCTAAATCATCAGTATACGAACAAGAACCTGTTGTCGCTACTATAAAAATATATACCAAATACGACATCAGTTCCTTCTTGCCCACTACCCAGCCTGCTTTCGAAGGCTTCCTTACCGAAGAACTTCCGACAGACATGGAGTCAAGCATGGAACACTATAACGGACAAAACTATTACACCGCAACCCTCAAACGACTACTCCTCTACCCTCAGCGCGCCGGAAAACTTTCGGTAAATTCGGGTAAATACGATGTTACCATCGTACAATACGAAGCCGTAAACATGGGCTTCTTCCAAACAACCCGTCCGGTTGAAAGCCAAATAACGACATCATCAAACGCTGCCACAATTACCGTTCACCCTCTTCCCGAACCTCGTCCGGCAGGCTTTAACGGTGCTGTTGGCTCATTCACCGTTGACACAAGCCTCGAACCCGAACTTCTTCGCACTAACGAAGCTGCAGTATACTCATACACCGTCAAGGGTCAAGGCAACATTAAATTCTTGTCCGAACCGGAAATACACTTCCCCGCCGGTATTGACGCATACACTCCCAAAACCGACATCAATGCTAATGTTATCGGCGGAGGCACAGATATGAGCGGAACATTCCGAACCGACATCACTTTCGTGCCACAAGAAGTGGGTAATTTTGAAATCCAAGGAACGCCGTTTGTTTACTTCGACCTTAATAGCAAGAGCTACAAAACAATCGACGTACCCTCAACACCGATAAAAGTTTTGCGCGGTAACAGCGCTGCTCCTGTCGTTCAGCATAGCACCGACATCGAAGGCGCTATTGATGACATTATACATATTCACAACATCAACGCCGACGAACAATCTTTCGAACGAGCATATACATTAAAAAGCATCCGATACTGGATTGCATATATTATTGTAATACTCACCTTCGTAAGCTTGGTAATAGTTTATCGACGCCAAATACGCCTCAATGCCGATGTTAGCGGACGCCGATTAGCCAAAGCCTCACGCGTTGCCACAAAACGTCTCAAAGAAGCAAAAGGCTATATGGATCGTCACGAAAAAGACAAATTCTACGACGCCGTTGCCCGTGCTTTGTGGGGTTATATGTCTGACAAACTTTCAATTCCGTCATCACAGTTGACCCGCGACAATATAGCATCAAAACTCGAAGCCTACGGTTTGGAAAGCGACAAGACATCACAAGTTCTCGAAGTGCTCGATCTCTGCGAAATGGCACGCTTTACTCCGGTACACTCCGACGATGAAATAAGCCAGCTTTACGAACAAGCATCGGCGGTAATCAACTCTATTCAGAACGTAGCCAAACGATAAAGAACGATGAAAAAGATTACATTAATAATAGTTGCCCTCCTAGCCGGCGTCACTGCCAGCGCCCTCTCACTTGCGCAGCGTGCCGACTCGGCATACAATGCCGAAAATTATCGCGAGGCAATAAATCTTTATCTTCAATCAATAGCACAAGACGGCGTTTCGTCGGATATATACTATAATTTAGGAAACGCATATTATCGCAACGACCGTCTTGGCATGGCTGTTGTAAACTACGAACGCGCATTACAACTCGATCCCGCCAATAACGACGCACGCGACAACCTTAACTTTGTTCGCAGCAGAATACAAGACCGTCCCGAAGACGACACATCATTCCTCTCGGGAGTTCATAACGGCATTGTAACCTGTATGTCGGCAAACGCATGGGCATGGACAACATTTATTGTATTTCTTCTCCTCGTCGCTGCCGTAGGTCTATACATTTTCGCTACATCTATAACCCTTCGCAAAGCCGGGTTCTTCGGTGGTATCGTTCTTGTTATCGTTTTCCTATATTTTTTAGTAGTCTCTTTTGATGCACTAAAAACAGCAACGAGTCATGATCGCGCAGTAGTAACAGTACCCACAACACAACTTCGCTCAGCCCCTCGAGCAGCAAAAACTACTGACGACAAAGTTGTAAACATACACGAAGGCACTGTAGTAGAAATCGTTGACTCTGTTCCGACACCCGACGATCCCGTTTCACCAATGTGGTATAATGTCAAAATAAACAACAATACAAAAGCTTGGTTAAGGTCAAGCGATGTTGAAAGAATCTAAATTTTGCTCGCTATATGTTGTATAACATAGAAAATTTATAGCATTTTTTTTGCTCAACTCAAAAAAGTGCTGTAATTTAGCAATTGAAATAATAACACAAATACCTCATCCTTTAAAGCGAGATTAGATATGACAAAGACAATCACATTCAACGAACTTCGCCGGCTTAAGGATCGCCTACCCGACGGCTCTATGCACCAAATCGCCGACCAACTCAATACAACAGTACAAACAGTACGCAACTATTTCGGAGGTAGCAACTATGACTTCGGTAAAAACTGTGGCGTACATATCGAACCCGGTCCCGAAGGAGGTATCGTAGTTCTTGACGACAGCACCATCTACGATATGGCTGTAGAAATCCTGCAGAAGCAGGAAGCTGAGTAAGAAAACTTCGTAATTAAACTATTACAAAGGGTGCAGCGTGCTGTGCCCTTTGTCGTATTAATCTAAAATATTTTCTACATGGCTGATAATGTTCGTTTTATTACCGTCGCTATTCACACTTACGATAAAGCACTAGCGCTGAGAAGTTTACTAGAAAGCGAAGGTATAACAGTAGAGCTAAACAATGTTAATCTCGAAGTTCCGGGATTATCATCGGGAGTGCGAGTGCGTATTCCCGAAAGCGACCTTCCTTTAGCTTTGCGTATTATAGAAAATCGAGAATTATTTAGCGACAACACTTCCGAGCAAAACGCTCGTATGATTCTTGTGCCTATAGATATAAACGAACATTCATATAAAGCTGCACGCGTAGCTGTCATGCTCGCAAACAGACACAAAGCCAAAATAGCATTTCTTTATAGCTACATCGACCCATACATCGCCGGAAATGTATTATTCTCTGACAAACACACCTATGAAGTCGGTGAAACAGGAGCGCGAAAAGCTTTAGATAACACAGCACGAAAACATCTTGATAATTTTGTTGAACGCCTGCGCAACGAAATGAAACGCGGCGACATCCCGGCGGTGAAATGCGAACGATATGTTATTGAAGGCGTCCCCGAAGATGCTATTGCCCAATACGCCAAAACCATTAAGCCATCTTTGATTATAATGGGTACACGCGGTGCGGCGCGGAAAGACTCTGACATGATCGGTAGCGTTACTGCAGAAGTGCTTGACGAAGGTAGATATACTGTCCTTACTGTGCCAGCTCCGGCTGAAGAAAATATTTCTATAAACCCAAGTAAAATTCTATTCCTTAGCAATTTAGAGCAAGACGACATTCTTGCCCTGGACGCTCTTTATCGCCTTTTCGATACATGTAAATCGAATATAACAATAATGCATGTGCCATCAAAAGGCCGCATCAGCACTTGCGCTGCCGACAAAGTGCTAGAACGTCTTTGCGAATATTGCTGCGAAAATTATCCCGACTTCACTTTCGCCACAGCTCCCGTTAACAGTAGCGACAACGAGCGTAATTTCACAGAACTGCAAAAAGCTAACGATTTCGATTTGATAGTAGTACCCAACCGCCGCCGTAATGCTTTCAGCAGGCTGTTCAACCCTGGCTTGGCTCACAAAATTCTATTCCGCACTGATATCCCTATGCTTGTTATTCCGGTATAACATAGCTCAGCGAAAAAAAGCATTGCGAACAATATTTTCGATTGTATCGCGACATTCGTGTTCCGGCTCGGGGGCTATCGGTGTTGTGCTATGAGTAGTGTCAACAAATTGAATCGGGTTAGTATTATTTATCAAATCATTGAGTTTTACCTCTTTAGCGGCTTTACGCTCTTTTTTTGTCAGTGTTTTCTTCGCCTCCTTGGTATTACTCTTTTCAACACTCATACCCGGCACGCGCCCGCTTGAATGGTAATGATTTACAAAATAGGCCTCATTAAGCGAGCTGATAATAACGCCTCGCGAAGTTGAGGCATGAATAAACTTATCGTCACCGATATAAATACCCACGTGCCCCACCCTACTGCCGCCACGCTTGCTAGCAAAAAAAACGAGGTCACCGACAGCCAGATCCTTGCGCTTTAAAGAAATACAAAACGCTTGTTGCGACCGACTATCTCGAGGCAACTTTATGCCTGTCACATCTTTATACACGCGCATCACCAAACCGGAGCAATCTACGCCCTTGCTACTTTCGCCACCATATTGGTATTTTGTGCCCAACCATTTACGCGCCTCCTTTACTATTTCAGGGCCCGATTTTGTCTTTCTTTCAACTTGGGTTTCTACCCATTCTACTTCCGACTCGTGAGTATCAACAACAGTCTTGCGCGATGAATGACACCCCGCTACGACGATACTCATTATTATATAAGGCAAAAGTGAACGATTGAAATGCATCGTGTTATTTTTATACTTACAAAGTTAAGGAATAATATTCGTTTATAGCAAGTTTTAGAAATTACAAAGGACAACATCTCATCTTTTATCCGAATTTTTTGTAAATTCGCGAAAACATTTGCACACTCTCACAATAATGATACTATTTCCCAACGCAAAAATCAATATCGGCCTACGCGTGCACAACCGCCGCGACGATGGCTATCACAATATTTCCACATTAATGATACCCATCGGATGGAGCGATGTTCTCGAAATTGTTCCGGGCAAGAGCAAGGAAACGACACTCACCGTAACCGGAAAACATGCCGGAGCAACGGGCAACATTAACGACAATCTCGTCATGAAAGCCCTTCGCGCTCTTGAAGATGCTATCGGCAAAAAGCTACCGTCTTTCGACATCTACCTAAATAAAAACGTTCCTGCCGGGGCCGGTTTAGGCGCAGGCTCTGCTGATGCCGCTTTCACCATCAAAGGCCTTAACGATATTTGCGAACTAAACTTAAGCAATGAAGAACTAGCACAAATAGCAAATCGCGTTGGAGCCGATTGCCCGTTTTTCATTTACAACACACCAATGCTCGCTGAAGGCACCGGAGATATTTTATCGCAAGTAAACCTAAACCTTAACGGGCTATGGCTACTCGTCGTTAAAGCAGGAGAAGGAGTGTCGACAAAAGAAGCTTATGCCGGAGTTAAATTACACCACAGCTCCGACGAAAAGCCGCTAAGCGACGACTCTCTTATAAATTGGGATACCGAACATCTTGTTAACGATTTCGAAGCCTCTGTATTCGCAAGCCGTCCCGAACTATTAACTCTAAAAGAGCAACTACAATCAACCGACCCGCTTTTCTGCTCTATGAGCGGATCCGGTGCTTCGATATACGCAATATATAATAGTGACAAAATGGCAGAAACAGCGAAAAATCACATCTTAGCAATTCACCCCGAAGCTAATATTTTCTGCGGTCCTCTCGATTTTAAGCACTCTATTTGAACGAGATTGCATCTTTTGTCGTTATAATTTCAATGCCAAAGCGTTTTTAACACTCTTTGGCAATGATTTTGCATATCTTACTCAAAAGCATAATTGCACTATGAGCAAAAATAAACACAATAACGAAGAAACATACGCACAAGCATCGGAAGATGCAAATGAAATAAACGAAACCATCGACACCGAAAATGTTGAATGTAACGAGTGCGAAGACGAATGCACTATACTTCAACATCAACTCGATGAATGTCGCGCCGAATTAGAAAAAGAAAAGAAAGAATACCTATTCTTAATGGCCGACTTCGACAATTTCCGCAAACGCACACTAAAAGAAAAATCCGAGCTATTGCGCAACGGAGGCGAACGCGTTCTTGCCGGCTTGCTCCCTATCATCGATGATATGGAACGCGGACTTGCTGCTGCGGCTCAAGCATCAGACTGCGATGCTTTGATTCAAGGTATGGATTTGGTTTATCAAAAATTCATCAAATACCTCGAAAGCCAAGGTGTAAAAGCTATGGAAAGCACCGGTGCCGATTTCGATGCCGACCTCCACGAAGCTATCGCCACCATCCCTGCACCTTCGCCCGACCTTAAAGGCAAAGTGCTTGATACTACTCAAAAAGGTTATATGCTTAACGACAAAGTTCTGCGCCATGCTAAAGTGGCTGTAGGAGAATAATTTTACACTTATGGACAACAAACGCGATTATTACGAAGTCCTCGGTGTTCCTCGCACTGCTACTGCCGACGAACTTAAAAAAGCGTATCGAAAACTCGCTATCAAATATCACCCCGACAAAAATCCGGGCAACAAAGAAGCTGAGGAAAAATTCAAAGAATTAGCCGAGGCCTACGACGTTCTTAGCGACGAAAAGAAACGTCAAATGTACGACCAATACGGCCACGCTATGGGCTCACAAGGCTTCCCCGGTGGCGGTTTTGGTGCACAAGGCTTCGATATGAACGACTTCTTCAGCCGTCACTCCGACCTCAACGATTTCCTCAATGATTTCTTGGGCGGCTTTGGCGGTTTCGGCGGCGCTGCCGGACGCTCTCGCGGCCCTCGTCGTCGTCGTGGCGGTGATATGCGCGTGCACGTCAAATTGTCTCTTGAAGACATCGCCAACGGCGTCACCAAAACCTTACGCGTGCCCACCTTTATGCCTTGTGAGCATTGCAAAGGCACAGGCGCTAAAGACGGCACAGCAAAAACGACTTGTACAACTTGCCACGGACAAGGACGTGTATTACAAACCCAACGCACTCCTTTCGGCGTAATGCAATCCGAAGCAGTATGCCCTAACTGCGAAGGAACAGGAGAAGTCATCACCGAAAAATGTCCGCACTGCCATGGCCAAGGCGTTGAACGTCGTGACCAACAAGTAACATTCTCAATTCCTGCCGGCGTAGCCGAAGGTCAACAATTCGCACTTCAAGGCAAAGGCAACTATCCCAAAGGCGGCGGCGTTCCAGGCGACTTACTCGTTGTTATACAAGAAATCAAGCACCCGGAATTAATTCGCGATGGCGCTGATATCATGTATAACTTGATGCTTGACATCCCCACCGCAGTATTAGGCGGCACAGTAGAAGTGCCTACCCTCAGCGGACGTGCTCGCATCAACATTCCCGCAGGAACACAGCCGGGCAAAATTCTTCGTCTGCGCGGTAAAGGTCTGCCGGACATCGAAAACAGAACAAAAGGCGACGAGCTTATCAATATCATGGTATACATGCCCGAAAAGCTCACCGACGAACAGAAAAAGACTTTCGAAGGACTCAAAGACAAACCCAACATCACCCCGAGCCCCGAAGACAGCCAACGAATTTTCTCAAAACTAACGCATATATTCGACTGAATATAAACAACATTCAAAATCCGGAATCAACAAATATGGTTCCGGATTTTTTATCGCAGCCACACCAATATAATATTTGGCAGTTTCGCTTAAAAGAATTATCTTTGCGACAAACAAAAACTTATGCCACAATGACAGAAGAAGATATAAAAATGCTTCGTCAAGATCGCGACGGGCTATTAACATACGAATATCTCGCAAACCACATCGGTCAATGCGGACCCGAAGAAATCGACATCCTAATCGATAACATGGAACGTGTCGACCTGTCAGGCCAATTCTTAGCTAGTGCAGCTCGTTATCTTAATGCAATAGACCCCGTTGGATATGCCCCTGCAATACGCAACCTCGTTGCCGTTGCTATCGACAAAGACCGCGAACACGCCTACCTCCCCGACCTCCTTACCGGACTATACGGTGATGACTACAATTCTCGCGCAAAGGAACTTATAGCTAGCGACGACAATTTCCGACGCATATACAAACGACTTTTCCCTACTGCTATTATATAATGAGACGCTACTGTTTCGCCTTATTGGCGTCTGCTTTCTTATTAACCGCCGCTTGCGGCAACAATAATACGGCTACTGCCGATACCACCTCAGAAAAAATGGAAAATACAACAGCACCGGATACCTGCTCGGCAAAAGTTGAAATCGAAACAACCGCCGGCAACATCACCGTTCTACTATACGGCGACACCCCTCGTCACCGCGACAACTTCTTAAAGCTCGCTAACGAAGAATATTACAACGGAACACTATTCCACCGTGTAATTAAAAACTTCATGATTCAAGCCGGCGACCCCGATTCACGCACTGCCAAACCCGGCGCCGCTCTTGGTATGGGTGGTCCCGACTATAAAATTGATGCAGAAATACTCTTTCCCAAGCATTTCCACAAACGCGGCGCCCTCGCTGCTGCGCGTCAAGGCGACCAAGTAAACCCCATGCGCCAATCATCAGGTTCGCAATTCTATATCGTTACCGGCCAAAAACTCGATACTGCCGGTATCGCTCAAACAGAACGACACATGGCAGCGAGCAAAATGCGTAGCGTTTTCGACCGCTTGGCATTAAACCACGCCGATGAAATCCGCGCAATGCAACAACGCCGCGACCGCGATGGTTTGCAAGCTCTGCAAGATCAACTCATTGCCGAAGCTGAAGCTATCGTAACAAAAGACGCTCCCAAGATGACAGACGAAATGCGCGAAGCATACACTACCGTTGGCGGTGCCCCGCATCTCGATGGCGACTACACTGTTTTCGGTGAAGTTATTAAAGGCATGGAAGTTATCGACCGCATTGAAAAAGCCAAAACTGATGGTCGCGACCGTCCTACCGAAGATATTCGTATTATCAGCATGAAGGTACTGTCTGAATAATGACAGAGCTATTTCCCGTTCATTACCATCGTCTTGCCAACGGACTACGCATCGCCGTAGCACCTGATACCGGCACGGCGATGGTTGCCGTTAATGTCCTATACGACACCGGCGCCCGCGATGAAAAGCGCGAGCTCACAGGCATGGCGCACCTCTTCGAGCATCTGATGTTCGGAGCGTCGGCTAACGTTCCTTCATACGAAGACGAACTCGAGCACGCCGGTGGACGTTGCAACGCCTGGACTAGCAGCGACTTCACCAATTTCTACGACTGTCTCCCGGCACAAAACATCGAAACAGCATTCCATCTCGAAAGCGATAGAATGAGCTTCCTCGATGTTTCAGACAAAGCTCTTGCCGTTCAGAAAGGCGTTGTTATTGAGGAATTTAAACAACAATGCCTTGATAAGCCATACGGCGATCTATATCATCATCTACGCCGTCTATGTTATGCACCCGAGCACCCTTATTCATGGCCCGTTATCGGTCTAACGCCCGAGCATATACAAAAAGCCACTCAAGCCGACGTTGAACAATGGTATAAAAAGCATTACAGCCCCTCGCAAGCAATATTGGCAGTGAGCGGCAGAGTTCGTCCCGACGACGTTTTTGCTCTCGCCGAAAAATGGTTTGGCGACCTAAGCGCAACGACACAGATACCGCGTCAGATGCCATCACCACAATTCCCCACCGAAGACATCTACGGCGAAACACGCGGCGACGTACCTGCCACATTGATCACCATCGCCATTCCTATGGACATCTATGGCACACAACGCTACCATGCCGCCGATGCTATCACAGACCTTCTCGCCGCCGGACGTTCAGCTCGCTTTCATTCACGCATTGTTCACGGAAGCGGTCGAGGACGAGTAACAGCTGCTGATGCGTCTATATTAGGTTGCGAACACGAAGGCCTTCTCCTTCTCACCGCTCGACTTACCGACGACAACGACGAAAATATCAAAACAGTTCGACAACTTCTAATTGACGAAGCCCGAAAACTTAGTTTGAATGGCGAAATAAGCCAACGAGAATGGCAACGGTCTGTTAATAATTTCGAAGCGACATTCCGTTTTTCGAACAATAATTACACCTCCCGTGCCTCAAACCTCGCTCAAGCCGTCTATCACAACTCCAACATCGACGACGTTGTCATAAAACGAAGAGAACTGACAATCAAAGACATACAAAACGAATCCGACCGATTATTCAACAGCAAAGGAATGGTAACATTCGTATACCGCCCCAACACGCGTTGAAACAACACTGCCACACACGCGCACAAAAACAAAACGCCGGATAACGCTGTTCTTAATGTCAAATTTTTTATTTAACTTTGCACTCAAAATAGCCGACATCTAATATAGCTCTGCACACAATTGTAGAGGCTTTATTGTTCACACAACGGCACTAAAAGCTATACGGAACACCTTTAATAATGAGTACGCCAAGCAACCTTGTTATCGTCGAATCACCGGCGAAGGTCAAAAAAATCGAGAAATTCTTAGGTCCCGATTATCGTGTAATGTCTAGCTACGGACACATTCGCGATTTGAAGAAAAAGAATTTCAGCATTGATGTAGACAACGACTTTAGCCCCATATATGAAATCCCCGAAGACAAAATCCAGCTTGTAAACGAGCTCAAGCGCGCAGCTGCAAAAGCCAAGATGGTATGGCTCGCTTCCGATGAGGACCGCGAGGGGGAAGCTATTGCATGGCACCTATACGAAGTGCTCGGACTTACTCAAGAAAAAACACGACGTATAGTATTTCACGAAATTACCAAAAATGCACTCTTAAACGCCATCGCCAACCCACGCCAAATTGACCAGGCACGTGTTGATGCGCAACAAGCACGCCGCGTACTCGACCGAATCGTTGGCTTCGAGCTATCTCCGGTGCTGTGGAAACGTCTTCAACCATCTCTTTCTGCAGGACGCGTACAGTCGGTAACTGTTCGATTGGTTGTTGAACGCGAAAACGAAATACAAGCATTTAAGAGCGAACCATATTATCGCGTTACCGCACTATTCGCCCCCGACGGCGATGACGCGCACACCGTACGCGCCGAATTGGCAGAACGTCTACCATCGGAAAGCGCTGCTCGCGAATTCCTCGAAAAATGTCGCAACGCAGCCTTTAAAGTTGGTGATATTGACGTCCACCCCATACACAAAAGCCCGGCTCCGCCTTTCACTACCTCTACTCTACAACAAGAAGCATCGCGAAAACTCAGTTTCTCGGTGTCGCAAACAATGTCGGTAGCTCAAAAGCTTTACGAAAACGGACACATTACGTATATGCGTACCGACTCTGTCAATCTCTCTAACGAAGCATTGGCAGCTATCGGAACACTCATCGAGACCAAACTCGGCAAGCAATATCACCAACGCCGCAATTTCCACACCTCGTCAAAAGGTGCACAAGAAGCTCACGAAGCTATCCGTCCCACATTTGTCGATATCGAAATGCCCGAAGGACTCACCCCTCAGGAAAGCCGCCTATACACCCTCATCCGCCGTCGCACTTTGGCTTCGCAGATGGCTGATGCGGTAATTAGCAAAACGTCTGTTTACATCAACGCCGAAGGCGATAATAGCCAGCTTTACAAAGAATTACCATCCTTCACAGCCACAGATGAAACAGTAGTATTCGACGGCTTCTTGCGTATGTACACTGAAAGTACCGACGACGACGAAAATGATATAGTATCAAACCCCAACAGCGCCCTCCGCACAGGCATGGCGATGCACTATATCAACATCGACGCCACCGAACGCTTCACCCAACAGCCGCCACGCTACACCGATGCGTCTTTGGTTAAAAAGATGGAAGAACTCGGCATCGGCCGACCATCAACATATGCGCCTACTATCTCAACGATACAACAGCGCGGATATGTTAAACGCGGCGAGAGTGAAGGCGTTGCTCGTGAATACAACGTCCTTACACTTGCAAACGGCAAAGACGACATCAGTTCCAAAACACTTACAATCATGACCGGCGCCAACAAAGGAAAATACATTCCTACTGACACCGGCATAATTGTCAACGATTTCCTCACCGAATATTTCCCCAACATTCTCGACTATAACTTCACCGCAAATATCGAAGAGAAATTCGACGAAATTGCCCATGGCCAACTAGCATGGACCAGCGAAATCAGCTCGTTCTACGAAATGTTCCATCCTGCCGTTAACGAAGCTATGGAAATACGCCAAGGTGCCAAATTCGGCGAACGTTCTCTCGGCACAGACCCCACTAGCGGTCGCCCGGTGAGCGTTAAAATCGGTCGTTACGGACCCATTGTACAAATAGGCAGCCCGGACGAAGAAGAAAAACCGCTATTTGCATCTTTGCGTAAAGATCAGTTAATTAGCACTATAACCCTCGAAGAAGCACTCAAGCTATTCGAATTCCCCCGTACCCTCGGCACTTACGAAGACGCCGATGTGCAAGTCGCTGTTGGCCGTTACGGTCCTTACATTCGTCACAAAAACAAATTTGTATCTATTCCTGACGATCTGCAAGCCGCTGCCGTAACTCTCGAAGAAGCTATCGAGCTTATCAACGCCAAACGCGAAGCCGATGAAAAGAAGACAATCCGCAGCTACGACGAAGATCCTGAAATACAACTTCTTAACGGTCGTTACGGCCCCTACATCGCATACAAGAAGAAAAATTATAAACTACCGCGCGGCATCGAACACCCCGAGGAATTAAGCTACGATGACGTTAAAAAAATCATCGCCGACGCCGATTCCGCCCCCGCTAAACCGCGCCGTACCACAACATCAAAAAGAAAGAAATGAGCCGCCGTCCCTTAGCCTCTAAACCGGGCACTCAGCCGGGAATTTTTCGTCCGGACAACATAGAAAAATACGTTGCCGACGAAGATTGCCAATCCGGCTTGCTCGAATTCCTTACCGGAGTTATGCCCCATCGCAAGCGAACGACTATTAAGGATTATCTGAAACACCATCAGGTAATGCTCGATGGTCAAGTAACGACACAATTCAATGCCCCCGTAAATGCCGGCAACGTTATTGAAGTCAACACCACGCGCGAATTTCAAGTTTTCAGCCACCCTCGCTTGAAACTTGTTTACGAGGACAACGACATCATCGTTATCGAAAAAGGCTACGGCTTGCTTTCTATGGGCACCGACAAAGTCAAAGACGGCACAGCCTATTCAATATTGCGCGACTATCTCAAGCGCAAAGACCCTCGTAACAAGCTTTTTATTGTGCACCGTCTCGACCGTGACACTACCGGTCTTATGATGTTCGCGAAAAGTCAACAAGCCAAAGAAACCATGCAGCACAACTGGAACAACATGGTTCTCGAACGTAAATACGTAGCAGTAATTGAAGGCTCACTCGAGCCCGAGAGCGGTGAAATACGAAGCTACCTCGCCGAAAATTCCGCGCACGAAGTATATTCTACAAAAGATCCCGAAGCAGGACAACTTGCAGTAACATACTACACAACCCTCAAAAAACATTCGCCCTACTCCCTCGTAGAGCTAAGCCTTGCCACCGGACGCAAAAATCAAATTCGCGTGCATATGAAAGAAGCCGGTCATCCTATCGTAGGCGACCGTCGTTATGGCGCGAAATCTTCGCCGATACATCGTCTTTGCCTTCATGCTCAGACTCTTCGCTTCGTTCATCCAATGACACGACGCGACATGATGTTCAGCACTCAACTACCACCCGGATTCTCCAGACTTGTGTAAAAGATTTTATGAAGCAGATGTAACCGAACGTTGCATCTGCTTTATTTTGAAGCCTGTCAATGCCATTATCAAAGACATTATCGGCGACAAATAATTAAAGATGCAGAATGGCAAATACACCAAAGTAGAAACGCCTAACACTGCCGATTGTGTCACACCGCAAGAATTCCATGGAATCAATACTGACGTTACCGACACCGAATCCTCAAGCGTACGGCTCAGCAATCGCGCCTCAAGACCAAGGCGGCGGTACGCATTGCGGAACATATTACCGCCGATAATTATAGACAAATATTGGTCTGCAGTGCAACAATTCAAGAACAAACCGCTCGCCACCGTACTGCCGACGAGCGAAAAACGGCTACGAAGATGAGAGGTGAGTTTATCTGTAATAGCGCCTAGCATACCTGTGCCTATCATAGCAACGCCGAAAAGCATAGCACTAAGGACTAAACATATTGTTGACAACATTCCTATAATACCCGACGTCGACACTAAATTATCGAACATTTCATGTCCTGTTTCAAAAGTCACAGGTCCCCAAAGCAATCCGAAAGTAGCACTTATTGTCGAAGCAAAACCATCTGCACCAATGAATGCAAGAATTCCAGGTTGAAATATAAATATCGCCGACAAACCTAACATAGCACTCGCAAAAAGCACAACAATGGTGTTAACTCGCAAGGCTATAAGTGTAAACGTAATTACCGGAACAACAAGCACCCACGGCGTCATATTAAAATTTTCTTCCAAAAGTTGATGCACTTCGGCGGTATCAATAGTAGCTTGAGGATTTGAGAATAATCCGACAAGTAGAAAAACTATTAAAGCAACGCCCATAGACGGAATTGACGTAAGCATCAAATAACGAATATGTTTGAAAAGGTCAACACCGCACGCGGACGACGCAACGACTGTTGTATCACTAAGCGGCGACACTTTATCACCAAAATAGGCTCCGGAAATAATAGCACCTGCTATCCAACCGGGACTGAAACCCATAATCGAACCAATGCCCATAAAAGCAACGCCGATAGTAGCAATAGTGCTCCACGAGCTACCTGTAAGAACTGAAATAACGCTACAAACAACGCAGGTGATAAATAAAAACGTAGAAGGGCTCAACAATCTCAAACCTATATCAATCAACATCGGCACCACGCCGGACAACATCCATGTCGATGACACCATTGCGATACAAATAAGCATCGGCACTGCCGGTAAAATCTGACGAGCGCTTCGATACATTCCTAACTTCAGCCCGCGACGCGTTAACGTGTGTTTTGCTGAAGATAATATAATTGCCAATAACGAAGCCCCCAAAAGAGCGACACAACTCAAATCGGCAATAGCTGATGCGCCTGCTATAATTATTATGCCGGCTAAAAATAAAAGTAGTGCTAAAAGTGGAATTACCGAAAGTCCGAACGACGGGCGGGCGACAACGCCTCGCGATGATGTCTGATTATTCAATTGAATTATACCTGAAAGAAAACACGACGTGGCTACACGTCAAAAAAAACTAAAACAATAGCCAAAAGCGGCTTAATTATCGGATAGCGTTAAAAAATTCGGCGCGAAGGTCGGAATTTTCAAATACGCCATTATAGTGAACTGTCGTTGTTGATGAGTGTTGTTTCTCAACGCCACGCATCTTCATACACATATGTTCGCCATTCATAACCACAATAACGCCCTTAGCGCCCACGGCACGAAGCACTTGCTCGGCAATTTGCGCAGTAAGACGTTCTTGAACTTGCAAGCGACGGGCATATACATCAACAATTCGAGCGAGCTTGCTCAAGCCTACAATTTTACCATCGGGAATGTAACCGATAGTAACCTTGCCAAAAAACGGCAATACATGATGCTCGCATAGCGAATAGAACTCAATGTCTTTAACGATCACGATTTGGGAGCCCTCATGTTCAAACACGGCATTGCCAATCACTTCATCGGGGTTAACATTATATCCCGATGTCAAATAAGCCAATGCTTTAGCAGCTCGTTGGGGCGTACGCAATAAACCCTCGCGCGATACATCTTCGCCCAAGAGTTCAATAATACTTTCCAGATGCGATGCTATTGCATCAATACGTTCTTGTTCGCTCATTTCAATCATTTATAACAATCTTATCGCGTACGATTCTCATATACGCAGCCATTGCCGGGAACGCGTGCTTCAAGTCTGCCATTGTCGCTTCTGCCTCGGCTCGCGTGCGAAAATCGCCTACTTTTACTCGCCAATATGGCGAATCAAAAGTTACATACACCGACATATCGGGATATAAGGAAATCACCTGCGAGCGACGTTTCTCTGCTTCAGCGCGAGCTGTACGCGGATTATTATCGTCAAAAACTTGTACTCTATAACCGCTACGTGTCGACGAAGCAACCGACGAGCCGGCGTCTTCTGCGGACTCTTCATTTGTTTGCGCACTTACTTCCGGGCGCACAAGCAAACTATCTAATGCACTCGGTTGCACTATTGTAACATTACCTGACGCTTGAATATGGGAAGTAATGCCATCAGCCACAGCAACAAATGCCATAGCAAGGCTCAGTATCGAAACAACGAAACGGGTCATATAGAATTTACGAAGATAAAATAACGAGGACGCCGACAATACGCCGACGTCCTGCGTTTTTAGAGCTTTATCAGAAAGCGTTTACGATGCCCATGAAGTCGTCGCACTTGAGCGAAGCGCCACCGATGAGACCACCGTCAACGTTGGGTTTAGCGAACAATTCAGCAGCGTTAGAAGGCTTGCAGCTACCACCATAAAGGATTGAGGTGTTGTCTGCTACTTCCTGGCCGTATTTGCCGGCGATGACGCTACGAATGAATGCGTGCATATCTTCTGCCTGTTCTGCGGTAGCAGTTTTACCGGTACCGATAGCCCATACGGGTTCGTATGCGAGGATTACTTTACCGAAGTCTTCTGCTGAGAGGTTGAAAAGACCTTCTTCTACTTGAGCACGTACAACATCGTTGAAAGTGCCGTTTTCACGTTCTGCGAGAACTTCACCGATGCAGAAGATGGGCTTCAAACCGTTTTCGAGAGCGAGAGCTACTTTTGCACGGAGGGTTTCTGATGTTTCACCGTAGTACTGACGACGTTCAGAGTGACCGAGGATAACATACTGAGCGCCTGTAGAAGCTACCATAGAAGCGCTAACTTCACCGGTGTAAGCACCCTTAGCCTGATCTGCACAGTTTTCTGCACCAAGACCGAGTTTTGTTGTATCGATAGCGTCAGCTACAGGTACGAGGTGAGTAAAAGGAACGCAGACAACAACGTCACATTTGGGAGCTGCTGCGGCTACTGCAGCGTTCACTTCCTTTGCCAAGGCAAGACCTTCTTGAACGGTAGTGTTCATTTTCCAGTTGCCGGCAACGATATTCTTTCTCATTGTAATATTTATTTTATTGAATGTTTTCGAATTCGACTGCAAAGATACAAAAAATTATCCTAAGCTCAGCACTTATTGATAGCAAAAACGTTGAGAGTTCGTTTTTTGCCTATCTTTTAGCGGTTTCCAATTATAATTTATCAATCTTTCTTTTCCAAACGTTTGCGCCACGACATTGCAATAAAGAACAGCTTCGAGAAAAAGCGTAACGCTCGTGGCGATAAACTTAACAAATATATTGCTGCCATTGCTGTTAAATATGCCATCACTGCCGTTTTATGTCTACGTCCGTTATCCGGCGCTTCAAGAGTTGCCACTGCATCATCGCCGCCATCGGGCAATCTTTCAGGCATTGACGACAATGTTCGTTTCCATATTATCTCTCCGCCGTCGGTATAAACCATCGCTTCACGGCCGCGAACTAGTTGAGACAATGCTATCGGATCGGCATAATATACCGCAAAATCAGGTCGACACCAATCTAACCATCGATCAATATCTTTATCGCCTTCGCCAACAACGGCACAAAAACCGACGTGATGAGCGTCTGCCCAACGAGACATTCGATTGACATAATGAGCATATATCAAATAGTGCATATCCGGATTTGGCAATATTAAAAACAACTGCTCATCTTCCGTTACAATATCATCTACAACATTATTTCCTTCCTTATCGCGCACATCAAACGGCCCGCCAAAATCACTATTATCGTCATTTGACTCAACTCGTTCTACATATGTCCATGAGCTATCCGGCAACTCTGAGAGGGCGAAAATTTGCTTTTTGCCATTTTTTTCGTAAACAAATTTCTCGTCTTCCGAATTAATGTTTTCGCCCACAAAAATCTGAGAACCAACAGGATAAGCACGAAAATCAACAAGAGGCTGCATATTGTAACCTTCCAAAGCCAAGAAAAGCGGGAACGCCAACGATGCCACCACTGTCAACCATTGTATCGGCGCAGGGAACAATCCTGACACATGTCTATTTTGCAGCAGCAAGTAAATAACGGCAACAGTCAGAAGTATATTCTTCAGTAGCGTTGCAGTATTTGAAATATGCCAAAAGTCGCCGAAGCAACCACAATCAGCAACAGGCTCAGCTATAGCTATATACACCGTCAAAGGCAACATCACAGCCATAATTGTAGCTGCAACAATCGCCGACGAGCGCTTCAACGAGCCGCATAAAACCATTGCGCCGACAAAAAATTCTATGCACGCCAAAGCTATGCACGTGGCAACAATAGCTTCGTGAGGTACAGAAGCACCCCACGTTATTAAATACTCTCGGACCTTAATAGTAAAGCCCCACGGGTCGATAGATTTCGCCCAACCGGAAATTATAAAAGTAGCACCTACGAGCGCTCGGCATATCCACACCGCTAAAATTCGTAGGCGCAACTTCTGTTCAAGCTTCATCTGTCAACTTTATCACGCCGAAAACAGCGTAATTAACAATATCGAAATAATTAGCATCAATACCTTCCGAGACGGATGTAGCGCCGGCATGATCTTCTATTTCTTTGATACGCTGAATCTTAGTAAGAATTAAATCAACATACGAAAGGACACGCATCGAGCGCCACGCTTCGCCATAATCGTGATTCTTTGCCAGCATAAGATTACGAGCTTCGTTAGCTACTTCGTCATAGATAGACATTGCTTTATCAGCAGACATATCTTTGGTATCAGCGAAACCATAACGTAACTGAATAACTCCGACAATACCATAATTAACGAGAGCTTCAAATTCCGGCAAAATTCCTTCATCGACAGCGGCTTGACCTGTTGTCTGCAAGGTGCGGATGCGCTTGGCTTTAATAAACAATTGGTCTGTTATCGCTTCGGGCCTCATGATACGCCACGAGGGGCCGTAGTCGCCAAGTTTGGCGTTGAAGATATTTCGACAGCGCTCGAGAGCGGAATCAAATTGTTGACGTGTATGTGTGTGTTGTTCCATATTTTCTATCATCCGCACTTACTTGTGCCACAGTTAGTGCATAATAAACAACCTTCTTGATAAACAAGGGTTTCTTCTCCGCAATTAGGACATCGTTGACCGCTAGCCTTAGTGCCGTTGGGGAGATATTTCTTAAGAGCGCGCTCAACTCCCATCTTCCATGTATTAATGCTCTGCGAATCGAGTTCGAGACCGCCTACCAACTTAAGAACCTGATCGATAGGCATTCCATAGCGAAGCACGCCGGAAATAAGTTTGGCATAATTCCAATATTCGGGATTAAACTTATCACTCAAGCCCTCGATGGTTGTCTTATGACCGCGCTTGTTCAAGAATTGGAAATCGTAACGTTTATTTCCATTCTCATCGATTGCTTTTATAATACGCCCGTGAGTAACCGCCTTAGGCAAGAATATACCATCTTCATCATCGGCAAGCCCGGTGAAGATTTCGTAAGGACGACCGTCGACGAGGCCAACAAAGGCAATCCACTTCTCTTTATTATTTTGAAAACGGATAACGTCTGCTTCGAGTTCCGCGGGACGCTTGGCTATAATAGGAGCGTGGTGATGCTCGGCACTCTGACATTCCGTTTTTTTCTCGACAGACACAAGAACGCCCGAACGAGAGCCATCACGATAAACCGTGCAACCCTTGCATCCGGCGTGCCATGCATGACGATACAACTGCTCTACTGCCTCGACTGTTATATCTGACGGCAGATTGATTGTTACAGAAATAGAATGGTCGACCCATTTCTGTATTTTGCCTTGCATATTAACTTTTTCAAGCCAATCGATATCATTAGCAGTCGCCCCTGCGTAAGGCGAACGGGCAACAATTTCATCCAACTCGGCTTGGGTATAATTCTTTGTTGTGTCGATACCTACCGTTTTCATCCAATCAAGGAATTTCGGGTGGTAAACGATATATTCTTCGAAAGAATCGCCACTATCGTCAGTATAATCAACACGCGCAGACTGATCATTGGCGTTGATTTTGCGACGGCGTTTATATACCGGCATGAAAACAGGTTCAATACCGCTAGACGTGCGGGTCATCAAACTCGTTGTTCCTGTCGGAGCGATGGTAAGGCAGGCAATATTACGACGTCCCACCTTTGACATTTTTTCATAAAGTTCCGGAGCTGCTTCGGCGATACGAGCAATGAAAGGATTATCTTTTTCGCGCTGGGTATCATAAACTTCAAAAGCACCGCGTTGCTCTGCCATTTCTACCGACTCGGTATATGCAGCCAAAGCAACAGCACGATGAACGCTCACAGAAAAATCTGTAGCCTCAATAGTGCCATAGCGCAATCCCATTGCTGCTATCATATCTCCTTCGGCAGTAGTTCCAAGACCGGTACGACGGCCGAGTAATGTCTTAGCTTTGATTTTATTCCACAGATTGCGTTCCGGCTCTTTTACTTCATCACATTCGGGATCGGATTCGATTTTGCTGAGTATGAGATCGATTTTCTCCATCTCCAAATCGATGATATCGTCCATAATACGCTGAGCCTTACGAACGACGTAAGTAAGTTTATCGAAATCAAAGCGTGCTTGTGGCGTAAAAGGATTCTCGACAAAAGAGAATAAATTTATAGCCAATAGACGACAGCTATCGTAGGGGCATAGAGGAATTTCGCCACACGGGTTTGTCGAAATTGTTTCGAAGCCTAAATCTGCATAGCAATCAGGCACAGATTCGCGTCGGATAGTATCCCAAAACAACACACCCGGCTCTGCCGATTTCCAGGCGTTGGCAACAATTTTTTGCCACAATGCAGGTGCGTCAATTTCCTTAGAAACTAACGGATCTGAAGAATTAATAGGATATTGCTGAACATATGTTGAGCCATTCTCGACAGCTTGCATAAACTCATCGTCAATACGCACCGACACATTTGCTCCTGTTACCTTACCGGGAGTCATCTTAGCGTCAATAAACGCCTCGGCATCAGGGTGTTTGATAGAAACAGTCATCATCAATGCCCCACGACGACCATCTTGTGCCACTTCGCGCGTACTATTAGAATATCGCTCCATAAAAGGCACGAGCCCTGTCGATGTCAAAGCCGAATTTTTCACAGCCATACCCTTGGGACGGATATGCGACAAATCGTGGCCGACGCCGCCACGGCGCTTCATCAGTTGCACCTGTTCTTGATCGATACGCATAATGCCGCCGTAGCTATCCGGCTTACCATCAAGACCGACAACAAAGCAATTCGACAACGAACCCACCTGTAGATTATTGCCTATTCCCGCCATAGGACTACCCTGTGGCACAACATAACGGAAATTTTTAAGCAAATCAAAGATAACATCCTCGCTCATAGGCTGCTGATATTTATTTTCAATTCGCGCCAATTCACGTGCCAAACGATGATGCATATCATCAGGCGTGCGTTCATAGATGTTTCCGTCAGAATCTTTTAGGGCATACTTGCTCACCCATACCTGAGCGGCAAGGGCATCCCCGTCGAAATAGGATAGCGAAGCGGTGTAGGCTTCGTCGTAAGAATAGGTTTGTAAGGTCATGGTAATCGAAATAGTTTCGGCAAATTTGAACAATTTTTTTCAATTGATCAAATTCTTTCTATGCAATAAATGAAAATGTAGATAACTTTTGATGCGATTATTACATCACATTTAACACTTGTTCTTTGATTTGTTCAAGCAAATCTTTCATTTTCACGACAATAGCCTGCATTTCAGCATGATTACTCTTAGATCCGAGAGTATTAATTTCTCGACCCATTTCTTGAGCAATAAAGCCGAGCTTTTTACCCTGACCGGGCTTGGCTGCATCCATAGTTTCCAAGAAATAATCGAGATGCTTACGCAGACGTTGCTTTTCTTCGTTTACATCAAGCTTTTCAATATAGAATATGAGTTCCTGTTCCAGGCGTCCCTTATCAAATTCAACAGCGGGAATTTTCGAGAGGCTGTCTTCAAGACGCGAACGTACGTGCTCTACGCGTTCCTTTTCATAAGGTTCAACCTGCTTAAGATAATCGCCAATAGCTACAACACGCTTTCTGAAGAACTCTTCCAATTCAAGTCCTTCAGCGCGACGATGCGACATCAGCGCATCAGCAGCCTTACGAACGCCTTCGAGAAGAATGGTATTATCATCTTCGGCAGCTTCGGCAATCGGTGTTCTCACTGAATCCGGAAGGCTGATAAGCAAACGGAACATATCGGTAGGCAAATCAACGCCGAGTGTTTGAGCTGCTTTTTCAACCTGTGCCTTATATGCCGCCATTGCTTCCACATTGAGCTCCGACACTGTTGTAACTGCTGCTGAAGGAAGATTCTCGACAATAACATTAACATCAACCTTGCCACGTTCGAGTGTGCGTGACACGATATTACGAACTTCGATTTCAGACTCGCGAAGAATGAACGGCAAGCGTACATTCAAATCAAGCTGCTTGCTATTGAGCGACTTGATTTCAACTGTTATTTTATGAGTTTTGGATTCGAGAACAGCTCGTCCGAATCCTGTCATGGACATTAGCATATCAGAAGAAGTATTAAAAATGAGCGCCGCGCTGACAAAACAGACGCAACGACACTGCAAATTTACAAAATATCGGCGGCGTAACGCTTGTTTTCGTCTAAAAAAGTGCTAACTTTGCCCCAAAACACGCAAGTAATGGCAATAATATTGAATATAGAGAGCTCCGGCAGCCCATGTTCGGTAGCTTTAACAGCAGAAGGAATGATTGTAGCCCACCGCGAAGAATTCGGCGGTCGCAATCATGCTACAGTATTAAGCGATTTCATTAAACATTGTCTCGACCACGCACGCGAGCACGAAATGCAGCTCGATGCTGTTGCTGTTAGCATGGGACCCGGAAGCTATACAGGTCTGCGTATCGGTCTGAGCGAAGCTAAAGGTTTGGCTTATGCTCTCGACAAACCTATTATTGGAATCAATACTCTCGAGTTGCTTACTACTCGAGTAATGTTCTCGTCTGACGAAATTGACCCTGACAGCATTTTCATACCCATGGTTGATGCTCGTCGTATGGAAGTTTACACATCGGCTTACGATATGTCATTAACTCCGCTAATGACTCCGGGGGCTTTGATTCTCGATGAAAACAGCTATGCAAACCTTCGCAATAGCGGTCGACCTATTTTGTATTTCGGTAGTGGAGCTGCTAAGGCACAAGAACTTTTTGCAAACACTCCTAATGCTAAATACATTGCCGACGTCGAAGCTCTTGCCGTTGACATGGTTGCGTTGGCAGAACGCGCTCATGCTCGTCGCGATTTTATCGACACTGCATATTCCGTACCCTCTTATCTCAAAGAATTTCAAGCAACAACGCCAAAGAATAAAGTGCTATGACCGACTATCGCGCCGACATATCCGCCGCTATAGAAGTGCTACGCAACGGAGGAGTGATACTCTACCCCACCGACACAGTATGGGGCTTGGGGTGTGATGCCACAAACGCCAAGGCTGTAGCTAAAGTTTTTGAAATAAAACGCCGCGCCGATGCTAAAGCTCTTATCACACTCGTAGGCTCTACCGACCAACTACTCCGCACCGTCGACGGCGTTCCTGACGTTGCTTTGCAACTCATTGAATATAGCAGCCGTCCTCTTACAATTGTCTATGATGGCCCCCTCCCCTCGGCTCGAATAGCTCACAACCTTCTCGCTGAAGATGGCAGTATCGGTGTTCGCGTTACAAGCGAAGCTTTCAGCAGCGAATTATGTCGCACTTTCCGACGGCCGTTAGTGTCTACTTCGGCAAATATCAGCGGCGAGCCTACGCCGACGTGCTTCAAAGAAATCTCAGCCGACATTTTAAATGCCGTTGACTATGTATGCACAAGCCGACATAATGAGCAAGCGCAAAACAAACCGTCAACAGTGATGCGACTTGAAGCTGACGGCAAATTCAAAATTATTCGCCCGTAAAACTTTATGATGCAAATAACGCAACAACGAATCAAGCTTTTGGCTGCCGACCTTATATCGGGAGCTTTTGGCTTTTTGATATTCGACATATTGCGTTTCTACACTCTTCCGCAAAAGTTGCGTCCTAACGACATTATAAGCTTCCTTTGTGATAAATCGGTAGTATGCGAACAACTACTAGTGCCTTTTGTCATGGCTTTCTTTTTCGCCATCTGCGGAAGTTATAACAAAATAAACACTCTTTATAAATCGCGTCTCGACGAAAGCCTTATTTCTATCGTGGTTTCCATGCTCACGATGCTCGTCGTTTTCTTTGTTGCATTGATCAACGACAGCATTCCCGAACGAGCAACGAACTATGAGTTGATGTGTGCGCTATTCTTCAGCCTTCTGATTCCCGTATGGTCCTTAAGAATGATAGTGTTAACGGCAAACTCACGTCGCGTTCAACGTGGCGACTATGTTATCGACACCATGGTTGTAGGCGTATCTCCGGAGAATAGAACACGATTTGAAAAGTTGCAACACTCGTCGGCTCGCCTTGGATTGAAATTCACCACTCTTGCCGACATTGATAATTGTCTTACCGGAGACAGCTACGCCGGGTATCCTATCATTCATGGCGAAGATGCTTCCTCTTTAGCTCGCAATTGCGGTGCTGATGCTGTTGTAATTCTTCCATCGTCAAAAGGATTAAAACGCACAGCGGACATTATCGAAAGCTTATATAGCCTCGATAAGCCTCTCTTTGTCAGCCCTGATCTTCACGGACTTATGGGAATGCGTCCGCGCATTTCTTCGATAGCGGCAGAGCCTGTTATAGACATAACAAACTCGCGGGTTTCGCCAATGGCGTCAAATCTCAAACGCATCGGCGATGTGCTTTCGTCTTTATTTGCTCTGCTGATTTTAAGCCCTGTTTTTGCGATTTTGGCAATAGCAATAAAAGTTGACTCCAATGGTCCGGTGTTATACAAACAAACACGTATCGGACGACACAAAAAACCGTTTAAGATACTCAAATTCAGGACTATGCATACCGATGCCGAGAAAAAAGGCCCGGCGTTGGCACAAGAGGACGACCCGAGAGTTACTCGCGTGGGCCATTTCTTGCGAAAATATCGTCTCGACGAATTACCCCAATTTTGGAATGTACTTATCGGTGAAATGTCGCTCGTAGGACCGAGACCGGAACGCGACTTTTACATCAAACAAATTATTCAACGTCGCCCGGCTTATACGTTGGTTCACCAAGTGCGACCCGGCATAACAAGTTGGGGCATGGTTAAATATGGATACGCGTCGACTGTCGATCAAATGCTCGAACGTTTGGACTACGACCTGCTTTACCTCGAAAATATTTCGCTGGGAGTCGACTTAAAAATACTTTTTTACACTATCAGTACGGTTGTTACCGGTAAAGGTTTATAAGATTCGAAGAAATCGTATATGAGTTCATATATTAATCGTCTGCAAGAGGCGTTCTTTTCGTTTGTCGTATGGCGAGAAAAGAACATCAAAGAAAAAAACTTCGTATTGGTGCTGGCGTTTTTTGTCGGCATCTTTTGCGGTCTTGCCGCTACGATACTTAAATTTTTGATTCACAGCATCTCCGGCGCACTTACATCTCACGTCAACCCCGAGGTAGGAAATATTTTATACATTTTTCTCCCCGCCATCGGCGTTGTAATATCAGCCATATACGTCAGATATATAGTACGCGACAATATCAGCCATGGTGTAACGCGCGTTTTGCACTCTATTTCGCAGAATAAGAGCCGATTAAAGAGGCACAATATATACTCGTCCGTATTAGCCAGTTCTGTAACAATCGGTTTCGGCGGTTCTGTCGGTGCTGAAGGTCCTATTGTATATACCGGAGCTGCCATAGGCTCAAACCTCGGACAGGCTTTCCGTATGTCCCCGAGAATCCTTATGATACTCGTTGGCTGCGGCGCTGCTGCCGGTATTGCCGGCATCTTCAAAGCTCCTATTGCAGGTATGCTTTTCACTATCGAAGTGTTAATGCTCGACCTTACAGCGGTGTCTGTGATGCCTCTCCTTATCGCTTCTATTACCAGCACCACTATAGCATATGTTTACACCGGATATGAATTCGAATTCTTCTTCGCGCAAACCGAAGACTTCTATACCTCGCGTATACCATATGTTATAATCCTCGGCATCTTCTGCGGCTTAACATCGCTCTACTTTATCCGCTCGATGAACATGATGGAAAATTTCTTTGGCAAATTTAAACACCGCTGGGCACGCACCGGCATCGGTTGTTTGATTCTCGCCGGACTCGTTTTCCTCTTTCCTCCGCTATATGGCGAAGGTTATGGCTCAATAACCGGACTTCTCGCAGGTGATACATCCTCTATTGTTGACGGCTCTCTTTTCTACGACGATCGTAATCAATTTTGGTTCTTGGCTCTTTTTATCGGCCTTATTATAATCACCAAAACCTTTGCCACCTCAGCAACCAACGGAGCCGGAGGTGTAGGCGGTACATTCGCTCCATCGCTTTATGTCGGATGTATGGCAGGCTTCTTGTTCGCCTTCATTGTCAACCATTTCGGCTGGGTCGAATTGTCAACGAAAAACTTCGCACTGATAGGTATGGCAGGTGTTATGGCAGGTGTTATGCACGCTCCTCTAATGGCAATATTCTTAACAGCGGAACTAACGGGCGGATACGACCTTTTCTTACCGCTATTAATAGTCAGCACAATTAGTTACGGCACTATCAAAGTCTTTGAGCCATACTCAATCTACTCGATGCGTCTAGCCAAGCGCGGCGAACTCATCACCCACCACAAAGACCAAGCCGTCCTCACTTTGCTTAAAATTGACAACGTTATCGAAACAGACTTCCTGCCGGTATATCCTGAAATGACCCTCAAAGACATGGTTGACATTATCGCCAAAAGCAAACGCAACCTATTTCCCGTGCTAAACGAAAAACGCGAATTGGTAGGCATCGTTCTTCTTGACGAAATACGCAACATCATGTTCCGCCCCGAACTATACCGCAGAATGTTGGTTAAAAAATTTATGTCCATGCCTCCGGCGAAAATAGAACTTAACGAAAGCATGGATAGCGTCATGAAAACCTTCGACACCACCGGCGCGTGGAACCTTCCTGTTGTCGACAACGGGAAATATGTAGGCTTCGTATCAAAAAGTAAAATTTTCAACTCATACCGCCGCGTTTTACGCCATTATTGCGACGATTAAAAAATGTAATTTTATAGTGTGCGAAAAAATGTGTAAATTTGCACCCTATTCTGTTGATAGATATGAATCAAATCATTGCTAAGAAATATTTTTCGGAGCATGTAGTTCAACTAACCGTTGAAGCTCCCGAAGTAGCGAAAGCCCGTCGTCCCGGACATTTCGTAATAGTACGTTGCGGCGAAGGCGGCGAACGTATTCCGTTGACAATCAGCGATGCAGACATTGAAAAAGGTACAATCAACCTTGTAATTCAAGCCGTAGGCGACTCTACACGCAAAATATGCGCTCTCGAGCCCGGCCAATTCCTCACCGACCTTGTCGGCCCCCTCGGACGTGCTACAGCAATAGCCAAGCACGAAGGCACTGTACTTTGCTGCGGTGGCGGCGTGGGTATCGCTCCGCTTTTGCCAATTATTCAAGGCATGAAAAAAGCCGGTAACCGCGTTGTGAGCGTCCTCGCTGCGCGTAACAAAGACCTTATAATTCTCGAAGACCAAGTTAGACAATGGTCTGACGAAGTTATTATTATGACCGATGACGGTAGCTCCGGACGAAAAGGCCTCGTTACTGCCGGCGTCGAAGAAGTTATCCAGCGCGAAAAAGTTGACGAAGTCGTTGCTATCGGCCCTGCGATAATGATGAAATTCGTAGCTTTGCTTACAAAGAAATACGAAGTGCCCACCATCTGCTCACTTAATACAATTATGGTCGATGGCACCGGAATGTGCGGTGCTTGTCGCGTCAACGTTGGCGGCAAAACACGTTTCGTTTGCGTCGACGGCCCTGAATTCGACGCTCACCAAGTCGACTTCGATGAAATGATGATGCGCATGAAAGCGTACGACACTAAAAAATGAATAAGATGAGCCAAGATATAGAACAAGGTCGTAACGCCGCATGGCGCGAAAGCCTACGCGCCGCCATGCCGGCAAAAGAACGCACCGCTATCCCTCGAGCACAAATGCCAATGTTGGATGCTGATTACCGCGTTCATAGCAATGAAGAAGTAAACCAAGGACTTAGCGCCGAGCAGGCTGTTCTTGAAGCCACACGTTGCCTCGACTGTCCCAACCCCACTTGCATGGAAGGTTGCCCGGTGTCAATACACATTCCTGACTTCATCAAAGAAATACAGCGCGGCCGCAACGATTTGGCTGCAAAAGTATTGCGACAAACAAGCGCTCTTCCTGCCGTTTGCGGTCGTGTTTGCCCTCAAGAAAAGCAATGCGAAAGTCGTTGTATTTATCACAAAATGGGCAAAGAACCCGTTGCTATCGGTTATTTGGAACGCTTCGCCGCCGATGCTGAAATAGCATCACGCGACAACAACAAAGCTACCGAAAAAGCCCCACGCCGCGGCATTAAAGTTGCCGTTGCCGGTTCCGGTCCTGCAGGTTTGTCGTTTGCAGGGGCTATGGCTCAAAAAGGTTATGACGTTGACGTTTTCGAAGCGCTTCACGAAGTTGGTGGCGTGCTTAAATATGGCATACCGGAATTCCGTCTCCCCAACAGCATCGTTGATGCCGAACTCGACTCTCTCCGTGCTGCCGGTGTTAACTTCCACTCCGACACTATCATCGGCAAAACATTGAGCTACGACGACCTCATCGCAGCAGGTTACAAAGGAATCTTCGTTGCCTCCGGTGCCGGACTTCCTCGTTTCATGGGCATCCCCGGCGAAAATTACTGCGGCGTGCTCAGTAGCAACGAATACCTCACACGAATCAACCTTATGGGTGCCGGTCGCCCCGGCAGCGATACCCCGGCTCCTGAAGGTCGCCGCGTTGCTGTTATCGGTGGCGGCAACACTGCAATGGACTCTGTTCGCACTGCCCTTCGCATGGGTGCGGAAAAAGCCATGATTATCTACCGCCGTAGCGAAGCCGAAATGCCGGCGCGTAAAGAAGAAATCGAACACGCAAAACAAGAAGGTGTTGAATTCCTTACCCTCGCAAACCCCATCGAATACCTCGCCGACGAACGCGGCCATGTTCGCGCTGTGCGCATCCAACGAATGGAACTCGGTGAACCCGATGCTTCCGGTCGTCGTCGTCCCGTTGCTATCGATGGAGCTATTGACGAGCTCGAAATCGACCTCGCTATTGTCAGCGTTGGTGTTTCGCCCAACCCCTTGATTCCCGACAACATCGAAGGTTTGGATGTCACAGAACGCGGCACCATTGCCGTTGACGAAAACTTACATTCTGCCATCCCGACAATTTTTGCCGGTGGCGATATTGTTCGCGGCGGCGCTACTGTTATTCTTGCTATGGGCGACGGCCGTCATGCTGCCGAATCTATGGCAAAATACCTCGAAGAAAATGCTTAAAAACATTGCTATAGCAACAATAGGCTTAACGCTCCTCGGCTCTTGCGCGTCGAAAACCGACAACAAAGCCGAGGGCGATAACAAGCCGTTGCTTATGGTAAGTATCGAACCGCAACGACAAATTCTTGAACAGCTTGTCGGCCCGAATTACGAAGTTCGCTCACTCCTCGGGCGCGGTAGTAATCCGGAAACATTCGACCCGTCGACAAAAGAACGTCTCGCCGCCGACAAAGCCGACATTTACTTCGGCACCGGCGTTTTGCCTTTTGAAGAGACCCTCGAAGAATCTCTAAAAACAACCTACGTCAACACTAACGACGGCGTCGAACTTATCTACGGCACTCACTCACACCATCATGG
>CAZFGV010000002.1:141234-142624 GCA_964518705.1 uncultured Bacteroides sp.
CATCACCACGCCCATTCCGGCGACCACCATGACCACAATGCCAACGAATGTGAGCACAATCACGAAGCCCCCGACCCTCATTATTGGAGCAGTGTCAGCGGTGCGCGTGCTATTGCCTCTAATATGGCATCGGCACTAATAAAATCGATGCCCGACAGCGCTACAATTATCACCGAACGTCTGGATGCGTTAATGGCACACTATAACGCACTCGAAAGCACTCTTGACAGTATTACAGCCCCTGTTCACGGCAGCACTTTTGCCATTTGGCACCCATCGCTGAGCTACTTTGCTCGCGACTACAACCTCAAGCAGCTAACCTTGGGCGTTGAAGGCAAAGAACTATCTGTTAAAGGGTTGCGCGACGCCATCGACAAAGCTAAAGCCGCAAAGGTGCGCGTATTCTTCTTCCAACGCGAATACGACTCACGCCAAGCCGAACCGCTAAACGATGGAATCGGCTCTAATTTGGTGACTATCAATCCAATGGATTACGATTGGGAAAATCAATTAATACTAGTAGCCAATGAAATTGCCCGGCCATAGCGATCCGTGTCTCTGCTCTGCTTGCACGCACCATAGTGGAACAAAGTTGCCACTCCTTTCGCTATGCGACGTCAATTTCGACAGACAGGGGCGCAGCATTCTTGCCGATGTGAATTTCACCGTCGACCGCGGCGATTTTATTGCTATAACAGGGCCTAACGGTGGTGGAAAAACCACTCTGCTACGTCTAATTCTAAACCTTCTCAAGCCCTCCAACGGAAAAATTGTTCACTACGACAACTCCGGGAACATTTCTGACGAAGCTTCTCGAAACTTTCGT
Source organism: uncultured Bacteroides sp. (assembly GCA_964518705.1). Classification (GTDB taxonomy): domain Bacteria; phylum Bacteroidota; class Bacteroidia; order Bacteroidales; family Muribaculaceae; genus CAG-873. The sequence continues at coordinate 142,061 of CAZFGV010000002.1, forward strand.
CCGGGATATTTACCGCAGAAAAACAGCGTGGACGCGCATTTCCCCATTAGCGTACAGCAAGTTGTCGAATCAGGACTTTTAGGCATCAACATAAGTGCTGACGCAAAAAAACAACGCATCGAAGAAGTGCTAAAGCTGATCGAACTCTCCGATTTGGCATCACGACCTATTGGTAGACTATCCGGCGGACAGCTACAACGTGCTTTGTTCGGGCGGGCAATAGTAAAGCAACCGGACGTGCTGATTCTCGATGAACCGTTAAGCTACCTCGACCGACATTTCGAAGAGCACCTATACTCAATAATTGCCGACTTATCCAAACGCTCAACAATATTACTTGTGAGCCACCAAATGAGCGAAATTGCAGGCATGGCGAACAGACACATTATAGTCGACCACACACTGCGAGAATGCACTCACGCTCACCACTACATTCATCAAGAATGTTAAACCACAACATAGCAAACAATGGAATATGACCCAAACTCATATTCCATTATTTTTTTATATAAACCGCGCAGCATTTTTTCGGACGGATACATTACAACCAAATATCAATAAAAA
>CAZFGV010000003.1:0-134509 GCA_964518705.1 uncultured Bacteroides sp.
TTAGCTCAACTGAATAGAGCATCTGACTACGGATCAGAAGGTTACAGGTTTGAATCCTGTACGAGTCACAAGAGAGTAACCTCAGTGGTTACTCTTTTTGTTTATATATAGCTTTTTTTCACTTTTAATGAGTTTGAAAATAGCAATAACAAGCAAACCGTAACGTTAGACAAATATGAAACGTCTATATCGCTTACTCTTCTCACTTGCGATAGCTCTTGTTGCTATGACTTCAAGGGCAGAGGATATAGCGACCTTGCGATCCGCCGCAGAAATGACGCCGACGGTTCAACGCGACCATTATCGCGGGTTCTCTTGGCGGGTTGATGAGGATGGTGATACCGTTACGGTGATTCATATGCGAGAATTGACGGTGTATCCGCCGATGAGGTTTAAAAATAAAAAGGCTGAGGAGTTTTACTGGCGTACCGTGCGCGATGTTAAATTGACTTTGCCTTATGCCAAACTGATAGCCGAAACGCTTATTGAAACCTATGAGTATATCGAAACATTCGAAAGCACCAAAGAGCGTGAGGACTATCTTAAAAGCATGGAGAAGTCGTTGTTTGAGCAGTATAAGCCTATTTTGAAGCGCTTTAGTCGTCGCCAAGCCAAGGTTTTGATCAAGCTTATACAGCGCGAGACCCACCAAAGCAGTTATGATATAGTAAAAGCCTTTTTGGGTTCGTTCCGAGCTGGGTTTTGGCAAGGTTTCGGCAAGTTGTTCGGTGTTAGTCTGAAAAGTACATTTAATCCGCAAAAGGATGAGAATGATGCAGTTCTCGACCGCGTTGCCCGCTGTGTTGAGCAGGGTACTTTGTGATTATGGATGCCGCAGAATATCTTTTGAAGCGTTTTCGTGCGTATCTCAGCCTTGAATGTGGCTTGAGTGCGAATACTGTCGAGGCATATACGATGGATATTGCCGGGTTTTCGGAATGGTTAGGTAGCGATAAAACGCTTGTCGCCGCAACGCCCGATGATCTTAGTGCCTATGTAGGCGCTCTCCATGACACAGGTATTAGTCCTCGTTCTCAGGCGCGTGCTATTTCCGGAATTAAGGCTCTGTATCGTTATTTGGTGCTTGCCGGTGATTGTGAAAACAATCCGACTTTGCTTATCGAACCGCCGTCGATAGGTCAGCATTTGCCGGAAGTGCTTACGATAGATGAGATAACCGCCCTGATGGACGCCGTTGACCTTGACGAGCCGCTAGGTGTTCGAAATCGTGCAATGATGGAGGTTCTTTATGGGTCTGGCTTGCGAGTGAGTGAATTGTGTACCCTCGAACGACGTCGTATAAATCTCGACCAACGTTATTTGTCCGTTCTCGGCAAGGGAGCAAAAGAGCGTTTGGTGCCAATGAGTGAGCCGTCGGTGCAGTGGATACGTCGTTATATGCAGTGGTGCGACCAAACATGTGCGCCTATAGCCTCCGGTCATGCCGATTGGATGTTTCTCAATCGTCGCGGTAAACAGCTGTCGCGGCAGATGGTGTTTATAATAGTGCGCAATCTTGCCGAAGCGGCAGGAATACGCAAAACTATATCACCGCACACCTTGCGACATAGTTTTGCCACACACCTGTTGGAAGGCGGTGCTAACTTACGCGCTATTCAGCAAATGCTTGGGCATGAGTCTATTGCAACAACAGAGATTTATCTGCACATGGACAATACCCGTCTTCGTGAAGAGATATTATTGCATCACCCTAGAAACATCCGCAAATAATTTAGTTTGTGTTGATAGAATTGCAGCGTATAAATCATCTTTATATATAAAAGGTATACTATGGAAAATGTATATGATATAGAGCGTTTTGAGGATCAGCAGACACCGATGTATCTTATCGCCCTCAGTGAGTTGCGCCGCGGACATAAGGAATCTCATTGGATGTGGTTTTTCTTTCCTCAGTTGCGCACATTGGGCCGTTCGTATATGGCGGTTTACTATGGTTTGTCCGGCGTTGACGAGGCTAGTCGTTTTCTTGCTCACGAAACTTTCGGTCCACGCTTTCGTGAGATGTGCGACGTTATTTTGCAATTGGAAACGAATGACCCTGTTGAGGTTTTCGATACCACAGATAGTAAGAAACTTAAATCGTCAATGACCTTGTTTGATATCGTGTCACCTAACGATATTTTTGCACGAGTTTTAGATAAATATTTCGGTGGCAAGCGGTGTCAGCGCACGTTAAAAATCGTAGCGTCGCGACAATAGCTTTTAGTCGTCGGACTTTCGTGTTCTTGTCTTTTTAATTGTTGACGTAATAGCCGGGCCGGTAGCGAATTGTGTTGTAATAGTGCTTCCGGGTTCTATTGTTGTGCTGTCGGTTACGGCATGACCATCCACGCGTGTGATAGTGTATCCGCGTCGCAGCGTAGCTTCCGGTGATAAAACTTCGAGCATATCGGCAATAGCTGTTAGACGTTGTTGGTGACGGCGGATGATGTTGCTACTCAGAGTGTTTGTCATCTCGGCGATGTTGTCGAGTCTTTGGTGCTGGCGCTGTGTCATAGCTTTAGCATTGCCGGCGGTAATGGTTGCGGCGTTGATAAGGCGTTGACGGTTGCGTGTAACCACATTTGTGGCTATCGCCGGAAGGTTGCCTTGGCAGTATGCCAATTGCTCTTTGTGGGCACTGAGTATGTTCTTGACGGTAGATAAAATTTCGTTGCCGAGGTTTACGATATTCACATAAGCGTCCGCCATGCGTCCTATAAGGAATTGCGCTGCGGCAGTAGGCGTTTTTACGCTTGTATTAGCCACATAATCCAGCACATTGATATCTCGTTCGTGTCCGATGCCGACAATTACGGGAAGCGGAAATTGCGCTACGTTGGAAGCTAAGTCATAGTCGTCGAACCAAGCCAAATCCGCCACCGCGCCACCTCCGCGAATAATAACAACGCAATCGAAATTTTCGATGTTTGACATAATAGCGTCGAGAGCGGCAATGATACTAGGCGCAGTGCGTTCGCCCTGCATAGCGGCGGCAAATAGCGTTGTGCTGAAGCGTAGGCGGTATGGGTTGTTGTGTAGTTGCTTTATGAAATCTCCGTATCCGGCAGCGTTAGCGGCGGAGATTATTGCAATTCTCCACGGCGTTTTGCTCCACGGCAATAGTTTGTTAAGGTCGTAAATGCCATCGCGTTGCAGTTGCGCAATGATTGCGTTTCGACGTCTTACGAGGTCGCCGACGGTGTAGTCGGGATTTATGTCGCTGATTACTAAGGAGAGTCCGTAAACGGGATGGTAGTTAACGCTCACGCGCACCATAATTTTAATGTCCGAGCGCAGAGGTGTTCCTGTTGCGGCTTCGAAAATCGGAGCGAGGCGCTTATATGTGTGCGACCATATTACGGCGCGACATTTTGCGGCGGGAGTGCCGTCGTCGTGCTTTTCGATAAGCTCCATGTAGCAGTGGCCGCCATGGCAACGCAGGTCCGAGGTTTCGGCGGTAACCCATACGTTGTTAAGGTCGGGGCGTAGCGATAAAGCAGCTGTTACGCGTTGGCATAGCGTGCTCAGAGCCAGGGCTTCGGGGGTGTCATTTTCGACCATCGCAGGGTATGTATTTTCTGCCGTTATATGTGTATTTGCGAACTTTTGCATACGACTTTTCAATGTCGGGATTAGCACGCGTCATAGAAGAGTCGGCAGCGGCGCTGGAGAAGATAAATGCTTTCTCCTGAGGCGAATATTGCGCAGAAACGAAGAACTGCGGCAGATATATCGGGTCTTTCGTGATGGCGAAATCTTTAGCTGTCGGCAATGCCGGAGATTCTAATTTGTCGCCGTCGGTGGTGTAAAATGTTATGAAGCTGTCCGGCGTAGGGACGAGGACGGTTTCTATAAGGGCAACGACGGTGTCTTTTTGAGTCGGCACGATAGCGACTTCGATGTAGCTGCGTTTTGAGGCTGCTACAACGAGGCGGTCTTTGTCGACATATGAAATATGCGATGAGTCTCCGAGGATGTTAATGATTGGTTTTGTTATGCCGGCATAGTAATAGTCGAGCATATCAAGCCGCATATTTCGGTTAAAAATCGGCGTAGCCTCGGCAGGTAAGTTGGCAAAATCAGTGCCGGCAGAGCGCGCTACAAGGTTAAAGCCGCATATTGCCGACAATGATATTATTGCCGTGGCGATGATAAGTTTAGGGGAGAAAGTCATTGCCTTGTTTATTTTTTTCTGCGCGATTTAGCGGCGAATGGATGTTCTGCTTTTTCGCCATTGTCAGCCTTATAGCCTTTGCCTCGACGACCTTTGTCGGGACGATTTTTGTCGGCATCGCCTTTGCCTTTTCTACCGCTAGCTCGAGCATAGTCGCGTTCGGGATCGGCGATTTCGCTGTATACACGTTTGCCGAAGAATTCGAGGCCTTTGAGCGCTGCTACAACGCGATTGGCATCGCCTTTCTTGATGTCAAAAAGCGAGTAAGAGGGCAATAAATCGATGCGACCAACATCAACGCGTGCGCCGGTGATGTTCTTATTGAGCATTTCTATGAGGTTTCCGGCATAGAAACCGTCTGATTTGCCGACGTTTATGTAAATACGAGCCATGCCACGCTCGGCAGTACGACGGTCTTTGTCTTTGTCGGTGCGTTCTTTTCCGTTTTTGTCTTTGCGTTCGCGTGCCGGCTTTTCGTCGATAATGTCGATGTTAGGCGCGTCTTTATAATATTCGAGGAGTCTGTTGAATTCGAGCGAGAGAACGCGCTTGAGCAAATCTTCCGTTGAGAGCCACGACAATTTTCGCAACACGCCGGGGAGGTAGTTGCCGATTTCTGTTTCGTTTACTTCGACGCGTTCGAGTCTGTCAGCTAGGTTGTAAAGTTGCTTTTCGATAATGTGCTGAGGCGACGGTACTTCTTTGCGTTCGAATTTTTTGCCAATAATGCGTTCGATTTCTCGAAGTCGGCCTTTTTCTTTGGAGTGAATGATAGCGATACTAACACCGGTTTTGCCGGCGCGACCGGTACGTCCCGAGCGGTGGGTGTAAACGGCAGTGTCTTCGGGCAAGCCGTAGTTGATAACGTGAGAGAGGTCGTCAACGTCGAGACCGCGAGCAGCAACGTCGGTGGCAACAAGGAGGCGGATAACGCCATCACGGAATTTTTTCATGACGATGTCGCGCTGTTGTTGCGACATATCGCCGTGAAGGGCGTCGGCGTTGTAGCCGTTTTGAATTAGTTGATCGGCAATTTCTTGTGTGTCGCGGCGTGTGCGGCAGAAGATAATAGCGTATATGTTAGGGCTGTTGTCGGCTATTCGCTTTAGCGCGAGGTATTTGTCTCGTGCGTGAACCATGTAGTAAATGTGTCGCACGTTCTTGGCGCCTTCGTTACGCGTACCCACAACAATTTCTTCGGGGTCGTGCATGAATCGCTTGGCAATTTTTGCCACTTCGGCGGGCATAGTTGCCGAGAACATAAGCATAGTGCGATTTTCGGGAACGTGGCTCAAAATATCGTTGATGGAGTCAACAAACCCCATGTTTAGCATTTCATCGGCCTCGTCGAGAACAACGGTGTTGACATTATTGAGCTTAACAACGTTTCTGTTGATAAGGTCAATAAGACGACCAGGCGTAGCAACGATAATTTGTACACCGCGACGCAGCGCACGAATTTGACTTTCGATGCTGCTACCGCCGTAAACGGGCAGCACTTCCAAGTCGGGCATATATTTAGAGAAATCGGCGAGATCACCGGCAATCTGCAAACACAATTCGCGAGTAGGAGCGAGGATAAGGGCTTGAGCCTCACGGCTATTAGCGTCTACGCGTTGTAGCACAGGCAGACCGAACGCCGCTGTTTTGCCTGTGCCTGTTTGGGCGAGGGCTACAAGGTCGTGGTCGCCATTTAATAGTACGGGGATTACCTTTTCCTGCACGGGCATGGGGGTTTCAAAGCCCATCTCGGCGATACCGCGTAGCAGGTCTTCGCGAACGCCTAATTCTTCAAATGTCATCTGTTTCTAAATTATTCTACAAATATACGACAATTCTGCCGCAAATTCAGCATTTTACGGCTTTTTTGTCGATATTTTTATCTTAATAGTCTAAGAATATGGGCTTTGATTTTTGTTGCTCTTACTTTTTAGCAGCCATGCAGTGGTGCCCGATTCGGCAGTAAAGGCATTTGCGAGTTTCGCAGTAAGCGCGTCGCAGTTGGATAAGAGCTTGGGTGGTGAACGCGTCGCGACATACTATGCCGGCGCTTTCAAAGAGGCGTACTATGTTGTTTCGTTCCGGTGGGATTTGTTGCAGTAGGTCGGCGCTGAGTTCGCGTAGATTATTATTCCCCATAGCAGTGGCAAAAGCGTAAATTACCGGCACTATTGCGTTGATAATCAACATGTCTATCGACGACGTTCCGAGAACCGCCCCGGCGTTAGCGCCCCCGCTGTGCGCAAAGGTGTAATGACGTTGCCAGAAGGTGCTTACGGGAACGTTAAAGAGGCTGCGGGCTTCGTCGAGATTGTTGAGTGAGAATATTCTGTTAGCCGGCGCAAAGCCGTTTGCTATTATAGCCGCCAAAAGCGCGATACGTCGTTGTGGGAATGTTTGAGGTCTCATTCGCGCCATACGCCATCCTAAAGGCTTGGGGGTGGGGAGGCTGTATTTGGTTGCAAGGAAATCGTATTCGCGCCGCAGTATGTTCATGTATTGCTCTTCGGGGGTGTTGGCGTTTGCGCCATAAAGCAAGCCTGCTTGCCCGAAAAGCATTGCTTCAACGCTTATTACCGAGCCTTGGTGGTGCATCATGTGGCGTAGAGGGACGGCAAGGGCAAGGCGTTCGAAGGCATCGTTGTTGGTGCTGAATCCCATAGCGCGTGCCAAGGTTACATAAAGCGCCGCACGCCAATCACCGTTGACGAGTTTCAACGTGGCTTCAACGCGCTCGGCTTTTGTGTAAAGACGTTCGAAGGCAAGGGCTGTAAGCCAGTCGGTGATGTAAATGCTTGGCATAGACGCTATTTGTGCCGCGCAGGGTAATGACGCCGACGAGCTGTTGGTTATGTCTTGGTGCTTTTTCGCAAAATCGTCGACGCCTGTCATTACAAATTGCGGAATGATAGCACCGTCGCTGCGCAGTATACGAGCGTCATTAAAAGCAACGACGTGCAGTACAATAGAGTTGTACGCACTGTCGTTGTCATGCCCATGTCTGAGCCAGTCCGAGGCACGGACGTGAAGTTCTATATTTCCCGCCCATGTGCGGTCGCCTATGCGTATTTTGGCGTTGAAGAAGTCCGGTCCGGCATTGGTGTTTAGTAATCCCGGGTCGAGGATTTCGAGATGTTCGCCATCGACAGTACACAAGTCACCGCGCTGCCATAGGCGGTGTTGCCACATATACTGCATTAACTTCTCCATGCCGTAACGGCTTAGGCTTTAGCTACTTCGGCGAGGCGAGCTAAATATTTGCCAATGATGTCGAACTCGATATTCACTTTCGAGCCAACTTTTAGAGCGTGGAAATTAGTGTGTTCAAAAGTGTAGGGGATAATAGCGACGCGGAAAGAGTCGATAGTGCTGTCGCAAACAGTAAGGCTGACACCATTAACAGTAACAGAACCTTTTTCAACGGTAACATAACCCTTCGCCGCCATTTCGGGGTCGACGCTGTATTTGAACGTGAAGTAACGGCTACCGTCGGCGTCGGTAATGTCAATACATTCGGCAGTGGTGTCGACATGACCTTGCACGATGTGTCCGTCGAGGCGGCCGTTCATTACCATAGAGCGTTCGAGGTTTACTTTGTCGCCGGGGCTGAGTAAGCCGAGATTTGAGCGGTCGAGGGTTTCGCGGATAGCGGTAACGGTGTAGGTGCCATCTCCGGGGAGGTCTACAACGGTGAGGCATACACCGTTATGTGCAACGGATTGGTCGATGTGTAGCTCGGACGCAAAGGCGCTGCGTATGGTGAGGTCAATGTTGGAGTCGTGTTGCTTTATTGCAACTACTTCTGCGGCTTCTTCTACTATTCCTGAGAACATATTATTTTTTGTAGCTAATTGTGATATTGGTTTCTTCTCCGGCGGTGTATTCTACCGAGAATGAAATGATAGAATTTTCGGCGTCGAAAGTTGAGTTGATTTTGTCGCCGTTCACAGCAACTTTAGCATTTTTGTTAGCGTGTACGGCAAAAGAAAGATTCAACTTCGCGGGAGCGTCGGGGTAGGTGCCGTCTGTGGTGACGGTGATGGTGGATTTTTCGTTATTTGTTCGTGCCCAGAGGTTTACGAGGCGATATTCGTTGCGTTCGATATTTCCCGGAGTGGTGCGGTTGTCGTCGTAGATGCACGATGTGACATCGGCGCCTTTGTGGGGGAAGAAATTGAGCGTGAAGGTGTCGGGACGATAGTCGCCGGTATTTTCCATCGGGTAATTTGCTGTGGGTATAATAGCGCCTGCGCGAACGAATAGGGGAAGGTGTTCCACGGGCGCAGATACTATTGCAGACGTGCCGCCGGCGTAGTAGGTGGCGTTGTTCCAGCTATACCATCCGTCGCCGTTAGGGAACACAACTTTGCGTTCTGTCGTACCTTCGGTTATTACGGGCGCTACCATGATGTTTTCGCCCCAGAGATATTGGTCGGAGATGTTATCAAATTTCCCGTTAGCGTTTTGGTGGAAGTCTAGCGGGCGCACTAACGGCCATCCGTAGGCGCTGTTTTCGTAGGCGAGGGTGTAATTGTACGGCAACCAGCGATAGCGTTCTTTGACGATGTCAAGGAGCGCGTCGGCGTACATCGGATAGTGATACGGCTCGGCGTATTGTGTAGCGTGGGTGCGGAATACCGGAGAGAAAAGCCCGGCTTCGACCCAACGAATGTAAAGCTCCGGTAAATAAGGATTTGCGGGGTCGACAGCAAAACCGCCAAGGTCGCTGCTCATGTATCCCATGCCACTGAGGCCTGAGTTTAGCATAATACGTATTTGCGGTTCCAGGCCACCCCACGAGCGAGAAACGTCGGTGCTCCAAGGGAAAACGCAGTGACGTTGCAAGCCTGTCGTGCCGCCGCGCATGAGGGTCATAAGACGTCGGTCGGGGTATTGTTCGGCATAGAGTTCGGAGATGATGCTACTCCAATCGTTGCCATATTTGTTGTGGTAAAGACGAGTAGTCAATCCGTTTGCGTGCAAAGCGCTTTCGGGGTGTACTTCGGGCTCACCCAAGTCTCCCCACCAGCCGCCCATGCCCATGTCGGTGAGGGCTTTATAGCGGTTTTTGAGCCATGCGCGGGTGTCGGGGTTAGATACGTCAAACATACCGCCTTCGCCTACCCATATTTTCACTTCTTGCACGGCTCCGGTGGTGTCGGCAACGAACATACCGAGCGGTGCCAAGGTGTTGTAATTGTCAATAGCACGGCCATTGCGTAGTACATAGGGTTGAGAGATGGCCACTGTTTTAACGCCTTTATTATTAAGCCGTTCGAGCATACCTTTCGCATCGGGCCACTGTTCAGGGTCCCAATCAAGGCGTCCCATGTCGGCTTCTTTGCCATACCAATAAAGGTCGAGAACGATACCGTCGACGGGGTAGCCGTTCATTTTAAGGGTGTCGATGACAGCTTCTGTTTCGGTTTGGTCGTGGTAGCCGTATTTTGATGTGATGTATCCAAGTGCCCAAAGCGGAGGCAGAGGTTGGCGGCCTGTCAACTCTGAGAGGCGTTCAGTGAGGTCGGCAAGGTTGTCAACGCCGCCGACGTAGTAGTATGTTACAGGCTCGGTACTTTCGGTGCTGTATTCTATTGGATTGGATACCACCATTTTAGCTGCTGCGTAATCATCAAAAACGATGGCATAGCCATTGTTTGAAAGAATTAGCGGCATTGTTATGTTCATTTGGTTAATACGGGAGTCAGAGCCTGTATATCCGTAGTTTTGTCGATTATACATCACCAAAGTATCGCCGGAGAGGTTTAGCTTGTGCCCGCGTTCCCCTGCGCCATAGAACGACGAATTGCCGCTTGTGCCTAGTGTTATGATATTTTCTCCGGCAAAATTAGAGCGGGTGCCGATGTCGAAAATAGCACTTCCGGGAGTAGAGCCTTGAATAAGAAGCCCTTCAGCGTCGAGAGTGACGCGTATTCCGGCGTCAGTGGTGAAACTGCCGTCGTCGTTGAAGTGTGCTATGTTGTGTTCGGCAACGAGAGGGAGAACGCTTTGTACGTTTTGTGGCACATTCTCACCGACAAAGTTGTCGACGCGGATAATATTAGGAGTTAAAGCGCGCACGACAACATTTCTGTTAGCGGTAGTGGCGCTACGAAGAGCAGCTTCGCCGGGAATGATGTCGTTGGCATCCTGGGCGTTGCTCGCAAATGGAGCAAGGGCGAGGAGTAGTAAGTATGATTTTTTCATGTTGTTTAGGGATCTACCCAATAAGTGTAAGTGCGCCAGTTAATATCGTCGCCGTCTTTGGCATAAGTAGGATCGTGCGGAGCCAAATGCGGGTCACGTTTGGTGGCAGCACCACGGCAAGCGCGAATGACGGCGTCAAATGTTGCTGAGCGGCCTTCGAGAAGCGGTTGCCAATAAGTAAGTATGCGGTCGAAATTATAAGTATTCAAATCGTCGAATAGTCCGCTCATGCCGGGAATATTTTCGAGTTCGGCACGGTTCCAATTTTTGTGCGATTGCAGATATTCGGCACCGGCGATATAGTCCGGCTCGGCGGTGGAAGTTTGTGCAACAGGCTCCGGTGTAGGTTCCGGCTCGGCAACGGGTGCTGATTCCGGCTGTGTCTGGGCAGGAGCGCTTGTGGCGTTTTCTGCGATAGCTGTTGCGAGTCCTGTTGTTGCGGCGGTGGGAGTTTCTACAATTTCTGTTGTCGGCTCTTGGATGTTTTTTGTTTCCGGAACAGCGAATGCTATCCAGCCCAATAGAAAACCGGCAATTGTGCAAATAAGCCCGGTGATGACCGGGATAAATAACTTCAGCGAGCTTTTGCCGCCACTATATACGAGGCGGTTGGTGACGTTGGAGCCTTCGCAGATGGTGTCGCCGATAATATTATATCCTTCAATAGGACAGCGTGTTATGGGTTTTTTGGTTTTGATGTATATGTGTATTGCTTCGACAGGCTCGGGGGTGTCGAGAGGGAGGTCGAAACGGTATGTCTTATGCTGAATACGCAGTTGCACAAGAGCTTGCGTGGTCTTGGCGAGGTCAAGGATACCGCTGTATGAGCTGTAGCCCGGTGACATTATTTGTACGTTGGCGTGAGTGAGTTCGGAGTAGGTGAATACTTCTTGATCATTGATTTCGCGGTCGTTGACAGTAACGGAGAAGTCGGTGATAGTATTCTGTGTTCCTTGCTCGGTGACGTAAAAAGTGCTGCGCGAGATTTTACGTTGTGCCTTTGACGTATTTGGCGTAGAAGGAGTTGTGCCATTGCCGGAAACGGTATATTCTTGTATAAACGGTTCAAAACTGCTATGGCACCAATTTATTTTTATAGTGCTACCATCAGCCACCCATATCGGTTCGGAGAAAGGTTGGTGGTCGATGTAGGGAGTGAAGCCGTTGAAAGATTTTGCCGGAGGCATAAGCGTCACCATGTGTGCCAATTGCTTGTTGGTGACATCGTTGGTGTCGTTGTAAAGGGTTATGCCATCGGCGCTGCGGTAAAGCAGAATTCCGGCATATTTGGAATATTGAGGTTGATAGAAAGCTTCGGCAATGTAGTCTGCAAAGTTCGGAGCATCTTCGCTGTCGACGCGGGCAACAGCATAAGATGTGCCTCGGAAGACGCTGTGTTTGGGGGTGATGTTGTCAATGGCGTAGTCGTTGGCAAGGATAGCGCGAATATGAGCGAGAGAGTCTTGATCAGGGTCTTGGCCGTCAGATATCAAAGCGCTGATTTTGCGAAGCAATTCGCTCAAACGTTCAGCCGGGACAATAGCACCGTTGGGAATACATAATGTCGCGGCATAGTGATTGTTCAGCCCGGCATCGCTAACGGGGCGTATTACGCTCAGTAACAATCCGGTGCTGATGTACGAAACAAGAAATAGCTCCGGGTGTTTGCTGGCATCGTAGCTTATGGTTTCCAGAGCCGCGCTGTAATCGCGAATTTGGCGGACTACTTCTTCGGACGGGTTTATATTTACGATGCTTTTAAAGCCGCGAATTGTCTTTGATATGTATAATTGGAGCTGAGCCATTGGTCTTGATGCTTTTCAGGGAGCAGATGTGTGCGAGGCGCTTTAACTTGCTGATACATGAAAGGTTGTCTGCGGTGTTATAGACGGCGGCGCGCACGATTGGTATATTGTGTGCTTTGACCTTGCAAAGGTAATATCTAACTTTTGATTTTGCAAGACTACATCTTGCTAACTTTCTCAAACTGTGTATATTTTTGCACAGTTTTGCAACTTTGGGGCTTATTAAAAAGAAGGCTGTAATGCGATGATCTTATGCGAATATAAGTATTAGCAGTTGGGCTATTATGACACGCAAGAACATAGAAAGCGGATATACGCTAGCGTAAGCTACCGAAGCTTCGTCACCGTCAACGTTTTCATTTGCGTAAGAAAGCGCCATCGGGTTTGCCATAGCACCACAAGTCATGCCTGAGGCTGTGCCGAAGTCGAGATGCCATACGCGCATGGCGGCGAGGGTCATTATCAGACTTGGGACGATTGTGATAATAGCGCCTAAGCCGATCCACATAATGCCGTCGGCGCGCATTACTGTTTCGATGAAGTTAGAACCCGATTCAAGTCCGAGACAAGCCAGGAATAGTGATAGCCCTATGCTTCGCAGCATTAAGTTGGCACTGCGCGTGGTGTAGGTGACGAGGTGAAATTGTGGTCCGAAACGTCCGATGAGGATACCGATGATGATAGGACCGCCTGCCAAACCTAGTTTGATGGGCGTTGAGATGCCGGGTATCATGATAGGTACAGAGCCGACGATAAGACCGAGAACCATGCCGATGAATATGGCAGCGAGGTTGGGGTCTTTGAGGTCGGATACCGAGTTGCCTAGCAAGACGGCGACTTTGTCAACGGCTTCGGATTGGCCTACGATGGTGAGACGGTCGCCGAGCTGAAGGATAAGAGAGGGAGTGGCAAGGAGTCGCACGCCGGAACGGGTGACACGGCTGATGTTGATTTCGTAATTGTTGCGAAGGCGTAGCGAGCCGAGACGCTTGCCGTTAAGGGCGGGCTTGCTGATGACTACGGTTTTGGATACTAGCGATTTGTCGATTCTATCCCAGTCGATGTTAGGACGGTTCCAGTCTTTGTCTGTCTTTTCGCCGAATAGAATAGTGAGTCGAGCAACGTCTTCTTCGTTTGTTACAACCAACAAGTGGTCTCCGCTGCGTAGTTCGAAGTCGGGGCCGGGGATTATAGCGTCGCCATGGCGCCAAATGCGTGATATGACGAAATTTGACGGGAAGGAGGTTGATAATGTTCTGATAGTGAACGAGTCGATAGCGGGGTTCGATACCACGAATTCAGCAACGAAAGTGTGGTCGCCGTCGTCGCGGTTCGCTACTTCGAGGTCGCTTTGGCGCAGAAATAGTTTGCGTATCAATGCAAAAGCAATGATAACGCCCACCACGCCAAGCGGATAAGTTACAGCGCAACTAAGTGCGGCGCCGCTTGTGGAGAGGCCCATTTGTTGGAGGGCTTGTTGTGCCGCACCGAGAGCCGGGGTGTTGGTCGTGGCGCCACAGAGGATGCCAACCATGTCGGACATTGAGATGTTAAGGCACAGACTAAGAGCGAGGGCTGTTAGCGTTGTGAGCATAACGAGTCCGAGGCCTATCATGTTTAGGCGCAAACCTCCGGTGCGGAACGAACTGAAAAAGCCCGGTCCTACTTTTAGACCGAGTTCGTAAACGAAAAGGACCAAACCGAAGTCTTCGGCGTATTTAAGCATCTGTTGGTCAATGGCAAAACCGAGGTGACCAGCCAAAATGCCGGTAAAGAACACGAATGTTACACCCAGCGAAATGCCGCATACGCGCAATTTGCCCAAGCCTAGACCTATGGCAATTATTACCGACAGAACGCATACTGCTTGTAGCGGTGTCTGTTCAAAAAATAGGCTCTCAAACCAATTCATGCCGCAAAATTACTAAATTTCACGCTAATAAAGAAATGTATTAGTAGCGAAGCCGTTGCCAATAAGAAAAAAGGCTCGAACGCCGTGAGGAGAACGAGCCTTTTGAGTTTATTATTTCTTTTTGCGTATAGCGCGTTTTTTTCGCAGCACTAAAGCCGTTCGAGCCGGGAGGTATAGCGGCAATCGAGCCACACCGGCAGGTTGATATAGCGGGTCGGGGATGGTGAGGTGCTCGATGTTTTCGTCGATGTTGCCGAATCCGCCATAAGCGGGGTTGTCGGAACTGAGCATAGGCACGTACGACCCTTCCGGAGCGAGGATGCCGTAGCCGCTGTAGCTTTCGGTGGGGCTGAAGTTGAACACGAATACCAAATCACCGCGCATGAATGCCAAAACTTGGTCGTCGTCCTTTTCCCATAGCTTGCGTACGGGCTTGGATTGGAAATTGTGGACGTTGCCAACCAGGTGGATAATGGCGTTGTCGAAGGCGTTCAAGAAACGATATTGAAGGTCTTGACGGTCAACGAGATCCCATTGACGACGGGCGTATTTATAGCTCCAGCCATTGCCTTCGCGGGGGAAGTCGATCCATTCGGGGTGGCCGAATTCGTTGCCCATGAAGTTGAGATAGCCGCCGTTGATGGTGGCGAGGGTGACAAGGCGTATCATTTTATGAAGCGCCATGCCGCGCGCAACATCGGTATCGGTATCACCGACCATCATGTGCCAATACATTTTGGAGTCGATTAGTCGGAAAATAACGGTTTTGTCGCCAACGAGGGCTTGGTCGTGACTTTCTACGTAGCTGATGGTTTTTTCGTCGGCACGGCGATTTGTCAGTTCCCAGAAAATTGAGGTGGGATGCCAGTCTTCGTCTTTCTTTTCTTTGAGGGTTTTAATCCAATAGTCCGGAATACCCATTGCCATGCGATAGTCGAATCCCATGCCCCCGTCTTTGTATGGCAGAGCCAATCCGGGCATACCGCTCATTTCTTCGGCGATGGTGATAGCATATGGACGAAGCTCGTGAATGAGCATATTGGCGAGGGTGAGATATACTATAGCATCGGTGTCTTGTCCGCCGTCATAGTAGTCGCCATAGCCGCCAAAGGCTTTGCCGAGGCCGTGGTCGTAATAAAGCATTGATGTTACGCCGTCGAAACGGAAGCCGTCGAAGTGATATTCTTCGAGCCAATATTTGCAGTTTGATAGCAAGAAGTGAAGCACTTCGTTTTTGCCGTAGTCGAAGCACAGTGAGTCCCAAGCGGGATGTTCGCGGCGCGAGGCATCGCTGTGGAAATATTGGTCGACGGTGCCGTCGAGGCGGCCGAGGCCTTCGTTTTCGTTCTTAACGGCGTGGCTGTGAACAATATCCATAATCACGGCGATACCCAATTTGTGGGCGTCGTCGATAAGGGCTTTTAGCTCGTCGGGAGTGCCGAAACGGCTTGAGGCGGCGAAAAAGCTGGAAACGTGGTAGCCGAAGGAGCCGTAGTAGGGATGCTCTTGTATCGCCATGATTTGTATGGCGTTGTATCCGTCGGCGGCGATGCGGGGCAATACTTTTTTGCGGAATTCGGTGTATGTGCCAACGCCTTCGCGCTCTTGTGCCATGCCGATGTGACATTCGTAAATCAAAAGAGGCGCGGTGTCGGGTTCGAAGCCTTTGTCATGCCAGCGATATTTTCGTGATGGGGCGTAGACCTGCGCCGAGAAAATCGCTGTGTCGGGGTCTTGCATAACGCGCGTAGCGTATGCCGGGATTCGTTCGCCCTCGCCACCGGGCCATTGCACGTGCATTTTATACAATTGACCGTCAGCGATAGCGTCGGGAGCAAAAGATCCTTCCCAAACGCCCGGCAAATCGGAATCGTTGCGAGTGAGAGCATATTCCGGCAATACTTTCCATTCTGAGAAATCGCCAACGAGGTGTATTGCAGAGGCGTTAGGTGCCCATTCGCGGAATATCCAACTGCCATCACGCTTGCGATGTAAGCCGAAGTATTGATGAGCATTGGCAAAGTCAGATAATTTGCCGTTATCGCCAAGCAAATCTTTTAGCTTGCGTTTTACGTCGTTGTGGCGGCCTTCGATAGCATCGCTATATGGTTCTAACCACGGGTCGTTACGAAGGATGTTGAGCTTCTTCATAGAGCAAGACTTTATTTTCTACCGAAGTCGGCGGGAATTTCGCCCCAACGTTCGGTGTTCCATTTCAAAATAGGGTTTTTAATCGGTCCGTTAGCCGCAAGCCACGCATCGGCGCGAGCAAGGATGTCAAGCGTTGCGGCGGTTTCGGGAGTGCGCTGGAGTGTGGTGTGTGAGCTGCCGCGGCGTAGCCACGAGAGGGTGTTTTTGGAGTCGGTGTATATTGGTGTTGTGCTATCGCCGTTGCGGAGTAGCAAGGCGGCTAAGTGTATCATTGCCAGGTATTCGGCGATGTTGTTTGTGCCTTTTAGTGGTGTTTTGTCGCCAACGCGAAATACTTCGGCACCGTCGATAACTCGCACGGCGCGGTATTCCATTTTTCCGGGATTCCCGGCGCAAGCACCGTCAACGGCAATTGCGTCGAGGCGTATTTCGGGAATGAGGGTGTAATCTCGCGGAGGTAGGGTTTTGTCACGACGTCCGAAGCCGGGGTTGTGCGACAATATGCTTTTCATTATGTCGAGCTGGGCTTTGGGGTTGCCGCGATAGGCGGCGGTGGCTTCGTCGATGTCGTTATACGATTTGAATTGTGCACCGGGATAGCCGTTCACTTGCTCTTGGGCATCTTCCCATGAACGGTAGATGCCGGGCTCGTGGCCGACCCATACTACATAGAATTTGTTTTTCTTTGCCGATGCCATGTTATGAGAATTGGAGGAATAGGTTTATATCAATAGGTCTTACGCCGATAAGACGAGCTACGCGGCGGTTGACGCATTTGCCGAGGAATGTGAAAGCGGCGGCGCGAAGCCCCGATTTCAGTTTGAGTGCATTGGCGACGCCATCGCAAACGAGGATGTCGTCGAGCATATTAACGAATGTATTTGTTAACGCCATAGCCATAGTGCGTGGCACGGTGTTGCCGGCGTTGATATAGCATACTCGTGTGGGCGTTTTGGTGTCGTTGTCGGAGGGGGAGGCGAGGTCGAGGTCTATAAGTTGTAGAGATGGGAATACAGAACCGGGAGTGGAGGTGAGGTCGAAGCATATCACACCGCGCTTCATTACCTGAGTGAGGTCTGTGCCGATGACGATGTCGCAGTCGGTGTCGGTAGCAACGACGATGTCGGCGGAACGCAGAGCGTTTTCGAACACGCGCGGGTGTAGTGCCGAGCCTGTTACACCGGGGCCGAGCTGGCGGAGGGCGTCGCGGAGACGGTAGACGTCGTTGTCAAAAATTCGCACTGTAGCGCCGAGGCCTACTGCCGTTTGAGCAGCGGCGATGGCTGCCATATCGGCACCTATTATGCACACTTCGCAAGGCACAACACCGGCAACGCCGCCGAGGAGGATGCCTTTGCCGTGGACAGCGTCGGCGAGCAGTGATGACGCCACTGCCATAGCTGCGCGGCCGTCGATTTCGTGGAGGATGTCGGCGAAGGGAAGGCGACCGAGGTCGTCGCTGAGAAGCTCTATTGCCATTGCTATAACATGGCGTTGTAGCAAAATTCGCATCACCTCGATGTCGTTTTCGCTATCGGCGTGGAGAAATGTGAGGAGCAGCGATCCGCGTCGTAGTTGGCGTGCGTCGGAGCTTTCGAGGGGTGAGAGGTATATTACAATATCAGCAGCGAAGGCTTCGGCGCGGTCGCAGATTTCTATGCCGCGGCGTGTGTAGGCTTCGTCGGGATAATGTATGTGAGCGGCGGCGCCTCGTTCCATTTTTACTCTAAAACCGCGGTCAACAAGCATTGCCGCGCCTTCGGGAGTTAATGGAAATCTATGATCGAGCATACCTCGAGATGCCGGTAGGCCTATTACGGCTTGTCGGGTGACGGTGGTGATGCGTAGCACTTCTTCCAATGGTATCGGGGCGTCCATATTGGGTTAGGGATTTATAAATGTGTTTATAAAGCGACGAGTAGTGTGTTCGATTTGCTCAAGAGTGTCGAGCTCGCTGGAGTCGAAGGTGGCGGAGGCGCGGCTGTAATCGTCGCGGCGGCGTGATTGAAGGTCTTCGATGAGGTTTCGGAGGGCGGTGTCGTCGTTGAGTACTTTGTCAACGAGCGGACGTTTGCCGGGGGCGAGACGAAGACGTGAGATGGTGATGTCGGTGTTGGCTTGTAGCCATACCACC
Source organism: uncultured Bacteroides sp. (assembly GCA_964518705.1). Lineage (GTDB taxonomy): Bacteria > Bacteroidota > Bacteroidia > Bacteroidales > Muribaculaceae > CAG-873. The sequence goes on from CAZFGV010000003.1 coordinate 18,387, forward strand.
GTGCCTGTGGCAAGCATTTTTGCCATATTGTCGCCAAAGCAGGGTGTGCCGCCGCCACACGCTACGATAACATTGTGCATCCGGCTGGTTTGGCACAATACTTTGTTTTCGATTTGTCGAAATCCGTCCTCGCTGTGGTGTGCGAATATTTCGGCAACGCTCATTCCGGCAGATTCTTCGATGGCGTCATCGAGGTCAACGAATGTATAGCCGGCAAGAGTGGCGGCAAGAGCACGGCCGAGGGTGCTCTTGCCACATGCCATAAAGCCTATTAGGTATATAGGTCTGTTGTTCACTTTTTGCTTTCGAGGTCGCGGCGAAGGAGGTCGCGGATGTCGGTGAGAAGTTCTTCCTGAGTTGGAGCTGCAGGTGCTGCCGGAGCTTCGGGTTCTGCTTCGGGTTCGGGCTCGGTGGCGCGTTTGAGTTTGTTCATCAAACGGATGGCTACGAAGATGCAGAAGGCTATGATAATAAAGTCTACAATGGTCTGAACAAACATACCCCAATTAACGGCTACTTCGGGAGAAATTACTTCTTCGCCGTTAAGAATAGCGTTTTTGATGATAAGTTTGTATTCAGTGAAGTTTGTGCCGCCGGTCAATACACCGATAACGGGCATGATAATGTCGTTAACGAGTGATGTTACAATCTTGCCGAACGCAGCACCGATAATTACACCGACTGCCATGTCGACAACATTGCCGCGCATTGCAAACTCTTTAAACTCATTGAGAAACTTTTTCATAATATTATAGATATAGAGTTAATATTTATACATCGAAAAGTGTTAGCCGATGTATAGCGCAAAATTAAACAAAAAATGCCATAGCTCCTAAATTTGAGGCTAAATATTTGATTATAAAAAGCGCTATAATAAAAATAGCGCAACCATTTGTAGCTGCGCCGGGGTTTCAGTAGTAGTAGTGTGTTTGCTTATTTTTGTTTCTCTGCTATGCTAATCTTTTGGTTATGTTTGAATTTAGTGGTTATGAATTTTAATTTTGGTTATGAGTACAAAAAAGCAATAGTTGAATTGGGATCACGAATTATTGTATATTGTATCGCTAATACGAGATGTTTCCTGCAAATGTCGGTGTCTTTTCTAAGTATGCTACCGCGTGTACACTCCTGTGGATTTGGTAGCAAATTTATACTTGATGATTAGCATAGCAGAGAGGACAAAATTTCAAGGTAGTAACGAAAATCTGTGTGTTTGTGTTTCCTTTTCGTGTTGCAAATTTATGCGTTGGTTTTAAACTTGATTTTATCTATTCATCAAAAATATTTTGCGTTTGGTAAATTGAGATTTTTTTGATGTTGAAAAATAAATTTTTACCTCCCCAAAAGTGTTTTTGCCTATGTTTTTACGGGGTTAAATATGCGTTTCAGATATGTCAAAATAGCAATTTTACGTTTTGGCAACTTTTGTTTTTGGTCTTTTGTTGGATTTTGTGAGACCTAAAACCGGCGCATTTTTGAAAAGTTTCATCGACTTTCGCATTTGGGATTTTAACCATAGTACTCTAGTTTTGCCATAGTACTAGGGCATTGTCTTTTTTTGATTTTGACCATTGTACCATAGTTTGCCAAAGTACTTGGGCATTGGCTGCGGGTGTTTGGAAATATGGTACTATGGTAAGCTTTGGTTCTTTGGTTTAAAACGCACGAGTTGGAGTAAGTAACGCTCCGGTACTTTGGTTAATATTTTTAGGGTTGTCGTCTCGGGGATTTAAACCATAGCACCATAGTTTACAAAAGAACAATAGAATGTTGGCTATTGGAGTTTTTTTTGCGACTTTTAAGCCGAGTTTTGTGGTGTTGTTTAGGTATTAGTCCGGTGGTGTTTGGGTAATAAAAAAGTCACCGCGATTGGCGGTGACTTTAGATCGTTGCATGTGCTCGGATTACTTGCGGATGCCGAGTTCCTTCTGAGCGATGATAGCGCGGTAACGTTCGATGTCTTTGCGCTTGAGGTAGTCAAGAAGGCGGCGGCGCTTGCCTACAAGCATTTTCAGAGCGCGCTCTGTTGTATGATCCTTGTGATTTGACTTCAAGTGCTGAGTCAAATGAGCGATACGGATAGAGAATAATGCAATCTGTGCTTCAGGTGAGCCAGTGTCAGTCTTGCTCTTACCGTACTTCTCGAAGATCTGTACTTTTTCTTCAGAATTTAAGTGCATTCTCAGAAAATTTTATGGTGAATAAATATTATTTTGGCATTGAATGCCATATCGGGTGCAAAATTACTAAAATTTTGCTGATGCTCAAAATTATTAACAGCTATTAACTTTTATGCCTTGATTTTGTTTATCAATGCTTTAGGGGGTGATATTCGTTGCTGTAACGGAGCATTTGATCGACGTAGTTTTCGGTGTAGTCGATTGTTACGTCGGTGATGTTACCTTCGGCGTCGCGTACGGTGTGGTATACGGGGTTAACGAAGCCTTTGTATGGTGCGATCGAGAGGGTAGAGTAGCGGTCGAGGACTTCTTTGTGAAGTTCGGGATCTACATGAACGCCGTATTTTTCAACCATTACCGTAGCGGCAGCATAGTCGCCTGTTGAGCGTATGCGCTGAATTTCAGCGAGGAGTTCGCCGAAGAGGTTGCGAAGGGCGGTGTAGTCGTTGATTTGGATGAATGTTTTGCCGTCGCGTTTTACTAGCTCGATAACATTGTCAGCTTTGCCGTGTTCGTAAGCCCATTCAGCGATGATTTTGCGGTTACGCATATGTGCTTCTTCAACATCTTTTCCGGGTTCGATGCGCATAAGCTGAGTCATCATGCCGTTGAGGATATATTTGTAGTATTCGGCTTTGTAGGCGTCGGGGTTGTCGAGGAGGCCGATTTCGAGGAGTTTGGGATCGGCGAGGTAGTAAAGTGCGAAAAGGTCGGCGCGAGCTTCTTCGATGGTAGAACCGTGAGCTTTAAGCGCATCGGGGTCAACGCCGGGGAGGAGTTTACCGGAGCCGTGGCCAAGACATTCGTGAAGGTCGGTGTGGAGGTTATCGGTGATGAAGAGGTAGTTGTCGAGAAGGTCAGTTGTTGCTTGGTCGATAACAAATTCTTCGTTGAAGCCGTTGCCGTGGCTTGCAGCGTCGTAGGCTTGAGTGATGTTTTCGAGAGTTACCGATTTCGAACCGTGAGCAGCGCGAATCCAGTTGGCGTTGGGGAGGTTGATGCCAATAGGAGTAGCGGGGTAAGCGTCGCCGGCGAGGATAGCGGCGGTGATAACTTTTGCTGATACGCCTTTAACTTCTTCTTTCTTGAATGCGCTGTCTACGGGAGAGTTGTCTTCAAACCACTGAGCGTTAGCCGAAAGGATTTCGGTACGTTCGCTAGCTTCGATATTTTTGAAGTTTACGATAGATTCCCAAGCACCGGTCATGCCGAGGGGGTCGCCGTAGCTTTCGATGAAGCCGTTGATGAAGTCGACTTGACTCTTTGTGTCTTCAGCCCATTCGATAGAGTAACGGTCGAAAGTAGCGAGGTCACCGGTGGTGTAGAATTCAATTAGAGAGCGTATAGTTTGGCGCTGAGCGTCGTTTTCAGCGTAGGTGCAAGCGCTGTCGAGGTTGGCAACGATATGTTCGATAGCTTCAGAGTAAAGGCCGCCGATGCGATATTGCTGTTCGTAAACCTTGCCGTTTTCGTCTTTAGCAAGACGGGTGTTGAGGCCGTATGAAATGGGAGTGGCGTCGTTAGGCTTTTTGATAGACGCGTAATATTTTTCAACTTCCTCTTGAGTAAGCCCGGGGGCGTACATATTGTTAGCCGAAGTTGCGATAAGGTCTTCGCCGTCAGCTTGGTTGACGCGTTTAGCGAGCATGGCGGGGTTGAAGATAGCTTCAACAAGGTCGTTAGCGTCTTGAGAAACGGCACCTTCGGGGAGTGCAGCAATTTGAGTTTCGAGGAATTCGCGGCTGAATGTGGGGATAAATTTGTCGGTGCTGTAGTGGTGGTGGATGCCATTACCGAACCATACTTGTTTGAGGTATGTTTCAAAAGCCTTGAAGTCAGCACTTTCGCGGTCACCGTCGAAATTGGTATATACGGTTTCGAGAAGTTGGCGAACGGGAAGGTTAACGGCGCAGTTTTGGTCCCACAAAATATCGCGGCCCCAAAGTGCGGCTTCTTGTAGATAGTATACTAAAATTTTCTGATTTAAGCTAAGGCTTTCGAAATCAGGAACTTTATAACGCAAAACTTCGATGTCGGCAAATCTGTCGACAGTGTAGTCGAAGTCGTCGGCTGCGGGGCGTTGTGCCGACTTGCTACATGATGCTGCCATCATGAGTGATAAGATGGCTCCTGCCATAATGGTTTTCTTCATTTGTGAAAGTGTTGAATTATGACTGCAAAATTAAGCAAATTAAAGCAAAAAGCAAAACGTGAGAATGTTAAGGCTGTTTTTATAATAGCAAAATCCCATTTGCATAAAATTGTAGAATTCATCTAAATAAAAAACGACCTCCGAAGCGAAGCAAGGGAGGTCGTTGAAGGAGGGGAGAATGAGATTACTTCATCATTTCGTAAGAACGAGCGATGAATTTGCTGAGCGCTTCGCCACGAAGGAGACCGTTTGCCAAGAGAGCTAAGTCAACGAGCTGCGAAGCTTCAGGAGCTTGCGGAGCATAGTCGGCGATAGCTTTTTCCATAGCAGCGCGGGCGTCGCTTACTGCCTTTTCGGCATTGTCGACAGTTTGGCGAGCTTCAGGAGTAAGTTCGGAAGTGCCGGCAGCACTGCGTGCTTCTTCGGCAACTTTATTAGATGCATCAATAGTGTCGAGGAAAGGTTGAACCGTACCGGCAAGAGCGACATTGGCTTTGGCGCGGAGAGCCTCAACGAGCGGGTGGGCGGTATTTACAACGATAGTATAGCTATCGGGTAATTCGCCGTAGAAGCTCATGCCGGGCTGCATCGCTGCCATTTCTTTCATACGACGCATATATTCGTTTTGAGTAAGAACGACGGGTTCTGCTGTGGCAGAGAGTTGTTCAAACTGCACTGTGAACGAGCTCTTTTCTACCTTACGGGTTGGTGCGTCGAAGAGCTGTGTTAAGATAGAACGATCTGCGGCTGACAATTGAATGTCGGTATGGTCGTCTTTCTTGATAAGGTTGTCTGTAACGTCAGAGTCAACGCGAACGAGCTGAATGCCTTCGTTTTTGTTTTCTAGCAAGCCAACGAAGTGATTGTCGAGCTGGCCGTCGAGGAGGAGCACATTGTAACCGCGTTCGTTGGCGGCTTTGATGTAGTTGTATTGAGCTGTAGCGTCGGTGGCGTAAAGGTATACGATTTTACCGTCTTTGTTGGTTTGAGCGGCTTCGACGAGGGTTTTGTATTCTTCGAGGGTGTAGTAGTGTCCGTCGGTGTCGCGAAGGAGCATGAATTTGAGAGCCGATTCGCAGAATTTTTCGTCGGTGAGCATGCCGTAAACGATGAAGATACGGATGTCGTCCCACTTCTTTTCGAAAGCATTTCTGTCAGCGCGGAACATTTCGTCGAGGCGTCCGGCAACTTTTTTGGTGATGTATCCCGAGATTTTCTTAACGGCGCTGTCGGCTTGTAGGTATGAGCGTGATACGTTAAGAGGAATGTCCGGAGAGTCGATAACACCTTGCAATAGCTGCATAAAGTCGGGTACGACTCCTTCTACCGAGTCGGTAACGAATACTTGGTTGCAGTAAAGCTGAATACGGTTGCGGTTGATGTCGAAGTTATTCTTAAGCTTGGGGAAGTAAAGAATACCTGTGAGATTGAAAGGGTAGTCGACGTTTAGGTGAATCCAGAAGAGCGGTTCTTCTTGACCCGGGTAAAGCTGCTGATAGAAGTTGAGGTAGTCCGAGTCAGTTAACTCAGCCGGTTTCTTTGTCCACAGAGGCGCAGTGTCGTTGATAACGAGGTCGCGGTCTGTGTCGGACCATTTACCGTCTTTCCATTCGCGTTCTTTGCCGGAGATTACGGGCACGGGAAGGAAACGGCAGTATTTGCGCAGCAAAGTGTCAACGCGTTGCTGGTCGAGGAATTCGGCGCTGTCTTTGTCGATGTAAAGAATAATGTCCGTACCTCGATGGTTGCGCGAACCTTCGCTCATCTGATATTCGGGCGAGCCGTCACATTCCCAACGAACGGCTTTAGCGCCGTCGCGATAGCTGAGTGATTCGATAACGACCTTGTCGGCAACCATGAAAGCCGAGTAGAAGCCGAGACCGAAGTGGCCGATGATGTTGGCGGCGGTGTCTTTATATTTATTAAGGAAGTCTTCAGCACCGGAGAAAGCGATTTGGTTGATGTATTTGTTAACATCGTCGGCGTCCATTCCGATACCGCAGTCGGAAACTGTAAGGGTGCCGGCTTCGGTGTCTAATGTAACGTTAACTTTCAAGTCGCCTACTTCGCCTTTGAATTCGCCGATAGACGACAAGGCGCGTAGCTTTTGGCTGGCGTCGACAGCATTTGATACCAATTCGCGAAGAAATATTTCGTGGTCGCTATAGAGGAATTTTTTGATGACAGGAAAAATGTTTTCTGTCGTTACTCCAATGGTTCCTTTTTGCATGATTATGTAGTGTTTTGTTGTTTCTAATTTTTGCAAATTAAAGAGGCAAAAAAAATGCCAAGCGTATGTAGGTGACAAATTGTCACTTGGAGATATTAGAACAAATAAAAAGGTGTAGATGTTGTAACTCTAAAAAGCGCGAGGCGTCAACTGATAGAAATCACAATGCGCGGCGGCTGAAATTGTCACCGATGTCTCGAGCATAAAAAATGCAAAGGGCGCACTTTGTTGCAGCACTTCAGCGCGTTTTTGTGCTGAAGTGTTTGTTAAAAAATGCACAGTAATAATTGAAAAGCCGCTAAAGTCTTGGCGACCTTGTTGCTATTTTGTAATTTTGTCAGATAATTATGAAAATGGCAATGAATAAATGGATAGTGCTTTTTGGTTTCGCAGCTCTTTTAGGGGCTCCGGGGTGTAATGGCAATAAAACTGCCGACACTGCAAGCGAAGTTAAAGAGCCAACGAATCAGCAATCACTGTTTATAGGCGATTTTAATGCCGATAGTGCTTATCAACAAGTAGCGGCACAAGTGTCGTTCGGACCTCGTGTGCCCGGAACGCAGGCGCACAGAGATTGCCGTGATTATATCGTTGAACAGCTTAATCGTTACGGCGCCGATTCGGTGTTGGTGCAGACTGCCGAGACTAAGGCCTTTAATGGCGATAAGTTGCCTATCTATAATATAATAGCGAGCTATAATACATCCGCACAACGTCGAATTCTCTTGGTAGCTCATTGGGACACACGTCCGTGGGCGGATAGCGATGCCGATGAAGCGAATCATACACTGCCTATTGATGGCGCAAATGATGGCGCTAGCGGTGTGGGCGTATTGCTGGAAATTGCACGAAATTTAGGCGTTAAGGCTCCCGAGATTGGCGTTGATTTGTTATTTGTCGATGCCGAGGATTATGGAACAAGTTCAGAAACCGAAGATACGTCAACAACATGGTGTCTCGGAACTCAGCATTGGGTTAAGACAATGCCTCCTTATCGAGCAGACAATAAGCCTGTATATGGAATTTTGCTGGATATGGTAGGTGGACGTGATGCCGTTTTCCATTATGAATATATCTCTCAGCAATTTGCCCCGACTCCTACAATGAAAGTTTGGAGCGAGGCGCAACGTATCGGCTTCGGAGACAGATTTGTAAGCACTACCGGCGGCGCTATTACTGATGACCATCTATTCTTAATAAAAGCCGGAATACCGACAACGGATATTATAGAGTCGCGTAATGCCGAAACAATGTCTTTCAACCCGACATGGCATACGATGGCAGATAATCTATCCAATATCGACCGTCGTACTTTGGATGTCGTTGGTAAAACGGTTTTGAATGTAGTATATAAAGAAAAAGCGAAATAAAATGACAATAGAAGAACGCCAAAGCGAAATTATTGAAGAATTTGTAGACATCGAAGATTGGATGGACCGCTATGCTTGTATCATTGATATGGGAAATAGCTTACCGGCCATAGATGAGAGCCTGAAAACACCGGACCGACTTATAGAAGGTTGCCAGAGTCGTGTATGGCTTGAAGCCGTACTTGACGACGAAGGCAAAGTTATTTTTACAGCTGATTCGGATGCCATAATAGTAAAAGGTATCATCTCGATGCTAGTCGAAGTATTGTCGGGCCATACCCCTGATGAAATTCTAGAAGCGGATTTGCACTTCATTAATGATATCGGCTTGTCCGAACACCTGTCGCCAACCCGCAGCAATGGCCTTGTTGCGATGGTAAAGCAAATGCGCGCATATGCGGCAGCGTTCAAAGCGCGTTTACAGTAATAAGATAACCCATGTTCGAGGCAATACATAGCTTTTTAGTTGAAAATATAACAATTTCCGGCGCGTCTACGCTAATTGGTGTTTTACAATTGTTGTTGGTAGCCCTATGTGCCGTAGTGTCCTACTATATTATCGAAGGCTGCTTGGAGATAGTGCGCCTTATAGTGAAACGTAGCCCGTCGACATGGGATGATGATTTGTTGACATCGCGAGTGCTTAAAGCGGTGTCACAACTGGCTCCGGCGATTATCGTATCGTGGATGATACCCGGATTCTTTGCCGACAATCCCGAATCGGTACACTGGCTAACGGCGTTGACGTCGTTATATATAGTATGGGCTGCGGTGCGTGTTATCACCATTTTTATAGGCACGTTGTATGAAGCCCTCGCCAAGCGCCCGTCGATGAAGCCATATGCTATTAAGGGTATCTTTCAGATGCTGAAGTTAGTAGTGATATCTATAGGTATCATTATAGCGCTAAGTATATTAATCAATCGCTCTCCGATGGTGATAATCACCGCTTTGGGCGCCTCGGCGGCGGTGTTAATGTTGGTGTTTAAAGATACTATCCTCGGTCTTGTCGCTTCGGTGCAATTGACGGCAAATAATATGGTGCATCGCGGTGATTGGATTATTGCAGATAAATATGACATAAACGGCGAAGTCGTTGATGTTTCGCTGACAACGGTAAAGGTTCAAAATTGGGATAAGTCTATTTCGACAATACCTCCGTATTCTCTTGTAAGTGAGTCGTTTCGCAATTATCAGCCGATGTTTAATTGTGGCGGACGTCGTGTGTGCCGATCTATTCTTATTGATGCCAATACCGTTCGTTTCTGTACTCCGGAAGAAATTGCTGACATCGCAAAAGAAGGATGGCTCGAAGGTTTGAATATTGACGAGGCGACGCGCGTGGTGAATCTCAATTTGTTGCGTCGTTATTTGGAATATTATCTGGCAACGGATAGCCGTGTCAACACAGAAATGATGCATATGGTTCGCCAAATGGAACCCACCCCGTCGGGATTGCCGTTGCAATTATATTTCTTTACAAAAACAACGGTTTGGAAAGAATACGAAACGCATCAAGCCGATATTTTTGACCATATCTATGCTGTTGTTCGTCGTTTCGGGTTGGCTATATATCAAATACCCGCAGGCAGGGAAATCACGAATTTAACTCAGAAATAATCAGATACGCGGAATTATCTGCTCCGGTAGTCCGTCTTTGATTATGACGCGCCCGTCGGTGTCAATAAGATAAAGCGCCGGGAAAGAGCCTATGTCATAAAGTTCATTAGTGTATATGGCACCATTATCGGTGGCGTCGATCCATTGTAGCGGTAGCCATTCTCCTGCATTTTTCCACTCATCGGCATCTTCGGGAGATACGGCTAAGACAACGAGCTGCTCGGCGTTGACGGCTCTGTTTATAATGGTGTCAAGCGCGAGAGCGTTGGCTAATCTATGACAGTCGTCGCACGATGGGTCGTAAAAAAGGAGTAGCACTTTTTTGCCGCGAAGGTCGGATAGGCGGTGTGCGGTGGTGGTGTTACGCGCTGTGAATTCAAAATCGGCAGCATAGGTGCCTACCATATTTTTGCGCGTCATTTCAAGCATATATTCCAGTCGCACCGAATCCGGAGCTCCTGCCGATAGCAAGCTTTGTGCAAAAAGAGTATATAGTGCTTCGTCGCGTTGTGGCGAATGGGCGTCGAAAAGTATTGTTTCTATTGCTTCAGAAAGCGTTATAGCTGTTGTTTCGCCTGCGGCAATGGCGTGGTGTGTCAGATTGTTGATAGCGGCGATACGCGCCGAGTCGCCGCTCATGTGAGGAAAAACGGAAACAAAATCTGCCACGCTCTGCGTCATTTCAGACGAAGAGGTGGCAGTTGTGTCGTTCCACTGCATAGCGTTCCAAAAATTTAACGCTACGAAGTCGGCACGAGACGCAACAGTCCGTAACGAGTCCGGCACTTGTGGCAAAGGCAATGCTGCCGATGCGGAAAGAGCAAAACTGACGATTAGCGGGCTGAGGAATCTCATTATTTAGAGTTCAGTTTGAAGCCGATATAGATACCATCGTAGCTGTTGAGAAGCGTAGTGAGGGTATTGAGAGTGTCGTTATTAAGCTTAGAAGATATTTGGGTTAGAATCTGCACCAAGCGAGTGGCATCGAAGGTGAGGTTCAATGTGTCGTTTGCTTTTGTGGCGTGAGCGCTGGCTTTGCCCAAGCTAATTTTGCCGAAAGCGTTGAAGTTGAAAATCAAAGCATCGTTTTCGTCTTTTTCGATGGTGCCTTTAAGAGAGGCAACACCGAGTTTAAGAGTGAAGTTGTGTTCAGCGTCAACGGTTAGAGTGGTGCTATTGAGTTTGAGACGTTTGTAGTATGGTTCGAGTTTTGATTCAGCAACAGAAGCCGCACCTGCACCGCCGATTTTTTGGAGAGCGTTGTCGCTTTCGAAAGATACGGCAGGAGAAGCGTAAGTCCATTCTCCGACAATATCGTCGATGCTGAATTTATCGTTAGCAACGAAGCTGTTAAGAACTCCGCCAAGGGCTCCGGCGATGTCGCTTTTTGCTGAACCTGATTCTTCTTTTTGTGAAGCGCTTCCGAGCTTGTTTAGCAAGCTTTGGGGGTCGAAGGCATTTGCCGAGAATGTTCCGGCAAAGAGGATTGCAGCGAGGAGTGTGCTGAGTTTTCGCATAGTTGGTTATAGATTTTGGATGTTTATTTCTTTCATGTTTTGCGTATCGTCTGATTCTGAAATTTCGGTGTCGATAGCTTGCCATTTAGAGTTGTTTGATTTGAATTCCGGCACGATATGTTTCATCTCTGTTACAAGATCGTGGTTAGAACCGCTTTCGAGGCAAGTTTTGAGACGATCAAGGTGTGTCGCTACGTCGTTGTAGTCATAAGTACGCACCTTGGCTATCATGATTTTTTTGTGGTGAGTAGCGATAGTGTGTTCTCGTTCGTTAAGAAGCTCTTCGTAAAGCTTTTCGCCGGGGCGCAAGCCTGTTTCGATAATTTCGATGTCGTCGCCGACGCGTAAGCCTGAGAGTGAAATCATGCGCACGGCAAGGTCCCAAATTTTGATGGGTTGACCCATGTCGAAAATGAAAATTTCGCCGCCGTAACCCATGCACCCGGCTTCGAGAACTAGCGAACAAGCCTCGGGAATTGTCATGAAGTAGCGAATGATGTCGCGGTGAGTGATTGTGATAGGACCGCCTTGGTTGATTTGACGACGGAAGAGCGGAATTACCGAGCCGTTGCTGCCGAGAACGTTGCCGAAACGGGTGGTAATAAATTTAGTGTGAGAGCCTTCTTGTTTGTTGTGGAAGAATAGCGACTGCACATATATCTCAGCGATACGTTTCGATGCCCCCATGACGTTGGTGGGGTTTACGGCCTTATCGGTAGATACCATGACAAACTTCTCAACGTTGTATTTTACCGCCAAGTCGGCAACGTTTTTAGTGCCGAAAACGTTAGTCATAACAGCCTCTTGCGGGTTGCGTTCCATCATAGGCACGTGCTTATAAGCGGCGGCATGGAAGACGTAACGAGGTTGATATTTGCTAAAAGCCTGTTCCATACGAGCGTAGTTGTATACGTCGCATATGAATAGGTGTATTTTTACTTTCGGGAATTTTTCTTCCAATTCGAGCTGCATATCGTGCATTGGAGTCTCGGCTTGGTCGACGAGTACGATCTCTTCGGCATTGAGCGATGCTACTTGTCGTACAATTTCGCTACCGATAGAACCGGCAGCTCCCGTAATCATCACAACTTGCTTATGGATTAGGGTGCTCAATGCCGGGTTTTGTGTTGTGATAGGTTCGCGGCCGAGAAGGTCTTCGATGCGAATGTCGCGAACATGTGTCGACAATTCGGGCATCGATTTTTCGTTCATGTCAAACTCTTCAACCTGGTTGAGCATAAGCAAGTGAATGTTGTTTTGCAAGAACACATCCGCAGTGCCCGAACGCATCATCTCGAGTTGGGTAGAGAGGAAAAGAAGAGTGTCGCATTTATAATAGTTGAAAATCTCGGTAATATTTTCCGGTTCGAAAGGAATAACGGGAATACCGTTAACAGTGCTGTCAACTTTGGTATTTGCGAGGCTCAATAAGGCAACCGGGTCGAAACGTCCTTCAAATTCGCTTTTTAGCGCAGAGGCAAGGAAGAAAGAGTTGATAGCCGAGCCGAGAACGATGACGCGCTTCTTTTTCGCGGAAACGTTAGACATTATGACGTATAAATACTTTATCGACATACGCATTAAAAGCAATAATGCGAAAGCCATTGAAGCAGAGACAAATATGCTCCAAAAGCTAAGGTAAGCATATCCGAAAGCATAATATGTAATGCCCGAAATAGAGCATAGCACTATTGAAGCTAAAAGGATAAGCTGAACGATTCGATAAGTATCTTCTATTACCGACAAACGAATGATATATCTGCTAGTGCCTAAACCGATAGCAATACCGGCATAAATCATAAACACAAGCAAAGAACGAGCAATTCCGGTGTGAATAAAGCCGTCGTCGGGATAGTTTGAATTAAAAGCTATAGTAAGGGCACTACTGAAAGCAAGCAATAGTAAATCAGTAGCGAGAACCATCCATTTGGGAGTGGGCTTTTCGATAAATGACTGTACAAGTGATGAGCTTGCTAATAGTTTGAGTAATTTTCTCTTCATGACACAGAACTATTCAAAATAATCTTTAGAGAGAAAAATAATTTAATGCAAAAGTTAATTAACTAATTTAGAAAAAATCACAAGTGCAAAGTTAACCAATTCTTGCCGAAAAGCCAAAAATGACAATATTAAAATTTTGATGTAGCGTTTAAATACCTCCGGGACGGGGCCTGTGCCAATAATACCCTAAATGAAAATCAGTAAACTCTGTAGCGTTGCGTTGCGATGACGTGAATTTTTGTGTAGATACAGGAAATTTGTGTAGTCTTTATTGTTGTGAAAAATTCTATTTTTGACATTTTGATAAGTTGAAGATGAGAAGTTTACATAATATTGCAGTGAATTTTTGATTTAATGGGCGTTTATAATCCAGTTTTTTATTAACTTTGCAAGTAATTTTCACTTGATTCCACAATATATATCCGATTCGATGAGAAAATGGCGCATTGAAGACAGCGAAGAGCTGTATAATATACCCGGCTGGGGCCGTAATTACTTCTCTGTCAATGACAAGGGACATATCGTTGTTACACCGCGCGAGGGCTACGCTTCTGTAGACCTTAAAGATGTAATGGACGAGTTGCAGGTTCGTGATATCTCGGCACCCGTGTTGCTACGTTTCCCCGATATCCTCGACAACCGCATCGAAAAAATTTCGAACTGCTTTAAAAAGGCATCGGAACAATATAGCTACGAGGCTCAGAATTTTATGATTTACCCCATTAAGGTGAATCAGATGCGCCAGGTCGTTGAAGAAATTGTTAGCTACGGCAAGAAGTTTAATATCGGTCTCGAGGCCGGTAGTAAACCCGAACTTCATGCTGTTTTGGCGACTAACATTGCCGAAAATGCTCTTATTATTTGTAACGGTTACAAAGATGAGGCTTATATCGAATTGGCATTGTTGGCGCAGAAAATGGGCCGACGCATTTATATTGTGGTTGAAAAACTCAATGAATTGCGCATGATTGCCGATATTGCCAAGCGTGTTAAGGTGCGTCCGAATATCGGTATTCGTATAAAATTGTCGAGCACAGGCTCGGGCAAGTGGAGTGAAAGCGGTGGCGACCAAAGCAAGTTTGGTTTGAACTCGTCGGAACTCCTCGAAGCTATCGACATCCTCGACAGACGCGAAATGAAAGACTGTCTTAAGCTTATTCACTTCCACATTGGCAGTCAGATAAATAAAATTCGCGTTATAAAAAACGCTCTACGCGAAGCAACACAATTCTTCGTTCAGCTTAGCAAGCTCGGTTTCTCTGTCGAATTTATAGACATCGGCGGTGGCTTGGGCGTTGACTATGACGGCACACGCAGCTCGTCGAGCGAAAGTTCGATGAACTATTCTATCCAAGAATATGCAAACGATGCAGTGTCGGCTGTCGTTGACGTTTGTGTCAAAAACGGCCTTCCGCAACCGAATATTATCACCGAAAGCGGTCGTTCTCTCACAGCTCACCACTCGTTGTTAATTTTTGAAGTTCTTGAGACAACACAGTTGCCGGCATGGCGCGATAACGAAGAAATCGACCCCGACGCTCACGAACTTACTCGCGAGCTTTACGAAATTTGGGACCGCCTCGATTCGCCACGACTTTTCGAAAGCTGGCACGATGCTATTCAGATTCGTGAAGAAGCTCTAGAATTGTTCAGCCTCGGACTTATCGACCTCAAAACTCGCGCTCAGATTGAAAAACTCTTCTGGAGCGTAGCGCGTGAAGTTGGCGAAATTGCTATGAATATGAAGCATATGCCCGAAGATTTGCGCAAGATTGCCAAGATGTTGCCCGACAAATACTTCTGCAATTTCTCACTCTTCCAGAGCCTTCCCGACTCGTGGGCTATCGATCAGCTATTCCCCATCGTGCCCGTAAGCCGTCTTGATGAAAAGCCCACACGTATGTGCACTATTCAAGACATTACTTGCGATAGTGATGGCAAGGTGGCGAACTTCATCTCAGCTCAGGGAACAAGCAACGCACTCCCCGTTCATGCATTGCGTCCCGGTGAACCGTACTATTTGGCGGTTTTCCTCGTTGGCGCATACCAAGAAATTTTGGGCGATATGCACAACCTTTTCGGCGATACTAATGCGGTGCATATCAGCGTTTATAAAGATCGCTACGAAATCGACCAAGTTATTGAAGGTGAAAGCGTTGATGAGGTTCTTGACTACGTTCAGTATAATGCCAAGAAACTCGTACGCAACCTCGAATCATGGGTAACGGCTTCAATGAAAGCCGGCACAATCACACCTGAAGAAGGTCGTACTTTCATTAGCACATATCGCTCAGGCTTGTTCGGATATACCTATCTCGAAAAATAAACGCCATGCGTTGGTTTCTCGAATTGGCATACCGCGGCGCACCGTTCCACGGCTGGCAAGTCCAGCCGGGGCAAGTGACCGTGCAAGGTCAGATAGAGCAAGCCCTCAGCACCCTCCTTCGAAACACCACGCCAATAACCGGAGCCGGACGTACTGACACAGGTGTCAACGCCCGACATATGGTAGCGCACCTCGACGCTCCTGATGGCGTTGACATAAGTGCAAAAAGCTTTTTGCGCGGACTAAATAGCCTATGCGGCCCCGATATAGCTATCTATACCGCCGCTCCGGTAGCCGATGATGCTCACGCACGATTCGATGCTTCCGCGCGGACATATAGGTATTTTGTAACAACGCGAAAAAATCCTTTTGCTCGCGGTATGGCGTGGCAAGCTCCTGCCGATATAGACTTCGAGGCAATGAACATCGCAGCGCAGCACCTTACAACGCTTACCGACTTTACGTCTTTTGCCAAACTGCACTCCGACGCACGCACAAATATATGCCGTTTGGATGCTGCTCAATGGCATCGTATTGACGACGATAGCTGGTACTTTGAAATCCGTGCCGACAGATTTTTGCGCAATATGGTCCGTGCCGTTGTCGGTACTTTAGTCGATGTCGGCCGCCGCAAAATGTCACCCGATGCTATTCTTGATGTAGCACAACAAAAAGACCGTTGCGCTGCCGGAACATCGATGCCTGCCGAGCCTCTTTTTCTTTGGCACGTCGATTACCCTGACAATATCTTTAAAACATCAAACCCCAAATAAAAAAAGCTCGCTTAGCGAGCTTTTTTAGTTGGTATATAGCAACTTATTTGAATTTATTTGCCAAGTGGTGACGAAGAGGAAGATCGTATTTGCGATGCAAGAATATTGCTGCTATTATGCTGCCACCCACGGCGGCGATAACTTGCGGAATGACTTGTGTGAATCCGTAACCGTGGCTCCAAACGTACCAATATAACAGGTACATAAAGGGATAGTGAATGATGTAGAGGGGATATGAAAGTTGTCCGAGGAAGTCGCTTACGCGCCTTTCGGTTTTGTTTTCACATTTTCCACAAGCACCTATATATATAACGATAGGGAATGCGATAGTCATGCATGCAACGTCGTAAAGGCAGTTTACCCAAGGCGTAGAAGCCGAACCGACGTAGGGCATAGGGAGAAGTATCACAAGTATAGCCGTGCAAATAGCGAAAGAATAAGGTATTCGACGCGGTTTGAATGTTCGGCGGAGTATCATACCCATGCTGAACGCGAAACCTACGCGACAAAGTCCGGCAGGGAAGTTAAAACCTTGTAACGACCATCCCATACCTAAACTTTCAGTGCCGCTGAAAAGCCCGATAGCTAACAGTCCTAACGCAGAAACAGCAGCAACAACGCCTAATAGGCGAGTGCCGAAGCGGCGAAGAATGCCGGCGTAGAAGATATATGCTATGTATTCGAAGAATAGCGACCATTCGGGGCCGTTGATGGGGAACATTTCATTGTTTCCTCGCACTTCAACGTCAGCGCCCGGCCATGCCGGCAACATACATAGTGCCATTAGTGCCGACAAAATTACCATAGAAAACGGAACGCTTTCACCGCTCCATTTTACACTGCCTTGTATACAGAATGAAATAACGCCGAAAATTACGCCTATGAAAACCATTGGCTGTAAACGTATAAGGCGGCGTTTGAAGAATTCGCCTGCTGACATTCCGCCTTTCCAGCGGTCGTCGTAGGCATAAGAGATTACAAATCCGGAGAGCATAAAGAAAAAGTCGACAGCGAGATAGCCGTGATTAACGACCAAATCTACTGCCGATGTGGCAAAGCCTTCGCCAATGTGGTAGCAGATAACGAGTAAAGCTGCCACACCGCGGAGAGCATCGAGCAATTCGTAGTGCGGTTTGGTGGGGATGTTGGGGTTCATTTATTATTATGGAATAAAAATCTGTGCAAGATACGAATAAATAATATTATATGCAATTAAAAAAACTTATGCCGGCGTAGATTTGTTGTATTTTAAATACTTAATAAGCATATAATGAAGAAGAAAAAACTTGTGATAATCGGTGGCGGCTTTGCCGGCTTGACTTTGGCGAGACATATAGATAAGAATATGTGGAATGTCGTTATTGTTGATCGAAATAACTATCATAGTTTTCCACCCCTGTTTTATCAAATAGCATCTTCGGGCCTTGAACCGGCGTGTATATCTTTTCCGTTTCGTCGCGAGTTGCGAGGGAAACGTTATCGCGGATGCTCGTTTAGAATGGGTTGTGTGTCAAAAATCGATGCAGTGGCGCACACTGTAACAACTCAATTTGAAACAATTTTATATGATCGCCTTGTCATTGCTGCCGGGACGACAAATAACTTTTTTGACATATCATCGCTCGCCGAAAATGTTTACACTATAAAAAGTGTAACAGAATCCATTCGATGCCGCAATGAAATACTCGACCGTTTGGAGCGAGCAGCATTATGTAATGACACGGAAAAGCGTCGACGTTTGCTTACTTTTGTTGTTGTCGGAGGCGGTCCGGCGGGTGTCGAGATTGCCGGAGCGCTCGGTGAAATGAAACGCTATGTTATTCCGCGAGAATATCCTGCCATAGACCCCGCAGAAGTGAATGTTGTTCTTGTCGAGGGTACGGATGCTTTACT
Organism: uncultured Bacteroides sp.; assembly: GCA_964518705.1. GTDB lineage: Bacteria > Bacteroidota > Bacteroidia > Bacteroidales > Muribaculaceae > CAG-873. The sequence continues at coordinate 36,449 of CAZFGV010000003.1, forward strand.
GCGCACTATGGGAGAACGTTCGTCAACATCAGCCACGCGAGGGTTGAAGCAATTGATGGTTGACGTGTTGATAAACAAGCAATTTAAATCATACACTGACGGCATTGTTACCTTTGCTGACGGGCAAACGATTGCGACAGAGACTGTTATATGGACTGCCGGAATTAAGGGTGTGCCTATAAATATAGAAGGCGCCAACATAACACTTGGACGAGGCAATAGAATGGAGGTTGACACGCATATGCACTTGCGTGGAACCAATGACATATATGTTATCGGCGACCTCGCCCTTATGCATACGCCGCAATATCCCTCCGGGCATCCGCAAATAGCGCAAGTGGCAATTCAGATGGGCATTACCTTGGCTCGGAATTTATCGCAACCGTATGTTCATCATCCTTTTGTATATCGCGACAAAGGGACAATGGCAACCATCGGTCGCAATAGGGCAGTGGTAAATAAAGGAAAAATACATCTTAGCGGCCGTGCGGCATGGTGGATGTGGCTAATTGTTCACTTATTGTCGATAGTTAGTATCCGTAGCCGTGCCGTCGTGATGATAAATTGGGTGTGGAATTACTTCAACTTTTCTAGCGGATTGCGACTCTTGTTCCGTCCCGACAAACTGCCACTGCGTCATTATTGGGATAAATAAAATAAGCCGCAAAGCAATGGCGTTGAAAAACGAAATTGTTTGGTGATGTGGTAGAAAAGTGCTAATTTTGCGAAGTGATAGCTCGGGCGGAGTTGCTCGAGCGTAAATTGTTGATATAGATGAACAATTGCTGCAACAGCTCGCACGGAGCTTCTCAGGATGCCGCCGCTGCTATAGTACGCGACATCGAACGTTTGAAAAAGGAAAAGAATGCCGTTGTGCTTGCGCACTACTATGTTGACGGTGCAATACAAGACGTTGCCGACTATGTCGGTGACTCGTTAGCCTTGGCACAAAAAGCCGCACAGGCGTGTGCCGATGCTGATATTGTCGTAATGTGTGGCGTTGACTTTATGGCGGATACGGTAAAATTATTATGTCCCGACAAGAAGGTGCTTGTTCCGGATGCCAATGCCGGCTGCTCTCTCGCCGATAGCTGTCCCGCCGACGCTTTTGCCGATTTCATTGCTCAACATCCGGGATACACCGTGATTTCGTATGTTAATACGTCGATTGGCGTTAAAGCCCTTAGCGATGTGTTGGTAACATCGGGCAATGCTCGCAAAATAGTAGAGTCGTTCCCTGCAGATGCCAAACTCATTTTTGGTCCGGACCGCAATCTCGGCTCATATATCAACAGTGTTACCGGCCGCAATATGCTTTTATGGGATGGTGCTTGCCACGTTCACGAACGTTTTTCCGTTGAAGCAATAGCCAAACTAAAAGAGTTGCATCCCGGAGCCCCTGTGCTTGTACATCCCGAATGCAAACGTCCCGTCGTGCTGATGGCAGACGAAGTAGGCAGCACGGCAGTGTTGCTTAAATACGCACTCGAAAGCGACGCTGACGAATTTATCGTTGCCACCGAAGCCGGAATATTGCATCAGATGCGCAAAGGTGCGCCTAATAAGACATTCATTCCCGTGCCACCGGTAGACAGCACTTGCGGTTGCAACGATTGCAACTATATGAAACTTAATACACTCGCCAAATTACGCGACTGTCTTGCCGGAGAACTTAATCCCGTCACCGTCGACCCCGATTTGGCAGAGAAAGCTCTTCGACCGATTGAGCGTATGCTCGAATTGTCGAAATAACTAATACGATAATTATCATTGCAATGGAATATAATCATAAAGAAATAGAGCCGCGCGTACGGCAGAGCTGGAAGGATGCCGGCGTTTATCACGTTAGCGAAGATTCTTCCAAACCCAAATATTACGTCCTCGACATGTTTCCTTATCCCAGTGGCGCCGGACTCCACGTCGGTCACCCGCTAGGATATATCTCAAGTGATATTTTTGCACGCTTCAAACGCATGCAAGGTTTCAATGTTTTGCATCCCATGGGCTTCGATGCCTATGGCCTCCCTGCAGAACAATACGCTATCCAAACAGGTCAGCACCCCGAAAAGACTACTCGCGATAATATTGCTCGTTACTGCGAACAGCTTGACAATATCGGTATGTGCTTTGACTGGGACCGTAGCATTCGCACTTGCGACCCCGAATATTATAAGTGGACACAATGGGCGTTCATCGAAATGTTCAATAGCTGGTATGACAAGAGCGCAGAACGCGCTCGCAGCATCAAAGAACTCGAAGAGCACCTTGCCGCTAAGGGCACAGAAGGCCTCAACGCCGCTCAAACACGCGAACTAAATATCACCTCTGCTCAGTGGGCGGAGATGAACGAAAAAGAACGCGCCAATGTTCTTATGAACTATCGCCTCGCTTACCTCGGTCACAGTATGGTAAACTGGTGTCCCAAACTCGGCACCGTGCTTGCCAATGACGAAGTTACCGAAGGTGTAAGTGTTCGTGGCGGTTATCCCGTTGAGCAGAAAGAAATGTGGCAATGGTTCTTGCGCGTGTCGGCTTACTCTCAGCGTTTGCTCGACGGCCTTGACAAAATTGAATGGAGCGATAGCATCAAAGAAACACAGCGCAACTGGATCGGCCGTAGCGAAGGTGCTGAAATGCACTTCAAAGTTGACGGTCGCGACGATATCGACCTTGAAATTTTCACCACTCGCGCCGACACTGTCTTTGGCGTGACATTCATGGTCCTTGCACCCGAAAGCAAATATGTAGACCTCCTCACCACCGCCGACCAACGTGCTGCTGTTGACGAATATCTCGAATCTATCCGTCACCGTACAGAGCGCGAACGTATGATTGACCGCAAGGTGACAGGCGTATTCTCGGGAAGCTATGCTATCAACCCCCTCTCAGGCAAGAAAGTGCCCGTATGGATTAGTGATTACGTACTTTCAGGCTATGGTACAGGTGCTATTATGGCTGTTCCTGCGCATGATAGCCGCGACTGGGCGTTTGCAAAGCATTTCGACTTGCCCATCATTCCTTTGATTGAAGGTGCTGACGTTACTGAAAGCTCATTCGATGCCAAGGAAGGCAAGATGATTAACAGCTGTGGCCCTAATCTCGATCTTAACGGCCTCGACGTTAAAGATGCTATCGCAAAAGCAAAACAATACATCGAAACCGCCGGCATCGGTCGCGTTAAGGTAAACTACCGTCTCCGCGATGCTATCTTCAGCCGTCAGCGCTATTGGGGCGAACCTATTCCAATCTGCTATCGCGACGGTATAGCAACACCCTATGCCAATCTCCCTCTCGAACTCCCCGAAATCGATAAATATCTTCCCACCGAAAACGGAGAACCGCCCCTGGGACGTGCCAAGAATTGGAACACTCCCGAAGGATGGCCTCTCGAACTCAACACCATGCCCGGTTTTGCCGGTTCGTCGGCTTACTATCTCCGCTATATGGATCCTCACAATAGCGAAGCTCTCGTTTCTGAAGAAGCCAATAAATATTGGCGTCAAGTCGACCTCTATGTCGGCGGTAGCGAACACGCAACAGGACACCTTATTTATAGCCGTTTCTGGAATAAATTCCTCTATGACCTCGGTAAAGTTGTTGAAGACGAACCCTTCCGCAAACTCATCAACCAGGGTATGATTCAGGGTCGCAGTAGCTTTGCGTATCGTATCAATGGCACAAACACATTCGTAAGCTACGGATTGAAAGATCAGTACGATGCAGCTCCTATTCGCGTTGATATCAAATTGGTAAGCAACGACGTCCTCGACACCGAAGGCTTCCGTCAGTGGCGCCCTGAATTTGCCGATGCTGAATTTATTACCGATGCCGACGGCAAATATATTTGTGGTAGCGCTGTTGAAAAAATGTCGAAGTCGATGTTTAACGTCGTTAACCCCGACGATATTGTAGACCGCTACGGTGCTGATACTCTTCGTCTTTACGAAATGTTCCTCGGTCCTATCGAACAGAGCAAGCCCTGGGATACTCATGGTATCGACGGTGTTTATCGCTTCCTCAAAAAACTGTGGGGCCTCTACTGGCGCGGTGACGAATGTCTTGTCGACGACAGTGAACCTACTGCTGACAACCTCAAGAGCTTGCACAAGCTTATCAAGAAGGTTACAAGCGACATCGAAGCATTCTCGTTCAATACCTCTATCGCTGCATTTATGATATGCATCAACGAGTTGTCAACACAAAAATGCCGTTCACGCAAAGTGTTGTCACAGGTGTTGCTCTTGCTTGCGCCTTTCGCGCCTCACATCACACAAGAATTGTGGAACACCGCGCTTAAGGAAACATCGTTCATCATCGATGCCGAATGGCCCGTATTCGAAGAGAAGTATCTCGTAGAATCAACAGTAACAATGGCAGTGTCGTTCAACGGCAAACCCCGTTTCAACATCACCGCTTCTGCCGATGCCGACGCAGCAACCCTTCAAGAACAAGCCCTTGCCGATCCTGCTGCCGCTAAGTGGCTCGAAGGTAAAACGGTGCGCAAGGTTATCGTTGTTCCCGGCAAAATTGTTAACATCGTTGTAGGCTAAGCAATAAATGCGCCCTATAACTCGTTAAGAGATAGATGAAAACACGAATTGTTCTCGCATCCAATAACGCACACAAGCTCTCCGAACTTCGGGCAATGTTGCCCGGAGCGGAGGTGCTCGGGCTTGCCGATATAGGCTGCCATGATGACATTCCCGAAACCGCTGATACGTTCGCAGGAAATGCATTGCAAAAGGCGCAATGGGTGAAAACTCATTACGGTCTTGATTGTATTGCCGATGACTCCGGTCTTGAGGTGGAAGCTCTTGATTGGGCTCCCGGAGTGCGAAGTGCGCGCTTTGCCGGAAACGGTCATGACGACGCGGCTAACAATGCCTTGTTGCTTGAACGTCTCAAAGGCGTCAGCAATCGCAATGCGCGCTTTCGTACGGTTATAGCCTTGCTTCATGGCGACGACGATCCCAAATTTTTTGAGGGCGTTGTCGAAGGTGATATTTTAGAAACACCCAAAGGCACTGCCGGATTTGGCTATGACCCGCTATTCGTCCCTAAAGGCTGGTCGAAAACTTTTGCCGAAGCAACAGGCGTGGAGAAAAACGCTATAAGTCATCGTGGTAACGCAGTGAGAGCGTTGTGTAAATATTTAAACGAAAACGAGTGAACGACAATATTTTTAATATGACCTTTAAGCAATTTATCGGATTCTTGGCTTTGGCTTTCATGACTGTGTTTGCCACAACAGCACAGCAGAAAACCGGACGTTGGACAAACTATTCATCAATTGAACAATACTTTACCAACGTTGTTGAGACTCCCGAGAAAACATACCTTCATTCCGGAACAGCACTATTCTCGCTCTCTGACGACGATAACGAAAGCTATGCTTACAACGCGTTCAATAAACTATCCGAACGCGAAGGTATTTATATGATTCGTTACAACGCCGAAGGTAAGTATCTCTTTATTGCTTACAATAACGGCAATATCGATTTATTGTACGACGACGGCAAAGTCGTTAATATGGCGGAAATTAAAGATGCTGTAATAACAACCGGTCGTACCATCAACGATGTTGAATTCCATAACGGACGCATTTACGTCGCTACCGATTTCGGTTTGGTTGTCTATGACGACAAAAAGCACCTCGTTATCGAATCAGGTATTTATAACACAAAGGTTAATTACGTCTTTGTAATGTCTGAAAACCTTGTTGTTATCGCCGGCTTGGATGTTTATGCTGCACCGTTGTCAGAACGTCACTCGCAACTCGATAAATTCAAAAAAGTTAATAAGCTATACTATAATCAGGTAGCTAAGGTTAACGATAATTTGTTAACCTATATTCATACGTCAAAAGCAATTTACACTTGCGAGTATAATTTTGAAACATATACCGGAAAAGTTACCGTCTCCAACCCCACAAACGCCAGCAAGCTATATCCTTGCAGTGACGGTGTTTATGCACTTGAAGATGGCAATATTGCTTTAATTAAATCTGATGGCACAATAAGTCGCGTTGCTCGCCCGGAAGAATATTCTACCGACGAACTTTTCTTTAACGACCTCAGCTCGGTGTGGATTAATAACACAAACGGCTTGATTCGTTGCGACCTCAGCGGCGACACTCCTTCGATTCTTATGCAGGCGTATCGTCCCGATGCTATCACCACAACTCAACCCGTACAATTGCGCTGGAGCGCTAATAATGAGTTCTTGTATGTGTCAAATCGCAGCTACACATTCTATTTAAATACCGACGGTGGCAGTAAGATTCATAAAGTGCACGCTCAGACAAGTGCTATACACCGCGACGGCAGCATCTCGGATGAACAACCTTTTTATATTGGAGAAACCACAAGTACGGCGTGGAATAACGAAGCTAAGGCTCAGAATACCACTCGTATGACCGGTGGTCCGTGCTGGTTTGCACCGGATCCTGACGACCCTTCGATGTATTATTTCACTATCAAAGCAGGTGGTATTTTTGTGGTAAAAGATGGTGAATTCTATCATCTTATCAACTCGTTGAACTGTCCTAATATCGGCCAAGCATGGGCTGAAGATATTGAAAGCGTTGAAATTGACCCATACGGCAATATGTGGGTGATGGCAAATATTGACAACCAAGTTGACCCATGCTTGTTTATGTTGCCATCGGCAAAACGCCGTGATATTAAAAATGTAAAGCGCGAAGATTGGCAAATCGTTAAAAAACCGTCGCAGTTCTATACCAGTCACGATGGTCATACCTTCTTCTGCAAGAAACAATACGGTTTCTTTACCGTCGGTGGATGGAGCACAGGCTTCTGTATTCACGACAATAACAACACACCTTACGATACATCCGACGATCGTATGACTTTCCATGAATCGGTATGCGACCAAAACGGCAATACCCTTTCACTGCGATTTATTCCCGATGCTGTTGAAGATCATAACGGTCAATTATGGGTTGCTACAAATTTGGGCGTTTTTGTTGTAGAAAAGCCATCATCGCTATTGGCATCATCTACTCCGACAGTAACACGTCCTATCGTTGCGCGTAACGACGGTACAGGCCTCGGTGACTATCTATTGGAATCTGAGCAAATTAATAAAATCGCCGTAGACCCGTCAAACCGTAAATGGTTGGCATCGAATTCTTCAGGTGCTTATTTGGTGAGCGAAGACGGTAGAGAAATTCTTGCGCACTATAACACCGAAAACTCATCCTTGCCCTCAAATTGTGTTTACTCAATAATTTGCGACCCTGAAAGCAATAAAGTATACTTTGGCACCGATGGCGGTATAGTTGCTTACGATAGTGACTCATCACCTGCTGCCGATGACTATTCTAACGTTTACGCTTATCCCAACCCTGTACGCCCGGAATATACAGGATGGATTACCATTGCCGGATTGATGGACAACTCTCTCGTGAAAATCGCCGATGCTGCCGGAAATGTCCTTTACCAAGCTCAAAGCGAAGGCGGTATGATTTCGTGGGATGGTTGCGACTTGTCGGGCAATCGTGTTCGTACGGGCGTTTACTACGTTTTTGCATCCCAAAGCACGTCGACAACCACCATTGGTGCTGTTGCTAAAATCCTTGTAGTTAATTAACAATGAACCTTCAATATGCAAATGACCGCGACAAAGCATATGGTGTTGCGGGAATGGTCGTGACATTGACAGCCCTTGACGGCGAAAAATATTTGTCTTTGCTCGACCTCGATGCCGATGGCTCGCATTGCCTTGAACTCGACAATAGATATGGTATGCGCGGCAATCCTCGTATGTCGGCAAAGATTGTATGGGAACAGACTCTCGAGGAGCTGCGACTTTTCGTAAGTATGGCTATTGGCAACATTGTATGTCGCCGATTGCTTATTGATAATCGTCAGCCCTCTGCTGATGAGCTTAAAGCTTTGCGCAGCGCTCTCGAAGCCGATGCCGGCGAACATCTCGGCCTTGACGCCGATGAAGCTGATGCGATGTTCGACAACTGCCACAGATATGCCGTGTCCTTATTCCGCCACGACGGCGTGTGCAGAGTGACTCATTCGTTCGCTCAAACACTCTCTGAAAAACGTAAAATCCAAGCTATGGAAGCAATTGAGATACTTGCTTCTTTAGGAATGAAATAATATTACTAACTCTTGTGCATCACGCTATGCACATTAGACAGAAAAAAACATGTCGACAAACACAGTAGACAATCAGCGCAAGGTAACCACCTCGCGCCTCATCGAAATGAAACGTCGCGGCGAGAAAATCGCCATGCTCACCGCATATGATTATTCGATGGCTCAGCTCATCGATCAAGCCGGTATGGATGTTATCCTCGTTGGCGACTCGGCTTCGAATGTGATGGCTGGTAACGTTACCACTTTACCTATGACGCTCGACCAAATGATTTATCATGCCAAGAGCGTTGTTAAGGGCACAAATCGTGCATTAGTGGTATGTGATATGCCTTTCGGTACATATCAAGGCAACTCTATGGAAGCTCTCGCTTCGGCTATTCGCATTATGAAAGAAAGCCATGCCGAAGCTGTTAAGATGGAAGGCGGTAGCGAAATTCGTGAATCGATTGAGCGTATTCTTTCTGCCGGTATTCCCGTGATGGGCCATCTCGGTTTGACTCCTCAGTCAATCAATAAATTCGGCACCTATGCTGTTCGTGCTAAAGAAGACGCCGAAGCGGCAAAACTTCTCTCCGACGCTCGTATGCTCGAAGAAATCGGATGCTTCGCCCTCGTACTCGAAAAAATTCCTCACGAATTGGCAACACGCGTAGCTCAAGAAGTGTCAATTCCCGTTATCGGCATCGGTGCCGGTGGTGGCGTTGACGGTCAAGTGCTTGTGATGCACGATATGCTCGGAATTAACAAAGGCTTCTCGCCGAAATTCCTTCGCCGTTACGCCGATCTATCGACGATAATCAATGAAGCCGTAGGACGTTACATCGATGACGTCAAGACTAACGACTTCCCCAACGAAAACGAACAATATTAATACAAAACGAGGCTGTTACGGCGGCCTCGTTTTATTTTGCCCAAATGTGAAATTTCGGCACTAGATATAAATCAGCCCTCGCGATTGCTAATTACGGTCTTGTTAGCAAAATGTAAATATTGCCCCACTTTAAGGAGCGAAAATTGGACTTATTGTTCTTGAAATTTGGATATTATAATAAATTTCAGTATCTTTGCGCGAATATTCGAAGAAAAAATAAAACATTACAGACACTTTTTATGAATCCGATTAAAAAGACCATCACATTGCCCGACGGCCGTGTCATCACAATCGAGACCGGCAAGCTCGCTAAGCAAGCTGATGGTGCGGTAGAAGTACGCATGGGCAATACCATGCTTTTGGCCACTGTTGTTACGGCCAAAGATGCCGGTGAAGGCGTAGACTTTATGCCTCTCCAGGTTGAATATAAGGAAAAATTTTCTGCGATCGGTCGCTTCCCCGGCGGCTTCCTCAAGCGCGAAGGTCGTGCCGGTGACTATGAAATTCTCACCGCTCGTCTTGTAGACCGCGTTCTCCGTCCTCTCTTCCCTGACAATTATCACGCTGATACTTTTGTAAATATCATACTCTTCTCTGCCGATGGTGTAGACGCTCCTGACTGCCTCGCCGGTCTCGCTGCTTCTGCTGCTTTGGCTGTTAGCGACATCCCCTTCAACGGTCCTATCTCTGAAGTGCGTGTCGCTCGCGTTGACGGCAAGTTCGTTATCGACCCCACTTTCGCTCAGCTCGAAAAAGCCGACATGGAACTTATGGTAGGTGCTACCTACGATAACATCATGATGGTTGAAGGCGAAATGGACGAAGTTAGCGAAGCTGACCTCCTCGAAGCTCTTCGCACAGCTCACGATGCTATCAAAGAACAGTGCAAGGTTCAGATGGAACTCGCTGAAGCTGTTGGCGCTACTGTTAAGCGCGAATACTGCCACGAAGTTAACGACGAAGAACTCCGTGCTGACGTTCGCCGCGCTTGCTATGACAAAGCTTACGCTATCGCTAAAGCCGGTTGCGCTGATAAGCACTGGCGTCAAGACTCGTTCGACGCTATTTGCAACGAATATATCGAATCAATTCCCGAAGAAGAACGCGAAGCTAAGACTCCCCTCGTAAAACGTTACTATCACGACGTTGAAAAAGAAGCAATGCGCCGCTGTGTTCTCGATGAAGGTATCCGTCTCGACGGTCGTAAGACCACCGAAATTCGTCCTATCTGGTGCGAAGTAGACTACCTCCCCGGTCCTCACGGTTCTGCAGTGTTTACCCGTGGTGAAACCCAAGCTCTCGCTACCGCTACCCTCGGCACCAAACTCGACGAAAAGATTCTCGACGACGTGCTCAACCAGGGTCGCGAACGCTTCCTCCTCCACTATAACTTCCCACCCTTCAGCACCGGCGAAGCTAAGGCACAGCGCGGTATCGGCCGTCGTGAAATCGGCCACGGCAACCTCGCGCACCGTGCGTTGAAGCGTATGTTCCCCGAAGATTTCCCCTACGTTTGCCGTATCGTTAGTGACATCCTCGAATCTAACGGTTCATCATCAATGGCAACCGTATGTGCCGGCACTCTCGCTCTCCTCGACGCCGGTGTTAAGATGAAGAAACCCGTCAGCGGTATCGCTATGGGTCTTATCTCTGACGGTCAGAAGTATGCTGTGCTTAGCGATATTCTCGGCGACGAAGACCACCTCGGCGATATGGACTTCAAGGTAACAGGCACACGCGACGGTATCACAGCAACACAGATGGATATCAAGTGTGACGGTCTCAGCTACGAAATCCTCGAAAAGGCTCTTAACCAAGCACGCGAAGGTCGTCTCCACATCCTCGACATCATCGAACAGACAATCCCCGCTCCCCGCGAAGACTATAAGGCTAACGTTCCCCGCATTGTTTCTATGACAATTCCTAAGGAACTTATCGGTGCAGTAATCGGCCCGGGCGGAAAGATCATCCAAGGTATCCAGGAAGAAAGTGGTGCTACTGTTTCTATCGACGAAGTTGACGAAGGTGGCTACATCGAAGTTGCCGCTGCTAACAAAGAAAGCATCGACAAGGCTCTCGCTATGATCAACGCTATCGTAGAACTTCCCGAAGAAGGCAAAGTATACGACGGTACCGTACGTTCAATTATGGACTTCGGCGCATTCGTAGAATTTATGCCCCACCGTGACGGTCTCCTCCACATCAGCGAAATCTCATGGGAACGTCTTGAAGATATGGCAGCATCAGGTCTCAAAGAAGGCGACAAGGTACAGGTAAAACTTATCGAAATCGACCCCAAGACCGGCAAATATCGTCTATCAATGCGTGCCCTTCAGCCCAAACCCGAAGGCTGGGTAGAACCCGTTCGCGCACCCCGTGCCGACCGTGGCCCTCGTCGTGAAGGCGGCAATCGCGAAGGTGGCAATCGTGGTCCTCGTCGCGAAGGTGGCAACCGTGGCCCTCGCCGCGAAGGTGCTCCCCGTCAGCAAAGACGTGACGAAGAATAATATTAAATCTTCATAATAAAAAACAGGCTATACCTTTCGGTGTAGCCTGTTTTTGTTAACACCAATGATATAAAAATGTCGCCAACGGAAAAATTTACTGTCGAAAGCGCCCAAAAATTCAGCACTAAAATAAAGTTTTGTATAGTAGTGCGATAATGTTGTTAATTTTCCGTACCTTTGTAGCATAAATCTCAACTATGGAACTGACAGTAGACCAATTTTCGAGCGAAATAGAACAAGCGCTCTGTTCTCTTGAATATCCTGCCGTAGCGCCCGGATTGTATGAACCAATCAAATACACGCTCAGCTGTGGCGGTAAACGCTTACGCCCCGTATTAACATTAGCAACCTGTGCTGCCATATCTCACACCGATGGCAACGTGGCAATAAATCAAGCTCTTGCTGTTGAGTTGTTCCACAATTTTACATTGTTGCACGACGACCTTATGGATAACGCCGACTTGCGTCGCGGTCGTCCTACGGTGCACCGTCGTTGGAATGCTAACTCCGCCATTCTTTCCGGCGACGCTATGCTCACCATGGCTGCTCAACAGTTGGCAAAAGACGCCGGCGAACATCTTGCCGAGCTGTCGGATTGTTTCCATAATACTGCAATGGAAGTTTACCAAGGTCAACAGCTCGACATGGAATTTGAAAGCCGTAACGATGTTAGCGTTGATGAATATTTACACATGATAGGTCTCAAAACAAGCGTGCTGCTCGGTTGTGCTTGCCGTTTGGGGGCTATTATGGCGAATTCCGATGCTGAAACGGCAAAGGCGATGTATGACTACGGTTTTGCGCTCGGTATGGCATTCCAACTTCGTGATGATTGGTTGGATACCTTCGGCGACCCCGCTGTATTTGGTAAAGAAATTGGCGGAGATATTATGAACCGAAAGAAAACGTGGCTACTAATAACGGCTACAAAAGAAGAACCCAACGCTATAAACAAACTTTTTAACGAAGGGATTGAGGGTCAAGAACTTGTTGACGGTGTAAAGAAAATTTATACCACATTGCAACTCGACTCGCGTTGTCAAGAGTTGGCACTCGAATATACCAACAAAGCCAAGTCGATAGTCTCGACCATCCACCTAGACTCCCGCGCCGAACAATTCTTCAAAACCCTTGCCGACCACGCAAGCAGCCGTTCTCACTAATGATAGATACACATACCCATCTATATTTGACCGACTATGCCCCCGAAGGCGCTCCTTCGGGCGATATGAGCGGCCAATGTGCCGCCGTTGACCGTGCCATCGCTGCCGGTGTCTCTCACATGATTCTTCCCGGTGTCGACCGTCCGTCGGTGCCACTTATGCTCGCACTTAACGAACTGCGCCCCGAGGCGACTTCTATGGCTTTGGGGTTGCATCCCACCGAATTGGGCGATGACTGGAAAACAGAATTGGAATGGATTCTCGCTCAGTTCGAAAATGGTCGCAGCTATGTCGCTGTCGGAGAAGTAGGTATAGACCTTTATTGGTCCAAAGACCATGAAGACGCACAAATGCAGGCGTTTGAAATACAGCTACAAGAAGCCGAGCGCCGCAATTTGCCCGTAATAATTCACTGTCGCGAAGGCCTCGACCAAGCGCTTGAAGTGCTAGCCTCTCACAAGGGCGTGCAGGGCGTTTTTCATAGCTTTGGCGGCAGCGTGAGCGATATAGAACGTATTCGTGCCGTTGGTGATTTTTATTTCGGTATAAACGGCATTGTAACGTTCAAAAATTCCAAGGTCGCCGACGTATTGCCCGCCATCGGGCTCGACCGCATCCTCACCGAAACCGATGCGCCATGGCTCGCTCCGACGCCTCACCGTGGCAAAAGAAACGAAAGCGCTCTAATGATTCATGTCGGCGATCGCATTGCGGACGCTCTTGGTGTCGATTTTGAAATCATCGACAAAACAACGTCAGCAAACGCTGAGCGTCTTTTTAAACTAAACACCTCATTAACAATATCATAAAATACCCCTCTTAAGAAATGGCATCCATAGGATCGGTAATGACCGAAGTAGGCCGCAAGGCATTGTTGCTCGGCAGTGGCGAGCTCGGTAAAGAAGTTGCAATCGAACTCCAGCGCCTCGGCGTTGAAGTTGTTGCTTGTGACAAATACGCTAACGCTCCCGCTATGCAAATAGCACACCGTAACTACGTTTTCGATATGCTTTCGGGCGACACTCTTCGCAAGATTGTAGAGATGGAGAAACCCGACCATATCATTCCTGAAATCGAAGCAATAGCGACAGACACCCTCGTTGAACTCGAAAATGAAGGTTGGCACGTTACTCCCACAGCGCGAGCTGCCAAAATTACTATGAATCGCGAAGGTATTCGCCGTCTTGCCGCTGAAGAACTTGGACTAACCACTTCGCCTTATCGTTTTGCATCGACTTATGATGAATTTGTAAAGGCTATCGACGAAATCGGTTTGCCCGTTGTTGTTAAGCCTGTTATGAGCTCGTCGGGTCATGGCCAAAGCACAGTGCGTACTCGCGAACAAATTGATGCGGCATGGCAAGAAGCACAGCACGGCGGTCGTGCCGGTGCTGGTAAGGTTATCGTTGAAGGCTTTGTTAATTTCGACTATGAAATAACCCTACTTACCGTTCGCAGCGTGTCCGGCACAGTTTATTGCCAGCCCGTAGGGCATATTCAAGAAGACGGCGACTACCGTATCTCATGGCAGCCACAAGCTATGAGCGAAAAGGCACTAGAGGCGGCACAAGCCGCAGCGAAAGCCGTTACTGATGCACTTGGCGGTTATGGTATTTTCGGTGTCGAACTTTTCATTAAAGGCGACGACGTTATCTTCAGCGAAGTGTCACCCCGTCCTCACGACACCGGCATGGTTACAATGATTTCTCAAGACCAAAGCGAATTCGCCCTCCACGCTCGTGCGCTCCTCGGCTTGCCCGTGCCTGCAATTCGTTTCCTCGGTCCGTCAGCTTCTAAGGCTATCGTTGTTGAAGGTGATACTGATAAGATTGTTATGGACAATCTTGAAAAAGTACTGAGCGAGCCCGGCGTGCAGCTTCGCATTTTCGGTAAGCCCGAAATTTGCGGACATCGTCGTATGGGCGTTATCCTCGCTACCGCCGACACCGTTGACGAAGCACGCGCTAAAGCAGAACGTGCTTATGCGGCGTTGAAAGTCGACGTACTCCCTCGATGACAACACATATTGAAACAGAACAACATCCTTGGCAGCCTTTCATTCCGAAAGGCGCCAAGGTGTTTTTTTTAGGTACTTTCCCGCCCGGAAAGCAGAGGTGGAGTATGGATTTTTATTACCCAAATCCTACCAACGATTTTTGGCGGATTATGGGCTTGATATTCCACAATGATGCCTTAGCGCTTTATGATGCTATAAACCGCAAATTCAAACTCGACCAAATAAAAAGTCTACTAAATACGCACGGCATCGCTCTCGGCGATACCGCTCGTGCCGTAAGACGGCTAAAAGGCAATGCGTCAGATAAATACCTTGAAATCGTCGAACCATTGCCACTCGCTGACATACTCACACAAATGCCGCACTGCCGTGCTATAGTAACGACAGGCGAGAAAGCGGCATCAGTAATTGCCGACATAACCAACACACAGATACCCAAAATGGGCGAATGCGTCACAACCTCGGATGGTATAGAAATATGGCGTATGCCCTCAACAAGCCGTGCTTACCCGCTTGCATTAGAACGAAAAGCTGCATATTACCGCACTCTACTGCTACACTTAGGTATAATTTAAGAGACAAATAAAGGTAAGCTATTATTCATTCAACCTATTTTTTGCAAACAAAAAGACAATAAATAGCAAAAGTGACACAGCAAAGCATAGCGAGTTGTGATATTGCTATTATTGATTAGTATATGATTCAATAGGTGTTACTATTATGCAAGAATGTTACTATCATTCTAATTTATAATAATTTCGTCTCATAATCTTTTGCAAATTTCGCGATAAAAGTTGAAATTACTAGATATAGTGCTAAATCTAAATTTGTGAGCAAATTTTATTAAAATGAAAAATAAATAGGAAAAATGTTTGCAAATTAAGATAAATGCAGTAAATTTGCGATGTTTTTAGTGAATTTTGTTTTTGCAAACGAAAACAAAATGCGTTGCAGGTTTAGATTTTTGAACATTAAAATGCAAGTTTATTGAACTTTATGTAATGCTGAATCTCTGTAATCCAATAAAAACATGACAGAATACCAAGAATAAACAATCGAAACGCGAAAAAGCAATTCGAAATAAAACAACGATATGAAAAAAAATAGCTACTTAAGTGCGGCCTTATGTGCATTGACACTTCCGGCCATGGCAGCTACGGCAAACGTAGATGCTTCACGTTTGAGCTCTGAACTATTCCGGTTCGCCCCCAAAGCTAAAGTTGAATTGGCGAAAGAAGCCATAGGCAATCCTCGTGCTGACATTTCTAAAGCTCCTGCTAAAAAGGGCACTTTTAAGGTTAATGCTGCTAAAAGTATTGAACGTCAAGCTCTTCCTACCGCGACTTTGGTAGGTACTATTGATGGTCCTAAGGGTGAAGCTTGGTATTATGTTGGCGACTATCTGTATGATGCTAAAAAAAATATTTGCGGTTTCGCTTTGGATATTTACGATGCTTCATGGACTAAAATAGGTAGCATTAAAGATGATATCGAACTTAAAGAAAACGAGACTCGCGTTGCCGAAGTTTCTATCGGTCCGGCTATCACTCAGAAGTTCTTTAACTACGACCTTAACTACGAAATAATGATAGGTGTTGCTGTAAACACGACAGCATATGTCAACGCATACAGCACACGAGTATATGCAATTACCCCTCTTGCCGAGGATGCTAAGTCGGAATGTATCAAAACTATCGACGGCTACTATGTATCGGCTATTGATGCAGCGGCAGACGCATGGAGTGAAAATTACTATATCACTTTCATGACCGAAACCGAAACCGAGACTCCGGATATTAACGGCGTTATGAACTCCGCCGATTATCGTTTTATAACATATAAGAAAGCGGACTACAATGGCAATCTTCAGGAAGTGCTTGATTGTCGTATTCCTATGTTGACCCAAGCAGGCTCGGATGCCGTTCCTTTCCTTGCTACCGTTAATGACGGCGTGCCTTATTTCATCACTAACAATTTGAAATATTGCTGGTATCTCGACCCGTTCGATTACCAAAACGATGCTCCAACTCCTGACAATGAGTTGATTGTAAACATTTATGCGCCTGAAAGTATGTGGTCTTCTGCGGCTACTCTTTATAGCACAACACGTTTCCCGCTCGAAGCTACTATTGATAATCTCGTCTTCCTCTATGTAGGTGCATTCCAATATGATGCCGACATTGATATGGCGCGAAGCGGTGATGGAACTCCTACAATCTACTTGACTCGTGCGCATTCTCACCAAGGCGGTGACACGTATACTTACGACTACGAAGTTTACACCGGCGCTGCAAAAGGTCAAGACGCTGAAGGCACTAAGATGTACGACATTATCTCGGGCGTTGATGGCGGTTATTTCATGACTGATGTTGACGGTTTCGACCCTCAAGTGATGTTCCTCTTTGAAGAAAACGGTGTTACTAAGTTCTACTTCGTAAGCACTTTGACCGGTGATGTAGAGCACGTTATTCCCGCAAACTTCAACAGTGGCGACGCTAAATATAGCATGAATACCACCGTTGACCGTATTCCTCACGGCGACAGCTATCTATATGTAGCGCCTCAAACAACTGGTTTCACCGAAGCTGACGGCACTGACCACGTTTATGTTGTCTTTGCTTCGCCCGAAGGTGATGTCGTTGATGTTGATAATCTCAACATGGGTGTGGGTATCGATTACGCTACTATCTTCTCAGATGCCTCAGCGTTCAATCCTTATCTTTTCAACCTTGATTCCGACCGCGAATATATGGTGTTGATGAAACGCCGCGATCAAGGTTCGACAAGCAACCACGAAGAATTCTCTGTTATCAGTGCAAACCCCGAAAAGGGTATAATTTTGACTGCAGGTCCTGATGAAGAATTCGGTCAGATTATCGGTGTTGAACTTTGCAACCCCACTTCGGATAATCCTAACCTAATCGTATTATACTACGACCCCATCATTGGCAACTGGCAATATACATTAACACACTACGACTTGCCTTTGACCCTCTTCGATGCCGGTGAAGGTACTGCCGAAAGCCCCTATCAGATTACTTCTGTTGGCGGTCTTATGCAGATTAAAGCTAAGCCCGATGCATATTATGTTGTAGTTAACGACATTGATGCCGATGGCGTTGCTCTTAACCTTTCTAATTTTAATTTCACAGGTGTCCTTGATGGTGGTAACCATGTTATCAGCAACCTCACCCTCAACGGTCATTCACTCCTTCCCCGACTTAGCGGTGCTACTCCTACTGTTGATGAAGAAGGAAATGCTTCTGCTACTGAATCAGACAAGGGCGTTGTTAAGAATTTGAAATTCTACAATGCTACTTTGAACGCTACATCTGAAAATCAGGGTTTGGTTGTCGGTCAGCTCTCTTCGGGCCGTGTATACAATGTTCACGCATATAACTCTACTGTAAAATCTACCGGTAATGTCGGTGGTCTCGTAGGCGGTGCCGATTCATTCAGCGCTATAACAGAATGTACATTCTGCGGAACTGTTGAAACTCAAGATTATAATAGCGCCGGTGGTATTGTTTGTACAACAGCAACACAATCATCAGTAAGCGCATGTACCTTCCGTGGCACGCTAATTGGCGGTACTGAAGTTGGTGGTATCATCGGTTATATAGGTAGCAACGGCTTAGGCGCTGTTAACTGCCACGTTAGTGCTAACATCACAGGTAAGTATTCTATCGGCGGTATTGTTGGTACAGCAGCTCGCGTACCGTTCTACAACAACCACGTTGAAGGCACATTGACAGCTACTGAATGTCCTCAATGGGGTGGCGGTGCTCAAGTTGGCGGTATCGCTGGTGTTCTACCGGCAAGCTATGGCGAAGAAACTGCTGAGGTTAAGCCTTTGATTTATAATAACTTTGTAAATCTTTCATCTATAACAGCTCCCGAAGCCGGTGAAGGTGGTTATGCAACTCAGAACACAACTGTTCACCGCGTTGTTGGTTCTTCTAGCGCTAACATGGCTGAAATGATCGATGCAACATACGATCCTACAACATGGGAACCCATCTACATTTATGGCGATCCTATGCCTGCCGATGCTGCTATCGTGAACAACTATGCTATCTCGACACTTCCTATTGTTGACAGCACTATCGCCGACGACCTCAATTCTACCGAAGGCAAGTCTGTTGCTGCAAGCGAACTCGGTAAGGCTTTCTTCCAAGAACAACTTTCGTTCGCATATGGTAGTGAATTGTCAGCGCCTTGGGCTGAAGCGTCAACTACTTCTCCTTGCCTCTATTTCGAAGACTACATTGTAGCTATCGAACCCGCAAATGTTAAACTTGCCGTTGATGAAGAAGTGGCTATTACAATCGTAATCTCCGGCACTGACATTAACGAAGATTTGGTTTCAGGCTTCACCTGCGAATATAACGAATCGTTGCTCGAAATCACCGACATGCAATACGTTGAAAATGGTATACTTATTGCATTCAAGGGTCTCAGTGCCGGCGAATGTGACATTACCGTAAGCCTCTATGGCAAGACCGCAAAAGCACATGTCACAGTTGAAGATCGTAGCGGTGTTGAAGACGTTATCACCGAAAAGGAAGTATCGTTGACCTATGATGGTACCGTCCTCGCTTCTGAAGGCGCTCAAATCGAAGTTTACAGCCTCTCTGGCGTGAAAGTTCTTGCAGGCTACGATGCCGTTGCTACTGAATCGCTCAATGCAGGTATATATGTTGCCGTTGCTCAATCGGCTGACGGCGCTAAGACTCTTAAGTTTTGTGTTAAGTAAATCGTTCATATTTAAGTAGTAAAAAGGCTGCGCAATCACAATAGCGCAGCCTTTTTTATGCTTATAAATTAATATTTTGGCTTTATTGGACAGCAATCAATTTTTATAGCTTGCAACGCGGAAAGGCGTCAATAAAGCTATCTTTTGTTGCATTGTAGATTGTTACGTTTTGCGTTGCGGCATAGGCGGCGATTTGATGATAGCTGCGGAATGCTACGGCAAAACTTTCTACTATTTGATGCAGACGATAGTTGCGATATTCATGGCGGACTCGTTGCTTTTCGTCCTCGCCGTCGTCGTAAAAATGCGGCTGAATGGATACTACTTCGTTTTCATCTGTTACGGCAAGGGTTTTCATCCATGAATGGTCGGCGCCGACGATAACGATTTCTTTAAAGCCGAGCTCGATAGCAAGCATTATCGACGGAATAAGCACATTCCTCGGGCGCGGCATTCCTAGTCCGGCGGAGTATGCGGCATGGCAAAACGAACTAAAACCTTCGATGCCGACGGCGTTAAAGGTGGCGATGTCGGAGATTTGATATAGCTCTTTTGCGCGCTTGCGCATAGCAACGGGAACGAGCAGGGTCATTTGCCATTTTACAGCGCTCAAACGCTCCCGAAGAAGGAGTAGATTGGCATCTTGGGCGTCGGAGAAGAAATACGGGTCGGCTAGAACATAATACCGCGGACGTAGCTGCTCGAATTCAGACGCAATGGCGGCGAAATTTACTGCCAGTGTGGGATTACTTTGCAGTGTCGACAAATGGTTTGTGATGGTGTCGGCTAGCGAGGGGCCGTTGCCCATTACAATTATTCGATTGCCTTCTGCGCGGTGTTTGAGAGAACTGCTCCGACGGCTTTGAAGTATTATTTTTCCTATGCTCTTAACGGTTTGGAAAAGTGTGTCGGCAAATCCCATATTACAAGCTGTTGTCGTCGTAAACGTGAGTGTGTAGATAGTCGCAAACGTTTGTTGGCATAAATCCGAGCGACTGTATCGCGGCTGATGAATAGCGTGCTGTTGTTGTGTAGCGTGCCATGCGTTTGCGGCCATAGATTAGGCGCATAAACCATTGTTGAGGCAAGGTGCTGATGGTTGAGATGCGTTTATTTTTCATTCTGTATGCCAACGCCTCGGCGATGTCGTGGAGGGTGGGGTCGCAATTGTCGGTGAGGTTGAAAATATGACCGTCGACGTTGTTGGTTAACACATATTCGGCGGCGCGGGCGATATCGCTCGCATGAACAACACTCAATTGCGTTTCATTGCCGGGAAAGTGCATGAACAAGCCGCGGGCAATTTCTTCGGCAAGCTCGCGTATTGCTCCATTCATGCCTGTGCCGACGATAGGAGCGGCGCGGAAGATATACCATTTCAAACCGCGTGTTTCGCTAGCTTGTATAAAGTCGTCTTCGGACTTTTTCCATGCGCTTGTTGTGCGTAATGGGCTTGCTTCATCTATGATTTTTTCAGAATCAGGCTCGTAAATATCTGTCGATGATAGCATTATTGCAGTGTCTCCTTTTTTTAATTGCTCGAAATCTGCCGTTACTAATAACTGGTCAACGTACGGCATAACGAATTCATTGCCGGGACAAACAAATGCAATAGGTGGTGTTGTTGATTCTGGCATATCAGTGCTTTATATGATAGAAATAACGTAAAAATAGTCGTAACCAGCTAATATTATAGCCATTAATCTTTAACGCGCGACGTATTTCTACGGTGTTTGTTATTAGTCGATTTTTGAAAGTGCCGGACACACCGCCGGATTCCATATAGACGACAGTGCGCGGTAGATATTTGTAACGAAGCTGTTTGTTGCCTAAGAATAGTCGCACAAAGTAATCGTAATCACCAGCGATGACGAAATCTTCGCGATAGTCGCCGACTTTCTTGGCTACATCGTGGCGAACGAATAGCGACGGATGTGGCGGAGCATAGCCGCGTTTGAGATATTCTGTTTTGTAGCCTGCGGCGGAATATACTCTGCCAAGACGGCCGGATGAGGTGTATTGTATGTCGCCAAAAATAAAATCTACATCTTTGATAGCTTCTGCTGCGGCAGCGATGATGTCGGGTGCAGCATAAGAGTCGGAGCCGTTTAGAAGCCCGATAACATCTCCGCTTGCATGGTGGATGCCGACATTGATGGCATTGTATACTCCTCTCGGTGGTGCCTTGACGATTGTCGACCCGCATAGGCGCCCATATGCGACCTCGTCGGTTTCGATGCTGTTGCTGTCTACAATTATATGTTCAACCTCAACATCGGCAGGGAGCGATTGAGAGTGTACGCTGTCGATGTTGCGGCGTAGTAACGCGCCGTCGCCGTAGGTGATGGTGATGATAGAGATTTTCATTGTGCAACCCATCCTCCGGGGGTATAGTGGTTGATAACAATGTATATTGCCACTAAAGCGATAATTACAAGAGCGCCGAAAGCTATGCTCCAACGTTTGAAACTACTACGCTTCATTTGCCCCGAAGCTATAGTCCACGCCACACAGCAAGCTATTGCCGGTAGCCAAGGCAAACAATAGCGCGACACGGTGCCGCCGGTAGTGTATGCCGTTACGAGCCATGCAAAAACGGCAAAAGCTCCAACGGCTAACAGGTGGCGTGAGGTGCGGCGTAAACAAAAGAAACAGAAATACAAGAATATACCGCCCTCGATATACCATGGATAGGCAACATGTGCCCATATCAATGACGGACCGAATACGGCATGACGCATAAAAGCCCATGGGAGGGGTATAAAGTATTGCACGGCAAGCGAAAACGGCATTCGGATACATTTCTCTAATGTGCCAAGGTTGCCGTATTTATTTGATATTGCGCTATAAGCCTCAAGGCGTTTTTCGGGGCCGACTGTTGTTATAAAACCTATCGATGAATCTTCGCTGAATATCAATGACGCATAGCCACAACGCTGAGAAATATAATGCAACGCAATAGCAACAAGAATCAACGATCCGATTATATATCGACGGCGACTATCAGACACAAAAACAGCCCATATACCAAGCATCGCAATTTCGAAAAACAGCAAATGCGGACGTATATACGTCGTTGCAATCATGATGGCAAAAATAGTAACCACCGCTGCTATTTGCTTACCGCCATCGCGTAGATGAGTGATGCAATACAAAAGCAAAGCCATCATAAGCGTGCAAGATGCATCCTTAATAATTAACGCTCCCGACGCCATAAGATAGCAATTTACAGCCATCGCTGCCATCGCAAGGATAGACATCCGCCGCGATAGCTCTGCATCATTTTTTCCTGCAATACGAGCCGCGGCTGCGCCCGTCAGAATTATTGAACCTAAAGTACAAGCAATATTAAAATGAATCAAAGTCGACACCCACTTAATACCGCCAAACGATAATAAATGCAACAGCGATGCATATCCAAAACTCTCCACGCCTAAATTCGACGTCCCGTGTGCCTTTAGATTCTGCAAATGATTCCATACAAAATTAGCATCGACATTAAACAAAATCGGCTTATCCAACGTCGCACCTTGTGCCGTCGTGAACCACCACGTGTTCAATGCAAAACCAATTCCGAGCAAAGACCAAGCCGCCAGGAAAACGTAATCCGCTCCCGTCGACCGCGGCACAAAACGACGCATCAGAGAAAACATCACGCACCCGATGCCAACAAGAGTAGCAAGCTGAGCGCACAACATCTCACACGGATAAAACATCATCACAGCCCACACTATCAAAACAGCAATAGTGCAAGCAGCTCCATAAGTCTTTGTTATATCGATTTTTATATTCATTACTATACTTTGCTACAAAGATACAAAATAAATACGACATAGAGTTATAGAAACATCCGGGAGTATGATAGTGGAAAAAAAAACAGCCCCGGGGGACCGGGGCTGTTGACTATAGTGAGCTATAGTGGAGGGATGTTATCGCTTTACTACGCGGGCAACGAGAGTTGTGCCGTCGAATTCGGCGGTGAGGATGTAGTTGCCGGCGGCAAGTGCTGCTACGTTCATTTGTACTGTGTCGCCGTTGGTGACGTCAGCAGTTTGACGTGCTACGATAGCGCCGTTTACACCGTAGAGTGTGAATGTAACGTCGTTGGCAGCGAAGTCGCAGTGAGCATTGAGCCAATCTTCAACGGGGTTGGGCATAACGGTAAGTGTTCCGTTTGCGGCAGTTACGCTGTCGATGCCTGATGCATCGTCGACTACGATGGTGAGAACGTTGTCGGTAGATGCGCCCATGGCGTCAGTTGCTGTTACTGTTGCTGTTGTAGTTCCAACAGTGAGGCCGCAGAAGATTACGCCGGTGTTTGTTGTGTATGCTTCTACGATTTCGGTGTCGGCAACGTTAAGGGTGTAGGTGAGAGCGTCGCCGTCGGGTTCGGTGAATAGTGATTCGAACGATGTGATGGCTGAGATTTCACCTTTCTTCACTTTGATTTCGGTAGTTTCAACAGCTTCGGGAGCGCGGTTGACGAATTCGATGTCGTAGCGAACGCGAGCGGTAGCTTCGTGACCGTTGTTATCAGTAACAAGAACTACGAAAGAGTTTCCGGTGCTTGCTGTGCCATATTCGGGGGTGATAGCAACGTTGAAGGTTACGGGCATTGTAGCGCCTGTTACGGTGTATGTGCTGTCTTCGTTAGCGGTAACAACAGCATCATCGCCTTCGCTTACTGTCCATGATTCTACCTTGGTGATACCGAGGTTGTCGTAGATTTCGAAAGTGATTTCGTCGCCTTCGGGATCGCTTACGGTTACGGGAACTGTAACTGTGCTGTTTTCTTTAGCTGAGATTACAGAAGATGTAACTTTGATGACGGGTTTGCCGTTGCAATCGAGAATGATGGGGAAGTTGATAAGGGGCATTGCGGGGTCGTTGCTCTTGATTACGAGCATAGCGGTGTTGCCCTTTTCCATGCGAGCTGCGGCAGCGTTCATTTCGAGTTTGATTTCGTTCATTTCACCTACTTCAACAACGCCGTTTTCAGGTGTGATGAGGCGAATCCAGGGCTGACCTTCTTTGGTTTCAAGGCAGGTCATGATATAACCGATAGATCCGTAGGTGTCTTTGAAGAGTGTTGCGATGTCGAACCATCCGTAAGATTCAACCCAACCTTGGTAGCGGTTAGAGATTACCTGTTCTTCTTTAGCTATGAGGTATGCAGGGTAGGGAGAGCCGGCTGCATATGTTGCAACGATGGTGAATTCTTCGCCGGGGCTGAGGTATACGGGCTTGTCGAGGGCTACTACGAAGAATTGACCTACTTCAGGTGTGTCTTGTGATTCGATTACCAATGAAGCTGTTCCGATAACATTTTCGCCTTCGGGATCGCTGCCTTGGATGATTTCGAATTTAACTTCGTAGTTGGGAACGCAGTTGCTATTTACAGCAGTGTAGAGGTGCGAGATGTTGAAACCATCAGCAGGGGCTGTATAGGTAGTTGTGGCAATGAATTCGCCGTAAAGGCTCTGGCTACCGTAGGTATAGATTATTGCTTGGCTACCGATAGAGTGCGGGTAGTAGAGAGCGTCGTTGAATTCAAAGTTGAGCGGGAGGTCGTAAGCGCTTACTGCAGTTTCGTCGTAAGTTGAAGCTTTAGTTTTAAGTTTAGCGTTTTGGATCTGTGCAATTTCTGCGAGTTTAGCAGTGTTAGCGGGAGCTTTCTTGGGCGCCCAAGCGATGCCGGGATCACCGAAGCCGGGGTCTTCAGATTCGCCTACGCCGGTAGGATCGAGGGTGAGGGTGTAGGTGAGTTTGTATTCGCCGACGTTGATAATGTTAAGAGATTCGGTGATGATAGATTCGTCGTTTTCGGCTGTTGTGTAAATTTCTTCTTTGTCGAGCGCGATAGCGGGAATCGGGGTCACTACCATTGTGATCTTGATTTCGTGGATGTCGGGTTCAATAGCATCGGCATCAGCGAAAGAGTAGATGCGTGCGAGCATTTCGTGAGTTCCGGGAACGAAGTAAGCTTCGCTTTCTGTGAACATCGGCACCATGAATTTAGCACCGTCTGCACCAACGAGAATACCTTCGCCTTCGTATAGCGGTCTCCAAGAGCCTTGACCGTCAAATTCGCTAAGAGTAGCAAGAGGTTCGCCACCGAAGCCGCCATTTGCGTTCTTGTCATAGTAGAAGAGGCCGAATGCGGGGGTGTATTCTTCGAAGTAATCGTCATAGATAGTTTCACATTCAAATTCGATAGCGGCGATGTAGAAGTCTGCAGTACCCTTGTTGCCGATAGTGAATTGAGCGCTGTAAGCAGCGTACAAATTCATGGCGGGGTCGTTGTAGTCGTAGTAGCCGATAGGATGTTCAACATAGATGCTGTCTTCGGGCCATACGGGATCAGCAACGCCGAGGATGCTAACGTTAACGGGAAGAACAACGTTTTCCTTCGCGGGCACGTTAGTGGTGAATGTGATAGGAGCTTCGAAGTCGCCTCCCATGCGTTTTGTGTTGAAGTCAAGACCGATAGTTTCGCTTGCACCGGGTTCGAGAGTTGCCTCTGATACGGGGGTGAATTGAGTAGCGGTGTTGAACTTAATCATGTTTGCAGGGATAGTGAAGCCTTTAGAGCCGTTTTCGTTAGAAACACCGGCAAGACCGTAAGCATTCTGGATGATAGCAGAGTAGCTGTAGGGATAGTACTGGAATTTGAACGAACCGTCTTTTTCAAGGATAACTTGGTAGCAAACGTCATAGTTCATCGAGTTACCGTATTCCATGAATGATATCACGGCGCGGTCTTCGGTGATGTAGTGGTATGTACCGGCGGTGTTGGTCTGGTTGGGAGAGTGAAGGCCCCAGTAGGGTGCGATGATATTGGTGTAAATAGTACCACCGGGGAATTCTACAGGAGGTTCGGGCCAGATGTTGTCGTCGTGACGTTGGGTGAATGAAATGAAGCCGGTGTTGTAGATGTAGATGGTGTTGTAAGTCTTACCGTAGAAGGGGAATTCGAACGGAAGCTCAACGGTGGTGTAGTCAAACAGCTTGTAGTAAGAATTGCTAGTTTGAGTGCCGAGACCGTTGCTTACGATGTCAACCCAATCAAATTCTACATTGTTGTCGTCTTCAGAATATTCGTATTTGTACGAGATAGAGCGATTGCTGGTTTCGTTGAACGCTAGCTTCACGATGTCGTTAGGAGCGACAGAGTAAACCAAAGTTTCGTCGCCGGGGTTGGTGATGACGAGGTCTTTGTGGAGTTCGTCGCCGCTGTTAACTTCTTCGTATACATAGTCGAGGCTTAGCTCAACGTCGGGGCAACCGATAACGTTAGCTTTAACGGTAGCGGTGAGCTCGCCGTCGGTTGTTGCGATAACGACTGTACCTTCAACAGCTTTGCTTTCTTGAGTGTTGATGGTAACAAACAAGTCTTTAGCAGTGCGAGGATCGAGGGTGAAAGGAACAGTAACGTCGTTAAGAGTCAAGTCTTCGCCGTTAAGAGTAACGCTAGTCACAGTGAGAGTGTTGTGGCCGTTGTTTTTAATGGTAACGGGAGTTTTAACAGAAGCAGTGCGGAAAACGTCACCGAGGTTGATAGTATCCAGTTCGAGGGCAGCATCGGCAACATAAGCAGCGCCGGTGATAGTAGCGTTGATGCGAACGGCGCTAACAACGGGATGGGGATCGTTGGTTACGATAGCAAGGTCATTGTAAGTAGTGCCGGCATCGAGAGTTTCGTCGGCAGCAACTGTTGCTTTGATTTCAACGCTTTCGCCGGGGTTAATCAAACCGTAGGGCTTGTCGAGGTTGCGAACGAACAAAGTCTTGGGAGCTGTGAATTTAACAGCAGTGCCTGATACGAAACGTTCGTAACGGTGATTTTGTTCTGTACGTTCTTCGATGCAGAGGTAGTCGGCGATATCGGCATCTGTAACTGAATATGCGTCTTTGAGTTCCGGATCAGCGATACCGCAGTAAAGTGTGCTACCTTCTTGGAATAATTCATACGAATTGTAATCGTCATAGAAGATTTCGATGTCGCCGTTAGCCGAGAGGACGATACGGAAGCTGATAGGCTTGCTTTGGTCGGCATAAACGAGACCGAGAACGTTAGAGTAGTTAACGATAAATTTACCGTCTTGTTTAGCGCATTCGATCTTAGAGTTTGCACCGAAACGTAGTTCGCGACCGTAGGCAGAGATAACGCCGCTGCCGAGAATGCTTTCAGAAACAGGAGTGATAGGTCCGCGGAGGGTTTCTGCATTGGGAGCAAAGCAGATGAAACCTAAGCTGGTGATGTATACTTTGTCGTAGTTCTTGCCATAGAATGGGAATTCAAAGCCCATAGAAACGGGCGATGACAAGTAAACATTGTCGTTCATTTGGGGACGAACGTCAACAGCGTTAACGAGAGGCTCGGGAGCGCTGTAGGCGAAGCCGTCGTTGTATTGTGCGATGTTTGATGTTACGCCATAACCGAATTGGTGCAAACGAGACTTTTGGTTTTCGATAGTTTCGTCTGAGAATTTCGGGAATACGTATTCAAGAGGATAGTTACCATCGTTGGCAACGGTGAAGCTAACAACTTTAGGCTCGTCATTGATGTCGAGGGTGTCGGCTTCTACAACAGCGGGTTCAACGCTTAGTTTTGCCGGGTCGGTAGCAACACCGCGAACGATGATACGAACTTCCTCTTTTTCGGAATTCTTCAATATGATAGCTCCGGAGTGGCTACCTGCCGAGGTGGGAGTGTATGTGACATCGAATTTGGTGTAGCTGCGAGCGGGAAGACCACTGCTAATATAAGACGGGCCGTGGAAGTGGCTTGAGGTTGATGAAATGTTATTAGAATAGATGCTTGCCGCCAACTTGCTACCGCTATAAGTGCCGTAGCCTTTGTTGAATACTTCAACAGAGAGAGTCTTGCTTTCGCCAACGAGCAAAGAACCGAAATCAACAACTTTGGGAACTTGAATGTCAGCCTTGTTGCCTGAAACGTTATAAGAAACGGGAATGGTGACGTTGTTGTTGTCGGTTTCGTTAGTGCTGAGGTTTACATTGAATTTGTAAGAACCGTTAACGAGCTGAGAACCGTCGATAGAGGCGTTTACAGTTTGAGTTCCGTTAGGAAGAACGGTGCCCTTAACGGGGTTGAGAGTTAGCAACTCGCTGAAGTTGGGGTTTGTGCTCTTGGCTACGATACCCCAAGTAAGTTTGTCGCCGTCGGGTTCGTAGAGAGAGCCTTCGAGAGCTTTCTTAAGAGGTACCCATGTTTTGCCTAAGTCATTACTCATGAAGCTATAAGTGCTTACATAGCTGTAATCCTTAGAGTATAAAGCCACGGGGAGAGGCCAGCTGCTTTGGTTGCCTTCGAAGTGAACTACAATCCAGAATGATTCGTTAGCGCCAAAGTGGATTTGTTCGTTAAGCGCAATATTGTAGTTTGAAACGAAGTAGCTGTATTCTACGCGTTGCAACAAAGTAGCGCTGCTGATAGGTGTTGGGCCACGGTAGATTTCGATAACGGGGTTCTTTCCGTAGGTGTAGTCAACAGTAAGCGCGGTGAGGTTGAATCCTTGGGGATATACTTCGGGGTCAACCCAGAAAAGCTGAGCCATAGAGTTAGGCAAGCTGGTGTCGCTATCGCCGATGACTGCATAGTATGTGTCGTAGTATTTGAGTGTCTTGGGATATTCAGAAGCAATGTAATCGCTAGCGACAGTGCCTGCACTCTTTGAAGTGTTAGCCAATCCTTGGATTTTGCCACTGAAAGTAGAAGCCATACGTCCGGGAGTGGGGTTAACGGGCTTGCGTGAGTAGGTGCTTAATGATACAGATTTCATCGCTTTCGATGCTGTCCAGTTAAGTATACCTTCAGCTTCGTTGCCGATAACGAAAGATGCTTCACTAATAGGAGCGTCAGCGGTAGATCTGAGTGTGAGGTCGCTAACATTGAGAGTCATCTTCGGACCTTCGTTGGTCTGAATTTCTTTGACGGGAGACATTGCAGCTGCTGTGCCCCAACGGTTTACGGCAGTGATGGCAACGTAATATTTTGTTAGCGGAGAAAGGCCTGAGATTTGCTGGCTAAAGGTATCGCCTGAGTTAGCAAACTTGGTGTCGGCGATGACGGTTTTTGTTTTAGACAAATCGTCGGCGGTAAAGGGCTCGGTAGAGTAGTAGATGATGTGCGAGTGTACGTTGTTGTCGCTAGATTCGGGAATGGTCCAATTAACAACGATGTAGTCCTGAGCTGCTTGTAAAGTGAAGTCACCAACAGCCGCAGGAGCAGTGCCGTCGCCCATCTGAAGTGCTTTGTATGCATCAATATATCCGGCACCATATTCGCCACGGAATTTTTCGTTGATACCGTCGTTGTAACCGTAGAAGTCGTTTACTGACGTAATAAGTTGAGTGCGAAGAATTTCGTTTGTGAATGATGGTGAGCCGTATTTAGAAAGAACCAAAGCGGCAATACCGGAAACGTGAGGTGTTGCCATAGAGGTGCCTTCGTTGAAGCCGTAATCATTGTTGGGAAGAGTTGACAAAATACCTTCCGATTGACCGTAGTCGAGCAAACCACCGGGGGCGATAAGGTCAACCCATTCGCCGAAGCAAGAGTAGCTTGCAGGGCGAAGATCGTTAGACATCGCGGCAACAGACACAACTTCGGGCATACAAGCGGGATAGTAATTACCGGTAGCACCTTCGTTGCCGGCAGCGAAAATCATAAGACCGCCGGTCATTTTGTCGTTGCGAGCAAGGTCGGTGAAGTAGCGGATGGCTTCAAGAACAGCCATTTCGTAGTATCCTTCATCGGCCCAACCCCATGAGCATTGAGCTATGGTAGCGCCTTTTTCGGCTGCGTAGATGATTGCTTCGGCAAAGTTACCATCGCCAGAGCCTTGACGGCTGTCGAAAACCTGGCATGAAAGAAGTTTTACGCCGGAATCTTTTGTGCCGTTACCACCGGCAACGCCTGCGACGCCGATGCCATTGTTGTTAACGGCAGCAACAGTACCTGCAACGTGTGTACCATGCGAGTGAGGGTATACTTCGCCGGACATTGTGCAGAAGTTGAAGCCGTAGATATCGTCGATGTATCCGTTGTCGTCGTCGTCGACACCTTCGGTGCCGTTGAGTTCGGCTGTGTTAACATACATATTTGCGGCGAGGTCTTCGTGGGTGTAGTCG
This sequence comes from uncultured Bacteroides sp., assembly GCA_964518705.1. Taxonomy (GTDB): domain Bacteria; phylum Bacteroidota; class Bacteroidia; order Bacteroidales; family Muribaculaceae; genus CAG-873. The sequence continues at coordinate 67,055 of CAZFGV010000003.1, forward strand.
ATACCGCCGTCGATGACAGCTACAACAACGTCTTTGTTACCTGTCGCAATTTGCCATGCGTCAAAAAGGTTGATATCCGCGCCTGCTACCTGCTGACCCTTGGTACCAAAGTTTTTATAGTGCCATTGTTCGGGCAAGCGGGGGTCGTTGAACGGATATGTTGCGGGAGCTTTAGCCGCTACCGTTGTTGCTGAGTGGAAGGCTCCATTGCCTTCTTTAAGCTCCATCGGTTTAACGACTTCAGCGTTCATTACGCCGGCAACGTCTGCCAAAGATTCAAGAACGGACTCTGGCGCAAGGCGTTCGTCGAAGTTAACGATATACCATTGGTCGAGTCCGTACTTAGCACGTTGTTCAGCAAATTTGGGGTTTGGAGGCAGCATCGGTCGGATGCTTACGCCGGAGATAAGATTGAGTGCGTTGTCAAGCGATTCTACACCTGAGGTGACTTGTCCGCCCGGAGCATTTAGACGAGGCGCTCTCGCGACAGTCTGGGCAACTTCGGGTTGCAGCTTAACTCGCACCACGCCGCGAGTGGCCGCTACGGCCTCTCCATACACATTTGTTGGGGCGCCGCCTACTAAGGCTGCTGCTGCCAACATTGATAACAAGGCTTTGCGCATGGTGTTGTTTTGATTGTTAATTTATGTGATTGATTTATTATGTCGATACTTTTTGTCGTTTCGATGCGCAAAGTTACATAAAATTTGTTATCTACATCACAAAAGTTGTGAAAAAATGAAATATTATAGACTAAATTTAAATAAAAGTGGGTAATATATAAAATATGCGTCAAAATGCAAGCAAAGTGTGGCAAAATGGTAGATTTGAGCTTCTGCTCGGTAATTTGGGGTGTGTCAAAAAAGAAACGGCAACTTTTTTAGTTGCCGTTTCTTTTAAAATGTATTGATTTATTGAATTTTATCAAAATGTTAGTCTACTCGTTGAATAAGCGCTGTCGCTTGAGCAGCTATGCCTTCTGCGCGCCCGGTGAATCCGAGTCGCTCTGTTGTGGTGGCTTTAACGCTTACGCAGTCGATGCTTATAGCGAGGTCTTCGGCAACGTTAGCGCGCATGTTGTCAATATGAGGACGCATTTTGGGTTCTTGGGCTATAATGGTTATGTCAACGTTGATGGGAACATAGCCTTGTTGTGCGATAATATGAACGACGTGTCGAAGGAGTTTTCGAGAATCGGCACCTTTCCAACGTTCGTCGGTGTCTGGGAAGTGAAGGCCTATATCACCTAGCGCAGCGGCACCGAGAAGTGCATCAGAAAGAGCATGGAGTGCAACGTCGGCATCGCTATGTCCGAGCAAGCCTTTGTCGTGGGGTATGTTTACACCGCAAATGATGCATTGGCGGCCTTCGACGAGGCGATGAACGTCGTAGCCATTACCGATACGGAAGGGGCATTTCATATTAACGACGGCTGCCGACGAGGTCGCGGAGACCATCCATGTCGAAGGTTAGTGAGAAGCGGAGAGTTTGGTCGAGCGGTGAGGTTTGTGCGGTAGCAATCATGTAAGACGCATCAAGACGCAATACGTTGAGCGAGAAACCGGCACCAAGGCTGAAGTATTTTCGGTTGCCTTTGAATTCGTTTTCGTAATAGTAACCGCCGCGGAGGAAGAATTGTTGGTTGTAAGCATATTCAGCACCGAGGCTGAAGTTGATTTCTCGCAATTCTTCTTTCATTCCGCCGGGGGCGTCGTTGAACGATTTGAAGATGCCGGAAATCGACGACATATTTTTCCAGTCTTCGAGTTCTTTGATGTATTCTTCTTCGCCCTCGATGCCGTCGGCATAGTCAGAGCGACGGGGTTTTGTGGGAACGAGGAGTTTGTTGAGGTCAAGACCGATGGCGAGGGTGTGATAGTCTGCCAAGGGGAATGTAAACATTGTGCCGATCTTGAGGTTTGTTGGCAAGAAAGCAGGATTTTCGCCACCGTCATAGCTCACTTTTGAGCCGATGTTGCTGATGTTCCAACCCCACGACCATTGACATTCGTTTCGACCTACCATGGGGTATGAAGTATAGAAGCCCGAGATGTCTGCAGCGAAAGCGGACGCGCCGGTGTTTTGGTCGCCGGCATAGCTTTCCGAGAAGCCAAGCGCTGAGTAGATGTAGCGGAAGGTTACACCCATAGAAAAGCTCTCTGACAGTTTGCGAGAGTAGCCGATGTCAAACGACATTTCGTAAGGGTTGAGGGTTTGGCCTACCGATCCTTCCATTTCAGACATCGAAACTTCGCCGAGAGAGAAATAACGCAAAGAAGCACTGATGGCTTGGTTGTCGTCATAGCCGATTTTGTAATATCCTGAGAGGTCGGCGAGGAAGATGTCGTTAACGAGTTTTCTCAGCCACGGAGTGTAGCTTAAAGAAACTGCAGCTTGGCTGTACGCGAACGCGTATTTTGATGGGTTCCAATACTGAGAGTAAGCGTCGGGTTCTGTAGCAGCGCCGAGGTCGCCCATGCCTGCGCCGCGGGCGTCAGGAGCGATGCTGAGGGATGTTACACCGGTTTCGATAGGGTTGAATTCGTTTTTGCCGTCTTGGGCTACGGCGCTGTGCGTCATGCCTATCGCGATGATTAATGTTATGAGGCGAAAGATTGATTTCATATTATTTATGCTGCCGGAATTTGCCGACAAAGCTAATTGATTAACTCACGATGAGCCTACTTTATTGCCTTGTCTAACAAAAAAATATCAAAGAGCTAGCTATTTACCGGTATGATGCTGAAGTTTGTTCCGTTGAATGCGAAATCAGCTAGTCCGAGAGCAGCTAGTTGAGCTACTGCATCTTCGGCGGAGTTTCGAGTGATATGAAGTTCTCTTGCAAGCTCCATGATGTCATCGATTTTACCGTGTCGGCAAAGTGCGTTGAGAACGTCAGGGAGCGGACCGTCAGGGCGGAAAATTACGGGTTCGTCGCCGCCGGCAAGTTGCCATGATCGTACCATTAGTGGGTGTGCGACAATGTTTTCGTCAGCGACGCGGTAATATGCTTTTTTGTGTCCGTTAGCTTCGAGGGCATAGACGGGACGAATGTTGGTAGCTTCGACAGATGCTACTATTACGTGAGCAGTGCCGTCGCGGTAGGCTTTGAAATCGACAGAGACGGGTGGTTGGCAATAGCGTTCGGCAGCGAGCTCGACAACGTAAATGTCTTCTTCGTTACGCACTCCGGCGATGGTGCCGTTGTCTTTGACTCCGATAAGAAGTCGCCCTCCATGACAATTGGCAAACGCCGATAGCGAACGCGCTATTTTGGGCGCGTCGCTAATGGCATATTTGAAGTCTTGTTGCTCGTGCTCGCCTTCTTCTATCATGCGATGAAGAAGAGCGGTGCCGCGTATTGCCTTAATGTCTTTCATTATAGGGCTTTGATGAGCTTTTCAACGGCGTTGAAAGTTCGTTCGGGCGCGTCGAGCCAGAAGCGTTCGTAAGCGGCGGCATTACCACCATCACCGGGGGTGTCGCTGACAACGCGCAAGCATACGAAGGGCACGTTTGCGAGGTGGCAGGTGTGGGCGATAGCGGCAGATTCCATATCTACGGCGAGGACGTTGGGATATAGTTTTGTTATGCGCGCGAGGTCGGCGGGGTTGTCGACGAAGATGTCGCCGGAAGCGATGAGGCCTTCTTTAGCGCCGATAGCTTTACGAATGTCGTCAGAAAGCGGGCAGGTGAAGAAAGCGGGGCAGTTTGCTGCTTGACCTTCAATGGTGCCCGGACCGCACCATACGTCGTGGTATGCTATTTCAGAAGCGAGCACTACGTCGAGCACGCGAGCGGGGTCGTCAGTCATGCCTGTGCCGCCGGCAACGCCGCTGTTGATAATCAATTCGGGGGTGTATGCGTCAATCATAGCTTGAGTGCCGAGGGCGGCGTTAACTTTGCCGATGCCGCATTTTGTTGCTATGATTGTGTGAGCTGCTACAGTGCCAACGTGGAAGTGGTGGCGTCCGTGCTGTTCTTCGCGGATGTCGTTAAGGAGAGGGAGGAGCAATGATAGCTCTTTGTCCATGGCTACGATGATGCCGATAGTCATATTATGCAGAGTGATAGGGCGTTGGTGCCGTTAATAAAAAATCAGGCCGCCACCTTATAAAAGGTTAGGCGGCCTGTGTATGTAGTGACCGAGATTGAATTACTTCACGAACTTCTTAACGATAACGGTAGCGTTGTGGCCGCCGAAACCGAAAGAGTTAGAAAGCGCAGCACGAACAGTGCGTTTTTGTGCTGTGCCGAAGGTGAAGTTGAGGTTGTAGTCGATTTCTTCGTCTACATCTTCAGGGTCGTGGTTGATTGTCGGGGGAACGATATCTTCTTCAACAGCCTTAACGCTGAAAACAGCTTCCATAGCACCTGTAGCACCGAGGAGGTGACCGGTCATAGATTTTGTTGAAGAGATGTTGAGTTTGTAAGCATTTTCGCCGAAGAGGTCAACGATGGCTTTAACTTCAGAGATGTCGCCAACGGGGGTAGATGTACCGTGAACGTTGATGTAGTCAATGTCTTCGGTAGTCATTTCGGCATCTTCGAGCGCGCGTTTCATAGCGAGTTTAGCACCGAGTCCTTCGGGGTGAGTAGCAGTGATGTGGTGAGCGTCAGCGCTGAGGCCGCCACCGGCTACTTCGCAGTAGATGTGCGCACCGCGAGCGAGAGCGTGTTCGAGCTCTTCGAGAACGAGCACAGCCGAACCTTCACCCATAACGAAACCGTCACGGCTCTTGCTGAAGGGACGAGATGCAGTTTCGGGGCTGTCGTTGCGAGTTGACAAAGCGTGCATCGAGTTGAAACCGCCAACGCCGGCAGGGTATATAGCAGCTTCGGCACCACCTGTAAGGATGACGTCTGCTTTACCGAGACGGATGAGGTTGAAAGCGTCGATGATAGCGTTGTTTGAAGAAGCGCAAGCAGAAACGACACCGTAGTTGGGGCCATGATAGCCGTATTCCATCGAGATGTGACCCGAAGCGATGTCGGCAATCATTTTGGGGATGAAGAAGGGGTTGTATTTGGGGCCCATTTCGGGGTGTGTGGCATAGTATCCGGCTTCTTCTTCGAAAGTGTGAAGACCACCGATACCGGCGGCAACGATAACACCGACACGGTCCTTGTCAACTTTGCCGTTTTCGGCATCTTCTTCAATTTTAGAGTCTTTAACCGCCTGACGAGCAGCTACGAGAGCGTATTGAGCATAAAGGTCGAGTTGACGCTGTTTGCGACGATCGAAGTGCTCTTCGGGTTTAAAGTTTTTTACTTCGCAAGCAAACTGAGTTTTGAACAGGCTTGCATCGAAGTGCGTGATAGGTCCCGCGCCGCTGACGCCGGCCTTTGCAGCCTCCCATGTGGAGGGCACATCGTTACCGAGTGGCGTGATGGCGCCCATACCGGTGACTACTACTCGTTTGAGTTCCATAAAATATACTTATTGAGTCTTTAAATTATAATAATGAGCAACAGACACGATGATAACATATCAAAACCGCCGCTCGGCACTCCCGTGAAGGAGCCTGTCAGCGGCGGCGTGTGCTGTTGCTGGCTGAAGCCGGCCTATTAGGCTTTTTGTGCTTCTACGTAAGCGATAGCGTCGCCTACAGTTTTGATCTTTTCAGCAGCTTCGTCAGGAATTGTGATTTCGAATTCCTTTTCGAAGTCCATGATAAGTTCTACAGTGTCGAGGCTGTCAGCGCCGAGATCTGTAACGAATGATGCGCTTTCGTTTACCTTTTCAGGTTCTACACCGAGTTTGTCTACTACGATGTTCTTAACGCGTTCTGCAATTTCAGACATAATCGTTTTTATATTTTGATTAGTATATTCACGTATTTTCGCTGCAAAGTAAGCAATTTTTTCCCAATTACCGAAATTTTTAGACGTTAAAAATATCTGATAGTTTTGTAAAAATGCTTATAATTTACTCAAAATTACGTTATTATGTATTTTATGTCGATTAGTGAAATCTTGTTAATAGGGCTTAAATGCGTGCTTGCATCTATACTTATGTAACAAGATTCGCTTTAAAGTTTATACATTTTTCAGTATTTCAAGCACTTTTTCTGCTGCTATTCGACGCAAAGAGCCTGAAATACGGGGCTTTTCAATTTCTACGCCTTCGTTCCAACTTGCGCGATCGAGGCTCCAATTTATTGAGCACGCGATGTATTGACCGGCAGCGCGGGTGTTGATGCCGACTACGGATGTTACCTTTCCGGCAGGGGTCTTTGACGGCTCGACGAAGGTGCAGGTGATGGGAGAGTGTGAGCCGGCACGGATGTTCATTGAGCTGTTATATGCATCGGCATCGTCGGAGGTGATGATGTTGTAGTTCCATTCGAGGCCTTCGGGCATTTGTTTGGGTGTGGCTGTTACTATGGCAGCGTCTTCGCTTGTTAGTTCGGTGTTTTTTGCCAAGTTGAATTTGTCGGCGTCTTTGGGGCTCACGGCGCCATTGCCGGCGATGAAGGCTTGGCCTAATAGAAGGCTTTGAATATCAGCGAGGCTGAGACCGTAGATTTCTTTGAAGCGAGTGAGTGATTCGGCGCAGTAGATGCCCATGGGTTTTGATACAACGATTACAGAATCGTGGTCGGCATATAGCGATGCTACTTCCATGAGACCCATGAAACGTAATGACATTGACAGTTTTTCGTTAGCTTGCATTTTTGCTGTGCCGGAGAATGATATATTCTTAGGCGAAGTGATGCGTACTTTTACGGGCATTTGAACGTCTGTCCATGAGCCATAGCCTGATGCCATTGATTTGAAAGTCGCTTTGGTGTCGATTTTTGCGTTTTCGACAGATGGTGTGTATTCGTTGCTGTCTGTGCTTGCTTTTTTCTGACTGCGGCACGAGGTGAATAGAAGTGATGCAACGAAGGTGAGTAGAAGTATGTGTTTGATTTTCATAATCGGATATGTTATTCGAAGAAATAGGCTTTGTGGCGAATTTTCTTCTTGATTTTTTCGTTATCGGGTTCTAACGCGGCGGCTTTTTTCCAGAATTCGAGAGCTTTGTCGGGCTCGCCGGTCATATAATAAATGTCACCGGCGTGGTCGTAAATTTCTGCCGATGCTTGATCGGGCTCTGCTGCGTTATCTGTGGCTGTTGTATCTGCTTGGACGGTTTGATAGCAGGCGAGTGTGCGGTCGATGATTTCGCGTGCTTTGGTGTAGTTTTTTTTCTTGAATTCCACCCAAGCGTAAGTGTCGAGATAAGTTGGGTTTGTAGGTTCGGCAGCGGTGGCTATCATGATGTATAATTCGGCTTCGTCGAGGTCTACGTTGTCGAGGGCATTGAAGTAAGCCAAATTATTCATTGCCATATAATTTTCTTTGTCGTCTTTAATAGCGGCGCGGTAGCTTGTTCTTGCCGAATCGGGCATGCCGAGTTTCCATTGTAAGTCGCCACGAGTGCTGTATATGGCAGAACGCTGTAAGGGGTTCGGAATTTTTGCTATGTCTATAGAGTCTAAGAGGGCGAGGCTTTCTTCTTCGCGGTTTAGGCTTGTTAGCAACATTGATGCCGTGATTGCATATTGTGGCGACTCGGGGAAGTGTGTCATGGCTTCGCGAGCTGTTGTGAGGCCGTCTTCGAACATTTGATTGTTGATGTAAATGTTCAAAAGGTCGTTCCACAATCGTTCGTTATAAGCGTCGAGGGCAATGGCAAAATTTAGTTGCTTTGCAGCATCCAAGTCGTGGCCGATGGTGCGTTTGTATGAAGCGTAAAGTTCGTGCAATTCGGGGTGCCCGGGGTTGAGTTCTTGCATGGTGGTGAATACGCTGTCGATGCGATGCCACTGTGTGCTGTCTTTGTATAGGTTAACGACGTATTCGGTAACGAGTTGAGCTTTTTGTTCGAATTCGAGGTTTTGAGCTTCGAGTGCATTGAATACTTCAGAGTCATAAGCGGCGCTGTCGCCTTGTTGCGCGTAAAAATCGGCACGGGCGAGGTAAACGGTGCCTAAGTTGGCGTCGATTTTTTCGGCAAGGTTATAATAAGCTATGGCAGAGTCGTTTTCGTTGATGTGCTGATAAACAGATCCAATGAGAAGCATTGCGTTGGCATCAGCGGGTGCGCCGTGGCGTAATGAGTCTACTTCGGCAATTAGCGCGAGGGTGTCGCCGACCATAAGGTGTAGATTCATTTTTTTGAGAGAAATGTTCGATGACGGTCCTAAGGCGTGTATTAGGGATGAATAAAGCGCCAAAGCTCGATTTTTGTCATCGAAGTTTCGGTAGCGACGGAAGCGCATAGCCAAAGCGTCGGCAAGATACATTTTGGGGTCGTTCTTGTCGGGATTGGCGTTTATAACAGTTTGCCAAACGTTTATTTCGTCGTCGAAGTTGTTGCTTTCGCGAGCCGCTGCCGCCACAACACGAGCGTAGCTATCTTCGTCGGGACTTGCTTCGAGACGTCGCTGCATAGCCTTGTATGCATTAGCGGTGCCGGCGGAGTCGATGGTGGGAAGATAGTATTCTATTTCAGCGACACGTCCGGCGATGTAAGGGTCGTTGGGGTTGAGATGCTGTGCGTGGCGCATCAGCATATAGTAGTCGGTGATGTTGCTGTTAAGGAGCGGTGCCGCTTCGAGGAAGATGTATTCGGCTTTGTTGGCGTTAGCGTTGTCGTTGTCGGGCGCAGTGCGTCGCGCCGAACTGCAAAGTACGGCGGCACAGAGGGTGAGAATGAGGGGTAGAAGGCGAAGAGAGTTGTGTTTCACGAGTTGTTGATTAACGTAAAAGTTACACCCCCGAGTGACCGAAACCGCCGTCGCCGCGTTCTGTTTCGTCAAGCGTTTCGACTTCGAGCCATTCAATAGTAGGCACAGCCATGGGTACCATTTGGCAAATTCTGTCGCCGGGGGCAACAGTGAAATCTTCGTTGGAGTGGTTAATTAAAATAACGCCAATTTCGCCACGATAGTCGGCATCGATAGTGCCGGGTGAGTTTAGAACAGTAACACCGGAACGCAAAGCCAAACCGCTGCGAGGACGTATTTGCAGTTCGTAGCCTTCGGGAAGAGCTACGCGTAAGCCTGTAGGGATGAGCGCTCGAGCCCCGGCGGCAATAGTGACGGGGCTATCTACTGCGGCGCGTATATCGAGGCCGGCAGATAGTGAGGTGGCGTATGTGGGCAGGGCGTTGGCCGAGCTGTTGCAGATTTTTACTTTAATAGTTTCGGCCATAAGGCTGTGTGGGGGTTAAATGTTGATGCGACGAGTAAGTGCTCCGGCTTTTAAGATGTAAACGCCATGTTGGTGTAATGTTAGGCGTACTGTGCCTTGCTGAATTTGTTTCGAAGCAACTAATTGCCCTAGAATAGAGTAGACTTGAACTTTTATCGGGGCATCAGCGGTGAGGTAAATAGCACCGTCCCGCACAACAACTTCGACGGGGTCTCGACGCATATCAACAGCGGCGGTTCCCGATTCGTCGGTGGTGGTTTTGTTTGATATTTGTTCCCATTGCGGCGCATCATCGTTAGCTGCACTCATAAGCGGTGCGGTTGCTGTGCTTATGAGTGTCAGAAATGCTACGATGTATGTGCGTATGTGGGTCATTTTTATTTGTGACGCGAAAGAGTAAGTTCACCGGCGAGAGGCAAGGCCAAACGGCGAGCCACTTCGGCAGAGTCGAGGCCGAGACCGAAGAGGAACATCATTTTAGTGATGGCAGCTTCGAAAGTCATGTCGTGTCCTGATACAACACCTAAGCTGGCTAAAAGGTCGCCGCCGATGTAACGATTTGTGTGTACACCTCCGTTGACGCATTGTGTAACGTTGAGGATAACAACGCCACGGTCGAGAGTGTCTTTAATAGCTTTCGAGAACCAAGGCCAAGTAGGGCCGTTTCCGGCGCCGTAGGTGCGGAGAACGATACCTTTTATGCCCGGGGTTTCAAGCATATGTCTCATTACGCGCTCGTCGAGGCCCGGGAATAGGTCTATGGCCATAACGTTGGTGTCCATGTTATAGCGCGGGTCGAGAGGTGCTTTGTGGTGAAGAGGGCACAAAGCGTCGCGATAGAAGTGTATGCCGAGGCCTATCTTGGCGAGTTCGTGGTAGTTGTTACTTTTGAAGGCGTTGAAGTTGTCGGCAGAGCGTTTGGTAGCGCGGTTGCCACGCCAGAGGTAGTTTTCGAACAGAATGGCTACTTCTCGCACGGTAGGGACTCCGTCGGGGCTCTTGTCGGCGGCGATTTGTAGGGCGGTGATGAGGTTTTCTTCACCGTCGGTACGCACTTCGCCGATAGGGAGCTGCGAACCGGTGATAATTACGGGCTTGCTGAGGTTGCAGAGCATGAACGACAAAGCCGAGGCGGTATATGCCATGGTGTCGGTGCCGTGGAGGACAACGAAGCCATCGTATTTGTCGTAGTTCTCGGCAATGCCGCGTGCTATTATCTGCCAATGCGACGGGTCCATGTCGGACGAGTCGATTGGCGGATGAAATTGTATGTTGTCGATTTCGTAGTCGAGCATCTTTACCTTAGGTACGTTCTCCATCAGGTGAGAGAAATCGAACGGTATGAGGGCCTTGGTGACAGGGTCCTCTATCATTCCGATGGTACCACCGGTGTAGATGATTAATATTTTAGGTTTCATGCCGTGATGGAGTTAGCCGTAAGGAAATTACTTAACTTGCGCACCTGGAGCGGTATTTGCTGAAGGAGCGGCAACGATAAGGCTGCCGTCGGCGTTAAGTGCTGAAAGAATCATGCCTTGAGATTCGATTCCGCGAATCTTGGCGCTGGCAAGGTTGGCGATGAAGATCACCTGTTTGCCGATAAGTTGCTCGGGGTGATAGTGTTCTGCTATACCGCTGACAATAGTGCGGGGTTTGCCGGTGCCGTCGTCGATTTTGAAACAAAGAAGCTTGTTGGCTTTCTTAACGCGTTCACATTCGAGCACTGTACCTACGCGAAGGTCGAGTTTTTCGAAGTCGGGCATTTGTATTGTTTCTTTGACGGGTTCGGGTTCCCATGCGTTGACAGTGTTTTGGCGCTTGATTTCTTCGAGTCTGTCGGTCTGAGCTTTGATGGCGTCGTCGTCGATTTTTTCGAAGAGAATTTCGGGCTTGCCAATCTGACGACCTGCGGGGATGAGGTCTGAAGTGGCGAGCTGTGCCCATGACAATTCACCCATGTTTAGGGTAGAGGCGAGTTTGCCGCTGCTGAAGGGCATGAACGGTTCCATGGCGATTGCAATAGAGGCGCATATCTGTAGACATACGTTCATAACAGTAGCAACTCGTTCTTTATCGCCGGCTTTCCATAGTTTCCAGGGTTCGCAGTCTTGAAGATATTTGTTGCCGAGGCGAGCAAAGCCCATAGCGTCTTTAAGCGCTTCGCGGAAGTGGAATGTTTCGAGGTTTGCCGAGAGGCTTTCTTTGAGGCGCTGCATTTCGGCGAAGGCTTCGGTGTCGATGGCTTGTAATTCGCCGACGGCGGGAACGATGCCTTCGAAGTAGTTGTTTGTCAATACTGTGACGCGGTTGACAAAGTTGCCGAGGATGGCAGCGAGTTCGTTGTTGTTGCGTGCTTGAAAGTCTGCCCAAGTAAAGTCGTTGTCTTTTGTTTCGGGAGCGTTAGCAGTCAAGACGTAACGGAGAGTATCTTGTTTGCCGGGGAAGTCGGCAAGGTATTCGTGCAACCAAACGGCCCAGTTACGAGAGGTACTGATTTTGTCGCCTTCGAGGTTTAAGAATTCGTTTGCGGGAACGTTGTCGGGAAGCTGGAAGTTGTCGCCGTAAGCCATGAGCATGGCAGGGAAGACGATGCAGTGGAATACGATGTTGTCTTTTCCGATAAAGTGGATAAGTCGAGAGTCGTCAGATTTCCACCACTGTTCCCAAGTGTCGGGGAGGAGCTCTTTAGTATTTGAAATGTATCCGATAGGCGCGTCGAACCAAACGTAAAGGACTTTGCCGTCAGCACCTTCAACGGGCACGGGCACGCCCCAAGAGAGGTCGCGAGAAACGGCGCGGGGTTGCAAGCCCATGTCGAGCCAGCTTTTGCATTGGCCGTAAACGTTAGATTTCCATTCTTTGTGCCCATCGAGAATCCAAGAGCGCAAACGCTGTTCCCAGCGGTCGAGAGGTAGGTACCAGTGACGGGTAGGGCGCAATTCGGGGGTAGCGCCGCTGATGGTGCTTCGAGGGTTTATGAGGTCGGTGGCGTTAAGCGATGTGCCGCAGGCTTCGCATTGGTCACCGTAAGCTTTGGGGTTATGGCAGTGAGGACATTCGCCGGTGACGTATCGGTCGGCGAGGAATTGCTTTGCTTCGGGGTCGTAAAGCTGTTCCGAGCTTTGTTCGATGAATTGGTCGTTGTCATATAGACGACGGAAGAATTCCGAAGCGGTTTCGCTGTGGATGTCCGAAGTTGTGCGTGAGTAAATATCGAAAGATATGCCCAGCTGTTCGAAGGATTCTTTAATAAGTTTGTGATATCGATCGACAATATCTTGAGGAGTAACGCCTTCTGCGCGTGCTTTAAGAGTGATAGGCACGCCGTGTTCGTCACTACCGCCTACGAATAGAACGTCACGTCCAGACAGACGAAGATAACGTGCATAAATGTCGGCGGGAACATATACTCCGGCGAGGTGGCCGATGTGGACGGGGCCGTTAGTGTAGGGGAGAGCGGCGGTGATTAGTGTGCGCTTATATTCTTTACTCATTGTAGACTGATTTTTGGCTCGTTAAAGCCTGTGGGCATTTCAAAAGGCAAAATTAGCGAAAATTATCGATTTATAAGCCCTTTTACAGGCTAAAATTAATCGTGAAATGTCGTTTTTGGGTTATTTATACGGTCAATTTCTGTTTAATTGCTGTATTTGTGCTTTTTTAGAGCATTTGCGCTCGGGTGTCGAGGTGTTTAGTCGCTGTCGTGAAAGAGCAGTTTTTGTGGCACTACGTCGGCAATGTCTTGACGCGGTGTGGTGAGGGAGATGCCTATGCCTTGTGCTGATAGTTGGCGTGCTAATTCGGGTTTGCCGCGGAAGCTGTGGATGACCCATTGTGTTGTCGGGTGCAGGTGTTTGTGTAATTCCATGAGTCTGCCATACCGGCGAACGCAGTGAATTATCAGTGGTAGTTGGTGGCGCTCGGCAATTTGTATTTGAGCGGTGAAAATACGTTCTTGAGTTTCGGCGTCAGCGCCGCGAATAGCGTCAAGCCCGGCTTCGCCTATGGCAACGACTCTCGGGTCGGTGGCGGCATTGGCGAGGATGGATAATGCTTTGTCGAGTTCGTCGGGGGTGGCGTTTGTGTGCCAGGGGTGTATGCCGATGCTGTACCATACGTTGCCTATGTTTCCGGTAATGTCGTCGCCGGGGTAGAGGTTGGTTATGATGTCGTTGCCTCGGAGGGTGTGGCTATGTATGTCTGAGAAGTGGCTGAGAGATGGCTTCATAGTCTATGGCACGGGGTCGTAACCACTGCCGCCCCAGGGGTGACAACGTAGTATTCGCTTGATAGCTAGCCAAGTGCCTTTTATGGGTCCGTGCTTGCGTATTGCTTCGAGGGCATATTGGCTGCAAGTTGGGGTGAAGCGGCAACAAGGAGGAAAAAGCGGCGAAATAGCGGCGCGGTAAAATAATATCGGTGCTGTTAATAAGCACACAACGCCGCGACGTGCGGCGTTGGTGATAGCTTTTAGGAAATTATTCATCGGCGTTGTTGTCAGAAGCGTAGTGTCGAGCAATGTTGTCAAGAAGGCGTCGCATGGCGCGTTCGACGTGGGCGTAGGGTTCGAGTTTGTTGCTGACGTAAATGAAAGCAACGTCGACTCGGGTATCTAGCGGAAGATTGCAAGCGGCGTGGTTGAGCCTGAACGCTTCGCGAATACGTCGGCGCATTAACACGCGGTCGACGGCGTGGCGTAGTCGTTTTTTGGGGATACTTATAAGGAAAGTTATAGGCGCGTCAGAGTGTCGACGGTCGTTTCGACGTACTACCATGCGAATAGGGAAAGCCAAACGCGACAAATCGCCACCGCTAAAAAGATTATCGATGGCAATCTGCGAGCAGAGCTTCTGCTTCTTGTATAGTCCGAATTGTTTCATTAGCAAGAAGCGCCGAGAGGTAATTATTCCTCGTTGTTGTTGAGGAAACGGTCGATAGCAGCAGTCATCGAAGGAGATTCGGGAGAAGGAGCTTCGATGTCAACACGCAAGCCGGCGTCTTTGGCGGCTTGGGTTGTGGGAACGCCGAAAGTAGCAATAACTTTTTCGTCTTGCTTGAAGTCGGGGAAGTTTTTCAACAACGATTCAATACCCACAGGGCTGAAGAAAACGAGCATGTCGTAATCGAAAGCTTCGTCGGGGCCGAAGTCGTTAGACACGGTGCGGTACATCGCAGCCGGGGTTGCAATAATTTTGTTAGCGGCGAGCAGTGCTGTTTCTGAACCGTCGTTGGCTTCGCTCATGGCGAAAAGATACTTTTCAGTTTTGTGCTTCTGCATCGCGGGGATGAGGTCGGCGAGCTTACCGGTGGTAGATGCAAAGATTTTGCGTTTGCGGTAAACAATGTATTTCTGTAGGTAGTTGGCGATGGTTTCGTTAGTACAGAAATACTTCATAGTCGCGGGAACGGTGATTCGCATTTCTTCGCACAAACGGAAGAAATGGTCGATAGCTGTACGCGCTGTGAAAATTAATGCAGTGAATTCGGATAAGTTGACCTTCTGCTGACGGAATTCTTTTGCAGACAAACCTTCAACTTTAATGAAGGGGCGGAATACTACTTCTACGTCGTGCTTGGTGGCAATGTCGTAATATGGCGACTTGTCAGATGCCGGTTTCGGCTGAGATACGAGAATTTTTTTGATCTTCACTCTTTGTACAATTGTTTGTTGCAACAATTGCCGGATTACAACGACTCTGTCATAAATATTGTACTTATTCGACAGATGACGAGTATCGGCAGAATTTCTACGGTGCAAAGGTACAAAATAAAATAAAGCAAAGATAAAAATCCGTTATAAAAAATTCTAAAACCTTTGGCAATGAAAATTATTCTAGAGATACAATATATTGTAATAGAGGTTGTTATGAGTGCGAAGTGCCATTGAGGACAAAAAACGAGCAATATTGCCGGGATTGCCAAACATAAGCCGACAAAGGCCTGTGTGGCGACAAATCCGCCGACAAATCGCGTTGTACCTTCGGCACTTGAAAATGTAAATCCTACAAGCCAATATACAATTAATTGTAAGACGTAATATGCACCGGCAAGCCCTATTGCGGTCATTGCCCCAATAAAAGTGGGACATGATGGGACTCCGTGGAGGTTGTATACAATTATTCCGCTAAAGATAATGTACATTATTGCAAGAATTGTTGCAATATGTATAGGTGCGGATTGTTCTTCGTCGAAAAGGTTGGGCCGGCGACGGATGCTCCATAGTTCAGCACGATAAGCCGACAGTGCGCGAATGATATTGCCGGCGTTGAAGCTTGCTATGAGGAAGAAGCTGACCAGGATGAGGGCGAAGGGTGTGCTGTGTATGTATGATGGTGGAAGTTTGTTTCCTTCGATACCTTGTCGAGTGCCGTAAGGTATTTCTGGAAGTCGCACAGAAGCGAGGCTGTCTGCGATAGCGTTAGCCTGAAGTGTGTTTGCTTTGTTTCTCGGGATGAAATGAGGCACGCGTCCGCTGACGGTGTCGGCGGCGATGGAGTCGAACAATATGGTATTGAGTGTCTCCGGCGCTGTTCGCGGAGGTGTCAGACTCGGGCGCATTTCGTGTTAAAATTTGGGGCTGAGGGTGATGTCAGATGTCGGCAATAGAGCGAGACGGCACGCCTGGGCGGCATCGGTGGCAACGCTGTATAGCTTGGTGTGATCGGTGGGGATGAATTTGGATTTTACGGCGGTGTCGAACATAGCCAACAAGGCATCGTAATATCCGTCAACGTTAAAAATGACCACGTTGCCTTTGAACAACCCCAACTGTTTCCATGTTATGATTTCAGTAAGCTCTTCGAAAGTGCCCACCCCTCCGGGCAAAGCGATACAGCCGGTAGCGAGAGCAGCCATGCGACTTTTACGAGAGTGCATATCCGGTGTTATCTCGAGCTCAGAGAGACCGTTGTGTTGCCAGCCTCTGTCTACCATAAATTGCGGAATTATGCCATGAACATCGCCACCGTTGTTAAGAGCGGCGTCAGCGACTGCTCCCATCATACCTGTTTTGCCGGCGCCGGTTACAAGAGTAGCGCCGGCGTTGGCGATTTCTTTGCCGAGGGCAGTGGCGGCGTTGAGATATATTTCCGAAAGCTGTGACGATGAGCCGCAGTAGACTGTTATGTATTTCTTATTAGCACTCGTTTTCATAGCGCAAATTTACGCAAAAAAATGCCAAAGAACAAAGGCGAGAGACGTTATGTTATGATGAGCGCGGAAAAGAGGGGCGTATTTGGCGTTAATAGATATATTTTTAAAATTTTGTTGGTGTATGTAGAGATTTCTCATTCATTTTTTTTAATTTTGTGGTGACCTTATAAAAGAAGGACATGACTTATCAATACGACTATCTTGTCATCGGGTCTGGCATCGCCGGAATGAGCTTTGCCCTCAAAGTAGCCCGAGAAGGCGCCCATGTCGCGCTAATCTGTAAAACAAGCCTGGATGAGGCAAATACCGCCTTGGCCCAAGGTGGTGTCGCATCGGTAACAAATCTTGCCGTAGACGATTTTGACAAACATATTCACGACACTATGGTTGCCGGCGACTGGCTTAGTGATCCTAAGGCTGTGGAAATGGTTGTGCGTCAGGCTCCTGAACAAATTCGACAACTTATCGAATGGGGTGTTGATTTCGACAAACAGCCTGACGGTAGTTTCGACTTGCATCGCGAAGGCGGCCATTCGGAGTTTCGTATTTTGCACCATGCCGATAATACGGGTTTCGAGATTCAGCAGAGCCTTATTGCAGCAGTGCAGGCGTCGGAGAATATTGACATCTTCGATAATCATTTTGCAATAGAAATTATCACACAGCATCATTTAGGAAAAATAGTAACTCGTCGCACGCCGGATATTACTTGCTATGGTGCGTATGTGCTTGATATCGCCGCGGGAAAAGTTGATACTTTCTTGTCTCGCGTTACAGTGATGGCAACGGGTGGCGTTGGGGCTGTGTATCAGACAACAACGAATCCCCTTGTCGCTACCGGCGATGGTATAGCAATGGTATATCGCGCAAAGGGCGATGTTGCCGATATGGAATTTATCCAATTCCATCCCACAGCGTTATTCCACCCCGGCGATCGTCCGTCGTTCCTTATTACCGAGGCAATGCGCGGTTATGGCGCTGTGTTGCGTAATTTGCGCGGCGAGGAATTTATGCAGAAGTATGACCCGCGTTTGTCGCTCGCTCCTCGTGATATTGTGGCGCGTGCTATTGACTCTGAAATGAAGTTGCACGGCGACGACCATGTATATCTCGATGTTACGCATAAAGACCCGGAAGAAACCAAGCGTCATTTCCCGAATATTTACGCGAAGTGTTTGTCGTTGGGTATAGATATTACAAAGGATTATATCCCCGTCGCCCCGGCAGCGCACTATCTTTGTGGCGGTATTCGCGTTGACCTTAATGGCGAGTCGACGATTCATCACTTATATGCGTTAGGTGAATGTTCATGCACCGGACTTCATGGCGGCAACCGTTTGGCGTCAAATTCGTTGATAGAAGCGGTCGTTTATGCCGATGCAGCAGCAAAACACGCAACTCAGCAGTTGCCGCATATTAATTTGCGCACGGATGTGCCGGAATGGAATGACGAGGGTACAAGCCATAATGAGGAGATGGTGCTTATCACGCAGAGTATTCGTGAGGTGAATCAAATCATGGGTACGTATGTAGGCATTGTTCGATCAAATTTGCGATTGGATCGCGCGTGGAACCGTCTTGATATTTTATATGAAGAGACAGAGCGATTGTTTAAGTGCTCAAAGGCTTCGCGAGAGATATGCGAGTTGAGAAATATCATCAACGTAGGCTATTTGATAATGCGTCAAGCTAAAGAGCGCCGAGAGAGTCGTGGATTGCATTATACAATTGACTATCCTCCGGTAGCGCATTAAAGAATATAAAAGGATATGAGGCTGTGTCGTAAACCTTAATTGCGGCACAGCCTCTTTTTTTGTTAACCTTGTTTAACCTTTGTGGTGCTTGCTCTTTATTAAACAAGCACTATATTTGCATACAATTCGTGACCAATTGGAGTTGAACGCAAAACTTATAGCTAGCCATCGCAGTTTTCGAAATAGATTAAGTCACATCAGTATCATTAACCGATTTACAATGGGTTATGACTTTTTATCTTATTAATTCCCCGTCATGAATTTCAGTTGCTAGTCGACTGAAACGCTAAGTTGTATATAGAAGTGTACGATAAATAGTTGTTTTATAGATAATTGTGTATTTCGAAACGGGGCGTCGTGATGACGCTTCGTTTTACTTTTTGATGTTTTGTTTTATAATATTCAAGGCTCTGCTTATTTAAGTCGGAAAGGAGTGGGTATAAAAAAACAAAACCGGCTGAAGTCAGTCGGTTTTGTCTATTATGAATTAAGCTTTTATTTGCTCAGCGACCATTCGACGCCGTCTTTTGTGTCTTTAACGGCGAAACCTATTTCTGCCATTCTGTCACGAATTAAGTCAGACGTAGCCCAGTCTTTTTTGCTCTTCGCGTCGGCTCGGATTTGAAGGAGTAGGTCAACAGCGTCGTGATATGGTTTCATATCAGCGTCAGAACCGCCTTCGTTAACGCGAATGCCGAGGATGTCAACCAAGAAGGTGTCCATTAGTTTGCGAAGGGTGTCTATATCGGCTTGAGTAGCAGTAGCTGTGCGGTCTTTAACGGAGTTTATGATACGAACGGCATCGAACAGCACGCTAATAAGAATAGGTGTGTTTAGGTCGTCGTCCATAGCAGCGTAAGCACGGCTTTCGAGGTCGGAAACATCGACAGAGCCGGTTTCAGATGCTTTTAGTTCTCCGAGTCTGCGGTAACCGTCAAGTATGCGTCCAAGAGCGGTTTCGG
Source organism: uncultured Bacteroides sp. (assembly GCA_964518705.1). Classification (GTDB taxonomy): domain Bacteria; phylum Bacteroidota; class Bacteroidia; order Bacteroidales; family Muribaculaceae; genus CAG-873. The sequence continues at coordinate 86,127 of CAZFGV010000003.1, forward strand.
CAGCCTGAAGGGCTTCGTTGCTGAAGTCTACGGTGCCGCGGTAGTGCGCTTGGAGGATGAAGAAACGTATCGTCATCGGGCTGTAAGCCTGGGTGAGTAAGGGATGACTGCCATTAAAGAATTCGTCGAGGGTGATAAAGTTGCCTAAAGACTTACCCATCTTTGTACCGTTAATGGTAATCATGTTGTTGTGCATCCAGTATTTTACTGCCGGCGCATTGTTGTGAGCTACAGATTGCGCAATTTCACATTCGTGGTGCGGGAATTTGAGGTCCATGCCGCCACCGTGGATGTCGAATTGCTGACCGAGGTATTTTTCGGACATAGTAGAGCATTCGAGGTGCCAACCGGGGAATCCTTCGCTCCAAGGCGAGGGCCAGTGCATGATGTGCTCGGGAGCTGCTTTTTTCCAAAGAGCGAAGTCTGCAGGGTTGCGTTTTTCGCTTTGGCCGTCGAGCTCGCGTGTGGTAGCGAGAAGTTCGTCGATGTTTCGTCCGGACAAGCGGCCGTAGCCGTAGTCGCGGTTGAATTTTGGAACATCGAAGTAAACCGACCCTTCGCTTACGTAGGCATAACCGGCATCAAGAATAGATTTTATGTATTCAATTTGCTCGATAATGTGCCCTGAAGCGTGAGGCTCAATCGACGGAGGAAGCACCCCGAGGGCTTCCATGGCTTTGTGGTATCTACCCAAGTAGTATTGAACCACTTCCATAGGCTCGAGTTGCTCAAGACGAGCTTTCTTAGCGATTTTGTCTTCTCCCTCGTCGGCATCGTGTTCAAGGTGTCCAACGTCAGTAATGTTTCTAACGTAGCGCACTTTGTAACCGAGGTGGTTGAGGTATCTGAAGAGAATATCGAAAGTTATAGCAGGTCGCGCGTGACCGAGATGAGCATCGCCATAGACCGTTGGGCCGCAGACATATAGACCAACGTTAGGAGCATGAAGCGGCACGAAGGCCTCCTTTTGGCGGCTCATCGAATTGTAAATGGTAAGTTGATGCTCTCTCATAATTGCTTATCTATTAAGCTTCGAAGGGGTTGGGGATGCCACCGTTGTTTTTGTTGCCGGCAGCGGGTTTGCGGTGTTCGATAGGACCGAAAGCCTTTTCGAAGCGAGCGATGTTTTCGCTGAGAGCGCCGAGGAGTGTCTTGGCGTTTTCGGGGGTCATGATAACGCGAGTCTGTACTTTGGCTTGTGCCATGTTGGGAGCTACCATGATGAAGTCCATGAAGAATTCGCCGGGAGTGTGTGCGATTACTGCAAAGTTGCTGTAGTGTCCGGCTGCTACTTCAGGAGCCATTTCAATTTTGAGTTCTTGTTGTTTAGGTGTATCCATTTCTTCTAGATTTTGTTGTTAATTATAAGTCTGGATTAGGCTTTAAGCTCGATGATTCTTTGATCATCTCGAAATAAGCCTGAGTTGATTTTAAGTCGGGGTAGTAAATGCGTACGCTTTTTGTAGAAGCCGCGTTCCAAACGTCGGCGATGCTGTAAGAAGCGTAGAAGTAGTATGGTTCAGCGGCGCTGCTATCGCTGGCTTCGAAAACCAAGTAAAGGCAAGGTGTATCTGTGCCGATGGTAGCTTGGTCGACGTATACGGCGCATTCTTTGGGGTCGTATTTTGTCGAGGCGGTGAATATGAGGTTGATGTATTCACCCGAGCGCTGCACCATGTACATATTAACGGGGTCGGAAGCCCAGTTTTTAGTTTCGGTGGCGGTTTTAGCTTCTACTGGCGCACCGAGGCCTTCGGTGTTCATTGCTTGGTTGACAACGACAGCGCCGTTGCTGTAGCCGTTACCGTTGAGGGGGGTGTAGTTTACGACAACGCGTGTATTCGGTTTGAATATGCGTGAGTCGAATTGTTGATTTGATGTGAGGGTTATCAGTGGCGAGTCGTCTTTTTCTTGAAATGTCATTACTGAGCCGGTGGTGTTATTTGCAGTCAGTGTGACAATATTGATGTACGAACCGCCATTTGTTCCATTGTCGTTGTCATTATCATCGCAAGATGATAGTGCAATGCCACTGAAGAGCATCGATGCAGCGAGAATGGTGTTGATAGCTTTCATATTATAAAATAACAAGTTAGTTGTTGTTAATTATGTCGACGATATGTCCGTCTGCCATTCTGACGATAGTGTCAGAGTCAGCGGCGAGCCCTTCGTCATGAGTAACTACTACAAAAGTCATGCCAATAGTGTCTCGTAGCTCGAAAAAAAGTTTATGTAGCGCTGCTCGGTTTGCAGAATCAAGGCTACCTGTAGGCTCGTCGGCGAGGACGGCTTTGGGGTTGTTTATAAGAGCACGCGCAACAGACGCACGTTGACATTCGCCTCCTGAAAGTTGTGCCGGACGGTGATGTAGACGATTTTTGAGGCCTAATTGAGTAAGAATATCGTCGGCACGTTCAAAGGCTTTAGCTCTCGAAAGGCCGCTAATAAGAGCCGGCATGGCAACGTTTTCGCGAATGGAGAATTCCGGTAGTAGGCGGTGCGATTGAAATACAAAACCGATGTTTTCGTTTCTGAAATTGCTGAGAGTTTTGTCGTTCATTTCCGAAACGTTAATGCCATCGTACAGCACTTTCCCGCCTTGTTCGGGCGATGCTAAAGTGCCGAGGATTTGTAGCAATGTTGTTTTACCTGCACCGGAAGGGCCTACGATAGTTGTCAGTTTGCGCGAGTCGATGTTTAAGTCGATACCGCGTAACACTTCGAGGTCTCCGAAACGTTTATGTATGTTGCGCGCCGAAATCATTTTAGCAACAGCCCGAGCAACCTTGACCTTTGTCACCACAACCGCAGTCACCGCCTTCGCAGTCGCCGCCACAGCTGCAACCGCCACCACAACCGCAGCTATCGTCTTGAGCAGATTTTAGCTCGTCTTCGGTGGGTTGACGTACGGCAGTGATTTCGCCGATGTAGTGTACTTTGTCTTTTGCCAAGGGGTGGTTTAGGTCGAGAACAACAGCGTCGGGAGTAAGTTTCACAACGATGCCGTCGATACGGTATCCACCGGGAGCCATAAGAGGAATAACAGCACCGGGAGTAAACATTTCTTCGTCGAATTTGCCGTCAACGGTCATTCTGTCGCGAGGAATTGTGTAGATTTCTTCTTCAGAATATGGTCCGAAAGCTTTTTCGGGTTCTGCTGTGAAGTCGAATTTGTAGCCTACTTCTTTGTCGGCGAGTTCGTCTTCGAGAGCTTCAACGAAACCGAGAGTTAGGCCATAGATTGCGCAGTCGGGTTCGTCGGCGGTAACTTCGTGAACGAGAGTTTCGGTGCCGTCGTTATTGACACGAAGGAGTTTGTATACTATTTCGAAATATTTACCGGGGGTTATCTTTTCCATATTATTGTTCAATTATTTGTCAAATTTAGGTTCTACAACTTTGAGGCGTTCGCCGGCATCATTAACAATCGAACGGAAGTAACGTTCATTGTATCCTCCGAACACGGGTTGTACGGGCATTCCTGATTCACTACGTTCGAATTTGCCGTCTTTTTCTTTTTTGATGTTGCCATCGAGATATTTTACCAAGAGGTAGTCGCCGAGCTTTTTGTATTGAGCTGTGGCGTCAGTAGTAAAGCGGTCGGTAGCGTCGGTTAGGAATTCTTGTGCATCGGCATAAGTCATGTTTTGCACGGCAGCCGCTGCTGCTGTTACCAAAACGTCGGCTTTAGCTTCCAGCGATCCTTGAACGCGACGGATGTCGGGAATCATTTGGCTGTAGCGGTTATATGCTTGATTGGCAACATAGTTGTTAACCCAGAACATGGCATCCCATGAAAGTGTGTAAAGGTCGGCAGTTTCTTCAGCGAGTGCTACGGGAACGCGGTTGTTAGAGTTGAAAACGGGAACATAAACGCAGGTGTTGGCATCGTCAACGCCAAACCAAAGGATGCCTTTCATTGCATCGTGGCGATTTGCGTTGAGGTCTGCAACGAAGCTGAAGCCTGTTTGCTGAGTTGCGATAGCGCGTTCGTGAGTGTAAGTAGTTCCATCGACAACGTATTCCATAGGTCTCCAACGGTAAGGGCAGTCGAAAGGCCCGGCGCCGATGTCTTGAGTCATGTCGAGGTGAGTGTCTTCGAAATGGTCGCGCATCATAGATTTGATGTCGTTAGCCGATAGTTGCTTTTCGGGCTTAACCCACAAAGGCATAGGCTCACCACGGCCTTCCATAATCCAGGGGATGTATTTGTCCATAGCTCCGTCGGGGCAGAAGCGTTTGAAGAAAGCCCAAACACGTGCTTCACAACCGCGCAATGCACCGGCATCGGTGATGGCATAAGTGCGAGAGAAGTCGAAGTCTTTGTCTTTGCCCGAGAACCAACCTTTTTCGCGAGCGTAAGAGATAACGTCAGGCGAGTAAAGAGTTTCGGGGTCGTTGAGGGGGAATTGATGAATACGCGAGTGGTTGGCGTGGCCGCTGATGTGTCCTTCCGGCACACGACGCGCTACCCATAGCGCACCTGGGTCGTCTTTGCCTTTGCCTACCATTTCCATAATCCATACTTCGTTGGGGTCGGCGATAGAGAAAGATTCACCACCGGAAGCGTATCCGTAGTCTTTAACGAGCGATGTCATTACGTCAACAGCTTCACGAGCAGTGCGAGCGCGTTGAAGCGTGATGTATATAAGCGAGCCGTAGTCGATAGTGCCGGATCCGTTAACTTCGTCGCGGCAAGAGAATGTGCTTTCACCGATAGCGAGTCCGTGTTCGTTCATGTTGCCGACGGTGGCAAAAGTGTGAGCAACTTGAGGAATTTCGCCCAAGCTATTGCCGGAGTCCCATTCAACAACTTGACGCATAGCACCGTTTTCGAAGTCGGCAGCGTTTTGGTGGTAAAGAGCGCCGTAGAGAGTGTGGCTATCTGCGGCGTAACTTATCATTGAGCCTCCGGTGGTTGTTGCTCCCGGGGCTGCTATGAGGCTTGTGCATGCCAATGCGGCGCTGATACTTGCGCCGAAGGCAAGGCTGAGTATTGTACGTTGTATATTCATATTTATATATAACGAAAAGAAAGCTTAATTATTATGATCGGCAGTGATTGTGACTATTTCTTTGCGCAGCGGATACCATAAATATCCGTGTAAATTTTTGTATCCCATAGAGTTGAGAATGTTCATGTATTCTTGCACTTGTTGTGCGTGTTTGGGGCTGGTGTTACGTGTGAATTTATAGTCGATAACAGTAGTAGATCCGTCGTTGTCAATGGTAACACGGTCGGGACGGAGGGAGTGTCCGTTGCCGTTACCATCCGGAATGAAAATTGTTCGTTCCGCCAACACGCTTTTCCCGGGGTCGAACCATTGTTTTACCATATCGCCTCCATTGTCAATAGCGTCGATGAGTTCTTTGCGATAGCTGTCCGCTTCGTCTTTTGACACTCTTTCGCGCGCGCACTGCCAATTAAGGGCATTGTCGAGGTCGTCGAGGGTGCGCATAGAAGCCAAGATTGCGTGAAGGTTTTTGCCTTGACGCGCTGCTTCTTTCATTTCGGCAGTGCCTTCAAAAACAGGAGCTTTGTCATAGCTTTCTTTGGTCTCGTCGTCATTATCGTCGAGGTCGACAGATAGAATGTCGTCAATAGAGACTAACTCGCGTGTGTCGTCGCGATAGCTTACGATATATTCTCCGGTAGTAATGTCTTGCGTTGTCTTTTCATTTTTGACATCGGCTGTTGTAGGTTTTCCGAAGGTGAAGGTTTCTTGTTCTTCGTTGTAAAATTCCGAGAGGTTTATCGTGTGGTCGCAGTTGCCGGTGTGGCTTTGAACGATGCTCTGTATAAGATCGAGTACGTAATCGTTGTCTTTCCTATTATTCGTTGCTTCTTTTTTGTTGTTGTAAATAATTAGTTCGCGTCTTGCTCGGGTGTATGCAACGTAAATGCAGTTAAGCGTGTCCATTTGGTCTTTTCTTTCGTCGCAAGAGAACACAGAAGCGAAAGGCGAAATTGATTCATCTTTCAAAGCATTTTTAGACGATATATCTTTAAAGAAAAGTACCGGCGGAATAATGTTATCGTCGAATCCTAAATCTTTAAGCGGCGACATGTCAACCCACATCGTTTGTTTGTTTTCTGTTAACGCGAAGTTGCCGAAAGGAATATGCACGCACTCAGCTTCCAAACCTTTGGATCTGTGTATGGTCATCAAATTAACAGCATCTAAATCATTAGCGCTAGTTATTGTCCAATTATGAGCATTTCTGTCGTAGTCGTCAATAAAAGCCGCTAAAGATGGGTCTTGGCTAGCAGCGTGAGCGATAGCATAGTCTTGTAACGCAACGAGGTATGAATATTCGCTTTCACGAATTTCGGGAGTGAGCTTGTACTCGATAATGGCGTCTATAAGAGCTACAATATTAGCCGGATTTTTTGCGCGAATATCTTCGATTTCGCGTAATAGTCTATCACCAGTGTCGCCGTTGTTAGAAAGAGCTTCTTCGAGAGCGCTTTCAGGATCGTAGTTGTCGTCAGATCCGGCAATGTGGGCAAAACGAGTCATCATAAGCACAACGTCGGAGTGATCGGCGTATTGTTGCTTTTCGTTTGGCGATATTTTTTTGCTTTCGTACGATCGCGCAACGAGTTTTAAAAGGCTCATGACAGTTTGCACCGCTTTCGAGTTGTCGAGAAGCAGTGATTCGTTTGACATTATGCTGATTTCTTTGTGATTCTTCAGCAAGTAGCTGATAATCTCTTTAATTTCTTTACGTCTTCGGCAAAGAATCAGAATGTCTTTCCAACGATAGCCGTTATCGTGCTGACGAATAATGTCTTGAGCGAGTTGCTCAATGATTGTATCTTTATTATTGTCTGGCTGAGCTTTGAAGTTGATATGAACGAACGCGGGTTGATTTTTTAGGCGTTCCGACGGCGTTTGAACGACGTTGCCGTAATGCTCAGCGTTAAGGGTATTAGCTAATTTACGAAAAACGCTGTTGTTGAACCGAACAATGTCTCCGGCACTACGGTGGTTGGTGTTGTCTTCCGGATCGCTGCCGCGTGAAATGTGATTGGGAAAATCGACTTTAGGAACAATAGACCCGAGCAGTTCGCTGTCAGAGTTTCGGAAACGGTAAATCGACTGTTTTACGTCGCCGATGATGAGGTTGTCAAAACCTTGACTTATACTGTTAGAAACCAGAGGCTTGAGATTTTTCCACTGCATAGGCGACGTGTCTTGGAATTCGTCTATTAGCAGAGTTTCGAGTTGTAAGCCTAAACGTTCGTATATGAACGGCATTTCGTTTTCCGAAATGATTTTGCAAAGGAGGTCTGTGGTGTCGGCAAGGAGCATACTGTTAGTCTCGCGCAATAATTTGTCGAGAGTAATTGTAGCCATGCCGATGAAGTCGAAAGTGCCGATTGAATCTTTTATTGTGATTAAAAGGTTCAATCTTGCATAATCTTTAGGTGCGTTATCTCTAAAATTTCTAAGTCTTTCGATAAAGTCACCGAAACCCTTTTGTTTAGAGCAGTTTTCGTATTTTTGTTTAGAGCCGATTAAATCCGTTTCTTTGTATTCCGGATTAGTGAATAGTTTAATTTCAAAAGATTTCGAAGTTAATTTGAACGGCGATTCGGCGGTTTCTTTAATTCTGTCGTATATAGAGCCAAAATCCTTTTTTTCTAACCCCCATTCCGCTATTGTATCCATTATACTTTTAGCATACGACCGCATCATGTCATGGATACGTTTTATTTCGGAATTGAGTTTAGCCTCAAATTGTTGAATTTTTTCGGGATCGGCTAAGTATTCACGAATTCGGTCGGCGTATTGATAGTACACTTCGTTCATAGAAGTGGACATCTCTTTTGCTAGTTGATTGAGTAATTTTCCGTTACGGTCAAAGAAGTTATAGCTCTTTCCGTCTCGTACTTTTTCGAGAGTGTGAGCTGTTATCCAATCAATAAGGCGCTTTGAGTTTTTCCCGGGGTTGTAGTTTAGTTCGTCGAGCATTAAAGAGATGCTCTGACTTATCATCGAATCTTTGTCTAGAATGAGTTCGTAGTCTCCTTGCCGGTCAACATCACGCGAAAAAGTACGTAAAACGTTTTGGAAGAACGAGTCGATAGTGCAGACGTTGAACGAGGAGTAGTCGAGCAATAATTCCGCTAGCGCTTTATTCGCAGTTTTGCGTAATTGCGATTCGTTGCATGAATAAAGTTGAGTAAGTTTTGAAGTATAAGGCGAAGATTTGATATCGTCTCCGGCAAGCAACGCCACTTGACGAATGATACGTTGTTTCATTTCTTCAGTGGCGGCGTTGGTAAATGTAATAGCAAGGATGGCTCTATGTCGGTTTGCAATTCTCAGCCCATCAGGCGCTGTTGCGGAGTGGTTTAGCGCGTAGCCTCCGTTTTTGAGCTTGATGCCTAATAGAGTTTTTATATACTCGTAAGTCAGGGTGAAGGTTTTACCCGACCCTGCCGACGCTTTGTAGATGGTGAGCATGGTGTGGCGGAGAGTTAGAAAGCGTTTTGTTCGCCTTGGATAGCATTTATAACGGTGCGGACCATTATTTTGAGGTCAAGAAGGAATGTCCAGTTTTCGATATACCAAACATCGTATTCGACACGGCGTTCCATTTTCCATAATTGGTCAGTCAGTCCGCGATAACCATTCACTTGCGCCCAGCCGGTTATGCCCGGTTTTACGGCGTGGCGTACCATATATTGGTCGATAAGACGAGAGTAGTCTTCGGTGTGTTTAAGCATATGAGGCCTTGGCCCGACGATAGACATATCGCCTTTAAGAACGTTTATGAATTGAGGCAATTCGTCGATAGAAGAACGACGCAAGAAGTCTCCGATACGCGTTTTTCTGGGGTCGCTGGCGGTGGCTTGCTGTTTGTCGGAGTTGGCGTTGACACGCATGGTGCGGAATTTGAGGCATTGGAAGGTTTTGCCTAAATATCCGGTGCGTTCTTGGCGGAAATAAACGGGTCCGGGGCTGCTGAGTTTGATGCCTATGGCTACGGGAATGTAGATAAGCGGGTAAAAGCACAAGAATATCGACGATACGACGATGTCGAATGTGCGTTTTAGTATGCGGTTAAATCTGTTTTGTAGAGGATTGCGACGTGTTGACATTACCGGTAGAGATCCTACGGCGTGCAGTTCGAGGCTACGGTGCATAGTGCCGGGAAGCTGAGGGACGTAGTAAAAGTCGGCAACGTTGTCGTCGGCAATTTTAAGTACTTGATTAAGAGAAGGGTGGTGCCCGCTGAGGGTGAAGAAAATTTGTCGTACGTCTTTTTCGGCAACGAATTTTTGTAGTTCGTTTATAGGAAGTACGTCACCTCTGAAGTCCGGGTTGGGTTCGTCGTCGAAGAAACCTAGAATTCTGTACCCGAAACCGGCGTCTTTGAGCATATTACGCTTAAGGCGAATTGCTGTTGGCCCAGTACCGACGATAGCGACGCGAGTGTAGTTGTATCCGTGTCTGCGATAGTTTTTGAGAGCGTATTTGCCTACAATCTGAAATACCGTCAAGGCGATAGCCATAAAACCGAAGAAGGTAGTGTATTGTTTCGCTGTCATAACAGCTAAACCGACAAACCCGACCAGTCCAAGGAAAGAGAGAGCATAAGCAGCAACTTGGATAAGCGTAGTTCTTACTTCACGGTCCATTCGAATAGCTCTATTTTCGTGCGCTCGCCCCCATCCGACAAGAGCCATAGGGATAATGCTAACCTCCACAATAAGCCAAAGCTCGCGAAGGTGTCGCGAGTGTGTTTTTATTTCAGGGAATATGCTTATTATAAGCCAAAAGAGCAGGTTTACGATTGCAATTTCACCAAGAGTGAATAATGCCGGTAAAAAACGTCCCCGCCCTAATGATCGTTCAGTGTTGGTCATTCGGAAAGCTATTCGTTATCAAATACGGCGCCGCCTAAAACTGACGGCGCCGTTGAATTTTGACGATTAATGATATTAGAGCTTTGAGTCGACAAGCCTAATCTTTTCTTCGATTTCGGCGATGTCGGTTTTGAGTCGTTCGATGCGACGTTCCATGTCTCGCACGAGCGAGTCTCCGCTCTTGGATTTAGAAGACAAGAAGCCGAGGTTGTTTTCGTAAGTGCGAAGTTCGTTTTTGCGACTTTCAAGAGCGCGGGCTAGACGTTCGCGTTCGCGTCCGAGTTTGTCGCCATCGCCGTCGAGACGTTCAACACTAGCTTCGAAACGCTGACGGCGTGCGCGTTGTTCTGCAATTTCGAAGTGTGAGCGAACAGCGTCGACAGCGGCGTGATATGCTTCGTATAGTTTGTCTTTTTCGCGATAAGGAACGTGTCCGGTTTCTTGCCATTGCTGTTGCAATTGTCGAAGGCTTTGCATAACGGCGCTCTTGTCGGTAGCTTCGTCGATAAGCGCGGACAAGCGTCCGATGATTTCGCGTTTGATATGAAGGTTTGCGGTTTCGACAGAGCGTGTGCCGGAGCCTACTTTCTTTTTCTGTTCAAAGAAGTGGTCGCAAGCGGTAGTGAAGCGAGTCCACAGTTCTTCGCTGTATTTTTTAGGAACGGCGCCGATAGTTTTCCATTCTTTCTGCATTTCGACGAAGCGGTCTGTTGCTTTACGCCATTCAGTGCTGTCTTTGAGAGCTTCAGCTTCTTCGACGAGCTTTTGTTTGTGTGCGAGGTTAGCAGCGAGTTCTTCGCGAGTGTTGCGGTAGAATTCGGCTTTTGCGGCAAAGAAAGTGTCGCAAGCTTGGCGGAAACGGGCAAAGAGCTGGCGGTTCATTTTCTTAGAAGCGAAACCGAGCTTGCGCCATTCTGTTTGCAAGTCCATAACACGGCGTGTCATATCTTCCCAAGCGGCGAAAGTGCGAAGCGATGTAGTGTCGAGGCTTTCGATTTGGGTGCAGAGGGCGGTTTTGGCGATTTCGTTTTCTGTTTCGCGTGCTTTGCGAGCTTCGAAGAAAGCTTGGTAGCGTTTGTTGATTTCAGCAGAAGCTTCGCGGAAGCGGTTCCAAATGTCTTCGCGCAATTCTTTTGCCACAGGGCCTATTTGACGCCATTTGTTGTGGAGGTCTTGGAGGCGACGGTAAGCGCTGATAACATCTTCTTCGCCGGCAAGGTTTTGAGCTTCGCTGAGGAGAACTTCTTTATCGGCAAGGTTTTTCTTGAAATCGTAGTCGCGAAGTTCTTTGTTTATTTTGAGGTTGTCGGAGTAGTGTTCGCGCGCTTCTTGGAAACGTTTCCATACTCCTGTTTCTTCCATAGGATCAACGTCGCCGATGCTGTTGAATTCGTCTTGCAATTCGCGATAACGCGCGAAAGTGCGGTTAACATTGTCGGTATCTTCTGCCAAAGCAGCGATTTCGGCGATGATAGCGTTTTTGCGTTCGAGGTTAGCGGCGCGTTGTTTTTCTTGTTCGGCAGACCATTCGGCTTTCTTGGCTTTTATTTTGTCAAGAGTCTGAATGAATTCGTTAGGTTCGTCGTCGGCAGGAGCTTGTTCGCCTTCTTCTGCTGTTTCGGCTTTGTCGGCTTTGTGCAACAAGTTGTATTGCTGACGAAGACGACGCACTTCGTCTGTCGAGATATCGGCAGCGTCGCGAGCAAGGAGGGCTGTAGCGGCTGCCATTAAAGACTCGTCGGTGAGTTCTGTTTGTTCTGTTTCTTCTTCGTTTGTGTCGTCGATGGCGGGAGTGACGGCTGCTTCGGCAGCAATACTAACCTCGGTTTCTGCCGAAGTTGTGTTCAGGGTAGTTTCTTTAAGCTCCCCGCCGGAGTTCAAAGAGGAATCGTGCATGTCCATATTCGTGGTATTTGATGGGTATTATGGGTAAAACGAAATGTTTTACGCCCCAAAAATAATAAAAATTATTTTACTAACAGCCATATATCGCAAAAATAATCAAAAAAGCGGATTTTATGATCGATTTAAGCCGGAGGCGTTGCTTGTTATTGCGATTTTGCTGTTTGTTAAGTGGTGGCGATTATTTGTTATAGCCGAGAATAATCAGGATTGAAAATTTAGCGTTGCTTTCCGGGTCATCACCTATTGCCCAAGAGATGTTTGCTGCGTCGTAATGCTTGGTGACGGCGTCAACAACTACTGACATGTGTGCCGGAGTGAGCTTTTTAACGGTAGCATCGGCGCCATTGCCTTTGATGTGTAATAATACTTTTTCGACGTTTTCTTTGCCTGCTTCAATAATGTCGTTATCCAATTGCTTGGTGATATCTGCGTTAAGAGCCGGAACTTCGAGGTGTATTGCTTTCAGTGAGGTTGACTGCTCTTTGACAGCGGCATAGTCTTCGAGTGTGATTGAAATGAGGCCTTTTGCTTTTGTGAATGTGTCTTCGGCGATGTGATCAATCTGAGAGAGGTTGGTGATAATCATAGTTGAGTAAATTACAGGTTGCTAATAATTTATTGACCGAGAGTCTGCATCTCAACAAGACGTCGATAATATCCTTTGGCGTTGTCGGCGAGCAGTTCTTGGTGTGTGCCGCGTTCAACGATGCGACCTTCGTGGAGGACGCAAATAAGGTTTGCACGGCGTATTGTGCTGAGACGGTGGGCGATGACGAGGGTTGTACGGTCTGTCATGAGACGGTCGATAGCTTCTTGAACGAGAGTTTCGCTTTCGCTATCAAGAGCCGATGTTGCTTCGTCGAGGATTAAAATCTGAGGGTTTTTGAGGACTGCGCGAGCTATTGAAATTCGCTGTCTCTGACCACCTGAAAGACGGCAACCACGGTCGCCGACAATGGTGTCGTAGCCGTTTTCGGTTGCCATGATGAAGTCGTCGGCGTTGGCGATTCGTGCGGCTTGACGTACTTCTTCGAGGGTGGCGTTGGCGACGCCGAATGATATGTTGTTGAAAATGGTGTCGTTAAAAAGAATTGCCTCTTGGTTTACGTTGCCCATAAGCGAACGAAGGTCGGCGACACGCAATTCGCGAGCGTCAATGCCATCGATGCTTACTGTTCCAGCAGAGGGGTCGTAGAAACGCGGAATGAGGTCGGCGAGGGTGGATTTGCCGGAGCCTGATTGTCCAACAAGAGCTACTGTTGCACCGCGGGGAATGTCGAGGCAGATGTCGCTAAGTACGTTATGCTCACCGTCGTAGCTGAATGTTACATGATCGAAAGTAACCGAAGCGGCGCGTTCGTTTGACGGTAGCTCTTTAGCTTGTGCCGGGTCGGCGATGGGGTTGACGGCGTTTAATATTTTGTCTACGCGTTCCATCGATGCCAAGCCTTTTTGGATAGAGTAAACGGCTTTAGATAGGTCTTTTGCCGGTGGTATAACGTTGTAGAAAATTACCATGTAATAAATAAAAGCCGCCGCGTCCATAGACGAGTGACCCGACAAAATGAGACTGCCACCGAACCATAGAATGATTGCAACGGCAATCGTTCCCAAGAATTCGCTCATTGGATGAGCAAGTGCTTGTCGACGGGCAACGTTGTTTGAAAGACGGTAAAATACTTGGTTTTCAGCGTGAAAGCGACTTTTTACTTTGCCTTCGGCGTTGAAAGCTTTGATGATACGCAATCCGCCGAGGGTTTCTTCGATGTTGGCCATCAGTACACCCCATTGTGTTTGGCCTTCTAAAGATTTGCGTTTGAGTCGTTTACCAACGCGTCCCATAACGATGCCGACGATAGGCAAAAGCACCATCACGAAAAGAGTCAATTGCCATGAAATGCTAATCATCATGCCCAAGCAAGCGAAAATCATCACGGGGTTTTTGAACATCATGTCTAGCGAAGCCATGATAGAAGTTTCAATTTCCGCAACGTCGCCGCTCATACGCGCCATAACGTCACCTTTTCGTTCTGAGGTGAAGAAGCCTATAGGGAGGGATGTTATCTTGTCGAAAACATAGTTTCTGATATCGCGAACGATGCCGGAACGAAGCGGAATAATGAAGTAGCTGCTAAGGAAAGTAGCACCCGTTTTGAGGGCTGTCATAATGACAAGCGCTATTGCTAAAAGAGCCAAAGCCGTTGCCGGGCCCCAGGTGGCTACGGCTTCTTGTACATAATAGTAGAAGTTGTTGACAACAACGTCTTTAATGCTGCCTGATTCGAGAGACATATAGCTGTAAACAGTGCTGTCGATACGGAACAGCATTTGCAATATCGGCACAACAAGAGCGAACGAGAATAGCGTTAGCAATGCTGCGAGGATGTTGAAAAATATGTTTAGAGCAAGATATTTCTTGTAAGGCGGCACGAAGCGGCGTAGGATGGCGAAAAATTCTTTCATATGTTCACAGTGGGGTGGGGGAGAGTGTCTATTGTAGGATTGAGGCGTAGACGATATTCGTCGGGGAATAAGTTGTTGGCGCGTCGGCCGATGTTTTTGATGAATCCCAACGGAATGTCGTTGTAAGTCATTAAAACAAAGCCTTTAGGCGTGCCTTCGGGAATGTCGGATAGGCTTTCGCCGTGAAGATATTGCAAAGCACCGAGCTTGTCGGTGGCAATGGTGGCAAAGCTGTTGCTGATTAGGGCGTTGCACATCGATAGCTCCCATGACGGGATGATGTCTTTGCCTTTTGTTGTGTATAGCGGCAAGCCGTTTCGCAAAAGTTTTAGCTCGCGTTCGAGACGCGCTGCAAAGATGGCGTGGGCGCGAGGTATGGCGCGGCCTATGCCGTTACATTCGTTGCCAAGATATTCGTCGGGGGTGCGCATATGTTGGGCAATGAAATTTTTGGCGGCGCTTTCTTTTTGTTTACGTGGAGCAGGGTCGGCGATAGTGGGCTTGTAGTCTCCGGGTTTGGTGACTGCCGAGATAAAGAGGCCTTCGCCGTCGACTAAACCGGGTAAAAAGTGCAAGCACGGCAGATTGCTGTTACTACCTACTGCGCCGGGAAAGTCTTTGATAGCTAGTTCGATAGGAGTCCCTCCGAGTTCGTCAACGAGATATTGAAGGTTGTTTTCGTCCTCGCTGATGTTGAAGGTGCAGGTGCTGTATATTAGTACTCCGCCCGGCTTGAGCGCTTTCCAGCAGTTGGCGAGAATTTCTTTTTGAAGTTCCGCGCAGCTGTTTACGAGCCCTTCGTTCCATTGAGCAATTGCTTCAGGCTCTTTTCGCATCATACCTTCGCCGGAGCAAGGTGCGTCGACAACTATTAGGTCAAATTCTTCGTCAAGACGGCGGAAAAGAGCTGTATCGCCTTGACTGATAGCGATATTCGCGGCTCCGTATTTTGTGATGTTTTCGACAAGGATTCGAGCGCGTCTGCTGTCGTATTCGTTGGAGAGGAGGAATGAATTCTGCGGGAGCGCTTCTAAAATAGCTATACTTTTTCCACCGGGAGCAGCGCAGGCGTCGAGAACGCGTAAGGCGTTGTTGTCGAAGTGAGTATCTGCTATTTTTTTAATGATAGAAGTCAGCGCCATCGATGAAGCGTCTTGTACATAGTATAGCCCTTGGTGCCAAGCGGGGTCTAAAGCAAAAACGGGGCGTTCGGGCAAATATATACCATCGTGAAGCCACGGAACGCGATTGCCGTTGATTTTTGCACCTTTAGAGGTGTTGGCGCGTATAGAGGTGCTTGAGTCGCTGTTGCGTAGAGAGTCTATTAGCTTTTGTGCTATATCGGGACCGTATATGCTTAGCGATGATTCAAAAAGAGGCGGCAGAGTGCGAGGCTCGCTCATGATTTTGTTATTTGGCTTAATATCGCGTCGACTTCATTGCGATAATACGGCACGTCAACAACGAAAGGACGGCACAAGTCGGGGTGGAATACACCGAGGTGCGCAGCTACGGGGCTAATGCCGTATTTGCGTTCCAATAGACGGCGATACATACTCAACTGGAGTGTGTAGTGGTAAAAGCTTGTGTCGGGAATGTGTGTTATCGGGTGTAAGCCGTATTGTTGCTGGCAATAGCGTTTGCTGACAATAATGCATCCGTCGTTGCTAACAACTTTTGTCGAACGTTTCCAGTCGTAAATTTCGTATTCGCCTTTATCGTTTACCGCTAAAAAGTCGAGAGTGCCGGCAATGTGAAGGTCTTCATCGAATAAAACCCATTCACTGCGGTATGGGTTGAGCTGATGTGATTTAGTGAATTCCAAGAAGTGGCGGAAAGCGGCATCCGAAGCGGCGTTGGCATCAAGTTCTTCGCCAAGATAATATTGCTCGATACGATGGTGCATAAGCGACCCTAAATCGCGAGCTTCTTCGGCTTTTTTGTCCCATTCTGCCAAAATCATTTCGGCAGTCTTTGTTTTTGTAGCTTTACGTTCAGCCCAAAGGCGTGCGTCAAAGACTGAGAAATATTGCGAAACGAGCTGAGTGACAGATGTATATCCACGTTCGCCATCTACAACATATTCATGCACGTCGGGCAGAAACTCCACGCGCTCGTCTCGAATATGTTTGTTGGCTTGGTTATAGTTCATGGATAATTGCTCGTTGTAAAAAAATAAGAAATCCAGACCTGGAATGGGGCCTGGATTTCTCGAAGTAGTCTTAGCAGGATTCGAACCTACACAGACAGTACCAAAAACTGTAGTGCTACCATTACACCATAAGACTATCCTTGTGCCCAACCCCGAGGGGCTAAAGCACTGCAAAATTACAACAAATTATTTTACTAGCAAAATTTTTTCGAAGTTTTTTTGAAGATTTTGTTGGCTGTTGCTGCTGAAAAGTATGTAAAATGTAGAGTAAATAGCGATGGAGTAGGCTGATAAATTAATTTTTATTTCGCGTGATTTTTTTATGCCACAATGCATTGTTTTCTTTCTGTAATAAACTTTTTAGTGAAAAAGGAGGTATAATAATTGCAGTCAATTGTGTTAAATAGTGTATTTTTATTATGGTATAGAAGAAAAATACATAAATTTGCAGTAAGTAAAATTAAAAGTTTGCTAGCGAATGTGCAACGTTGAGTTGCGTATCGTTAGTTATATGACAGAATCTTCCCCTTGTTGTAGGAGCAATAATTTGTCTTTTAGCTGATTATTTGAGTCTACAACAGACGGCGATGCTACTCGTGAGGGCCCGCACCGTCGTTTATTTTTTTATGACAATAAAAATAGACGTCACGAATTGTTATATTTGATATATTTTGTAATTTTGTGTCGTTATGTTAAACCACCCGCGAATACTATTGTTAGGAGATTATAGTAATTTCCATCGCACCCTTGCCACCGGATTGCGGCATAAGGGCTGTAACGTTGTTGTTGCGTCTGACGGAACGCGATGGATGGATACGCAACGCGATGTAGACATAACGCGCCCCGCCGGACGTTTAGGCGGTGCCAGATTGTGGTGGCGATTTATGTATGGCGACCTGACGTCTGTGACGCAAGGCAATGATATTGTGGTGATTAATGATGCGAATTTCAGTTATATGCGCCCGATATTGTTGAAATCTATATTACAGCGATTATGCCGAACTAACGGTTCTGTTTTTTTGAGTGCGATGAGCACCGATACGGCATATTTGGAGATGCTTGAGGCTGCCGATTCGCCTTTGCGATATTCTGAATGGTTTATCGAAGGCAAGCCTTCGCCGTATATGTTGTCGGAACAAGTTCAGTGGCAGCAGTGGCATAGTGATTCGCTTGTGAATTACCATCATTGGGCATATGATAATATCGATGGTGCCGTGAGTGCGCTATATGAATATCATTTAGGCATGGTTCGGGCCCTTGGACAAGAACGTGTTGCGTATGGCGGTATTCCCATAGATACGTCCTTGTATCAACCGGTTGAATTGCCCGATAAAATCGACAAAGTGCGAATATTCTTGGGCCGTGATCGTAATCGTAAGTTGATGAAGGGCACGGATTTACTTGAATATGCAGCGAAAAATGTTGTTGAACGTTATCCAGACCGAGCAGAGCTTGTAATTGTTGAAAACCGCCCGTATAATGAATTTTGCGAGCTGTTGCGTTCAGCGCATGTTGTTCTTGATCAGATATATAGCTACACCCCGGCAACGACAGCATTGTTGGCAATGTCGTATGGTTTGAATGTCGTTAGCGGCGCCGAACCGGAGTATTACGATTTTATCGGAGAGAGTGCAAATCGTCCGATTATAAACGCACCAATAGAACTAGAACCCTTGACGGCGGCGTTAGAGCAATTGGTGTTGCATCCTGAGGATATACGTTCTCGCGGACGTGCTTCGCGTGAATTTGTGGTAAAGCATAACGATGTAGATGTTGTAGCCGGTCGTTTCCTCGATTTTTGGACCAAGCGTATTGAACAGAAGCAACTATGACACTCGATGTAATAATAGCAACGTATAAGCCGGAAGGTATTGAGCGTGTGGCGGCGATGTTATTGCCACCGCGCAACGATGTTCGCTATGTTGTTTCGTGGCAAGTACATGGCAATGCGCCGTTGCCTCCCGAAATAGCGGAGCGTGATGACGTAATGATTTGTCGTACAGATAGCATCGGCTCGTCGCCGAACCGTAATAACGCCCTCGATAATGCAACTGCCGATATTGTTTACCTTGCCGATGATGATATTGAGATAAGCTCCGATGCATTTGATGCAATATTGACGACATTTGCCGAAAATCCTGACGTTGATGTTGCAACATTTGAAAGTGAGCGCGGAGTGTTGCGAAAATTTCCTACGACGCCGACAGATCTAAAGACTACATTGCCCAAGGATTACTATGTTGTAACCTTTGAAATAGCCTTACGTCGTCGAACAGCCGGATTTCATCGTTTTTGTACCGCTTTCGGAATTGCCGCCGAGCGTTTTCATTCCGGCGAAGATGAACTGTTTTTGTATTCTGCTATTCATAAAGGTTTGTGCTGCAGATTCTTTCCTATATTAATATGTCGTCATCCGCATAGCACTACCGCCGAGCGCCGTCAAACTCCCGGCACTTTACGATCTATCGGAGCACTTATAGCCCTTATGACTCCGGTTACGGCAGTGTTGCGTATACCGCTGAAAGTATATCGTTTGTGGCGCGAGCGTTTGGCTTCGCCATTGACGGCGTTATACTATATTATCGACGGTGCTCTATCAGTTCCGTCGTTGCGTCGCAATCATCGCGACACTCTTTGGTGATTGGTGTTTGCGTATGACGCCGAAAGTGAGTAACTTTGTATCGATTAAGCAAAGACACATGACATTTACACCGCTCAGCATTGAAGGTGCGTGGCTTATAGAGCCCGTGCGCCATTATGATAATCGTGGATATTTCTGCGAGACTTTTCGTGCCAATTTGTTCCGTGAGGCAACAGGATTGGATATTGATTTTGTTCAAGAAAATGAATCAGAGTCAGTTGGTGGCACTATCCGCGGGCTGCATTATCAATTCGGCGAACATTCTCAAGCTAAGCTTGTAAGAGTGTCGCAGGGCGAGATTGTTGATGTAGCAGTTGATTTGCGCCGTTCGTCGCCTACGTTCGGCAAACATATCGCCGTACGTTTGGATCATGCGTCAGGTCGTCAATTGTTTATTCCGCGCGGTTGTGCGCACGGTTTTGCCGTGTTGTCTGATACGGCTCGATTTATTTATAAGGTCGACAATTATTGGTGTCGCGAGTCGGAGTGCACGCTTCGTTACGATGACCCCGCAATTGGAATCGATTGGATTGTTCCTGTTGAAAAACGTATTTTGTCAGAGAAAGATCTAATATCGCGACCTTTTGCCGATACGCCTTTGTTTGATTGAGAAGTTATTCGTTAAGAAGGAATATTACTTCTTTGAAAGCGAAGGTTTTACCATTCGAAAGAGTTAACATACCGTCCAAAGCGACGTCGCTTATTTCGGCATAAAATTTTGTGCCGTCAGGAAGCGCGAATGGGTGGTCTATGCCGTCATAGCGCCATAGTCGCGACATATATGTTCGTTTAAGATTGTCAGCGTCGTCGGTGAGTGAGTAATTGTCGATAGCGGTTGCGATGCGAGAGCATACGTCAGAAAGAATTGCGTCGGTATTTTCTTCGCGTCCGGTGAGTTGTAGGAGAGATACGGGATTGGGGGCGTTAGAAAGAAATTTCTCTTGGTTGATGTTGATGCCAATGCCTAAAATGCTGCGGTCGAGCGCGTTGCCGCATAGTCGGTGCTCTATTAATATGCCACAAATTTTTTTGTCGCCGACATATATATCGTTAGGCCATTTAACTTTTGCGGTAAGGTTCTTTTTACCGGCATTTGTCAATGCGTTGTTGATAGAGTCCGTGATAGCAATAGCGACAATCATAGAAAGTTCGAACTGTCGTCTTGCCGGCCACCCGGTGCAAACAAGCATAGAGAAAGTGATGTTTTTCCCGGGCTCGCTTTCCCAGCTGTTACCACGTTGCCCACGTCCTGCAGTTTGGCATCTCGCCGCCACAACCGTACCGGAAACGGCATCGGCCATGTCGGCGAGATGTGTATTTGTGCTGTCGCAGCTGTCAAGAATTATTATCTGCGGGGTCATTCTGAAATAGAGAGAGTGCGCGAATCGTCGTCGTTAACGGTAAGACGAACTGTTACCGTGTCCGCCGGCAAAGCAGCAGCGACGCGTTCGGGCCATTCTATGAGGCATACGGCGCCGGAGTCGAAATAATCTTCGATGCCGAGTTCGATTGCTTCTTCAAGATCTTCGATACGATAGAAGTCGAAATGATAAATCAATTCGGCAGTAGTGTCAGACCGATATTCGTTTATGAGCGCGAAAGTAGGCGACGCGGTATCGTCGGAGTTTACTCCCAAAGCGCGGCAGAGGGCGTTGATGAATGTTGTTTTACCGGCGCCCATGTCGCCATAAAAAGCGAACACGGTGTTGTCGCCCATGAGCTGAACAAATTCGCGAGCTGCAGCGTCGAGAGCTGCTTCATTTGCTATTTGAATGGTTTTCATATTGTTGTTTTCGGTGTGAGGGTTATTAGTGGAACAAGCATTTCTTCGAGCGAGATACCGCCGTGTTGGAAAGTGCCGTTGTAATATTGTACGTAGTGGTTATAGTTGTTGGGGTAGGCAAAGAAGTCTTGGCGGTAGGCAAAAATATAAGCCGTCGAAACGTTTGGAGCCGGGAGGCCGTAGCGGGCGGGATTTTTGATTTCGAATACTTGTTTGGGGTTGTATGCCAAGTTTTTACCTAATTTATAGCGAAGGTTGGTGTTGGTGTTTTTGTCGCCCACGACTTTTATCGGGTTGTCAACACGAATAGTGCCGTGGTCGGACGTAAGGACAATTTTGTGTCCGGCTTCGGCGATGCGACGGAAGATGTCGAGCGCTGATGAATGACGGAACCAACTGTCTGAAAGCGAGCGATATGCGGCGTTTGTAGCAGCAAGCTCGCGGATCATCTTACTTTCGGTACGAGCGTGTGATAGCATATCGATAAAATTGAAAACTATCACGTTTAAATCGTTGGCTTCTAGTTGTTTGAAGTCTCGTAGCAGACGTTCGCCTCCGGCGTTGTCGTTGATTTTATTGTATGAGAAACGCCAATTTTTACGGTAGCGTTCGAGAAGAGTGGCTATTAGCGGCGACTCGTTGAGGTTCTTGCCTTCGTCGGAGTCTTCATCGACCCATAGCTCCGGGAACATTTTTTCTATTTGCGCCGGCATTAATCCCGAAAAAATAGCATTTCGTGCATATTGCGTTGCTGTGGGTAAAATGGCGGTGTAGAGGCTTTCGTCGAAGTTAAAATATTCGGCGAGCGATGATTTGATGGTGTTCCATTGGTCGAGACGGAAGTTGTCGATAACGATGAAGAATACTTTTTTGCCCTCTTCGAGAAGCGGGAACACACGTCGCGGAATAATGTTAGGACTCATCAGCGGCATATGTTCGGCGGTGACCCAACTTTCATAGTTGCGTCGTACCCACTTTGCGAATTCGGAGTTAGCTTCTCGCTTTTGAGTTTCGAGAAGCTCGTCCATATTTGTTTCCGCTGCCGATAGCTCCATTTCGCGGTAAACAAGACGGCGATAAAGATCTTGCCAATCTTCGATGGTGTCGGCAGAGTTTATGAGCTGACCAATGCGTCCGAAATCTTCGCGATAGTCGCGTGATGCTTGCTCGCTGACCAAACGCTCGGAGTGGAGGTGCTTTTTTATGGCGAGGAGAATTTGTTTTGGGTTGACAGGCTTGATAAGGTAGTCGGCGATTTTGCTGCCAACGGCCTGGTCCATAATATTTTCCTCTTCGCTCTTGGTAATCATAATCACGGGCGTTTGCGGCTGTGTTTGTTTTATGAGAGCGAGCGTTTCGAGGCCTGTAAGACCCGGCATATTTTCATCGAGGATGATAAGGTCGAAGTGTTCGGTTTGGGCAAGGTCAAGAGCGTCGCGGCCGTTATTGGCGGTAACAACTTCGTAATCCTTGCTGCGAAGGAATAGGAGATGAGGTTTTAGTAGGTCGATTTCATCGTCGGCCCAGAGTATACGGTGAGTCATAGCGCAAAAATAATAATTTTCTTTGATATGTGTGCTATCAACGCAAAATTTGCCGTTGTACTTATTAGAATAACGGAAAAATCAAGTGTTATGGTATATTATTGTGCGCTTGTTTTTTGAGCTATTGGTTTGCTTTTATGATGTGTTCGAGAGTGTCGGCTTGTTGTAACCCGGACTCGCGCCATATCATTTTCCCTTCTTTGAAAAGCATAAGAGTAGGCACGGAGCGGACATTATATTGCTGAGCGAGAGCGTTGTTTTTCTCGATGTCGATTTTTATGATTGATGCGCTGTCGCCAATGCGGCGTTTAACTTCTTCAAGAATAGGTGTTTGCATAGAGCATGGTTGGCACCAGACGGCGAAAAAGTCGACAAGCGTGGGCTTGCTGCTGTTGATGATTTCGTTAAACTCGTTCATAGTCTTTGTCGTTTTGTGATTACAACGATGTCAGAGCAAGAATTGTTCCACCGTTTTTTAATGCCAAAACGGCATATCACCGAAGACTTTTATAGCTTTATTGAAAGAACGCCGTGCAAATACAGATATTTCTCTTGTTAAACAAGATGTATTGCCTTTTGTAAAAGATGCGTCGTCATTGGATATTTGGTCAAATGAATACTTTTTATAACTAGCGCAAATGATTCGTTATGAATAAGTAATTCTCGTAAGCTTGCCACTGCCTTCGATGATTCGTTGGCGGTGGTGTCGTTTTGGGGTAATTTGAGTGTGATGTGTGCTTTTATTAGCATGGGAGAAGGCTGGGTTTCGGCTCTGCCTTTTTATGCCTGCGTGAAATTTGAATTGTGTAGGCGTAGCTCTTGTCGGCAAGTGTGGCATTTGCTAAAAAAGCATAATCTTGCTACCTGTTGTTGAAAATTTGCATTTTTGATGCATTAAATTGTTGGAAAAATTGTAAATTTGCATCAGAAAGGAGTATCTTATGGAAAAAGACACACAAATGCCAACAACGGCAACAGCAATCGATCGTATTCGTCATCTCATCACCCTAGGTAGACATACCCAGGCATCTTTTGCGCAAACTTTGGGCGTTGACCCGGGGTATGTGTCGCGTGTGCTTTCGGGTAAATTGAAAGTGACCGAAGGGTTTATTAACCGTATAGTTGTAAATCTCAATGTGTCTAAGGAGTGGCTTTTGAACGGTGCAGATGTGCCTTTTCCTCGTGAAGGTGCAGGAACGGTACATACTGTTAGTCAAGGGGCTCCGGTGTATGATATTGATATTTCCGCCGGTGTTACTCCCTTAAGCCGAATGTTTACTGACGAACGTATCGTTGGTCGTGTCAAGCTTCCCGGAATTAACGATAACTATCCTATTGTTCGCGTAAGTGGCAATTCTATGGTTCCGGTTATTAATCCCGGTAGCTATATTTCCATCCGTCCTCTCGACCCGTCAGCTCCTATTGTTTGGGGACGTATCTGCGTTGTTGTTTTGCCGGACTATCGTCTTGTGAAATATGTGCGTCGCAATGCCAATCCCGATTTTGTAACTCTTCATAGTGCCAATCCGGCATACGACGATATAGAAGTGCGTCGCGACGAAATTGAAGGCTTGTATCTTGTAGAAAACGTTATCAATCATGACCTCCTTGCATAAGCCCCTCCCCGCGTGCGCCACTGTAGGCGTTCTAGAAGCCGGATGCGATGAGGCGGGACGCGGATGCCTTGCCGGGCCTGTCGTTGCGGCGGCAGTGATTTTACCCGATGATTTTTCGCATCCATATCTTAACGATTCAAAGCAACTCACCGAACGACGTCGTATGATTTTGCGCGATGAGATAAAGTCTGCCGCTATAGCGTGGGCTATTGCTATGGTGTCACCCCAAGAAATTGATGAGATAAATATTTTGGAAGCGTCAATAGCAGCTATGCATCGCGCTTTAGAGCAGTTGAACCCTCAACCCGGAGCTGTGGCTGTTGATGGTAATCGCTTTCATCCCTATGGCGCTGTGCCGTGTACAACCTATGTAGGTGGAGATGGACGGTTTGCCAATATAGCGGCAGCATCTGTTCTTGCCAAGACGGAGCGCGACCTTTATATGCTCGCGGCAGCGGCAGATTATCCCGGTTATGGCTGGGAGCGAAATAAGGGATATCCTACCGCTGAACATCGCGCCGCTATAGCCAAACTTGGCCCTACGCCGCTGCATAGAATGACATTCACGCTTACAAAATAGCGATAAATTTGATAATGAAAAACGCCGGCTTTTGGCCGGCGTTGTGCGTTAGAGGCAAAATGTTTAGTTGCCGAGATAGCTCTTAAGGAGCTTGCTCTTTTGTCCTTTGAGACGGCGAATAGCCTTCTCTTTAATCTGACGAACACGTTCGCGAGTGAGGTCGAATTTCGCGCCAATTTCTTCGAGGGTCATTTCTTGACAACCGATACCGAAGAACATTTTAAGGATGTCGCGTTCGCGTTCGTTAAGTTGGCGAAGGGCGCGTTCAACTTCGTTCGAGAGAGATTCTTGAGTGAGTGAAGCGTCCGCCATGGGGCTGTCATCGTTAGTTAGCACATCGAGGAGGCTGTTGTCTTCGCCTTCAACGAAAGGAGCATCTACAGAAATGTGACGGCCTGACACTTTGAGCGAGTCTGCAATCTTTTCAACGGGGAGGTCGAGGCAATCGGCAAGTTCTTCAGGCGAGGGACGACGTTCGTTTTCCTGCTCGAATTTTGAGAGGGCTTTGCCAATTTTGTTAAGCGAACCTACCTGGTTTAGAGGCAGACGTACAATACGGCTCTGCTCGGCAAGAGCTTGAAGAATGCTCTGACGAATCCACCATACGGCATACGAAATGAATTTGAAGCCTCGGGTTTCATCGAATTTTCGCGCTGCCTTGATTAAGCCAAAATTTCCTTCATTGATAAGGTCGGGCAACGATAGGCCCTGGTTTTGATACTGTTTGGCTACGGAGACTACGAATCGAAGGTTTGCGCGTGTGAGCTTTTCTAGGGCTACCTGATCGCCTTGGCGAATGCGCTGTGCCAACTCAACTTCTTCTTCTACCGAGATAAGTTCCTCACGGCCAATCTCTTGTAAGTATTTGTCAAGTGACGCGCTTTCGCGGTTGGTTATCGACTTGGTGATTTTTAGTTGTCTCATTGTCTATGTTGAACCGGTTGTATGCAATAATCGTGCAAAGATACGGTTTTTTTATTACAATTGCAAATTTATTTTTGTGGTCGTATCTTATAATTTGCAGAATTCATTGGTGAGGTTGCTGTTTTGGACACCCTCCTTGATTAAGATTATTATTTTCATTAGGGATTTGTCCGGATAAACCTCTCACGGTTCGCAAGCTCGGATGAAACCGATCGGTCGAAATCTTAGACTCGATGCACGATACCTCGATGGTGGAAAGATATACCCGGATGGCCGAAAGTAACCGCCCGAAGCAGCTTTCTTGCGCTGGGATATATCATTGCAGCGTAACGCACAAATGACTGGAGCTTATCCGACCGTAATAATAGGTTTGCCAAAGAAAGTCGATAGCATCGCCAACAAGTTGGTGATGTTAGCACAATGTCGTTGTTTTTTTGCAACTTCACGTTCAAAAAAATACACCCCCGAATGAGCCATGACGGTTCTATCGGGGGGGATGTTGCTTTATCTATACGAGCTAGTTAGTTAGCTATTTGGGGATATTCTTATTTATAGCGTGCCCAGCGAATTATTTCGATTAGCGACGGCTTTTTGCCATACATGAATATGCCGACGCGGTAAATTTTGGCGCAAATCCATATTAGGAACATGAATGAGGCGTAAAGAACAGCCACGGAGAGGATTATTTCCCACGTTGGAACGCCGAACGGCAGACGTGACATCATTGTCATTGGCGAAGTGAAGGGGACGATTGAGAGCCAAAAAGCCAAGGATGATGACGGGTTGTTGATAGCTGCCATAGAAGCGACGATGCCGATAATTACGGGAGCTGTCGCTATTGATGACAGTTGCGATGCGTCTTGAATATTGTCCACCGCCGAGCCGATAGCAGCGAAGATAGCTGAGTAAAATAGATAACCGCCAACGAAGAACACAAGCATATAAAACACAAGCGAAATCATATACTGAGTGTCTGAAAGTTGGGCTAAGATGCCTATAAGTTCGGGGTCGCTGCCGGAATCGGGCATAGCGTTAAGGAATGGTACGAGCCATGCCGAACAGATTGATATTATACCTGTCCAAATTAATATTTGGGTTACGGCAACGAGTCCGATACCGAGAATTTTGCCTAGCATCAGTGATGTCGGTTTTACTGATGACACAACAAGCTCGAGCACGCGGTTTGATTTTTCTTCAATGATAGACGTCATTACCATCTGGCCATAGATGAGGATGAACATATATAGCATCATATCCATCACCAAGGCGAGCATGTATGACAACATTGACGACGTTGCTGTGTCTTCGGATTTGTCGATGTCAATGATTGGAATTGTCATATCAACTTGCACCTCTTTGAGAATTTTGTCAAGGTTGGCGATGTTGTATGCTTTGAGACGAATGTCTTCGATAGCGTCTTCGATTTCGTTGTTTATGTATGTGTCAGAGATAAGAGTCAACGATCCGTGTGAGTATAGTTTGACGTTGTCGTTAGGTCGGTCGATAGCGTTAGCGCCGATAACGAGGATGGCGTCGTAGTCGGCAGTATTTCGAGCGCTGTCGAGGGGCATGGCGGCGTTGACAAATTGTATTTCGTCGCTATCGTCGAGTTGTGGCAAAATGACACCGGTGTCATCGATAACGGCGATGGTTTTGCTTTCGGGGCTACTGAATGCCATTATTAGCGCCGGAGCCATTGTGAGGCCTATCATTAATAAGGGCACTAAAAGTGTGCTGATAATGAAGCTTTTGCGTTTTACTCGTTCGAGATATTCTCGCGCTATTATGATGTTGAGACCCGATTTCATGATTGTTGAGCTGTTTCGTTAAGGCACTTGTTGGATTCTTCTACCGCCGCGATGAAGATGTCGTCCATCGAAGGGATGATACGATGGAAAGAAGTTATGTCGACTGCGGCATTGGCGGCGGCGATGAATGGCCGGACGGCGTCGGAGGAGGGTAGGTTGATGTAGGCTGTTGAGTAGCCTTCCGGGCTTATGCCGGCGAGTTCGACGTTGAAACCGAGGTCGGTAAGCGCTCCGGGGTTGCCGATAAACGACAATTCGTAGCGGTTGTTGGCGAAGTGTTCGCGGATGTCGCGCACATTGCCGCTAAGAATGTTGCGTGAATGGTTGATGAGGGTTATTTCGTCGCACAACTCTTCGACAGAAGCCATGTTGTGAGTCGAGAAAATAACACTAGCACCTTCGTCGCGCAAACGTAAAATTTCGCGTTTGAGAATATTTGCGTTTATAGGGTCGAAGCCTGAAAAAGGTTCGTCAAAAATAAGCAATTTAGGTTTATGTAGCACTGTTACAATAAATTGCACCTTTTGAGCCATGCCTTTTGAAAGTTCTTCAACTTTCTTGTTCCACCATTCAGAAATTTCGAGCCTGTCGAACCATTCGTGCAGAGCTTTTTCGGCATCGCGTTTGCTGAGACCTTTAAGTTGCGCGAAGAAAAGCGCTTGGTCTCCGACCTTCATTTTCTTGTATAGACCGCGTTCTTCGGGTAGGTACCCGATATTGACGATATCGTCGGCGCAAAGAGTGTGTCCGTCGAAAGTAACGCTTCCGCTGTCGGGGGCGGTGATGTGGTTTATGATGCGAATGAGGGTGGTTTTGCCGGCGCCGTTAGGTCCGAGCAATCCATATATCTTGCCGCGAGGTACGGAAATAGAAACGTCATCAAGAGCTCGATGGCCGACAAAGTCTTTGGTTATATGTTCGGCTATGATTATGTTATCCATTTTATTTTGTTTTTATACATATGACGCGCATTTAGGATAAATATTACATTTCAATGCAAAATTTTTCGTTTTTGAAATTTTCAATGCAAAATTTGGCCTAATGTTAAAAACGGATAAGAAAAGTTGGTAATTTAGACGAATGATGTAATTATTTTTGTCAAAATGTAAATTTTGGCAGTCTAAATTTTGATTCATTAGATATTTTGTGCTACTTTTGCATTCTCAAAATCTGCAAGTGTCAAATTTCAATATTTAATATGAAAAAAGTTTTACTTCTAACTCTTGGAGGCATGCTTGCTACGTCAGCAATGGCGTTAGAACCACAAGTTTACCCTGATGCACAGTGGTTGGCAATGTCTCCTAACGGACAGTATGCTGCCGGTGACTGGAATGGTAACCTTGTTGTTGTTGATTTCGTATCTGGTCAGCGTTATGACTTCGCCGCTAGTGAAGCTACTAATAACCTCTATATTGTTGGTTCTGGTAACGCAGTTAGTGATAATGGTATAGTGCTTTGTAGCAACAAATCACAACTTACTGCCGCTTATTGGTATGATGGCGACTGGTACGAAATTTCTGTTCCCAAATACAGTCTTGACAATCAGCTTCATGGCATAAGCGCCGACGGTTCTCGTATCGTTGGTATCGTCGACATGGTTGTTGCCGGTGGTTCTAAAGTGCTTAACGTGCCCGCTTATTGGGATCGCAATGAAGATGGCAGCTATGGTGAATATCAGCTTCTTCCCTTCCCCGAAGCCGATTTCCGTGGCGCTATTCCTCAGTATGTAACTGCAACATGCGTTAGCGAAGATGGTAAAACTATTGTAGGTCAGTATGTTGACCGTTCAGGCCTTTACTGTCAGCCTATCGTTTACAAACAGGCATCTGATGGTTCTTGGAGCTATTCACTCCCCCTCGAACGTTTTTACGATGCTTCGGATATGCCTGAAAACCCCGGTACCTATCCCGCAGAACCTAACTTCAAAGACTATACAACTCCCGAATTGTATGAAGCTTGGTATAAGGCTTATAAAGAGTATATTGCCAGCGGTTACAAAGATGACATGGAGCCGGATTGGACTGAATACGCATCTCCCGAAGATCAAGCTATCTATCGCGCTGTTGTACAACAGTGGAAGGACGATTGTGCTGCTTGGATGAAAGCTTATGAAGCGTTAGAAGAATGGAATAACACTCACGTGTTCCCTGAATTCCAATTTAATGACGTTCGTCTTACTGTTGACGGCAAGTTCTTGGTAACAACATACTCTAAGCTTGCTTCAGGTGTTCCAGGTACTCGCGAAGCTGTTTACGTTTACACTCCTTGGGTTGTTAATGTTGAAACAGGCGAAGTGACTGAATACTTCTTTGGTTCTAATGTTATTGCTACTCAGATTATCAACGAAAAGACCATTTTGGCATTTAACGGTATCCAGGCTATGTCTCCTACCGGTTATATTATCAAAGATGGCGAATGTTGGGATATTGCCAGCTATCTTAAAACCAATGCACCTCAACTCCAAACTTGGGTGAACGATAATCTTAACCATCCTAAAGACGTGTACGATCCTGAAACAGACAGTGTTTCAAAACAGGACGTATACTTCACCGGTATGGCAGTAGCATCACGCGATATGTCAGTGCTCGGCTTCTGGACACAGGGCGATGCATGGGGTGACAGTGCTCACGATACATATGCTTACGTTGTAGGTCTTGACGGTCTTGGTGCTGTTAATACCGTAGCTACCGCAGAAAGCCATATCGGTTTCGATGCTGCAGGTAACCTCGTTCTTAGCGACGATATTTGTTCAGCTGCCGTTTATGATCTTTCAGGCCGTCTTGTAATTGCTGACGCTAACAATGCAGGCGAACTTGCTTCAGGTATCTATATCGTTCGTGCTTTGCGCAACGACGGTAAAGTACTCTCTGTAAAAATCTGCAAGTAATTAAATTACGCAATATATTCGAGAGCTCTCAGCAATGAGGGCTCTCGTTTTTTTGTATGTAAAGAACATTTGCCGGCATTGTAACAATTCGTTTGTTTTAGGGCCGAGTAAGTGAATGATTTTATCGGGAAAGGCGGAATATTTGTTAAAACGCTCGTTAAAATGTGTGATATTTTGGCTAAATGTCGCATTTTACCTACACAAAGTGATTTTTTTGCTTGAAAAATTTTGATTCCATGAATTTTTTCCGTTACTTTGCACTCGTAAGCGCAAATGTGAATTGGTGCGCAAGGAAATTCGGTTTATTAGATGAAAAAACTTCTACTCTTAACGCTTGGCAGTTTTTTCGCATCGAACGTGTATACTATCGATGCGACTAAATTATTTTCCGGCGTTGCTTGTCAGGATGTTTGTTCTAAGTCGACCACGTTTCATCACAACACATTCTATCGTTTGCGCCACATTGGCGGTATCGCTGCGTCAAAAGTATCTTCGGAGGCTCTTTCATTAGCGAACATCTCCGCTTGGAATAGCACCGCCGAAGCCGTTTTTGATATTATTGTTTAATCTAAATGTGTAAATATAAACGTTTATAATAACATTCTATATGCAGTTACTACAAAAAGTCTCTGCTATGAGTGTAAAAAACCATTCATTAAACTAATAGCTATGCGTAAGATTTTTGCAACCTTACTTGCTTTAGTGCTCGCACTCAGTGCGGCAGCTCAGCTACCCTCGGTACAGCTCAAAGATACCAAGGGCCGCACAGTGAACTCGGCTACTCTCTCTAACGGTGGTAAGCCTTTTGTTATCAGCTTCTTTGCAACATGGTGCAAACCTTGTTTGCGTGAGCTCCGTGCCATCTCGGAAGTGTATGCTGATTGGCAGGACGAAACAGGCATGAAGATGTATATCGTTTCTATCGACGACGCGCAGAATACTAACAAAGTTAAGCCCCTCGTTGACGGCGAAGGTTGGGAATATGATGTTCTCCTCGACGCTAACAGCGACTTCTATCGCGCTCTCGGTCTTCAGTCTGTGCCTCACGTTATTGTTGTTGACGGCAATGGCAAAATCGTGTATACCCACACCGGTTATACCGACGGCTCGGAAAACGAACTTATCAAAGCTGTACGTAAGGCTGCTAAGAAATAATGAAGAAGAATATTTGCAGGTTATTAACAGGCGCTGCTGTGACGGCAGCGTTGATGTCATCAATCACCGCCGACGCTATTAATATTGGTGGTGATAATGGCGTTGCTCTTCATGGTAGTGTGCAAACTGATGTGCTATTCCCTGAAGAAGACGATGCTATTAATACAGGCTCTTACGACAAAGACATTCTTTTCAACACCTACGCCGACCTTAACATGATTAGTAAATATGTTGATGCCGGTGTGCGTTTTGAATTTATGAAGTGGCCTCTCCCCGGTTTTGAAAACGATTTCAAAGGTTGGGGTGTGCCTCATATTTATGCTAAAGGTCGTTTCAAAGGTTTCGAACTTACTGTCGGCGACTTTTACGAACAATTCGGCAGCGGTTTTATCCTCCGCACTTACCAGGAACGTTCTCTCGGTATCGACAACTCACTCCGTGGCGGACGTCTTAAGGTGACAGCCCTCCCCGGATTCCGTTTCACTGCCCTCGGTGGCGTTCAGCGTCGTTATTGGGATTGGGAAAAAGATTCGAAAGTTTATGGTGGTGATGCCGAATTCGATTTGCAGCAATTTATTAAGTCGTTTAACGAACGCGGTATTTCGTGGACTGTCGGTGCTTCGTATGTTCTCAAGCACGAATCCGATCAAGATATCTTTGTTCCCGGCACCAACTATCGCCTCAACTTGCCCACATCTGTTAGCGCTTTCGACGTTCGTTCACAGTGGCGTAAAGGCAATGTCAGCATCCTTGGCGAATTTGCTTGGAAAGGTCAGGACCCCTCGTTTGATAACGATTACACCTATGGCAAAGGTACAGCCGTGATGCTCAGCGCTTCGTATTCACGTTCAGGCCTTTCTGCTCTTGTTCAGGCTAAGCGTAGCGAAAATATGTCGTTCCGCAGCCAGCGCTCAATGTCAGGAACATCGGCATTCCTTAATAATATGCCCGCCTTTGCATACCTCCACACTTATGCCCTTCCCGCCCTCTATCCCTACGCAACACAAGCCGCTCCCGGCGAATGGGCGTTCCAAGGTTCGTTGGCTTATCAATTCAAGCGCAACACTCCTATCGGCGGTCGTTATGGTACAAAGGTGAAAGTTAACGCCAGCTACATTCGCGGTCTTGACCACGAAGCCCCCGTTCAGCAAATCCAAGGCGTTACTGCAGGTACGAACGGTACTTCGACAAGCTTCTTCGGCATGGGCGAAGCTTACTATCACGATGTTAACATCCAAATCGACAAGAAATGGAGCCGTGCGGTGAGCCAGACTTTTATGTACATGAATCAAATGTACAACAAAGACGTTATCGAAGGTCATGGCGGTCGTATCAAAACCAACGCATTCGTGCTTGACACCAAATGGCGCATTGACAATCGTTTTACCCTCCGCAACGAACTTCAGTACCTCCATACCCGTCAAGATGAAGGAGATTGGGTTTACGGACTTCTCGAACTTTCAGTAGCACCTCACTTCATGGTAACCGTAAGCGATATGTGGAATGTCGGCGAAACCGATACACACTATTATAACTTTGGCGTTACCGGAAACTATGGCGCTAACCGTATGATGCTCAGCTATGGCAGAACCCGAGCAGGCTTTAACTGTTCCGGTGGCGTTTGCCGCTATGTGCCTGCTACTCGCGGTTTCCAAATTTCGTATGCTTACACTTTCTGACAATTCTATTATGAAATTCAAACATACTATCCTCGCACTGAGCACTATTGTAGCTTCAATCTTCTGCGCTTGTGACGATATTGACGAAGCCGATCGTTATATCGAAGCCGACCAAGTTGAGGCTGTCCGCACCGTGCTTATCGAAGACTTTACAGGTCAAAACTGTGTAAACTGTCCTTCAGCCCATGCTACTATCGAACAGCTCGTTGAACAGTATGGCGACGCTGTTATTCCTGTGAGCATCCACGCCGGCGGTTTCGGTATCCCGGTGTCAAATAAGCGTTATACCGGACTCATGCAGCCCGAAGGCGATACTTATAACGATGCTTGGGGCATTAATGAATGGCCTAAGGGCGTAGTTAATCGTCGCGGTGGCGCTAAAAACCATGATCAGTGGGCGCAGGCGGTGCGTGAAGAACTCGCTTTGCCGGCGACAATTGCTATTGAAGCCGAGGCGTCTTGCGATGGCGATAACATTGAAATAAATGTCGAACTCATTCCTACCGTTAGCGTCGATGCTATGCTCCAGGTTTGGATTCTTGAAGACGGCATCATCGCTCGTCAAGAAGATGCAGAACTCGGTCGTATCAACGATTATGTTCACAACCACGTTTATCGTGCATCTGTTAACGGTGTAGGTGGCGAAAGCGTTAGCTTGACAGACAATATCCTTGACAATTTCTCATACACCTACGGCGTTCGTAACACCGATACCGAAAAATGGGTGCCTGAAAATTTGTCTGTT
Source organism: uncultured Bacteroides sp. (assembly GCA_964518705.1). Lineage (GTDB taxonomy): Bacteria > Bacteroidota > Bacteroidia > Bacteroidales > Muribaculaceae > CAG-873. Next base: position 119,889 of record CAZFGV010000003.1, read on the forward strand.
GTAGCTTTTGTTTACAATTCTACAGGCGTCCTTCAAGCAACACATTGCAAAGTTACAGTCGACGGCAACACTCCTGCGGAGTGATGCCGCCGGCATTAATTGATTAATAACCAAATAACAAATATGAAGAAATTTTACTTAACACTCTTAGCCGGTCTTCTTACTTTCGGCGCTAGCGCTCGCGAGTTGAAGTTCTATAACGGCGATCAAGAAATCGAAAAAGGCTCGACTATCACTTTCGAAAACATTACTGTTAAAGACGAAGGCGATTGGTTCGAAGTAGAAATGAAGCCTGACCTTTATATTTCGTATGATATTTACTCAAGAACAGTAAACATCACCGCAGAATGTGTATCAGGTCAAACCGTTCAAATGTGTGCCGGAGGTAACTGCCAACGTGGTACTACAATAACTAAAACAGGCGTTACTCTTCAGACAAACCAAAAGCTCGAACTCAAATTCGACTATGCTGCCGAATTCGATGCCGGCGAAGCTATCCCCACTGTAACAACAGTAATCACTGCAGTAGACTCAAAATATCCTGCAACAGAAAAGAGCTTCACCATTATCATGGGTCAGAATGTTGCGTCTGTTGATGTTATCGAAAACAACAGCGATATCACACTCACTCCCGCAGGTATTGTATATACCCTCACCACACCTACCAATTTCGCAATTTACAACATCACCGGCAAGCAAGTCGTTGCAACACAGCTTAATGGAACCGGTCTTGTAGAAACGAGCAACCTCGCAAAAGGTATTTATATCTATCGCGCCGGTGCCGTGAGCGGTAAGTTTATTGTTAAATAAAGCAATGTTTATTTCCTAAAATAGAAGTATATGAAAAATCTATTCGCAGTAGTACTGTCAGTAGCAAGCGTAGCGAGCGCATGGGCCGGAGTTACCGGCACCATAACCGAGCCTCGTCGCCTCTCAAACACTGACACTTCGAAGTTCATGAACTTCGAACAAGTAAACGTTCAGAAAGTTGAATCTCACGCTTCTCGCGCTGAAAAAACGCTTGATTATTCGCCTGCCTACGAACCCTATTCAGCTACGGGTTTGAACGGACAAACAAAAGGTCTTCGTTTAGCTCAGGCTTTCGAGATGACTCCGGATGTGTCTACTTCTTTTGCCGGTTGTGAAATCACATCTTTCAACTTCTATCTCGGTTCGCATGCGTATAATAATAAAAATGGCATTCGTAATTATACTATCTTCATAACAAAGGACCTTACCGAAGAGCCTTTCTATACTCAGGAGTTTACTACCAATAAGTCAACTGCCTATTCTCAATGCAAGGTAGAACTTGAAACTCCTTATACCATCAAAGAAGGTGAATCGATTTATATCGGTATGGAATATGCTTTGACATCTCAGTATGATTCTCATCTTGTGTTTGACTACTCTGAACATGAAGACATCGAAGGCGGCTGGCTTGGTATCTACAATACTGAATCAGAGAAATTCGTATGGGGAAATCTCGCCGACCAAATAGGTTTCCTCTGTCTCGGCGCTACCATTAAAGGCGAAAAAATGCCCGACAATCAGGCTGCTGTTGACATCGTTGCCGGACAGCCCGTTGTGATAAAAGGTGAGCCTTTCGACTTCCAAATGATGTATCATAACACCGGTGTTACTCCTATTTCAACTGTAGAAGTTAAGTATACCGTTGGTGAAAACGCTCCTGTTACTCAATCATATAAATATACATCTCAGCAAGTAGGTTACAACCAATTTGCAGCCCTCACTTTTAGCGGCGTTGTATACGAAAAAACATCTGAAGATGATGTTGAAATTAAAGTTGAGGTAACTAAGGTTAATGGCGTTGATAACGTAGACCGCAATCGTGTTGGCACAACAACATTCTTTTGCTTGCCTAAGGGTGTAGGTTATCAGAAGAATGTAGTTTTAGAAGAAGTTACCGGCACATGGTGCGGCTACTGCCCCCGTGGTATCGTAATCATGGAAAATATCGTCGAAAGCATCACAGATGGTAGCATAATTCCCGTTGCCGTTCATAGTGGCGACGCGATGGCTAAGGATAGCTGGGCTAATGTTGCTGCTATTGCGGGTGGTCAAGCTCCTTACGCTATAATTAACCGTTACTATGAAGCTGACCTTTCTTCATACGATGTTGTAGTTGCCGATTGCAAAACCGTTATGGAAATTCCTGCTATCGGTAAGATCGCCGTACAGACAGAAAAGGTAGAAGTAGACCATAGTATTAACATCACCGCCACCAGCGAATTTATCTTTGACATCAAGGATGCCGCAAAACGTTACGGTATTGCTTTCGGTATCACTCAAGATAATGTAGGTCCTTATCTTCAAAATAACTACTATTCAGGTGGTAAATATGGCACCTGCGGTGGTTGGGAGCAGAAAGGCGAATCTGTTGAAACAATCTTCAACGACGTTGCTCTTGACCTCGTTAACGCAAATGGCTTACCCAACGAAGTTAAGGCTGCTACTCCTTATAGCCTCACCTATAACTACAAACTCGATTCCACTATCGACTTCAAGGATGTTCACGTAGTTGCATACCTTATGGATCTCCGTTCAGGCATTGTTGAAAATGCTGCTACCGTTCGTGACGTTGCCGGTGTTGATACAGTTGTAGCTGACGACAACGCAAATGCTCCTGTAGAATATTACAACCTCCAGGGTGTTCGCGTAGAAAATCCTGCTAACGGTATCTTCGTTCGCCGTCAAGGCAAAGCTGTTAGCAAGGTAGTTATCCGATAATTAATTTATCACTCAATACAAGAGGGTGCGCTTCGGTGCATCCTCTTTTTATTTATGGCATTTTTGACACACCGGCCCGTTTCGCGGCGGTGGCGTTTTATGGTATGCTTAAAATTTTGTAATTTTGTGGGCGCATTGACAATTTATTGGCGGTGCGTTTGTTAGTGTTTTGAAATAAACAATTAAAATCTAATATTATAAAAATCAAATCAGTGAAAAAATTCTTTCTTACTGTTGCAATGGGGCTGGCACTAATGGTACAAGCTCAGCAATTTGATGTTGTTTCATTGCAACAAGTTAACACGGGAGTTCGCGAAGCTGCGTATCATCCCCGCTTTATGCCCGATGGACGCAGCTTGTTGGTGTGCGATGAAAATTACGATGGTCTCGGCATTGTAGATATGCGCACTAACACCTACACCCACCTTACAAATCATCCCGGTGCCGGTTTCGAAGCTGTGATTTCGAATGATGGTAGCACTATCATTTCGCGCAAAATCGACCTTTACTCAATGGCAACAACATTGTGCAAAATCGATCTCGTTAACAAAACAATTTTGCCAATCATCTCCAACGCCGACCACTTTAATAACATCAAACTCGACGATGGCGAAGTTGTGGTGTCGCAAAAAGGCAAACTCGTAAAAAATCGTATAGCCAAGGCAAAGAATAAAGCTGCCGGCAAAGATGTAAAAGATATTTATGTTACCGTCGAAGATCTTAAATTGGTGGTTTATACCAATGGCGTTCGTCAAGTTGTCGACCCGATGAACGACGGCACAAACGATCCGGTGTATACCTGGGCAAGCCTTTCTCCGGACCAAACAAAATTGCTTTTCGTGTCTGGTAACGATGCTTATGTTACCAACCTTGACGGCTCTAATGCTGTTTGCCTCGGTGTTGTTCACGCTCCGGTATGGCGTGGCAATGATTATGTTGTAGGCATGGAAGATTATGACGATGGCCATATTTTTACCGAAAGTGACATCGTTATTGTCCGCGCCGACGGTAAATTCAAACAGACACTAACCAAGGAGTCAACAGACATTAATATGTTCCCGTCCGTGTCGGAAGATGGCAACAAAATTGTTTACCATACCGCTGCCGGCAAGATTTATCTTATGACCATTAAAGAGAAATAAGCTATGAAAAAGACACTTTTTATCGCCCTCGCTTTAATGGGTTCTATGATAGCAAATGCCGCAGATTTCAACGGTAGGAAATTTTATATCAACCCCGGTCACGGTGGTCATGACTCCGACGACCGTCCAACCGCGCTACCTTGTGGCGTGCCGATGTTCTATGAATCCGATGGCACACTTTCGCGTGGCCTTGCTCTTAAGGAATTCTTAGAGAAAAACAACGCCAAAGTAAAGATATCGCGCACAACAAATACATCTGCTGACGACTTGGGATTGTCTACAATCGCGTCATATTCAAATAGCTATGGCGGATATTTTATGTCGCTGCATAGTAATGGTGCTAACGCATCGGCAAACTATGTTGTAGCTTTTTATCGTACATCAAGCTCTGCTCCAACGACAGAAGTAGTTTCGGGCTCAAAGAAAATGTCGACGTCAGTGGCAAATTGGCATGATGCCGTTACCCTTTCGGACCAAACATACGAGACACCTCGTGCTATTGGCGACTGGAGTTTCTATGGCTACAATCTCGGCGTTCTTAAGACAAACAGCTGTCCCGGTTATTTGGTAGAATCATGGTTCCATGATTATCGTCCCGAAGCCCTTCGCATGAAGAGCGATACATATAATAAATTCTTGGCATGGCAGATTGCTCGCGCTGCTATGGAATACCCCGGCGCGACAGGCGATCTCGGTTCTGTTGTGCAAGGTGATATTCGCGACTTGTCAAAATCGTGTGGGTATACTAACTATACAACCCGTAACCGCGACAAATATAAAGCTGTCGAAGGCGCTAAGGTGCGTTTGTTGAGCTCTACCGGTGCTGAATTGCAGTCGATGACGACAGATAATTATGAAAACGGTTACTATGCCTTCTTCGACCTTAAAGCCGGTACTTATACTATCGAAGTGTCTAAGACAGGCTATAAAACAGAGACAAAGACTGTTACCTTTGCTGATGCAAATAGCCAAAAGCAGGTTATTTTTAACCTTGTCGAAGGTAGTGACACGGGTATCAACCTTTCATCACCGAGTGTAGACTTCGGTTCTGTTGTAACAGGCGACGCTAAAACCGCAACTATAACGGTTTCAGGCAGTAGCCTTACAAGTGCAATATCAGTGTCGTGCGATAGCAAAGATTTCGTCGTTAGCCCCACAAGCCTTCCAAAAACCGGAGGTAAACTGACTATTAACTTTACCGCCAAGACAGCAGGCGTATATTCTGCTACCGTAACACTTAAGAGCGGATCGTTTACTAAAACATTCGTTATCAGCGCAACGGCAAAGAACCCTGTTCCCGTTTTTGAAGAAGTGTGGAACTTCAGTGAAAATTCCGGCGTTGCCGAAGAATGGGCAAAGGACAAAGCTTTGCTTCGCAATATGACTTACGGCGATGGCAAATTGTTTGTTGTTAACCCCTCAGCTACTGTTATTTATGTCGTTGATGCCAAAACCGGTAAGCAACTTTCAAAAGTATGCACCGAAGGCGTTAGTGGCGGCGTCTTTAAAGTTATGGACGTGCAGTATGTCGACGGTAAGCTATTGGCAACAAGCCTTTATGGCGGAGATAAAACCGACTCAAAACAGCTCAAGGTGTATGTGTGGAATAACGGCGTAGACGCAGCTCCGGATGTAATGTTGAACACCACCGATGTTGCAGGATTTGGTCGTATCGGTGATACTTTCTCTTATAAGGGAACCCTTGCCAAGGGTACTATCTGTTACGCTGCCGGTAGTAGTGCGGAACAGAATAAGATAGTGTTGTATTCTGTAACAAATGGCGTAGCGTCAACGACACCTACCCAGGTGAAAATATCTGAAGATGGCACCGATAATCTCATATTAGGTATATCTCCCCGTGTTGTTCCTGATGGTGACAACTATTGGGTTATGGGTCAGAACTACTATCCGTCGCTAGTTACAAGCAACGGCTTGTTGCAGAATACGGTAAATGCCAAAGCATTGAATAATGAGCTTGCCGGAAATGAATTTACGACCTTCACATTCAAGGGCTCGGAATATGCGTTTGCGACAACTTATATTCCTAAATCAGAATCGAGTGATGGAAACCGTCTACATGGCGGACGTGCCGTGTTGTTGGACGGTGCCGACGGATGGGCTGACGCTACAAATGTAGGCGAATATCCCGCCGAAGGTCTCGGACAAACGCGTAACACGTCTTATAGCACAAAAGTTGCAGTGAATGTTGAAGAAGACCGATGCATCGAAATGTGGGTGCTTGTTAGCTCTCAAGGCGTGGCTTATTATCGTTACGAAGCAGAAGTCGTTGATGATGACGAAGACGATGTTTCCGGCGTTTATGGCGATGTAACAAATATGACCGAAGTATGGAACTATTCTGACAATGTTAGCGACAAATCGTCTTTCCCCGCAGGTTTGTTCGGTACCGGTGCGTTGCCTATTCGTTCTATCGCTTATTCTGATGGCAAGCTTTATGTGTTGCAGACTAAAGCATTTGGCGCAGAAACAATTCATATCCTTGATGCGTATACAGGCAAAAAGTCAGGCGAACTGGATGCTACCGGGTTAAGTAATGCTACTGTTAAATTATCAAGCCTTGTAGCACTAGACGGCAAAATCTTCGGTTCGTCAGCATCGACAGCAGAAAATAAGTTCACCATTTATCGTTGGGATAGTGACGAATCGTCACCCGTGATTGCTTTGACTCTAACAGCATCTGAACGAGGTAGCGAAGCTATGGGCGCTAAGATTGCTGCGCAGGGTACAATTAACAATGGTAAGCTGATATTTACAAATCAAGACGCTAGCAAGCTTATCTATTTCAATGTTGTTAACGGTGCTGTAGATTCGAAAATGAACATAATCAATCTAACAACCGATGGTAGCACCGCATTTGTCGGAGATAATAGCGCATGGGGTGCTTCGGATGTGATGTTAAATAATGACGGCACAATTTGGGTAGATGGCTATAGCGCTGTTCCTACATTGTTCTCTGCTTCCGGTGTTAAACAGTCGACTTTGACCGGAGTTACAGCAACAGGAGGTAGCGGCATTTGTCCGTTCTCGTATAACGGTGCGGACTATTATGCACTGATGTCTTATAATAAGAATAGTTTGACATACGGCCGTGTTGAAATTCTCGATGCTGATGGCAAAACAATATTGGCATCTTATCCTTCAGCCGGTTTGGGTGCGACCGCAAATGGCAATCATATCGGTAATGTTATTGTTAATAAGCGTCTAGGCGGCTATATCCTTGATATTTGGGTATGTGTTAATGGTCAAGGCGTTGCATATTACACCTGTGGTAAAGAAAGTGAATCGACAGGCGTTGATGTTATTATCGATGACGTTGACAATAGTAACGCTCCGGTTGAATATTACAACCTCCAAGGCGTTCGCGTAGAAAATCCTGCTAACGGCGTTTACATTCGTCGTCAAGGTTCTTCGGTAAGCAAAGTTCTTTTTAGATAATAGCTTATAAAAATAGTATCAAGAGGGTGCGCTTCTGATGGTGCATCCTCTTGTTTTATTTGCTCAAAATAAAAAAAATGGGTAATTTTGCGCTTGATGCGCGCAAAATATGCAATACAACTGATAGTAACGGCGGTGCTTTTATTTGCCGCCGCTTGTTCGTCGACAAAACATTTGCCCGAAGGTGAATATTTGCTCGATAATGTCAGTGTTTCCGTTGACGACCGTAAGGACGTCAGCTCGGCGGAGTTGTATAATTTTCTTCGCCAAATTCCTAATCATAAAGTGTTGGGCTTTGCGAAGTTACAGCTTGGCACATACAATCTATCCGGTCGCGATACAACCAAATGGTACAATAGATGGCTTCGCCGCGTAGGGCAGCCGCCGGTGATTTATGACCACTCGCTCACCGATGCATCATGCCGACAGTTGCAATTGGCATTGCTAAATAAGGGCTATCTCGATGCGTCTGTCGTTGCAGATACCGTCAGCCACAAGAGTAAGCGCATAGATGTGCATTATCATATCGTTGCCGGAGAGCCGCATCGCATTGCGTCGGTAGGTTATAACATTGCAGACAGTGCTATTAGCGAAATTCTTCTTGGCGATACGTCAGCGTTGAAGATACGCTCGGGTATGTTGCTGGACCGCAACGCCCTCGATGAAGAACGCGGACGCATTACTCGCCGTCTCCGTGATGCCGGTTATTACGACTTTAATAGAGAATATATCAATTTTACCGCCGACACCATAGCCGGCAGTAAGATGGCGGCATTGACAATGAATCTACGCACTCCGGCGCAACGCCGTTTGCAAGGGATGAGAGTTGATACTTTGGGACTTTCGTTGCAAAGACATCACGATTTTTATATTAGATCAGTTACCTTTATGCTCGCCGACCCGACAGAAAAAGACGGCCGAAATGCACCGTGTGATACTGTTACTCTTGCCGATGGCGTGAGAGTTATCTATGGCGAGGACCATTATTTGCGCCCCAAGGTGCTCGATGAAATGTGTTATCTTGTTGTGGGTAAGAAATATTCCGCCGCCGATGTTGAACGCACATACGAGGCTTTAGGACGTTTGAGCATTGTTAAGTTTATAAATATCGACTTGCAGCCGTGTGGCAGTTTCGACGATTCCGGGCTCCTCGATGCGGTTATATATATGTCGCGTACAAAGAAGATGAGTGCCGCCGTAGAGCTCGAAGGAACGAATTCCGAAGGCGATTTCGGCTTCGGTCTCGGCTTGACTTATCAGCATCACAACCTCGCCAAAGGGTCGGAATTGCTTACTGCAAAGGTGCGTGCGTCGTATGAAAGTCTTAGCGGTGATTTTGACCAATTAATAACGAATCGCTATACAGAATATGCCGCAGAAGTGGGTGTTACAATACCCAAATTCGAATGCCCGTTTTTGTCGAAATCGTTTAAGCAAAAACGTCGCGCCTCAACGGAATTTTCACTGTCGGCAAACTATCAAGAACGCCCGGAATATACGCGCATCATTTTAGGAACGGCGTGGAAATGGAACTGGCAGCAACAACGCGCTGATTATTTGCGCCGTCAAACGTTCGACCTGGTTGATATTAACTATGTTCGTTTGCCGCGCTCGACAATTAATTTTATCGACGAAATAGCGCCGACCAATCCTCTATTGCGATATAGCTACGAAGATCACTTTATTATGCGCATGGGCTATACGTTTAGTCGTACCAATCGCCGAGTTCCAACGGCGACGGTAAATGCCTTTGCTATTCAGCCATATGTTTCAAGCCTTCGCGTTAGTGGCGAAATTGCCGGTAACTTATTGTATGCTATGTCAAATATTTTTGACCATCACCGCAGCGGTGATGTGTATAAAATTTTCGGCATCCAATATGCTCAATATGTCAAAGGCGAAGTGGATTATACATATACGCGCAATTTTAATAGTCGCAACGCCCTCGCTTTCCATGTAGGGGCCGGTGTCGCTTATCCTTATGGCAACTCTACGATGGTGCCATTTGAAAAACGATTTTATGCCGGTGGCGCTAACGGCGTGCGCGGTTGGGGTGTCCGTACACTCGGCCCGGGTGCGTACAATGCGCGAAATTCGGTAACGGACTTTATTAATCAGTGCGGCGATATCCGACTCGATTTGAGCCTCGAATATCGTGCAAAGCTTTTCTGGGTGCTTGAAAGTGCTCTATTTATTGATGCCGGTAATATATGGACCATAAAGGCGTATGAAAATCAACCCGGTGGCGAATTTAAGTTTAATGAATTTTATAAGCAAATAGCCGCAGCGTATGGCGTAGGTTTGCGTATGGACTTTACATATTTCCTCCTGCGCCTCGATCTCGGTTTTAAAGCATATAACCCCGCCCGCGACCAAGAACGTTGGCCGTTGACTCACTTCAAATGGAGTCGTGATGCCAATTTCCATTTCTCGGTAGGTTATCCATTCTGATTATTATGAAAACCTTTGCAATATTCGACCTCGACGGTACGCTTTTAAATACAATCGACGACCTCGCTGCTGCCACTAATCATGTACTCACGGAAATGGGATTTCCGCGACATGGTATGTGGGTGTATCCTACTATGGTCGGTAATGGTGTTCGCAAACTTATCGAACGCGCATTGCCTGACGATGCACGGTCGGAAAAGGTTATTAATGACGCTCTCGCTATTTTCCGCGAGTATTACGACGACCATTGCTGTGATGCCACAAAGCCATATCCCGGAATTGTCGAACTGCTTGCTACATTGCAAGAGCGCGGGGTGAATCTTGCTATTACGAGTAATAAATACGAAGACGCCGTAGTGCGTATAATAGCGCATTATTTCCCCGACATAAAGTTTCGAGCCGTTTTGGGCAGTATAGAAGGACAGCCACGCAAACCCGACCCGTCAATAGTTTTCCGCGCCCTCGGTATGTGTCCCACACCAAAGTCTCAGGTGCTTTATGTTGGCGATTCGGGTGTTGATATGGAAACGGCACGCCGTGCTTGCATTGAATCCTGTGGCGTAACATGGGGCTTCAGGCCAATTAGCGAGCTTCAACAAGCTTACGCAGACCATATAGTTTCTACTCCCGAACAAATCATCGAATTAATAGAAAAATAAGACCTATTGTCGTCATGTCACGCATAGATCCGGAAACAGTACAACGAATTCTCGACACGGCAGATATTGTCGAGGTTGTTAGCGACTTTGTTAAGTTACGCCGTTCAGGTGCTAACTACAAAGGATTGTGCCCGTTTCATAGCGAGCGTACGCCGTCGTTTTCGGTAAATAAGGCCAGAAATATTTGTAAGTGTTTTAGCTGCGGAAAAGGTGGCAGTCCCGTGAATTTTATCATGGAACACGAGCAAATGTCTTATTCCGAGGCTCTTAGGTATCTTGCGCGCAAATATAATATAGAAATCATAGAGAAGGAGCAAAGCGATGCCGAGCGTCAGGCACAATCGCGCCGTGAGGCTTTGTATGCTGTCAATGCTTTTGCCCTCGACCATTTCAAAGATCGCTTGCAAAATCATGCCGACGGGCGTGAAATAGCGATGGCGTATATTCGTCATCGCGGTATTTCTGATGCTATGGTCGAGCGCTTTCACCTTGGATATGCGATAGATAAAGGGTCAGACTTTGTTGATGCCGCGCACGCTGCCGGTTTCCGCGATGAGTTTATGCTCGAAACGGGTTTGATTTCGCGCTCGGAACGTGATGGTAGTGTATACGACCGTTATCGCGGACGTGTTATTTTTCCTATTCATAGCCTTTCGGGCCGCGTTGTGGGCTTTGGTGCTCGTACGATGCGCTCGGATAAGAATATTGCCAAATATGTAAACTCGCCAGAATGTGATATTTATCACAAAAAGAGTGAGTTATATGGCCTTTATCAAGCACGAAGCGCTATTGCTCGCCGTGATAAGTGTATCATGGTTGAGGGATATCTCGATGTTATTTCTATGCACCAAGCCGGTGTTGAGAATGTTGTGGCATCGTCGGGTACGTCTCTTACTGAGGAGCAAATTCGTTTAATACATCGTTTTACCGAAAACGTTACGCTTATTTACGATGCCGATGCGGCAGGTATTAAGGCGTCGTTGCGTGGTATAAATTTGCTATTGGCAGAGAAGATGAACGTTAAGGTTCTAGCTTTGCCTCAAGGCGATGACCCCGACTCGTTTGCGCAATCTCATTCGTCGTCGGAAGTAGAACAATACCTTCTTGACAATGAGGTCGATATTATTGCGTTTATGGTGTCGAAGCTCATGCAAGGCGTTAGTGCTAACGACCCCACGGCGCGTGCTAAGGTGATTAACGAAATTCTTCAAACGGTAGCCTTTGTAGAAGAGCCGGTAAAGCGTCAAGAGTATATAGCGCAATGCTCGCGTTTGCTTAATGTGTCTGAAGAAGTTCTTATTCCGCAGCTTAATATATTTATTACAAAGCGTTTAGACGAAGAATACAAACAACGACAACGCGATGCTGCGCGTGCTACAATTTCGGATATAGAACAAAAGCAACCGGAGACGCCACCCACCGGCGAGGATAAAGCGAGTGCGGAAGCGTCAGGTGGAGACACCGGAGCGACTGAAGATAGCCCTGTCGCCGAGCCGGAGGTTAATGTTCCTCTATTGCAGCTCAATAACGACCGTTTGCGCCCGTATGAATCGATGCTGGCTTGCTATATTGTGCGATATGGCTTGCTGACTATCGATGTATGCAACGAAGACGGCTCAACATTAGAAGTGCTTGTGTATGATTATATTAAGGGCTCTTTTATGGCAGATAATCGTGATTTTACGTGTCCCGAATATTTAGCTCTAGATAAAGCTTTTGCCGAAATACGCGAAACGTGGCCCGCCGAGCACAATCGTCGTGGCGATGAAATTCAGCAAGAATGTGCAAGGAAAATAGAGGAGCTTCAAGAAGATTTGCGAGCGAATGTAACATCGTTTGCCGAAATTGAAAAGCGCGAGAAGTTGGCGCAACGCGAAATAGATGACTATCGTGTTGCCGAGCTTGAAAAATTTGATATGAATTATGGTCAAACTCGCCTCATAAATAGTGCCGATGAGACTGTTCGTCGTGTTGCTAATGAATTGCTGCCTGAGCGATATACCCTTAGTCGTATTTACGAAAAAGGAGCGCATTATGAAAGCGAGCAAAACCAATTGAATACCTTGGTGCCACGTGCTGTTTGTGAATTGCGCAGTGCCATTATTGCAGGTATTATCAAGGATTTAACAGTGCAACTAGCAACAATATCTCCTGAAAATGCCGACGAGATGATTAACATCATGGCGCAAATCAATCAATGGAAGGAATTCCAACGCACCATGAGTAAACAGCTCGGTGAACGCATTATTCTCCCGAAAATTCGATAAGTTATTTTGAAAGAATTTCTCGATAGCGTTTGTTATCGAGAATTATTTCTTTAGCCTTAAGGTATGTGCTGTCGTTAACCAATGAACGGCGCAACGCATCGGCATTGCTGTAATATCTTGCAGCCAATTCGCTGTCGAGGATTTCAACGATGGCTTTGCGGTTGAAATCGAGGTCGTGGTTAAGATCGTGCTTCAACAATCCGGCAAGAATTTCAAACTGTGCATCGATAGAATCGTTCTGATAGCCTTCGATTTTGGCAGCTTTGCGAAGCATATCAAGTGCGCTTTCGCATTGACGGTCGTATTTGAAGCGTGTCGGGTCGATGAATTTTTTGAAGTCGTTGAAAATGCTGTCTGTCACCAAACTGTCGCCCAAAACAGGAGCTTCGGGGTTGTAAGCAACATGGCGTGTAGCATAGTTATACGCCCACATATCGGCAACGATATTGTATAGCAAACGGTTGGTTTCCGGGCTTTTAACAATAACATCGGGAGTGATGCCGCCGCCATCGCGAACAATTCGTCCGGCTTTGGTGTGGAATACATTAGTAAGGCTGTCCGGAGTGCGTATGGGGCGTCCGTCTGCATCGCGGTGGCTGTAGTCGATAGCTTGAATTAATCGGCCCGAGGGGATGTAATAGCGTCCTGTTGTGATTTTCAGAATGTCGCCGTAGGGAAGCGAGCGCGGACTTTGCACGAGACCTTTGCCAAAGGAGCGTTCGCCTACAATAACGCCGCGGTCGAGGTCTTGCATGGCGCCTGATACAATTTCTGATGCCGATGCGGTGCCGTTATCGGTTAGGATGGCAAGAGGTATGCGTGTGTCTACGGGTGATAATGTCGTTTTATATATTTTTTCTTGGTTTTTGTATCTGCCTCGCGTGCGTACGATTTCTGTTCCTTTAGGTACGAAAATACCGGAAATTTGCACAGCACCTTCGAGTAAGCCGCCGCCGTTAGAACGCAAGTCGAGAACGATGCCTTTGACGCTGTCGTTGTTATGCAAATCTTCAACGGCGGCGCGGACACGGCGTGCAGAACTTTCGTTGAATGTCGTTAGGCGGATATATGCAACACCGTCATTGTCAACGCCATAGTAGGGGAGTGGGTTGACTTTGATGTTTTCGCGTTTGAATGAAAAAGTAAGAATCGAATCTGCTACGTAGGGACGTTTTACAGTGATTGTGATGTCCGTCCCTGCTTGACCGCGCAGACGTTTCGATACTTTGTCGATAGCCATGTCGGGAGTGATGCTGTCGCCGTTGATAGTAAGAATAACGTCACCCCGGCGCAATCCGGCACGCAACGACGGCGAACCTTCTTGTGGCTCGTTGATGATGACATCATCGCCGCGTTTTGATATGATAGAACCGATGCCGGCATATTGTCCTTCCGAAATTTGTTGTAGCTCGTCTTGGTCGTTGGCAGGATAATATTCAGTGTAAGGGTCTATCTGATAGAGCAAAACGTCGATTGTTTCGTCCATTATTTTCTCTGCGTTGAGAGTGTCGACATAATTGGTTTCCAACTCTTTGACGATGGAGTTGAATATCACCAATTTGTTGGCGAATTTGTCTTTACGCGCTTCAAGGTGGCTCGATTGGGCTCCGAAGGCGACAAATAATATCATCAAGATAGCGCTTATGCTGAGTATACGTTTCATTAGTTAGAGATTACGTTGTACGTGTTTCTAAACAACAAAGTTACGTAAATTTGGCGGTAATATCATACGCTGCGTTTATAAAACGGACCGAAGGCACAAATTTTAAGCATTTTTGCAAATTCCATGATTAATTTGTTAAGTGTTGATTGGTAATTAAGAAGGTAATTATAAAGAGAGTAAAATTATAAAGAGAGTAAAATCTTTGATATGGGGTAAGGGGTTGAAAACTTTTTTA
>CAZFGV010000003.1:134609-141796 GCA_964518705.1 uncultured Bacteroides sp.
AATTATAAAGAGAGTAAAATCTTTGATATGGGGTAAGGGGTTGAAAACTTTTTTATTGATTGTTTGGTATTTTAAGATAGATGTTTTTTTGTGTAAAATATAATCTCAGTATGGCGATTAATATAATTGACACGACACAGTTTACTGTAAGGTTAAAAGCTACCATTCTCAAAATCAGAGGGTAAGGTTGCCAATTAAATCAAAGTGCAATAGCTATTTGGCCCGATGTGATTAAATCAAAGGAGTATAAGATTGTAGTTAATATAAATTAACAAATGGTATAGGGTTCTAAAACATTTGTTAACGCTACGTCATTTTGTCCCCTTCAAAAGAGGTCAATCCCGCCAAAAGGTAGTATCTTTGTACGAATAAACAACAATACTGATGTCTAATCTCCTGACAAATTTGATCAAGCATCAGCTTGAACGCTATGGTGAAGGGCGTGAAGCCTTCAGCACCATCGATGTAGCCCAACGGTCATGCTCTCCGGTGACGTGGGCGGATTTTTCTCAACGCGTCGATAACGCAGCAGCGGCTTTCGCTGCTTTGGGCCTCGGTGTGGGCGAAATGATTGCTGTATTTTCGGGTAATTGCCCCGAAATGCTTATTTCTGATTTTGCTTGCTTCCGTAATCGCGCTGTGCCTGTGGCGATTTACGCTACAAGTAGCCCCGAACAAGTGCAATTTATTATTAACGATGCCGGTGCTAAAATTCTTGTTGTCGGCTCGGAACAGCACTATCACATTGCCCGTCAAATTGTTGGTCAATGCCCGACGGTTTCTACGGTAATTGCAATTGATCCTTCTATCGTTTTTGATGTTGACGATACTACAACAATGCGCTATAGCGAGTTCCTCGATTTTGGTGCAAAGACTTCTCAAGAGATCAAGAACGAAGTTGAAAAACGTACCGCCGAAGCAACTCCCGACGATATTGCAACGCTGATTTATACATCCGGTACTACCGGTGAACCTAAAGGCGCTATTTTAACGCATAGTTGCTTTACTGCTGCGCTTGATTTCCATCATAAGATGCTTATGACGGATATCTTGACAGACAATGATACCAGCATTTGTTTCTTGCCGTTGTGCCATATTTTCGAACGTGCATGGACTTATTTTTGCCTATCAGAAGGTATGCATGTTTATGTTAATCCGAACCCGAAGCTCATTCAGGACGCACTCACTATTGCGCATCCGTCGTGTATGTGTAGCGTGCCGCGTTTTTGGGAGAAGGTTTACACTGCTGTTCAAGGCCATATTGCAGCGGCGACAGGTGCTAAGAAAAAGCTTATTGAACGTGCTCTTAAAGTCGGATCGCGTCGTAACCTCGATTATGTGCGCCTCGGCTTGAAGGTGCCTGCTTTGCTTGAAATGGAATATAAGCTTTACGATAAGCTGGTATTCAGCAAAGTACGAAACACTATCGGCCTTCAAAACGCTCATTTCTTCCCCACGGCAGGTGCGCCGTTGTCGTCGACTATTATCGAATTCTTGCACACGATTGGCATCAATATCGTGTTTGGTTACGGCCTTAGCGAAACAACTGCTACTGTAAGTTGTTATCCTGCTGTTGGTTATGAACTCGGTAGCGTAGGCACTCCGTTGCAAGGTGTGCAGGTGAAAATTGGTGAGAATAATGAAATTCTTGTCAAAGGTCCCACTATTATGCGCGGTTACTATCGTCGTCCGGCGGAGGATGCCAAAGCATTCACCGAGGATGGTTGGTTCCGCACCGGTGATGCCGGGCTTATTGACCATAACGGCGCTATCGTTTTGACTGATCGCATCAAAGATCTTTTCAAGACTTCGAACGGCAAATATATCGCTCCACAAGCTATCGAAAGTCGCTTGGGTGCTGACCGTTATATCGAACAGGTTGCTGTTATCGGCGACCAGCGCAAGTATGTTACTGCTATTATTATCCCTGCTTTTGATGCTCTCAAAGACTATGCTCGCACTCACGGCATTTCTTTTGACTCCATCGAAGATTTGGTTAAGAATAGCGAGATTATAAACTTTATCGGCGAACGAATCGATCGCTTGCAAAAAGGTCTTGCAAGTTTTGAAAAAATCAAGCGTTTTACCTTGTTACCCAAGGAGTTCACAATTGAAAATGGTGAACTTACAAACACCTTGAAAATTCGTCGTCCTGCTATTAATGAACGTTATGCCGCTGAAATAGAGGCTATGTATTGCTAATTCTGCGACAATGAAAACCTACACTCCGCCGGCGCTCACTGCCGAACCCGAAAAAGCTATTCTGATTGGCCTTATTACGCCAACTCAGGATGAAGCTAAGTCAAATGAATATTTGGCTGAGCTTGCTTTCCTCGCCGACACTGCAGGTGCTTCTGCGGTGGCGACTTTTACTCAGAAACTTGACTATCCTAATCCGCGAACTTTTGTCGGTAAGGGTAAGCTTGAAGAGATTCGTAACTATATTGAAGAACAAGGCGACATCGCTATGGCGATTTTCGACGATGATTTGAGCACTAAGCAAGTGCTTAATATCGAACGTGAATTGGGCGTTAAGATTCTCGACCGCACGTCGCTTATTCTTGATATTTTCGCTAATAGAGCTCAGACTGCTGAGGCTAAAACTCAGGTGGAACTTGCTCAGTATCAGTATCTTTTGCCGCGACTAACGCGTATGTGGACTCACCTTGAACGTCAGCGTGGCGGTATTGGTATGCGTGGTCCGGGTGAAACTCAGATTGAAACTGACCGTCGTATCATCCTCGACAAGATTTCGCATCTTAAGGAGGAATTGCGTGCTATTGATCGCCAGAAATCCGTGCAGCGTAAAAACCGCGGTAAGTTGACTCGTGTTGCGTTGGTGGGTTATACTAACGTGGGCAAGTCGACGCTGATGAATTTGCTCAGCAAGAGCGATGTTTTTGCAGAAAATAAGCTTTTTGCTACCCTCGATACTACTGTCCGTAAGGTAGTTATCGAAAATTTGCCCTTCTTGCTCACTGATACTGTCGGCTTTATTCGCAAGCTCCCCACTCACTTGGTTGACTCGTTTAAGTCAACTCTTGACGAAGTTCGCGAGGCTGATATTTTGGTGCACGTTGTTGATATTTCGCATCCTAATTTCGAAGAGCAAATCGAAGTTGTTGATCGCACGTTGCGCGAGGTTTGTAATGGCGCAGATAAGCCTATGTTGCTTGTATTCAATAAGATCGACGCGTTTTCGTATGTTCCGAAGGATGCCGACGACCTTACGCCGAAGCAGCGTTGCAATGTTACACTCGACGAGCTTAAGCAGTCGTGGATGGCTAAGATGAAAGACAATTGCGTTTTCATCAGCGCACGTAAAATTTCTAATATTGACGAACTCAAACGCCGTCTGTACTCGATGGCGCGTGAAATACACCTTACACGTTTTCCGTATAACGATTTGTTATATCAGGATTACGATGTATAATTTGGTTTAAAGTTTGAATATACTTAGAGATTCGTCGTGAGACGAGTCTCTTTTTTCGTCCAATGCGTTGGACGTTTTGATCGGATAGGGGCAAAAAAATAGCCGCGGCGTTTGGGGACGTCGCGGCTGTTGATATTTGTGGGATGTTATTCGATAGCGGCTTTGATGTTGTCGACGATGTAACGCACGTCGTCATCGGTTACCCAGGGGCCTGCGGGGAGGCAGATGCCGACAGCGAAGAGTGATTCGCTGACGCCGTTGGTGTATGCCGGAGCGTTGCGATAGACGGGCTGGCGGTGCATGGGCTTCCACAAGGGGCGTGACTCGATATTGGCTGCGTCTAATGCTATGCGGAGGGCTTCGACGTTATCGTTAGGCTGGCAATCGGTGGTGGCACTTGACACTGAGTGTGTTACGCCTGCGGCGCCGCCGACAGCGCCGGTGATTACTTGCTTGTATGCGTTGTCTTGACCTTTGATGCGCAATGCGGGGTCTAGGGTGGCGGTGCAGAGCCAGTAGTTGGAGTCGTAATCGCCGTTGGGGTTGCAGTGCATGGTGATGCCGTCAACGTCGGCGAGGAGCTCTTCGTAGAGCGCTTGGACGTGGCGGTGGTGGGCGATGTGCTCGTCGACGATAGTCATCTGACCGCGGCCGATGCCGGCGCAGATGTTTGACATTCGATAGTTGTAGCCGATGGCCTCGTGCTGGTAGTAAGGATATGATTCACGGGCTTGGGTGGCATACCATAGTATTTCACGCGCTTTGTCGGCGTCGGGGCAGATGAGGGCGCCGCCGCCGGAGGTGGTGATCATTTTGTTGCCGTTGAATGACAGCACGCCGTATTCGCCGAAAGTGCCGAGAGTTTGGCCGTTGAAGCGTGAGCCGAAGCCTTCTGCGGCGTCTTCGATAACGGGGATGCCATAGCGATTGGCGATTTCCATGATGCGGTCGGCTTGGTAGGGCATACCGTAGAGAGCCACGGGGATGATAGCTTTGGGTTTGCGGCCGGTTTTGGCGATGCGGTCTTTGATGGCATCCTCGAGGAGGTCGGGGTCCATATTCCATGTCGACGCTTCAGAGTCGACGAATACGGGCGTAGCGCCGAGGTAGGTGATAGGATGGCTAGAGGCGCAGAAGGTGAAGGATTGCACCAACACTTCGTCGCCGGGGCCGACACCGCACGCTATCAATGCCAAATGCACAGCTGCCGTGCCTGCCGACAAGCATACGACGTGCTTATTCAGCTCGCCATTGTCGTTGTTGTTTACGAAGGCTTCGAGGTCTTTTTCAAAGCCAGTCACATTGGGGCCCATCGGCACAACCCAGTTGTCCGCGAAAGCCTCCTTTATAAAATCCATTTCCCTGCCGCTCATATGCGCCAAACAGAGAAGAATACGTTCTCGCATATCTATTTTTGATTTATCTCGTATGTACTGAGTCTATATTTTGATTAACTTACTATTTTGCAAGGATTACCATATGCTTTTGCACCGTCGGGAATATCATGCAAAACAACAGCTCCAGCTCCGATTGTACACCATTTTCCAATCTTTACTCCTGGAATTATAGTAGTTCCGGCTCCAATCCATGTACCTTCACCGATTTGTACATTACCGCAAAGAGTTGCATGAGGGGAAATGTGTGCGAAATCGTTTATAATACATTCGTGGTCTATTGATGCTCCGGAATTAATGATGCAATGTTTACCTATTTTTGTGTCTGATTGAATTATGGCACCGTGCATCACTACGGTACCTTTACCTATTGAGGCGTATTCGGATACCATAGCTGTTGGATGGATAGCAGTTGCGTAATCAATAAGGTATCGTTCGGAAATTGACTTACGGGCTAAATTCGAGCCGATGCTAATGATTAAAGGACCTATAATTTTGTGCTCAGATGCTTTGTAAACTTTTTTCGAGTGAATTTCATCAAAAAGAGGAGCATCATCATATAGGTATCCAACGTTATTTCCTTGACTCTTGATGATATCCATTATCACCTTTGCGTGGCCACTAGCCCCGAATAGATTAATTGTTTCCATTAAAATATTCCATTGTGGCAGATGTTGCCGAATTTATATCTTCACGTTTTACTACTTTTTTTATTGTAGTTATTATCACTTTACAATCAGTGATAAACGAAACATGATCGACATACCAAACATCGAGTTCGAATTTTTTCTGCCATGATATTGCATTACGCCCGTGACATTGTGCCCAGCCTGTTATGCCCGGGCGAACTTCATGGCGTCGTGCTTGTACAGCAGAATATAGAGGTAGATATTGTACTAAGAGTGGTCGTGGTCCTATTAGCGACATATCGCCTTTGAAAACATTCCAAAGTTGAGGTAGCTCGTCAAGTGATGTTGATCGAACGAAACGACCGACTGCGGTAAGACGATCTGCATCTGGAAGAAGATTCCCATAGGCATCTCTTTCGTCGGTCATAGATTTAAATTTTACGACTTTAAAAATCTTGCCATCTTTCCCCGGACGTTCTTGGAAGAAAAATGCACCAGCTCCTTTGTTGGCAAAATGCAACCACACAGTCACCACCACCAATAGAGGACTCAGAAACAGCAACGCACATCCGGATGCTACTATGTCGAGAACTCTCTTAAAATAATCTCTGTACAATTTCATTTCGATATTTCGTTATAGTATTCTTTAAGACATTTTCGAACGTAGCTTTGCTCGAAGCGGTCGGCGATCATTTGACGCGCTTCTGATGCTAGTTTTGTTTTGAGGTCTTTTTCGGTGACAAATATTTCCATAGCCTGAAGCAGACGATCGGACTGATGAGTAGGAACGATGATGCCGTTTTTGCCGTCAACGATAATTTCGCGAGAACCGTTGATGTCGGTTACTATCGAAGGCAACCCCATCGCTCCAGCTTCGATGACTACGTTAGGAAAGCCTTCGCGATAACTAGGAAAAACTAATACATCGGAAGCTGCTAGCCATGGGCGTACATCGTTTTGCTGTCCAACTGCTTCGATCGAATGATTTTGGTCGATTTCGGCTATTGTTTCGGGTTTTAACGGATCGAGGTCCTGCTCAAATCTGCCGATAAGGAGGAGGCGGGTATGAGGATGTTGCTTATTAAGTTTGGAGAATGCTTCGATAAGTTCATTAATGCCTTTATCGCCAACAAGACGGCCGATGAAGATGAATGTCAGAACTTCAAGGTTTCGTATTTTGTCGGCTTGGAGTTGAACATCTGGTCGGTCTGCAGAAAAATGGTCGAGATCGATACCTCGGATGTTACCGTGTCCTAATACTTTTAATGGCTTCTTTGTAATATTGAACTTTATAAGATCTTGTTTAACGCCTTCACCTTCGGGGACTATATGTGTGGCACATGCACAAGTGAGCCTATCGGTGGCGATAAGTATTTTTTGCTTTAAGCCGGTTGCTGTAGGAAATACGAGGCCTGTGAATGTGTGGAGACGGATTGGAACGCGGCATATCCATGCTGCGATCATTGATAAAAGTCCGGCTTTTGGGGTTATTGAGTGAACTATATCCGGCTTTTCGTGGTGGAATACTTTAATAAGTCCCCACAGACTTTTTAGATCTGAAAAAGGAGCTATGCGACGTTTCATTTGCACCGCATATGTTTTTACGCCTTCTCGCTCGTGAATTTCATTAAGTGCATCTCCCGGAGAGCTTACTGCGATAACTTCATATCCTTCTTGTTGAAGATCTGTCAAGAGACCACGACAAAAGGTATTTAGAGATCCCGGAACCGT
>CAZFGV010000004.1:0-122558 GCA_964518705.1 uncultured Bacteroides sp.
ACTTTTGTGGGCGTTGACGGATTCGAACCGCCGACCCTCTGCTTGTAAGGCAGATGCTCTGAACCAGCTGAGCTAAACGCCCGGTCTTACCGGAGATGATTCCCTTTCGGTTTTGCGCTGCAAAGTTAGGCACTTTTTTTGAATCTTGCAAATTTTTGACCAATTTATTTTCAAAAATTTTTCATTATTCAATTTTACCAAGTGCCAACTATTTGACCTGCAGCATTTTGTACACCTGTAGGGAATCGAACCCTAATCGAAGGAACCGGAATCCTTTATTCTATCCATTGAAATACAGGTGCGAGTTTGTGTGATGTGGTGCAAAATTAGTATTTTTTTTGTAGCTTTGCAAAAGAATAATTGCAAAAATGAATATTAGAATTGAATCCGGTTGGAGAGAAGCGTTAGCTAATGAATGGCAACAGCCATACTTTAAAACGCTCGTAGACTTTGTAAAGACAAGCTACGCCACCACAACAGTGTACCCCGCTCCCGGTCGCATTTTCGCGGCCTTTGATGCTTGTCCTTTCGACAATGTTAGAGTTGTCATTTTAGGGCAAGACCCGTATCATGGCCCGGGGCAAGCTAACGGCTTATGTTTTTCCGTCAACCCGGGCATTCAACTCCCTCCGTCGCTCATTAATATATATAAGGAGATGTCGGCTGACCTTGGTGTGACAATTGAAGCGAATCGTAGCGGCGACTTAGAATATTTAGCTCGCCAAGGAGTGCTACTCCTCAACGCTACACTTACCGTTGAAGCGCATCGCGCCGGATCTCATCAAGGACATGGTTGGGAACAATTAACTGACGCTGCCGTAAAAGCTCTAAATGAAAAACGTTCCGGTTTGGTATTTTTGCTTTGGGGATCGTACGCAATCCGAAAAGGCGCGATGATTGACCGTTCACGTCACTTAGTCCTCGAAGCGCCGCACCCTTCTCCTCTATCCGCTTATCGCGGTTTTTTCGGATGCCGACATTTCAGCAAAACTAACGAATACCTCACTTCTCACGGAATCGAACCAATAAAATGGCTATGAGATTTTTTCTAACATTAATATTAGTCATCGCATCACTGACCTGCTCGGCTCAAAAAGTCGACACAATGAACGGCATCTTCGACACCTCGATACGTTCATTGCAAGTGCGTCTTATCGGTGATGATTTCGCTCCACCGATCATCACCATTAACAGTGGCGACCGTATTCAAATCGACTTCGACCAAATCGCCGAAGACCGTGACTACTTTCGCTACAGCCTCGTTCATTGCAACGCCAATTGGCAGCCGTCAGGATTACTCGAAAGCGAATTTTTAGACGGTTTTAACGAAGGAACTATCGACAACTACGATTTTTCGCGTGGCACAACAGTTCATTATGTTCACTATTCGTTCGCCATTCCCAACGAACAGATAACACCAATCGTGTCGGGCAACTATATTATTAAGGTATACCAAGAGAGCGATCCTGAAACAACTTTATTTCAATGTCGTTTTATGATCACCGAAGCCACTGCTTCCGTATTTGTCAATGCATCAGCCCAAACCGACATTGACTACAACCGCTCTCACCAGCAAGTTTCTGCCGTTGTTGATACCGAACACGCCTTTGTAGATGACCCATTCAACGATATGCTTGTCGTTGTTCAACAAAACGGCCGCAATGACAACGAAATAAGCATAAAACAACCGTTAAAACTATCCGGCAAACGAGCATTTTACGAACACTCCATGCCCTTGATTTTCGATGCAGGTAATGAATATCGTCGTTTCGAATGCATCAGTACAACATACACCGGCATGGGCATCGCCGACGTTAATTTCTATCGTCCCTATTATCATTACACCCTCTTTACCGACGAACGCCGCGACGATACTGAATATGTTTACGACGAAACACAGCACGGACGCTTCTTTATTCGCAATTACGATAGCGACTACGGAGACACCGAAGCCGACTATGCCGTTGTGCATTTCTCCCTCCACTACCCCAACACTCAAAACGCTACTATATATATCGACGGAGATTTCACCCAACGCCGATTCGACGACAACGCTCGAATGACATACAATCCCGAATCAGGGCTTTATGAACGTGCAATGCTTCTCAAACAAGGTGCTTACAATTATCAATATTTAATAGTACCGCCAAACAGCAATCGCGGTTATACAGGAGGTATCGAAGGAGATAAATATCAGACTATTAATGAATACGTTGTAAAAGTATACCATCGCCGCCGCGGCGAACGATACGACCGACTTATCGGAGTTGGTGCAACGACTAACAACTTATAATGTATGTTTCAGATACAAGATACATTGGTCAGCTTAGACCTTATTGAACGTTATTTTCTTTGCGACTTGGACAGCTGCAAAGGACAGTGTTGTCTCGATGGCGATGCCGGAGCTCCCCTTGCTCCGGGCGAAGCGGATACTATCAAACGAATTTTGCCGGAAATTTGGAACGATCTCCTTCCTGCAGGAAGAAAAGAAATTGAAGAAAACGGAGTTAGTTACATCGACTGCGAGGGCGACGAAGTAACAGCTCTTATCGACGGCGGCTTATGTGCTTTCGCAACTACAGGACCGGACGGCTCATGGCGTTGCGCTATTGAAAACGCTTGCCGTGAAGGCAGAATCGATTTTCTCAAGCCGGTTTCATGCCACCTATACCCCGTTCGTCTAAAACAAGTCGGCACAATGACTGCCGTTAACCTACATCGCTGGCGTATATGCAAATGCGCTGAAGTCCTTGGACACACTAAAGGCGTAAGAGCATACGCTTTCCTAGAAGGGCCGCTTCGTCGTCATTTCGGAGACGAATGGTACGACGAACTAAAACTCACTGCTGAAGAATACCTCAAACAATTCGGTTCAAACGAATAAAACAATCCCCCACGTGCACGCAAGTACCGTGGGGGATATTTCATATTAGATCGTTTCCACTGTTGCACCTTATTATATATGTAATATCCCACAACGGATATAGACGTCAAAATATCGGACACCGAAAGCGTCTTCCATATACCTTTATTACCGCCAAAAATAGAAACACAACAATAGTGGCAACGACCAAAGTTTGAGTCGATTTAACACGCGCCGCCTTTATGTTATTATTTGCCAAATAAAACGACGACACCACAGACGCACCGACACCAAGCATCAAAGCCACATCCGTCAGAAGCATCATCGGAGGAACACAAATTTCTCCACCCCAACGCATCTCGTCCTACACCCCAACCAACAGCCCTCCATCAATTGTTGTGACAGTACATAACGAAAGCACAACAAACAATATCGAAATAAAATACTACCGAAACAAAGTCGGTATATATACTATTCCCAAGTCTAAAGAATCACTTTGCATAACAAATATTATTAACACAAGATTACCGAATAAGAACGAGGCTATCTCGATCATCTTACTCGGCTTCAAGCACCTTCGATGAAAATTACACAAACTCCACATTAATCTGCATTACAAATTTACTAATTTCAAATCTGCTACAATTTTTTTGTTTCGAAATAAAAAAAACATAAATAATTAAATATACTAAAACTTTTCATCAAATTGACTTCGTATCAGCAAATTCAACGCCACCATTAGTTCAAAAAGCTATAAAATAATAGCAATAATACACGAGTAAAAGTCCTCGAAATTTGCAAATATTTTCAAACGCCCAAATTTTTTACCTCAAAATATTGTTTTATTGAATTATTTGTTAGTATCTTTGCCATAGCTATACCAAAAAACATCACCTAAAACCTAAAACAAAAAGAATATGGATATCAACAGTATTATGACTGACCTCGAGGCTAAGCACCCCGGTGAAAAAGAATATCTCCAGGCTGTCCGCGAAGTTCTTATGTCTGTAGAGGAAGTCTACAATCAACATCCTGAATTCGAACGTAACAAAATCGTTGAACGCATGGTCGAACCCGACCGTATTGTCACCTTCCGTGTTACATGGATCGACGATAAGGGCGAAGTACAAAACAACATCGGCTACCGCGTACAATTCAACAACGCCATAGGTCCGTACAAAGGTGGTATTCGCTTCCACGCTTCTGTAAACCTCTCAATCCTCAAATTCCTCGGCTTCGAGCAAACCTTCAAAAATGCACTCACAACCCTTCCTATGGGCGGAGCAAAAGGTGGTTCTGACTTCTCTCCCCGAGGCAAGAGCGACCGCGAAATCATGCGCTTCTGCCAAGCTTTCATGCTCGGTTTGTGGAAAAACCTCGGTCCTGACCGCGACGTTCCCGCAGGCGATATCGGCGTAGGCGGTCGTGAAGTAGGTTACATGTACGGTATGTACAAACGCCTCGTAAATCAGCACGACGGTACTTTCACCGGCAAAGGTCTCGAATTCGGCGGCAGCCGCATTCGTCCCGAAGCTACCGGTTTCGGTGCACTTTACTTCGTTCAAAATATGCTCAAACAGCGCGGCGACTCTATCCAAGGCAAAACCGTTGCAATCTCTGGCTTCGGTAACGTTGCATGGGGCGCAGCTCTTAAAGCTACTGAACTCGGCGCTAAGGTCGTTACAATCTCCGGCCCTGACGGATACATTTATGACCCCGAAGGCCTTAACGCAGAAAAGATCAGCTACATGCTCGAACTCCGCGCTTCCGGCAACGACGTCGTTGCTCCTTACGCAGAACGCTTCCCCGGCTCTGAATTCTTTGCCGGACGCAAACCTTGGGAACGCAAAGTTGACATCGCTCTCCCCTGCGCTACTCAAAACGAACTTAACGGCGACGACGCAAAAGCTCTCATCGCTAACGGCGTAGGTATGGTTGCCGAAGTTTCTAACATGGGTTGCACTCCCGAAGCTATCGACGCTTTCATCTCTAGCCGCACAGTTTACGCTCCCGGTAAAGCCGTTAACGCTGGTGGCGTAGCTACTTCCGGCCTCGAAATGAGCCAAAACGCTATGCACCTACAGTGGAGCGAAGCTGAAGTTGACGAAAAACTTCACACCATCATGTCTGACATCCACACTCAGTGCCTCAAATACGGCGTTGAATCTGATGGATACATCAACTACATGAAAGGCGCCAACATCGCTGGCTTCATGAAAGTTGCTCACGCTATGATGGGACAAGGCGTTTGCTAACCAACACAAATACTCAGAAAAGCCCTCAGTTCACCTCGAGCTGAGGGCTTTTCTTACACCATACACCAATAAGTAAACAGCATCTTTTTCGTAGCCGCCCGAAATAGCACGACTTTTCTATTTTGTTTTTGAGAGTTAAGTTTGCAATCAAAAACGCCATGTTTAATTTGAATGAAAACAACCGCATTGTCATGGAGCAGCATCCGACAGATTTGCGCATGGGAGTTAACAGTCTGAGCGGACAGGCAAGAATGGTCGCTCTCGATCCCGACAACGGCGATGTTTATATATGGCAATAATATATCAGTTGACCCTGTATTTACTAATAGGTATCGAGGTTATCAACTTTTGAGTGCTAGTGCTTTCTATAAATTATTAATTTATGCTAGATTATTCCAGGTTGTCAGGTCTTTATCGTATATTTGCGTATATTTAGACTGACGGATATGATAGATTGCAGTACTTTTGAGAAGTTTATTGCCAAAATTTATTGGGGTATGTATAAAAAAAGAAAATTGATTGTCTCCCGACAACCAATCTAATTAACCTTAAATCTATACCATGAAAAACACGATGCAAAATTATAACTATTCTAGTTACCATGCAAATAATTAAGCAACTTTTTGCAGTATTCTTAACATTTATTACCTATCAATCATTTAACTCGTGAATTAATTTACATATTTTAAGTAAATCGAAGAATATCCTCGATTTTTCCGTTATCCCAAATAAATGAAGCCTCGATACGCAACCCTGACAATTCAAGAAATGCAATCAACTTTCGGCAAATACTTTAAGCGACAAGTAGGTTTCTGCCCTAAACAATACCGCGCTAACGCACTTAACTAACAAAAATAAAAAAAAGGGCTGTATCTCGCGACAAAGCCCTCCGATAATCTACAATCTAAAAAACATTTCTTTGTTTCGACTTGCGAAACAAGGTGTGACATTGCAAAATTAATAAATAATATTCAAATGTGCAAAAGTTTGTTTATTAGCACACTTTTTTGGAATAAAAATCTAAGTTTTAATCCAATTTTGCAGTTTGGGAATCAATAACGTTTGGTCAATCAACCCCAAAGTTGTATCTTTGCAAAAAATTATATCAACCAATAAAAATGAAAAAATTTTTCCGCTTTCTCACACTTTGCCTTGTGAGCTGTATGGCGATGACATCGTGCGATTCAGCCGAAGATGCCGACACCATCTTCAAGCAGAATGTTTCAAAATGCTTTGTTTTCGTTAATAATCTCGTTGACGGCACAAACGCTTATTACAAAAACGTAAACTACTCTATCGACCTCAATTTAACCAAGCTCACCGCAAACATTACCATTAGCGGTCTTCAGCTTACAAACGGTTCTGAATATCCTACTTTCACCCTTCGCGATGTGCCTTTGCGCAACGAAAATGCCGGATGGTTTGACATCAGCGCCGACGAAGTTACTCACATCACCGGACTAGCAAACACTCCCATTATTACAAACTTCAAATTGCGTATGTTGTGGCGTGTGAAAAATAACGCTTTCGACCCTGCTTTCGTTGTGCGTATGACAGTTGACCGTCGATACTCTATCACTTCAGCGCTTCCGGTTCAATCTATCGAAGGTACAACTACCAGCACCGGCATTGACGGAACCGAATTCTCTACAACAAAGACAAACTACCAATTTGACTTCAATGTAGACACACGTTGCGTTACTATAAAGGTCAACAAAGCAGCCTTCCTTGCCGGAATGCCCCAGATGGACATCGTTTTACCCAACGTACCTTTCACCATCAGTAGCGGCAAAGCCGTTTTCAGTGCAGAAAGCCTCACACCCTACATTGGCAACACTCCCTACGAAAACTTCCCCATTACCGACCTTGAAGGCACACTCGACTTCGGTGATGGCATAGATTTTGAATTCACATGCGCACCCGGAAGCGTTCCCGGAAGCAAATTTGTTGTGGATTTCGATGGCGACTATGCTTTCGTTGCTGAATAATTGAAAACAAATCATCACAATACACCCCTGTCGTTAGCGCGGCAGGGGTATTTTTTGCGCCGTTTGCTTCGCAAAATAAAATTATTTTGGTCAATTGAATGTGTTTGCGTAACTTTGTAAATATTGAACAAAGCCGCAAACTATGGCAAATATATATGAGCTCCGACGATATGGCAAGATAGCGTTCCTAACAGCTTCAGCTGTTGTGGTGGCTATGTTTTTGTTTTTTTCCGACGCTCTCATTCGCGATTTATCTGCTGTCGAACGCACTCGTATGCAACTTTGGGCTGATGCTACTAAAGAAATTGTATCCAGCACAATGACTGCCGACGATGAAAGCTCCCCTACGACAGATATCGACTTCCTGCTCGGAATTATCCAAAGTAACACAACAATTCCGGTTCTACTAACCGATAACGACGGCAACATTCTAACCCACCGAAATTTCAAACTACCCATACCGGGAGATACGTTAAATTTCGGTCCGCCGTCAGAGCCACGAAATGCAGAATATCTTAAAAAACGACTAGTCACTCTCGCTAAAGGCGAAAATGTTATCGATATCGAAATCGCCCCGGGTGAAATTCAACATCTTTACTACGAAGACTCTACCCTGCTCAAGCGCATGAGCATCTTCCCGTACATTCAAGTGCTTGTTATGCTTGCGTTTATCGCTGTGGTATACTTCGCAGTATTATCAACAAAGAAAGCCGAGCAAAACAAAGTATGGGTAGGCTTATCAAAAGAGACAGCGCATCAATTAGGCACTCCTATATCATCGCTAATGGCATGGATGGAACTCCTTGGCGACATGGGCGTTGATGCAGAAACAATTGCAGAAATGAACAAAGACGTTTCGCGCCTAAGCACCATCGCCTCTCGTTTTTCAAAAATCGGCTCAGACCCCAAAATGCTTCCCGCAGAATTAAACGACACCATCGGAGAAGCTGTAAACTATATGTCGACACGTATATCGCCTCGCATAAAATTGCATTGGCATCCCGCCGACACTCAAATAGGCATTGAAGCGTGTACTCCTCTTCTCGCTTGGGTTATTGAGAACCTCATCAAAAATGCCGTAGACGCCATGGAAGGGAGCGGACAAATAGACGTCACCACCGGGGCTAACAATACAAACACATTCATCGAAGTTGCCGACTCCGGAAAAGGCATAAGCCGTAAAAATTTCAAAACCGTTTTCAATGCCGGTTTCACAACAAAAAATCGTGGATGGGGTTTGGGCTTAACCTTGGCTAAACGCATTATTGAACAATACCACGGCGGGCGGATTTTCGTAAAACAATCCATCATTGGTGTTGGCACAACATTCCGCATCGAGCTGCCAAATCACCCTGAGGCTCTCGCTGGCATCAACAACGAATAATTTATCAAAATAATTTATCAATGGGAAATATCGAAATAATCCTTATAAACATCTCCGGAGCTGACCGTCCCGGCGTAACAGCACAACTTACAGCCATTCTGGCAAGACACGAAGCTCAAATTTTAGATATTGGTCAAGCAGACATTCATCACACCCTCGCTTTAGGCATTCTATTTAAGACAAACAGCGAGCGCTCGGGCGATATAATGAAAGACTTGCTATTTAAATGCTATGAACTGTCAGTAAAAATACGATTTAGCCCCGTAGCCCTCGAAGACTACGAACGCTGGGTGTCACGACAAGGCAAAAACCGATGGATTATCACCATCCTCGGCCGTCGCCTTACTGCGCATCATATCGCTTTGGTAACCGAAGAAATTGCACGTCAAGAACTCAACATCGACGGTATCCAGCGACTCACCGGTCGTATGCCGCTTTGCGAAGAAGAAGAACCGTTAACTAAAGCTTGTATCGAATTCTCTGTCCGTGGCAACCCTATTGACGTCAACGCCATGCGCCGCAAATTCCTTGAAATATCGCAGCAAGAAGACTTCGACATTTCGCTCCAAGAAGATAACGTATTCCGCCGCTGCCGTCGTCTAATTTGCTTCGATATGGACTCTACTCTTATCGAAACCGAAGTTATCGACGAACTCGCCGACCGCGCCGGCGTTGGTGCCGAAGTGCGAGCTATCACAGAAAGCGCTATGCGTGGCGAAATCGATTTCTGCGAAAGTTTTACTCGTCGCGTCGCTCTCCTTAAAGGCCTCGACGAAAGCGTTATGCGCGAAATTGCAGAAAATCTACCTATTACGGAAGGCGTTGAACGAATGATGGAAGTCCTTAAACGCGCCGGTTACAAAACTGCAATTCTCTCCGGTGGTTTCACTTATTTTGGCAACTATCTGCGCCAACGTTTCGGCTTCGACTATGTTTATGCCAACGAACTAGAAATCATCGACGGCAAACTCACCGGCAAATACGTCGGTGACATTGTTGATGGAAAACGCAAAGCCGAGCTGCTCAGAATAATCGCACAAGTTGAAAACATCAACATAGCCCAAACAATTGCTGTCGGCGATGGAGCTAACGACCTTCCCATGCTTGCTACTGCCGGCCTTGGAATAGCTTTCCACGCTAAACCGAAAGTAAAACAAACTGCGCGTCAATCTATTTCAACCATCGGTCTTGACGGCGTGCTTTACTTCCTCGGATTCAAAGATTCATTCATCACTGACAATCACAATTAATAAACCTTTTCGCTCCTCCTTTTGTTAACACTAAAACATACATCACCGACAATGAGAAAGTTAAGATACTTATTAATACTTTCTTGTCTACTCTTCACCCTCCCTTCAGCGCTATCACGTCCGCCGAAGCGGCATCAATCTGTCGGTCTTGTACTCAGCGGTGGCGGGGCTAAAGGCATTGCGCATATCGGTGCTATAAAAGCCCTCGAAGAAAACGATATTCCCATCGACTTCATCACCGGCACTTCTATGGGCGCTATCGTTGGCAGCTTATATGCCATCGGTTACACGCCCGAAGAAATGATGGAACTTATATGCTCACCTTATTTCGCATATATGTCCACCGGCAAAATCGACCCGGAATATACTTATTATCTAACATCTCCCGCTCAAACGCCTCAGCTTTTCTCTTTTCAATTAGGGCGTCAGACAGATGAGCAAAAAGACCTCTTCAACCCACAATCGTTGATATCCCCATCGCCGATGCAATTCGGCTTTATGCAAATTTACAGTGCATCTACTGCTCAATGTCGCGGCGATTTCGATAAATTAATGGTGCCGTTCCGTTGCGTTGGATCAAATATGACGAAACTACAAAAGCACGTATTCGCTAAAGGTGACTTAGCTCAAGCTGTACGAGCTTCGATGAGTTTTCCTTTGGTCTTTCAAGCTCTTAAAATCAACGGCGACCTCTTCTACGACGGTGGATTATTCGACAACTTCCCTGTCGATGTCATGCACAGCGAATTCGATCCAACGGTAATGATAGGTTTTGACGTATCATCAACACTCAGCGGCCCGCCGAATTCGTTCATGGATCAGTTAGACCTGCTCGTTTCACGTCCCCAAAGCTACGATTTGCCGGAAGAATATGGCATAAAAGTACGCATTAACCTCAATGAATTCAGTCTATTAGACTTTCCTGCCGCCAAACGCATATACGAAATCGGCTACCGCCGTACTCTAGAAATGATGGATAGCATAAAAGCACGAGTATATACCCGCACCCCATCATCGGTACGCCAACTACGACGAAATGCATATCGCGCCGCTACCCCGGAACTGCGTTTTGCAAACGTCACCGTTACCGGCGCATCAAAGCAACAAAACGAATATTTACAATATCTATTCGGCCACGAGGGCGACACTATTTCTATCGACAAAGCACGATTAGCTTTCTACCATGCTCTCGCATCCGAAAAACTTAACAAATTCGAACCGACAGCAAGCCCTATCGACTCTTCGGGCCTCTTTAACCTCAACATAAAAGCCTCTATCAAACGTAAATATGAACTCGGCGTCGGTGCTTTTATCACTTCGTCAAACAATAGTTTTCTTTACGCCCGCTTAGGTTATTCAAGCCTCAGTTTTAGTTCGGTAAGCACTAATTTAGAAGCTTGGATAGGTCAAAGTTACCTTGCTGGAGCTTTTACGGGCACAATATCTATTCCATCAACGCACCCTTCGCTATTTCGTTTTGAAGCTGTTGCTTCGCGCAGACGTTTTCAAGAAAGCGAAAAACTATTCTTCCGCGACAACGAACCAACCTTCGTTATCAACAACGAATACTTCGGCAAGATTGCTTATTCCATCGCAACGGGCCGACGTGCCGCTATGGACTTCGGGTTAGGAGGTGGTAGACTTTACAACTCATTCTATCGCAACAGCAATCCTGACAGCTACATATCCGGACGCGATAACATTGCACACAATCTTGGTCAAGCGTTCATCGGATACAACGCCTCAACAATCGATGACGAATTATACCCCACCGAAGGATATCGTCGCTTAGGATATTTCAGCGGTGTTATGGGTAAATCGCATTTTTACAGTGCCACCGCACCGGAAGCCGACGCTCGCAACAGTAAAACTGAAGAATGGTTACAACTCCATTGGCGTGAACGCGATTACTTTAACCTCAGTCAGCATTGGTCTTTAGGCGTCGAAGCCGAAATGATGGCATCGACTCGCCACCTGCTTCAAAGTTATTACGCCACAATAACATCTGCACCGGGCTTCATTCCCACACCGGCGGCTAATAATGTTTTTGACCCTGGCTTACGCGCTAATAGCTTTGGTGCTATTTCGTTAGTTCCCGTTTATAAATATAACACCTCGCTATCGGCACGCCTCTCGGCTAGTGTTTTCATGCCTGCGAGAGCTATTATTGAACAAAACGATGGATCTGCTAGATATGGCAAATGGTTTGGTCAAACTCAATTCTTTGGCGAATTCAATGTCGCATATCGTCTTGCCTTTGCCACCGTTGCCGCTTATTGCAACTACTCTACTTCACGACACAATTTCAATGCCGGCATTAGTCTCGGTATGTACCTTACTGCTCCTAAATTTTTGAAATAGTATGAATAAAGTTATCCTCTGCGGCAATGTAGGCACCGACCCGGAAATGCGCATGATAGAAAGCCGTCATCAAGCAACATTCACCTTCGCCACCAATGAACCTCAACGCGGACGAGATGCTAACGGAAAAATCATAGAGCTACCGGAGCACACCGAATGGCACAACATTGTAATGTGGGACCAAGCTGCCGAAATTGCGGAAAAATATATTCGCGCAGGATCAAAATTACTCATCGAAGGCAAATTGCGTACTCAAACGTGGACAGACAGAAATGCCATCACACGAAAAAAGACTGAAATACACGTCGTTTCTTTCGAATTTCTCCCTAAAGGCAAATGATAACCACCGATACCTTTACCGGCGCTGACGCTTTTTATATGCGCCGAGCTCTTCAAATCGCTTCTGCCGGACTTGGACACGTTTTCCCAAATCCAATGGTAGGCGCTGTCGTTGTGGCTCACGATGGTAGAATAATTGGCGAAGGATGGCATAGACGATATGGGCAAGCTCATGCTGAAGTAAACGCTATTGCTTCGGTCGCTGACGCTGATAAACACCTCCTTAACAACTGCACCGTATACGTTACTCTCGAACCATGTTCGCACTATGGCAAAACTCCTCCGTGTGCTAAATTACTGGTTGACACAAACGTTAAACGTGTTGTTGCAGCAACAGTCGACCCCAACCCGCTCGTTGCTGGTCGTGGCATGAAAATGCTTAAAGATGCCGGAATCGAAATTGCTGTCGGACTTATGGAAGACGAAAGTCGCGCACTTAATAAAATATTCTTTACCGCACACACTGAAGGACGGCCTTTTATCACCTTAAAATGGGCTGAAAGTGCCGATGCCTTTATGGCTAAACGCGATAACAACTCTACTTCCGCTCCGGTACGACTATCTAGCAATATCGGTGCCCTTATCGTACAACTTCGCCGCGCTCGTCATCAAGCAATCGCTGTTGGTGCAAATACCGTAATTACCGACTCGCCACGCCTTACCGTTCGCAACATTGCCGGCTCATCGCCGACGCCGATAGTATTTGACCGTCATCATATTCTTTCCGGCTCCGAACCGCTATTGAACAGACCGGACACAATTCTTTTGAAAGACGATATACCCCTCGCAAATCAATTATCACAACTCTACAGCAATCACGGCATCACATCTATCTTAGTCGAAGGCGGTGCAAATTTGTTGCAGCACTTCATTGACGCTGATTTATGGGACGAAGCTTTTATCGAACGCGCTAATTTCGCTCTCGCTGACGATGGAGCCATTAAAGCACCGACATTAAATTTTTGTGTTGAACAAATTAACAGCGGCAATACAACAATTTCACACCACGCTAACCCCAAAAATCCGTTCCTAAAAAAATATTTTAAAACAAATTAAGGCACAACGCAATAAACAGGCATACTCTAACGTTTTATATATGCAAATCAGAAACACTGATCACTGCAAAACGTTTTACCTGAATCTTCGTGCCTATGACGAAAAATTTTACTCTTTACACTCCCACCGCCGATAGCGAAGTTATCAAATCGGCACCTATCTACCGACATCGCCCCCTTCAACCGCGCCGTAGCACTATCGAAAAATTATGCCAATTAGCTCGCGCTGCGTTTACAACGCCTTCTACTCAAGGAATTCAGCCGGTAGTATTAAACTAATTTAAAGCGTCCCTTTTCGGGGCGCTTTTTCGTTCCTAAACAAATAAGTCGCGAATAATAGCATCCGATAACAGCCACGAAGATTCGGGGATTACCAAACTATCGTCTTTCAACAACAAGTTTCCGGACTTAATCCACGGCCGTGCCGATGACATTACCATCGCGCGGTCGTATGAATTCAAACTCGACAAAGGCAAGCCTTCAATACGACGCAACGATATCATTATTAAATCATTAGTACGATCATCTTCCGTTTCTTCATCTTCGACAAGCAACGCCGCCGGATCTGATATATACGTTCTCAAATCCGATTCGACATGACGTCGGCACATATCCGCGCCAAGTGAATGAGCTCCGGGGCCGAGGCCTAAATATGGAACTCCTTGCCAATACGAACTATTATGACGTGCGCGTCGTCCGGCTAATGCAAAATTTGAAATTTCATAGTGTTCAAATCCGGCTTGACGAGCCTCGTTGCACAAAATTTTATACATCTGTGTAATTGTATCTTCACTTGCTTCACGCACAAGGCCTTGCTCGCGGCGGCGCCAGAGCAACGTGCCCTGCTCATAGCTCAAACAATATGCCGATAAGTGAGTGATACCGCTATCGATTAATCGACGCAGACTATCCCGAAACGTGTCGACAGTCTGACCCGGAAGTCCGTAAATAAGGTCTCCGCTAATATCATCAAAGCCACAACTATGCAGCTCTGCTATAGCGTTCAAAGCACCCTGAGCTGTATGTCGACGTCCAACAGCCCGCAATTCTTCATCGTTAAGACTTTGAATACCCAAACTGATACGATTCACCCCTACATCGCGCCAACGTTGCGACAATTCCGGTGTAATATCATCCGGATTCGCCTCCGCTGTAAACTCTTCTACATCAGCCGTTAAAAACAAGCGAGCCAAGCGTTCAAAAATCGGCAAGGGCAATTGCGACGGCGTGCCTCCGCCAAAATATAAAGTCTTTATCGCCGCATCGGCAAGCTCGCCACGACGCTGTGCATATTCGCGTTCTACAGCTTGCTCATATCCTTCTGCCAATTCCGGACGTGCTAAACTATAAAAATCACAATACGCACACTTTGTTCGACAGAATGGTACATGGACATATATACCTGCCATAATCGTTCTTAATAATTTTCTATAACACGGCCGCAAAGCTTTAAAAACGGACAATATTCACACGGCTGAGTGTCTTTTTCTCGCTGATCAAAGGGAATATCTTTATTAAAAATATCCTCGAAAAGCAATTTTAGTTTTTCCTCAAACTGTTCTGCTACTTGTGTATATGCCGTTATCGGTTCGCCCATAGTGAGTTGTTGCAATGGTTCTGATGATGCAATCTTACGCATAGCGTGAATCATTGGAACGATATCCGTTTCCGGGTCGACCATTGCTCTATAAGCAGCACAATAAAGCAACAATTGGAACATACCGTCTGTTCCATATCTGCCTTCAAACAAATCGTTGAGCTTGGCTGACAATTCTTGCGTACCGGTTTTAAAGTCTATAAAACGCAACAATTTTGCTCTTATTTGATCTACGCGGTCGATTGCCATGAAAAAGTTTATACTCAAATCTGGTGTAACTTGCCATGGACCGACAACTTTCATTTCGCTCTCCAAATATGTAAAACTGTCGCCGTTTTTACAATACGCTTCTTTTTCGCTTATGAGATTTGATTTAACTACCACCTCAATCGCCTCGGTAGCAACGCGACATTCGGTATTATACTCGTCATAACATAAATCGCCGTCAAGATGATAGTGTTCTTCATTCAAAATACTCATAATCAGCGGCTTCAAATCGCTATCTATCCATCCTTGCAATATATCGCCATTGATTAGAACGTTTGGATGGTCGGCGCGATGGTCGTCGTATAGTTTTTGAATGGTACGATGGATAACGTTACCATACTCAGCTGCGGTGATATTTTCAACAATCTCATCGCTAGAACGCATATTGCGAACGTACTGAAGATAGAACTTAAATTTGCACGTCAAATAAGTTTTCAACGCCGTTGCAGAGAAACGACGGCTACCTCCGGTGCGAAACTCATCTAGTGCTGCAAGAACGCTATCGGTCTTTTGGATACTAAACGTGTTAACAAAGCCCGGACTTATGGGAAGTGACAACACATCTTGCTGCTGAACAACTCCAGGAAGCAAATGAAGCGTTTGTATCAGATATCTTGACGTTACTCCTTGGCCTACGCCCGTTATTCGGGAATCATAAACCAAAGTTACTCGTTTAGCGCGAGACAACAAACGATAGTAGCAATACGAATAAGACCATTCGGCACTATCAAAGTCAGGCAAACCATACCCGCTACGCAACGTGGCTGGGACCATAGTTTTTGAATAACGATTTCGCGGAAATACAGATTCGTTCATCGACAATACTATAACATTGTCAAAGTCGAGTCCGCGTGTTTCAAGCACGCCTAACACTTGCAATCCACGCAAAGGTGTGCCGCTCAATGTCATTGCGCGAGAATTCAACGCTCGTTCAAAAAGATGGAAGAATGTTCGCTCGGACATTTGAATGTTATATGCTTTAACAAATTCCGTAAGCGTTTCCACCTCTTCTCGGAAATACTCGATAGCCGATAATTCAAATGGTTTTACAAGCAAATTGTCGGTTTCTACTTTTTTCGTAAATGCCGCACCTAGCATATCAAGCAAGGCGATAAGATATTCCGACACTTGACAAGCATCACCTTTAGCTCCCACTGGAGTAAATATCGGAGCTAGTTCAGGATAGTCGCTACACAATTTATCGGCGGCAATGTTATAAAGTCTATTTTCGCGAATCGCGTCTGTCACCGCACGCGCACACTCGGGCGCAACTGCTTGTATATGAGGATGCGACATTACTGCGATAACATCTTCATAGAAGAAATGTAACACTCCGCGTATTGTGCGTGATCGAAGCTGCATCGAGATTATCGAATGGAGCAATGTCGCAAAGGTTGTTGTGCGAAAAGGAAGGCCCATCGATATATTCAATGCCTTGATTTCTTGAGGTATACTTGCCAATAGCGGCAATAAAAGTCCTTCATCCGGAACTATTATTGCTGTGTTAATTGCGTTCTCGGTGTCTATATAACCTTCTTTAATCCACTCGTCAAGGATATTTCGGACATATTTTGCCTGAGCAGTATTCGACGGTATGGCAATTGTCCGCACGTCGGGTTTAACCGTTGATGTTGGCAATTCAAATCCGTCGGGATTGGGAAACGCCTTTGCCAATCGCTGCAAACGTTGCAATGACACCGGCATTGTAGTGCCTTTGGCAAACAATTCAATAGCGCTGGTATCCCAAAAGAAATATGCTATTCCTTGTTTGTTTAGACGCTCAAACAAAATTGTTTCTGAAATGGTAAGGTCGTTAAAACCAACAAAGGCATAAGATGTATTACCGGCAAAATCACGTTTTTCGGCAAAACGCACTGCATCAGCGGCTGAACGATATTGCATACCCGCCGAGTTACGATTTCGCTCTCCTAGCAATTTATGATATTCTATATATACATCTCCCAAAATTTCCCAAAGACTCACGAAGCGGTCGCGGAGCGGTTGGGCGGCATCTGCCGTAACGTCGTGCAACCAAAAGCGTTCGATATGTGCGGTTAAACGGCTTTCGCCCCACACTCGTCGGATTACTTCTTTTTGTTCGTCATCGAGGAAGTCGGCTTGAATATCTTTAAGATCCTTTATATTCTTAAACACCTCTGCAGCATTTGCCATACTTCGGTCGATGTCGTCGAAGTCATTAAGCATCATATCTCCCCAGAAGATGAATTCATCGAATTGTCGAGACTCATTTCTACGGCCAAGACGTTGCAATACTGTCTTATATGCATCGAACAGCACAAACAACAATTCCATTCTATCCGCCGCAGGATATTTACACCATATACTAACAAATGTAGCCATGGTCATAAATCGCGGCATCAATGTCGGGGTGGCAAAGCTATCGCGAACATATTTTTTCAAGAACAGCGCACTGCGCTTATTCGGTAATACAAAAACAATATTTTCCGGAGCAGGACGGCCGGGGTCGCGACGGCAGAAATAATCGGCTACCGACTGCAGAAAGTTCATGGTTTTCATTTACGACGAAGGTAGATGATAATATGTATTGCCAAGTCAAAAAATATAACGCGAGCATTGCCATTTGAGGCTATATCGCGGCGTGCTTTATCGAAGAGGGATATTATATCTTCGACATTACGATGGTTTATAAAAGGATGAAAACGGTCGAGGAATTCTCGTTCGTCAACGGCTACGGTTTGCAATTCGTCAACGTGCAGATGCATAACAAAACTTTCTCGCACCATACGCGTTGAATAATCGATAAACTGCATTATACCTTCTCGACCAAGTTCGGCAACATTATCGGTCCAGCTTCGCAATTCCGATACTTTGCGAGCATAGGCCTTTCGCATTAAAGTTGTAAACAGATCGAAGAATTTTTGGCGACGCGCCGAGCCGGAATGATGTCGATGTGCTTCAGTTACAGAACCGTCTGACAATCTTACGGCATTAGCGGCTTCATGAGCCTCATAGCCTTCATTCATAAGTATTTGCGACAGTTCTGCGTCTTTATAGCGCGGCACTGTAACTCGTTGTACTCGAGAATAGATTGTCGGAAGAATCAAGCGCGATTCATTCGATACCATTATAAATTTTGTATCGGCAAAAGGCTCTTCGACAAGTTTCAACAATTTGTTTGCCGTTTCTTCTTTCAAACGTTCCGGCAACCACAGCAACACTGCCTTATACTGCGAACGACGGGTCATATACGTCAATCGGCGAAGGAGTTCATTTCCTTCCTCAACATATATCAACGGCTGTGCATTGACGTTATCAAGATGCTCGAGCCATCTTTCAAAATCCATCCACGGATGCTCTGACAAAAATTCTTTAAAATCGTCAAGCCAGTCATTGCTCAGTGCAGGGGACCCACTCTTTCGCTTGATTACCGGGAAGGAATATATCGTATCGATATGATTAAATTCTTGGTGTTGCAAACAAGCCGGACAACAGCCGCAGCTATCGCCGTCATGCCGATTTGTGCAATGAAGATATTGCGCCAAAGCTCGCGCTAGCATGAATTTTCCCGTACCACCGGGGCCTTCGAGCAACAACGCATGAGGTAGACGATCATTGTCTACCATTTTTCGTAGTCGGTCTTTTACCTCTTCATGTCCTGGTATGTCGGAAAATTTCATTGCTTCACGTTTTTAGTGGGTAGGTTGCGATGCTACATACTCACGCACCTTTTGGAACAGATTTGTTGCAAAGACAAAATCATTCAAGGCGTCGTTATTTGTTGTATATATTTGGCTCTTATCACCAACCCATGCGCGATGGCCTTTATTGATAAAAATAATATTCTCGCCGATACCGAGCACACTATTCATATCATGTGTATTGATAACAGTCGTGATTCCGTATTCGTGTGTAATGTCGCGAAGTAATTCATCAATGAGAATTGATGTTTTGGGGTCTAGACCGCTATTCGGTTCGTCGCAAAATAGATAGCGAGGATTTAGGGCGATAGCTCGTGCAATAGCAACACGTTTTTGCATACCTCCGGAAATTTCACTGGGGTACTTCTTTTCTGCGCCTTTGAGGTTTACGCGTTCCAAACAGAACAACGCTCGTTCGAGCTGCTCTTCCTTGCTTTTGTTGGTAAACATCCTGAGTGGAAACATGACGTTACCTAGTACTGTTTCCGAGTCAAAGAGTGCCGAACCTTGGAATAGCATACCGATTTCTTTGCGCAAATCGGCAACTTCTTCGCGTTTCATCGTTAGCAAATCACGGCCGTCAAACAAGATCTGACCATTATCAGGGCGCAACAAGCCTACTAGAGACTTCATCAACACTGTTTTACCGGAACCGCTCTGACCTATAATGAGATTTGTCTTTCCGGTCTCAAACGTTGCTTCGATGCCATGAAGAACCGTTCGGTCTTCAAACGATTTTGTTAATTTACGTACTTCTATCATTGCAAGAGCACTTTTGTGAGTATAACATCGACAAGCAAAATAAATACGCTTGAGGTAACAACGCCATCGGTAGAAGCTTTACCAACTTCAAGAGCACCGCCGCGAACATAATAACCGAAGAATGATGCGGTTGAAGCGATGATAAAGGCAAAGAAAAGCGACTTTATCAAACCGTACCATACATACCATTCGTTAAACAACGCCTGAAGGCCGTATACATAACGGCTTACAGTAAACAAATCGGTAAATACAGCCACCAAATAACCACCGATTAGCGAGGTGCCTATACACAAAACAACAAGCACAGGCATAAATAATACTAATGCGGTAATTTTGGGCAACACCAAATAATTTGCTGAATTGATGCCCATAATCTCAAGAGCATCAATCTGTTCGGTTACTCGCATAGTGCCGATTTCCGAGGCTATATTACTGCCAACCTTGCCGGCAAGAATCAAACACAAAATCGAATTGGAAAATTCCAACAATACAATTTCACGCGTTGCCAAGCCTACTGAATATGCCGGAATTAACGGCGACGCAATATTGAGCTGCATCTGTATCGCGATTACAGCTCCGATAAATACCGAAATGATAAGTACCAATGGAATTGAATCGATGCCGAGTTTTGAAACTTCGTCAACGACACGTTTACCAAACACCGACCATCGATCGGGGATGGCAAAAACACGCTTTAAAAATAAGCAGTAACGCCCAAATGTGGCGAGCGATGTTGTTATAATCATCGTAATGGTTAATTGAACTATATTAGTTGCAAATTTAGTCATTTCTAACCATATAAGCACAATGAATTATCCTTTTTGACCATTTTTTACACCTCTACGGCTCACAACAAGCTCATTCGCTGTATTTTAAGTTGACGATACTTATCGTAATACTCACCAAAAACGGCGATGTTTAATATAAAAATGCAATAAGCCAAGTGCGTGTCGACGACTTTGACGCGAAAAAGGATGTCGCGAACTACTGCGCTGCCAATCATGAACTATTGTTAGCAACGGATTGTATACCACCTTTTTACCCATCAAGCGCACCGACATACAAAAATCGGCATCTTCAGGCCCGAAAAAGATTTTTTCGTCTAACGGCCCGGCGGTGTTATATACTTCTCGACTAAACATTTGCGCTGCTCCGATAACGTAAAATGGCTCTATTGGTGCTGAGGGCACGTCTTTTGTTGTTGTGCGCGAACGACGACATATCACATTGTGGATCTTCTCGCGAACTCCGGGAAATTTTTTAAAACTTTGTTGTATTTCTCCCTGAGGGCTCACCAATCGCGGTGCGACTAATCCTACTTCTGAATGCTGCTTCAAATAATCGGCAAGTCTATAAATAGTATCTTGATCTGCTACTGTATCATTATCAAGAATC
Organism: uncultured Bacteroides sp.; assembly: GCA_964518705.1. Taxonomy (GTDB): domain Bacteria; phylum Bacteroidota; class Bacteroidia; order Bacteroidales; family Muribaculaceae; genus CAG-873. Next base: position 21,197 of record CAZFGV010000004.1, read on the forward strand.
ATCATATAATCGCCTGTACAAGCTTTCAGTCCGACATTGCGTCCCCCGGCAACTCCTCGATTTTCTGATAATTCAATAATACGTACTCGAGGGAACGATCTACGAACTGCGTCTGACGTACCATCGATAGAACCGTTGTCTACAAGTATCAACTCACAATTCGTGTCGTTAATAAAACTTTCTAACGACTTCAAACACCGCAGCGTTAACCGCTGTTGATTACAAGTTAAGACAACGACAGAAATATACATTAGCCGAACAATTTAATTTTCAATGCTTTAAACGCTGCCGACATTTCACTAAGAGAACGGAATCGACGTAATTGCTTTACAATAAAACGCCATGACAAGAAGAAACTGATATTGTTACGAAACAACAATTTCTCCATCTCTTTTGCGCTAAGGTTAGGCAAATTCAATATCGACTGTCGTTGCACATCGGTGGGCACATAGTCATCCGTGGCAAGCCAGCCGTTTTCTTTACATATTTTATAATATTCCGTTCCGGGAAATGGCGACACAATATTGAACATAACCTGATCAACATCGAGTTTCTTTGTTTCGCGTAGCGTATGCAAAACAGTCTCCCGTGTTTCTAGCGGGCTTGAACCTATCAAGACATTCAGCTTCACCGGAACACCATATTTTTTAAGCAAAGCTATCGCGCGATAAATATCGGCACTCTTAATGCCTTTGTGAATATAATCGAGGATAGCATCATCGAACGACTCTACACCGAGGTCGATATAACGACACCCACTTTCGCCAAGCATTTTCGCAATGGGTTCTGTTATAGCATCAACACGCGCCTCACAACCCCAAACCATGCCATAACGTTTCATAATATCGCACAACGCTGCAGTGCGTTCTTCGTTCCATATGAAATTGTCGTCCATAAAGCCTATAGCTCGTACACCTTGCGATGCGAGCATGGCTATTTCTTTCTCTACGTTTTCAGGAGAGCGGAAGCCGATAGTAGGTTTGCGTCCGTGTTCGCGGCGAAATTCTATCTCGCGCGCAAAACTTAACGACGATGGCACACAATATATACAATGGAACGGGCAATTACGACTCGTTATCATCGTAACATAGGGCCCTGTTTTGAGTTTCGGATTGTGATATACCGCGTCGCCAAGTAAATGACGTGCCGCAAATGGCAAGCTATCAAGGTCTTTTATTAGTGGACGCGGACGATTATTAACTACTTTACCGTTATCATTTCGCCATGAAAGTCCGTCGACATCACTTAAATCCGATTTGTCTCGCAATGTGTCAATCAACGCACGAACAGTATATTCCGGCTCGCCGCGTACAATATAAACATTCGAATCGACTAAACATTTATCAATAAAATGAGTCGGACCGGGGCCCATAAGAATCACAGGCACAGAACCACGGTGCTTTCGTATCGTTTCTATAGCAAATAAATCCGTCTCTATCGAAAGATTTACTGTCCAAAAAAGATAAATATCAGAATCGTCAGTCTCGAAAAAGCTATTAAAAGCTTCCGGTGAAGTTTGATGATAAACAAAATCCTTATAAGCAACGACATCTCTTTTATCTTCTTCAAGATACGCCGCGACTTGTAATTCATATATATTGGGAGCTAAATAAACAACACGGGTACAACCAGCCGAACGTTCAGCAGGCTGTTTATGATCAAAACACGGTGGTACTACAAATGTTAATTTCATTTCTTCTATTTTATTTATATAACGAAATTTCTCCTTTAATATTGCGCCATAGTTCGGCTAAAGGTATTTCGACTTAATCAAATTAAAACATCTCTTAAATAAGGTGTTAAAAATTAGAAAAAGCCACTCCTCGCGGAGCAGCTTTTCTTCAGGGTTCTAACACTAAATACCTAAAACCATTTAATCCTTTTTACTAATTCGTTTATACCTATAAATCTTGGTTAACCTTGAATCTTAGACCGATTCAATTATTTACAATGCAAAATTAGTTAGCATTCGCAAGATTTTTAGGCCTATAAATATCAAATATAAATAAATCAAAGCACATTAAAAGTTTATTTGGTTGATTTATTGTTATTTACAAATTATTCAAATCAAAACAAATATAAATATATATTTAGGAAAAGAAGTCGATTGTTTGAACGTTTTTATCGAAGTTTTGTCTATCTTCTGCTCGTCCTTTCAATCTATTTCGATAAGTATATATAGTATTCACCGACAAATCGAGTGCTAACGCTAGTTTTGAGCTATCAGTAATACCCAAACGCATAAACGCAGCAATACGCAATTCCGGTGACATTCGACGGCCGGGAAGCAATGACAACTCTCGGCCGGGAACGAATAATTCATTGAGTTTTTCTACGAATTTAGGAAATGTTTCAAGGAACGATTCATCAAACGTCGCAAAGAATTTTTCATTAAGATTGCGCAAATATTCTCCTGATTGCACTTCCTGATATAAATCTTTTACCAAACCGGCATTTAATTTACGATGAACGTGACGATTATATTCTTTAAGTTGTTCATCACTAAGTAATGCCATCGACAAAATGTTACTACTTACCTTCTGCATATCTTCTAAAGTATGCTCATGTCGTGCTTCATTTTCCGACAACTGATTTTGCAAATACTTCATCAATCGACGTTGACGTATTAAAAAAACGAGCAGCAACATTATTAACACAAAGAGTATCAATGCAATAAATATCGATATCTTTAACTGACTCATAGTTTTGTCAGCAAGGAATCTTGAGAAAGAAGCTCTATCAAATGCCTCCTTATCATAGAGTGATACATAAGGTATTGCAGTCGCCATTGTCACAAATCGCTGAGCTGCTAACGAATATCCCTTTTCATCAAGCACCTTACCTGTCGAAGCCAAAACATACGGACGTATCATGCCGGTTCGCAATTCGTGAATACACATCCGCAGCAAATAGTTAATATACTGCGTTTTATATTGTTCACGGTCGGCATAATAGTTTACTATATAATGCAAAGCAACATCATATAAATTAGAATGATCTTGCAAGCGTGGTAGCATTTCTATCATTTGCGCAACAGCAAGATTGTTTTCTCCATTAAGTCGCTTTATTTGTGCTTCAGTAAAAGACGCTACGGGAGAATTTATAGGATAATATGACTTAACAGAATCTAAAGACTGAATTGTCAATTTTAGGTACTTTTCTTTATAACTACCTGAGGGATAGCGTTCTTGTATATTGTTATACAATTCCGAAGCGCAAAGCCAATACAGCCTACGCATCTCGTCAGAAAAATTCGCCGGATCAACTTTGCTAAATTTATCTACAGCTTCAATTGTAATACCTGAGCGCGGCATTATAGATATAGAATACAATTCCAATCTTTGTTTGTATTCATCATCACCCAACATCCTAGCATCATTAGCACTTAAAGCCCAAAACATGAGTGCAGAATCCACATTTACATACACATATCTACGCCCAATCACTTCACCCAGCTGCACACGTTCTTTAGACAATGGCTTACTTTTCCGCAAATTTACCATACTATCAATTGTAGCATAGCGACGCTGATTTAATGCCGAAAAGTCATCGACTTCTTCGATAATACTATCTATCAATGCTTCATTCCATTCTTCAATATCTCGAGCATAGAGAGTGATGGACAATATGGACAATACTAATACTAAAATTAGTCTATTTATGGTATTTCTTTCTATTTTCATACTGCAAAATTAATAATTTTCGCGCATATAAACAAAATATTTCTATATACATTGTTGTGCATATTTTTTTGACCAATACTGTGTATCAAATAGTTACATCTCAATATAACTTATACTAAACATATTTAATTTATATCTTAGTCAAAAACGCCTAAATAATAACTAACTTTGCATAGGTTATAATGGTTGACAATAGATACAACCAGAAATTCTAAGGTAATAAGTTTTGCAAATTCCGCAGAAATGAATCCTGCAAAAGGGAAAGGTAGACTTTGTCGTGAGACAGAGTCTATCTTTTTTTATATAGTTTTCATACAAAAATAAATCCGACACTAACATGTAGCATCGGATTCAAAATTTCAAAACTATTTCTTATAATATAAAGCTCTCAATAGTGTTAATCGAATCAAGAGCGCTCATATCATTCGACACCGGGACAAGTGATATATATCCGTTTTGAAGCCAATATTCATCCGTATCAACACTCTCCGGTTCTTCATTTACAAACTTTCCTGTAAGCCAATAAAACGGCGAGCCTTGCGGATCAACGAAGCGGCTATAGCTTTCAAGCCAACGACCGCGGCATGCTCGACACACTTTTATCCCTTTAGGAACTACGTGCGCAGGTATATTAACATTCAAGCAAACACCTTTAGGCAAGCCGTTCGTAAGCACCTTGGAGATAATGTTCTTTACAAAATCCAACGACAAGGAGAAATCGGCATTCATCGAATGATTCAGTATCGAAAAACCAACAGAAGGAATCCCCTCAAAGCAGCCTTCCAACACAGCGCCCATTGTTCCCGAATATGTCACATTAATACCGGAATTTGAGCCGTGATTAATACCGGACAAAATAATATCCGGGCGACGAGGTACTATTGCATGAAGGGCGAGCTTAATACAGTCTACAGGCGTGCCATTAACAGTAAATAGTCGGACATTGTCAAGCTCTGACTTTTTCTCAACAATACGCAACGGCGAATTAACCGTTAACGCCGCCGCTTGCCCAGACTGAGGCTGACGTGGTGCTACGACATATACATCACCGAACTCACGCGCACATTCTGCTAACCGATGCACTCCGGGAGCTTCGATACTATCGTCATTAGATATTAAAATTAGCGGACGAGTAGAATACATATTTTTGTTTTAGCTATTATCAAATACAACAATAGCGACCTATGTCGCCATCATATAAACGCCCTATGCGTTAATGTGTTCAGAATGTCAACGAGATGTAACTTCAGCTTCTATAGCTTCAATTTCTGCTGCAAATTTTTTCTCTGTAGCAATACGATCTTCAACGACATTGCAACCATGTATAACGGTAGCATGACTACGGTCAAGTTTATGACCGATAGTTGTACAGGGCAATTTTGTAAGCTTTTTTGCTAAATACATTACTATCTGACGCGCATCGGCAACTTCGCGACGACGACTCTTTGTAAAGATCGCATCTGACGGTATACCATAATGACTAGCAACCACATCCGCAACCATTTCAAAGTTTACTTGATGACGCTTAATCTTGACAGCATTCATCATTACGCGTTTTGCCAAATCGAGAGAAATCTCACGATTAAGCGCCACAGCATGAGCCACTAACGACACCACGATACCTTCAAGCTCGCGGACACTTTGCGTAACATTAGAAGCAATATATTCAGCTACATCTCCGGGCAATACAACACCGTCACGATCGGCATTAAGCTTCAGCACATCGCGACGTAATGACAAGTCAGGACGTTCTAACTCAACATGCATACCCCATTTGAATCGGCTCAACAAACGTTCCTCAAAACCCTCCATATCCGCCGGGGCGCAATCGCTCGACATTATAATCTGACGATCATGCTGATGCAAATGATTGAATATATGGAAGAATGTATTTTGTGTACCGGGCTTGTTTGCCAAGTCTTGAATATCATCAATAATAAGAGTATCGATACTCTGATAAAAATGGAAGAAGCTGTTAATTTGCCCCTTACTATTTGCCGCTGTATATTGGCTTTCGAACAAGCGCGCAGTCACATAAAGCACACGAGCTTTGGGATTGCGTTCCTTTATACGAATACCTATAGCCTGAATAAGGTGAGTTTTACCAACACCGGCAGGACCAAAAACAAAGAGCGGGTTAAAGGTCTTAATCGCAGGATTATCACCAATTGCTTCACCAACAGAACGAGCAATTTGGTTACTCGTACTCTGACAATAATTCTCAAAGTTGTAACGGGGATTCAACTGAGGGTCGAAATCGCTATTATCAACTTGTCGGAATGGATTCGCTGCCGGTGCTGTACCCTGCTGCATAATAACAGTCGAAGGTCCGGCATCCTTCTGCGATATAATTGTATTGGGATCGCCCTGGCGGATGGGATATTTAAATTCGAGACGTATGTTTGGACCATACACCTTTTTAATACCCGCGCGTAGTATCGGTAAGAAGTGAGCTTCGATTTTTTCAATAAAGAACAACGATGACACAAGCAACGTCAATTCTCCGTTTTCGAAGCTGAGCGACTTTATGTCACGGAACCAGGTATCGAACTGCTGAGGAGTCAGATTATCCTTGATAAACTGACTGCATCGCGTCCAAAGCTCTTCGTGATTCTCTTGCATTATTCTTTATTTTTTCTTTATTTTTAATTTTAGGGTTCTTTTGGTTTTACAAAATTCCGAATAATTTTTCTGAAAAACAAATGTAAAAATATTTGCTTTTATAAATTTTTGTGCAACTACAACAATTTCAGCACATTAGCACCACATAGTCGCATTTTACACAATTTTACAACTCAGTACACTATCAATCAGTGCATTACACCGCATCCGACACTAATGTAACATTTTCACAATAATAGCAAAAACGCGGTTAGAACATCGCCGGAGGCTGATTTTTCGAATTTGTTTAAATTTGTCGTTATTTGAAATTATTTCAAATAACACCTAAGCAATATTTTTACTTATTTCGTCTTCAGAATAAAAACCCTGCACCACCCGAAAGCAGTACAGGGATATATAACGGAATTATTTATTAAAATACCTTGATATTAATATAACGTTTCGGATTGCGCTTCACGTCAACAAAAATTGAATCTAACGACGCAATTGTATGAGTCAAATTATCATAAAGCACCGGATCGTTGAGTAGTTTACCCACCGACGAGTCCGAGTTATTAAGCTGTGCTGTCAACTGCTCAAGATTAACGATAGTAGCGTGCAAGTCATTAACCAAAGAATCAAGAGGCACATTGCTAAGACGACCGCTCACGGCTGTAAAGTCGCTTGTTATAGTATCAACATTTGCCATAACGCTCTTCAAATCGTTAGCAACCGGTCCCATAGCAGCCATCACGCGATTAAGCGATGCAAGCGACGCATTAAGTTCGGCGGTGATTTGATCGAGACGGCCAACACTGGTGTGAAGCGCAGGATTAGCTACCAAGGTGTTTAGGCTAGTCAAAAGTGTATCTACTTTCGGAATGATAGCAGTAACGGCAGGCATAAGATTTTCAGACACAGCCGCCATCATACCTGCATTTACATTTGCAGGGATAGTGTCTCCCACTTCATAAAAGCCATTTGACGCATCTGTAAGTTGAAGGCTGATCGAAGCTGTACCCAAAAGGTCTGAAGCGAGAACAGCGTTACTACCTTGAGGAATGCGGAGCGATTTATCTACGCTAATTTCAACGCAAACATTTCCGGGATGTGCGAAATCGTATTTTATATCGCGAACCAAACCGATTTTGTAGCCATTAAGTGTAACAGGCGCCGATACGGCAAGGCCCTCTACATTATTATATACAGCATAATAATAATTGGCGGCCTTGAAGAGGTTTACGCCTTTTAGGAAGTTGATACCGGTGAACAAGATAGATATCGCCACTATCACAAGCACTCCTATTGTTACTTCTTTACGTACTGTTGGTGTCATTATATTTTTTTGTTTATTTACATATTAATGTAGTCGCTTATAAGTACAAATCGCATCAGCAATAGCTTTAGCGCACTTTTGACGACCCTCATTTGAAGCCAAAAATCTTTCGGCAGCTGGATTACAAATAAAATCGAGCTCAACCAATACCGACGGCATTCGTGTAGCCCACAAAACCAAGAAACCGGCTTGTCGCACACCTTTATCGGCGCGAGAGGCTTTTGAGACAAGATTTTTCTGTATCTCTGTTGCCAGTTCTATACTCTGCTCCATATTTGCATTTTGGTCGAGTTCGAAAACGATGTAAGACTCTGTCGATTTCGGATCAAAACCTTGATATGTTGCAGTATAATCATCTTCAAGTTCAATCACAGCATTTTCACGCATAGCGACAGCCAAGTTCGCCTCACTTTTATGCAGACCTACTGTATATACCGACGCGCCATGCACTTTCTCTCTGCCACGGCTACGACGGTCGATTGAATTAACATGGACTGACACAAATATATCGGCATTAGCTTCATTTGCTATTGCCGCACGTTCGTCCAATGGCACAAAAGTGTCGTTACTTCGGGTAAACACCACTTTTATATTTTCGCCCTCTGCTTTTACAAGCAAAGTTTTAACACGCTTAACAACGTCTAACGTTATTTCTTTTTCCTTCTGCGTTTTACCGCGACATCCTTGGTCGTGTCCGCCATGACCGGCATCGAGAACGACGGTAAAAACATCGGTTTTGTTGGCACACATAGCATCGTTACCACTACATAAAATAGTAGCCATTAATATTATTAATGTATATATATAACGATAGCGCATCGTGCGTAGAATTTTCAATTTGCAAATTTAGCTCAAATTTTTCGTAATACATTGGCTTATATAGATAATTTGTTTTACGAATTGGAAAATTTTCACACATTTTTTAATCTGTAACTTAATTATTACATTTGCAACAAAAAAATTAACGCCATGACTGAAAAAGACAAAATGCTCCGGGGCATGATTTACGATGCAAATTTCGACACCGAATTACTCAACGAACGCACAACGTGCAAAGAACTATGTCGCGATTATAACGATCTACGCCCGTCCGACTTCTCCGGTCGCAATGATTTGATTCATAAAATCATCGGGCATATCAAAGGCAACATCGTAATCGAGCAACCTTTTTATTGCGACTACGGCTATAACATCTCCGTCGGCAACAACTTTTTTGCGAACTATAATCTTGTCATTCTTGATGAAGCATTAGTAACATTCGGAAGCAATGTTTTCGTCGGTCCTAATTGCAGTTTTTATACTGCTTGCCACCCTATCGACCCTGTCGAACGCAATAAAGGCCTCGAATATGCCCGAGGTATAACGGTAGGCGATAATGTGTGGTTTGGCGGTAATGTTACAGTCCTTCCGGGAGTAACGATCGGTGATAATTGTGTCATCGGCGCCGAGAGTGTTGTCACTCACGACATCCCTGCCAACACTATCGCTTGCGGTAATCCTTGCAAAGTAATACGCACTATCGACTGTTCTAAATAAAAAACCGACATCGAGCATTTTGCATCGACATCGGTTCTTATATCACATATTGCTATTTACCATAAATTTCGCTGCGGCATCTTTGCAGAATATTTATCGCGCAAGGAATCAAACAAGCGATTCATCTGATTGGCAAATTTATAACCGATCCACACACCGGTATTAGTAGTCATAACCCAGCACTCGCCATTAGTATATCGTTTGATAAGGACATGCGACGAGCTGAGCGTTCCTGTACGCATCCAATTGCCATCATTATCAATCTCAACCCATCCACGACAAACAATTTCGTCAGGATTAATAGGATTGACAGCCGTCAGAGTCTTAGTACTTTCGGGAGAAATAATATTACGAACAACTTTGCAAGAATCCGTAGCCGCCACCAAACGTGCCAACGCCGGTGCTGACGACAACCATCCTCCGGCGCCAAGAAGGCCGTGGACATCATTTCCGCCATAAACGCGATCTACCATACGACCACTACCATTATACTCCTCTACCTTCTTTTTATCGGGCCCATAGTATTTAGCTTCGTTTTCAAGCTTGTCCGAATAATAGTTTCCGGCAGCATAAAAACCTCCAATACCAGACGGCTCAAAGACATTTTTCTGAACATATTCCCAATAATCTTGACCAGATGCCTTTTCAACGATCAAAGACAAAAGCATATAACCGAAATTGCTATATTTACGTCCTTCGCCGGGCACATGACGCAACCTACGACGAATGATATATTGAGTCAACTGTTCAGACGATGGCGCATCCGCTAGTTTTTGCGCCTTAACAATATCTTTTATATTAAACATCGGATCGCCCCACGGACGTGAAAAACCGCCTTGGTGCAATAACAAATGATCAACAGTAACATCCAAAACGCGCTTATCGGTAATTACCGAGGTGTATATCGAATCGTTAAGAATACCATCTTGCCCAAACACCTTGCTATTGAGTGAAATCTTGCCCTCTTCGACAAGCTTCATAATAGCAATAGCCGTCACTAATTTCGATGCCGAAGCGATACGCATAACCGTAGTAGCTTCCATCTTCTGACCATTTTCTTTATCAGCCCAGCCATATCCATGCGCATAAATTAGCGAATCGTTGCGAGTTATCGCCAACGAAACGCCACGCAAGTCCCATTTATTCATAAATCGCTCAATTTCGCGATTCATCGGAGCTAACGCCTCTGCAGACGCCGAGGCATTGGTCAACGTGTCATACCACTCCGTCGTGTACGGCTCTTCTTCTTGAACATTTGCAACGCCATTGCCGCACATACACAGCAACATACAGCCACCAAGCAAACTCCCGACTACACGTGCATGACGAAAGTGTTTGGTTAAAGAAAATATTTTAGACATTAAATTCAGATTTTAGAACACAAATTTACAAATAAATTGTGAGATTACGAACGCTTAATAGCGTCTCTGAATATTAATATCCATTCGATCTCCTTTTAATGTTGACTATTAGCGCGTTTGATATCGGCTAATGAAACATACTCATTACGATATCGCGCATTAGGATTCTTTTCACCATTTTGCAATAGCAAATTATCTGTGCCTTTTGCAAACTGAATAGCTTTCTGTGGGCAATTTTGAATACAAGCGAAACAGAAATCACAATCGCCGCTCATGCTAACACCTTGATCGGAAAAATTATAATTACCACGCGGACAAACATCAACACATGCCCCGCATGCTATACAAGTATCAGTTATGGCAAACGACTTTTCACTGCGCATCAAAAAGCCCACTTCCGGATCTAATTGCGTATAATCCATAAAACCCTGATGCTGCATACGTTCCTCTTCGGTAACATCCTCACGCCACACCTTACGAGCGGCGAGATCTCTCGTTATGCGTGCAAGGTTCTCCGGTATATGTTTGTCTATCTTTATCTGCTCGTTCATATCAAAATTGGGCAACCAATTGTCTACCATTATAAGAGTGCAGATATAATCAAACACTACTCCGGCATTACGCGATACATCGTCCCAAATCTCTACGGCGCTACATTTTCGGTTGCCATATGTGAGAACGGCAAATTTATAATCGGCAGTCAATTGCGCTTTCTTAATAAACTCGCGCACCATATTCGGCGGCATATGTCCGTAGATAGGATAAACTATACCTATTTCATCGGCCTCAATATCGTATCTTTTCTGCTTCATCAATTGCGGAATACTCAATATTTCGCCATCATCTCCGGCAAGCTGTCGGGCTACATATAAGCAATTGCCGGTGCCGGTAAAATACAAAACAACTCGCTTCTTACGACTTTCGGTGCAAGACGTTAAAGGAAGCAATCCGGAAGGAGCCAACGCCAATCCTGCCAAGCCGGCACAAATTCGCTTTAAGGCGGTTCGTCTACTTATTTTATTTTCCATATCTTTATTTTTTACTCGCAAAGATATACAACAATTCAATTTACTAAATTATCAAAATTACTGATTGTTTTATAACTTTTACCGATTGATACGCCATCGACAATTTTTTTATTATATTTGTACAATAAAAACTAACGCATGGACAAAATCATCGATATACCGACAGTAAAAGACTATAACGACTATTGGGGCTTGCCGACACGACATAAATATGTCAATATTTTCGAAGGATCTCAGTTGCCAAACCCTATACATCATTGCCGCAAAAATGTTGGTATGTATGTGATTTTCTTAAAAGACGTTATGTGTGCCGATTATGTCACATATGGTAGACAGACATATGATTTTCAAGAAAATACACTTGTTTTTATCGGACCGGGACAAGTTTTCGGACACCCTAATGACGGGTCAACATACGAAGCTAAAGGTTGGGCGTTATATTTCAGCCCGGAGCTATTTCTCGGAACTTCGCTAGGAAAACATATTAACGATTACCGATTCTTTTCTTATGCCACAAACGAAGCTCTGCACATTTCACAACACGAACGAGATATTATTATCGATTGCTTCAAACGCATTAACGAAGAAATAAATAACAACAACGACAAACACAGCAACTTGATTATTTCATCGTTAATCGAATTGCTACTAAACTATTGCGTACGTTTTTACGACCGACAATTCAACACTCGCAAACGCGTAAACAACGATGTTATTGTGCGTTTTGAAGAGCTTCTCAATAGCTATTTCTCTGACAATCAAGCCTCACAGCACGGCATTCCCAGCGTGGCTTGGTTTGCTGACAGAGTGAATCTTTCCGCCAACTATTTTGGCGACATCATAAAGAAAGAAACAGGCAAATCCGCTCAAGAATATATTCAACAGAAAATTATAGAACTAGCCAAAAATCAACTCATTAGCACACAAAAGACTATCGGTGAAATAGCAGCATATCTCGGTTATCAATATCCGCAATATTTCACCCGCGCATTTAAAAAAAATACCGGTGAATCGCCGACAAATTATCGAAAAGAGTTTTTAAATTTGCAACACAATAAGCAACAATGAAAAAGATTAGACTCCTACTTACCGTTTTTCTTGCATGGGCATTCGGCAGCAGCCATGCAAGCGTGCCCGATGAACATCGGTCGCTTTCTATTTACCAAATTATGGTAGCGTCGTTTCAACATGATCCCTCCGGCGCAAAAGGATATTCTGCCATGTGGGGACCCGACGGACATCGAAAGAATGGTAATATAAAAGGTATTACAGCGTCGTTAGACTACATCAAAGCCTTGGGCGTCAATGCTATTTGGCTCACTCCCGTTTTTGATTCATCAACAGCCTTCGGTGGTGAAAAATTGCAGGCTACCGGATATTTTACAAACGATTATTTCAAAATCGACCCGCATTTCGGCACCGATAACGACTTCCGCGAATTAGTAGAACAAGCCCACGAACGCGGACTTTATGTTATTCTTGACGGTGTTTTCGGACATCATGGCGGTGTTGTTACCGCATCGCCTTCCGGCTACAAAATCGACACCACCCCATCACCTAATGACCGCGAACCTGAGGGCAAATCAAATGTTGCATACCCCGGCTCTTTGGACTATTTCAAAGAAGTAGCAACCTATTGGATTGACAAATACGATATTGACGGCTGGCGATTAGATCAAGCCTACCAAGCCATGCAAGGCGGACATAACTATTGGAAAGAAATTCGCGGAGCAGTCGAAGATCTATGCCGCCAACGCAAAGCCGACGGAAAACAATGGGGCACGCTCGGATACATGGTAGGCGAAGACTGGGGCGACGCTAAAGTAATCAACCGCGGCGTTTATCGAAACGGTGGATTAAAGAGCGCTTTCGACTTCCAAGGCAAAGAGTTAATTTCCGGAGCGATGCAAGATACCGATAGCGAAGGCCTTGAAGGCGGATGGGACGATGTTATTTTCATGTTCCTCTCACCCAAAACTCGCGGTTATGCCAACAATTCGGTTATCCCTAATTTATTCTTAACAAATCATGACGGCTACCGCCTTGCCGACCATTTCAAGCCAGACGACCCGCATTTCTACGAAAAACAAATGACCCGTTTTGCTATTCTTGCCGCCTATAACGGACCTATCACACTATATTACGGTGATGAATACGCAGACATAACAAGCAACACCAAAGGCGGACAAAAAGACAACATCGCTCGCACTTCAGGACACCTCGACGCTCGTAATGCCAAAGAAGAAGCTTTGCGAGATTACCTTGCGTCGGCATTAAACATCCGTCGCCAACACTCTGCCATGTGGCGAGGCGTTCCTTCGTTCGAACGTTTGACTATCGATTCTGCGGACGTACTTATCGTTGATAAATTCGACAAACAATCTAACGATAGAGTTATCATAATATTCTCAGACAAAGACGCATCCGTACCGGTAAAATCCCTAAACTCAACTATTACCGTCAAAGCCTGGCGTCCGGAAATAATCCCTGCCAATTAAATTCCATCATAACAAATTAATCGAAACCTCAATGCACAAGCAATGGGGTTTCGATTTTTTACGTTCGGATAATCAATAAAGAAATGTAGAAACACAACAAAGGCGCATCGAAAGATACGCCTTCGGTTTGTCTTTACAGTTGAATAGCAAAGCTATTATTTCATCGATTTGCGGAAAGCGAGCTTATGCTCGATATATTCCTGAGTAGCAATAAGAGTGGGTTTCGGCAGACGTTCGTAGTAACGAGAAATTTCGATCTGCTCACGGTTTTCGCTCACTTCCTCCATGTTGTCGTTGTAGGGGGCAAATTCTTGAAGTTTCTTTTCAAGTTCGCTCTTCATCTCAGCGGCAATTTGGTTGGCGCGTTTAGCGATGATGCTCACTGTTTCGTAAACGTTACCGGTGTCTTTCGACAATTCAATCATGTCACGAGTTACAGTGGTAAGGGGTGTGTTGCTTTTCTTGAAGTCCATATTATATCTCAGAGGATAATTTGTTGCAAATTAATATTAATCGACAGCGTAACGTTGTGCGATTTTGAAAATATCATCGGCTTCGCTGCGATTTTTACTATCGGGGTAGTTGTTTACAAAAGAGTAATATTCGTCAACAACATCGCGGAAGCGATCGGCTTTACGCTCTTCAATAGAGTTTGTTGCTTCTTGATAGCGTGCCTTAAGTATGAGGAATTCCAAGTCTTCTTTATACTTGGAGTAAGGATAGTCTTTGATAGCGTTTTTGGCAACGATAACTGCACTTTCGTAGTTGTTGCCCATATAGTTGCCCAAATTATAATAGAGTTGGGCATTTTGAAGCTGTTTGAGTGTCAACTTATCTTGAAGTTCGAAAATAGCATTTTGCGCAATGCTTACTTTTTCACTTCTCGGGAAGTAGTCGAGGAAAGCTTGCAACTCTTCGATAGCCTGAATGGTACCGGTTTGGTCTAGCTGGGGTTCGGGAGAATCGAGATAATATCCGTAGCCACAGAAGAAACGCGATGATTCGGTATATTTTCCTTTTGGATAACGGCTATAGTAGCTTTTGAAATACACGGCAGCTGTTGGATAGTCTTTATTTTCATAGTGACTCATAGCGAGCAAATAAAGCGATTCTTCAGCTTTGTCCGAACCTTTAAAGACAGAGATGCAATCTTGAAGCAAAGTTGCGGCTTGAACGTACTTTTTCTGCTCGAATGCGTTTTTAGCGTATTCGAACTTATAGTCGTAGTCATCGCTCTTTTGCACACGCTGATATTCGCCGCACGAGGTGAGGCTTAATACCGCGATTGCGAGGAGTATGTATTGTCGTATCTGCATATGAATTGTGCTCGTGACTTTTCAAAATGCAAATTTAGCAAAAATCAGCCAAATGGATACATTCCATCGGCTGATTTTTATGCGATTTTTTAATAATTAACAATATCTATTGTCAATTACCTTATAGTGTAGCTTTTAGAAGTTGAGGCGTACACCGATTGAGGGACACCATGCGGTTGTGCTATAGTGTGCCGAGAAGGTCTTTTGCTGTTTTGCAAGAAGATCGGTATATGTTACGCTACCGTCACGACCGAGACCGGCAACATACATCAACGATGCGTCAAACGACATCCACGGTGTGGGTGAGAATGAGAAACCGCAAGTAGGTTCAATCTTTGTCATACCGGGTGTTTCGGGGTTGTAGTGATTTTCGTCAACGGGAGTTGTGTCTACCATCATACCGAGACGAAGAGCGAGACGCTCTGTAAGGTCATACTGACCGCCGACACGGAAGGTCCACGCATTGTGCTGTTTCTTAGGCAAGTGCTGGTCGAAAGGCTTCAATGACTCGCTAAGGAATTCGATATCGAGCTGCTTGTAAGCGTGCCAGAAGTTAAGCTGTGCATCGAATGCAAGAGTAAGGCGTTCGATGGGCTTGTATGCAACACCCATGTTAAGAACAGCCACAGCAGGCATTGACGCTTTGAAGTTTGCATTATTGATAACGTTAAGGGTAGATCCCAGTGACGAACTTGCCACATCATTAGCATAGCGCAATGTAGCTTCGCCTGACTTTACCTTAAGAGTCATTTTGCTACGGTAAGAAGCACCTACGGTGATCTTTTCGTTGATATCCCACATAGCACCAACGTTGAAACCGACTGTGGTTGATGACTTACCGTTAATATTTACCGAAGCGGGAGTATCGGTGAAACGATAGTCGCTACCCATACCGGCAAGTACCATATTCATAGCTTCGGGAGTAACCAAGCCTTTGTTTAGGTCAACCGATCCGAAAGTAACCATCGCACCGGCACCGATGCTAAGACCGGGAATAATACGCCATGCAATTGTAGGCTGAATGGTATAAACCTTGAGTGTAACGCTCTGGTTAAGCGCAGCACCGGGCCAATTGTCACCCCAATCGATACCGCTACCATAAGGGGTGAAGAAGCTCATACCTGCTGCAAGGTTGTCGTAGATTTTCCATCCGAGGTGGATAGCAATAGGAGTAGACGCAGGGTTAGAGGTTTCGTACTTTTTACCTTCGTAATCGGCAGTAGCAGTAGCAAAAATGCCGGTAAAAGTACCTTGGAATTCGACATTGCTCTTGAGAGTAGTAAGGCCTGCGGGATTGTAGAACATACTCTCAGCACCAAGGTGCAAAGCAGTACCTGTGTGGCCCATACCGTTCTGGCGCGCACTAAGAGTGTTCACTTGATAGCCCTCGGCATTTGCTGCAAGAGCGCTGACACCTGCAATAAGCAGGGTCGTCATAATTTTCTTTGTCATATAATGTTTTTTATGCCTCTACCGGCACTCGCGTGCCGTTAATGCAGTGGCTGATGAAACATCGGTAACGGACATTCGTTACCACTTGGATTTTGAATGGGATTAATCCCACTTTTAATTTACTTTGTTGATTGGCGAACCTGAGATAAAGGCTTCAATATTACGAATTGCAATATTCATTAAACGCTCTTTAGCTTCGACCGAAGCCCAAGCGATGTGCGGAGTAATGAAAGCCCTCGGAGCACCAACAATAGGATTATCGGCTGCCGGAGGCTCTGTAGACAACACATCGGCGCAAAAAGCTCCGAGTTTGCCACTATGTAGAGCATCGGCGATGGCGCGTTCATCAACGACCGGGCCGCGAGACGTATTGACGAGGATAGATCCTTGTTTCATCAACGCTAATCGCGCAGAATTAACAAGCCCCTTTGTGTCGGGTGTAAGCGGACAATGTAAGCTCACCACATCAGCACGTTTGAAAACGTCGTCGATATCGGAAGCTTTCTCATAGCCTGCCGGAAGTGCGTTACTGCTTTTTGATGTCGCAACAAGAATATGCATACCCAAAGCAGCTGCTATTGCAGATGTGGCACTGCCTGTATTACCGAAACCGACAACGCCAAAAACTTTGCCGGCAAGTTCGTGCCATGGATTATGCAAATAACTAAAATCGCTACACTTGCACCAAACACCATTAGCGGAGTCGGTTGCATATGCCGCAATATTATTTACAGCGGCAAGTAACAGCGAAATAGCATGTTGCGCTACCGATGCCGTGCTATATGCCGGAATATTTGTTACAATTATTCCTGCTTTGGCAGCAGCGACAGTATCAACGATATTATAGCCTGTTGCGAGGACGCCGATATAGCGTAATTTCGGCAATGCCGATAATGTGACAGCATCAAAAGGAACCTTATTGGTCAGGATACAATCCGCGTCGGCACATCGTGCAATAATATCGCTAGAAGCAGTACGTTCGTAAAGGGAAACATCGCCGAGCGCTTTGAGAGCGTTCCAACAAACATCATTTGCCGGCGCCATCGTAGCACAATCGGTGACTACTATTCTCATCTTTCCGTCGTTCATAAAAAGAGGTAACTGCCGCCGCCATTCGACGACGGCAGTTGGTTTATTTATTTAATGAGATACTGTGACGAAATTGATTCGTTGCAATGAACACGTTGGATAGTGTCAGCAAAGAGGCGAGCCACAGACAAGATTGTACACTTGGGACAATCTTTGGTGTAAGGAATTGAGTTGGTGAAAATCATTTCTGTCAATGCGCAATCGTTAACACGCTGGGTAGCAGGGTCGCTCATGATAGCGTGTGAACAAAGAGCTCGTACTGATTTTGCACCGTTTTCCATCATAAGGTCAGCAGCCTTGGTGATAGTACCTGCGGTATCTACCATATCGTCAACAAGGATAACGTTCTTATCTTGTACGTCACCGATAACAGTCATTTTCGCAACTACGTTTGCCTTAGCACGCTGTTTGTGGCAAAGTACCAAAGGCACATCGAGGTATTTAGCGTAGCTATTAGCACGCTTAGCACCGCCAACGTCGGGAGTAGCGATAACCATATCGGGGAGGTTTAGGCTCTGGATGTAGGGAATGAATACCGAAGACGCATAGAGGTGGTCTACGGGCACATCGAAGAAGCCCTGAATCTGGTCAGCATGGAGGTCCATGGTGATAACACGGTCAACACCGGCAGCGGTAAGCATGTTTGAAACAAGCTTGGCAGCGATAGAAACACGGGGTTTGTCTTTGCGGTCCTGACGTGCCCAACCGAAGTAAGGAATTACGGCAGCGATTGATTTTGCTGATGCACGCTTAGCGGCGTCAATCATCAACAAAAGTTCCATGAGGTTGTCTGTGTTGGGGAATGTGCTTTGTACGAGGTATACTTCGCAGCCACGCACTGATTCTTCAAAACAAACTTCGAACTCGCCATCGGCGAAGTGTTCGATTTTCATTTTGCCTAATTCGACACCGAGTTCTTTGCAGATTTCTTCGGCCATGTACAACGACTTTGAGCCGGAGAAAATCTTAAAGGGAGGTAAAGAAGTATCCATTTGGAAGATAGATATATTGGTAAGGTTGATTATTTGTTTGCAGATTTTTTAGCACGAGGTTTTTTCGCGGGAGCAGCGAGGCGTGCTGATGATAGTTTCCATATAACCGCTCCGTGCGCCGGAATTTCGGTAACAAACGGCTCGGTCATACGCAAGGTCTTTGCTGTTTTTTTGTCTGATATAAGTTCTCGCGCATCTTTATCTACGCCTTCATTTATACCCAAACATTCAAAAGCATGAGACGGTATGTTAATCGACAATGTATCGTCGGTATTACCAAAGTTAACCGCAATTAGCAATACATCGTCGCCGTGATGGCGGATATACGCATAATGGCGATGCGGATTTAAACCGCTATGGTTGAGGTTAACGTACATAAGGTCGAAGAAAGCGCCTTTTGACACTGCCTCTTCATGATTGGCAATATGCAACACTCGTTTATATGTATTTCGCAATGCTTTTTCTTCTGCGGACAAGCGTCCTTTGCAAGTGCCGCCTTTAAGCCAACGGCGAACGGTTGAAACGCTCCAATAGTCAAAAATTGTTGTGCGTCCGTCACACCCGCTATAGCCTTCGGCATCCATACCTCTTTCGCCAAGTTCCTGACCGAAATAAATCATCATCGGTCCGGTAGCGAAAGTCGAACTAACCACCAATGAGGGCAAAACTTTTGCAGCATCACCGGCATAGAAGTCTGAAGCGAAACGTTGCTCGTCGTGATTTTCGAGGAAGTTTAGCATATGAGCTCCAATACCCTCTACGCCTTGCCAACAGCCTGTAAGACGCGCGGCAGAATGATTCTGAGTTTCAATTGCTCGGAGGGTGTCATAGAGATTGACCTTATCGTATAGGTAATCGAAACCACCATATTCAATAAATGGACGATACAAGCCCATATCATAAATCTCGGCAATAAAAATCACGCCGGGATAAGAGCTTTTAACCTGAGGTAAAGCCCAATGCCAGAATTCAATAGGCACCATATGCACCATATCGCAACGGAAACCGTCAACGCCCTTGGATGCCCAATAGCGAAGGATATGTAGCATTTTTAGCCATGTATTCGGCACGGGATCAAAGTGGCGGCTATTGTCACCGGGATCGTAGCCGTAATTGAGCTTTACTGTGTCATACCAATCGTTCACGCCGGGGAACGCCGAGAAGCAATCATTGCCCGATGCTTTTGCCGGAAATTCGACATAAGCATCCGCGCCAGTTCCCATATCTACATGAGGATTAAATTGCTGACGAGTGATATAGTAGAAATTATTATTCGGGTTAAAGAACATTTCCGTGTTATCTCCTGCACCAAAATCCTCAATGCCGACAGGTTTAACATCGGAATGATATCGACGCGCCACATGATTGGGTACAAAGTCGATAATAACTTTCATCCCCGCATCGTGAGTACGTTTCACCAAGGCTTCAAACTCCGCCATACGCTCGTTTACGTTCTCAGCCAAGTCGGGGTCAATATCATAATAATCCGAAATAGCATACGGACTACCGGCATGTCCTTTCACCACATGAGCATTATCACGCTCAATACCATAAGCAGTATAGTCAACATCGTGGGCGTGTTCGATAACGCCTGTATACCAAACATGAGTAATACCAAGGTCGCGAATAGCACCGAGGACTGTTGCGGTAATAGCGTTAAGTTTACCTGAGCCGTTTTGCTCCAGCGTTCCGTTAGCTACGGGTGTGTCGCAATAGTTGGCAAATAATCGCGGCAACATTTGGTAGATTATTGGTTTGGAGTCTATCATCAGATTATTTGTTTGCATTTATAGAATTTGCGGCATTTAGACCAACGTTACGCAATGTAACATCCATCGTTGTGCCGGCAATAGCTTGTTGAAAAATATAGTCGACCGGATTCCAAAGACCGGCATCGATAAGAGCTCGTCGGGTATGGCGATACCCGCTCATCACAACGTCTTTGATATGCTTAAGGCTAAACACCTTATGTTCGATAAGATCGGTGGTCTGCACCGACACATCGCATAGAGCCATATCTTGACTTTGATTGGCTTTTGCCATTAAGTTATATGTGCGCATTGCAACATCAACAATAGAGCCGTATGTCTTTGTCTTACGAATCGGACTAACGTTTATGCCAATGAGCAAATCGCACTTATCTCGCAAAATCCATGCCGGATGATTGCGCAAAACGCCACCATCAACATAGTTAACACCATCGATATTTATGGGTGGAAAAACGACAGGAATAGAGCAAGATGCCATCATACGAGGCTTAATATCTCCCGACGAAAATGCAACACCTCGAGCATTGTCAATGTCCGTAGCGCCTATATATGTGGGGATATTCAATTGTTCGAGCTTTGTCTTGCCTCCTATTATCGACATTATATAATCGCCGAATTTATTCATTTTAAAAAGCCCGCCTTTACCGAGATTAATCTCCGTAAAATCGCCAAACGAGAACTGAGCGAACAAAGCCGGCATATCAATAGGTCTCACTCCGGCAGCGTATAATACAGCGATGACGCTACCGGCGCTGACGCCGGCTATCACGTCAGGCTTCAGCCCTGCTTGCTCTATAGCAATCAGAGCGCCGGCGTGTGCCAGGCCACGAGCGCCTCCTCCGCTCAACGCTATTCCCAACCGTTTTGGACGGCTGACAATATCTTGCGGAGACTCTTGCGGTGTTGTGGTGATGGTTGACATCTGAGACCAATATGTTTTCCGACTGCAAAATTACGCTAAAAAAACCACTTCTTCAACATTATTCTTGTGTATTTTTGTTAACGACCCTATCGAAAGCCTAATTTACGTTCACCTTTTTCTCTGATTATAGCAATATTACACAAAAAAGAGGACGCCGGAATGACGCCCTCTTATATTTAATGTACTAATGTCTTATGGACGGCCGGGGCGATTGCCTCCGCTGCCGGTCAATGCTGCTGTTCCTGTTGTTGTGGTAGTGCCAGCTGTGATGGTGTATGAAGTACCGGAAGTAAGTCCGGGGCATGTGATAAGCATGCTTCCACCACCGCCACCGGGACCGCCGCCACCGGGACGATTACCACCGCCGGGGCCGCCGGGGCCATAGAAGCCTCCCATACCGCCGCCTCCAACGTATGCTTCGGGAACTACAAACGATGCAAGTTCATTTGTGCCGTCAGAAAGTGACACTGCTGTTCCGGCTGTCACAGATACATTACCTGACACATAAGGCTGTGTACTACCCGACGATGCCGAAGGCACTGAGTTGCCACCGCCGATAGCGAGTACTGTTCCGCCTGAAATTACAACGGTGTATCCTTCTTCTTCGTTAGCGTCAAGACCACATTCAGGGCTACTTGTACCGCATGCTATAATATAACCGCCTTCGATATAAAGATTGCCATTCGAGTCAAGGCCATCATTTCCGCTAGACACTACTGTTACTGTACCACCCTTAATATACATATGGCTGGCTGAGTTTATAGCATCATCTGTAGCTACAACGTTTACTTCACCGTCAGAGATAGTAAGAACGGCCTTACTTTCAATACCTTCAGCGCCCTTGCCTGTTGTAAGAACAGAAATCTTACCACCGCTAATATTAACATCGCCATCTACCTTAATGCCTTTTGGTGATGATTTGTAGTCGCTGTCAAGGTTATCGGTGTTGCCGGTATAGTTGGTATAAAGAGTATTGTTAACATAAGCAACAACGCCACCTGAAGTTTTGATTGAAATATCGCCACCGGAGATATTAAGCATGGCATCGCAGTTAATACCCTTACCGCCACCACCTGTTGCTGTAAGAACGAGAGTACCATCGGTAATATTAACATCCGCATCCGAGCCTAAGCAAGCCGAAGCTTTAGTCTTTACTTTATCTTCATCCCATACGCCATTACCGGTAACGGTGATATCAATATCGCCACCTGAGATGGTCATATTACCTTCACACTTAATACCTTTGGCAGCGTCTGCGGTAACGTTTACTTTAATAGTACCACCTGAGATGCGAACTTCGCCTGTATCTTCAGCGTCGCGATCGGTTTCATCTTTATAATCGGCTTGAATACCATCGTCACCAATATTTGTAAGAGTTAAGTTACCGCTTTCGATAGCAAAATATTGGCAGCAGTTAATACCATCTTTTACAGAACCGTCGATAGTGAGAGTACAATTCTTCATTTCAACGTATTCCTTGGCATAAATCGCGTGCGATTTGTTGCCTGTAACAGTCAACTGACCTTTACCCTTGAATTCGAGATGACCTTTACAAACGATACACCCCTTTTGCGAGCCGTTACCGTCGACAAGTTTATTTTCCGTTCCGGATTTAACGCTGATTTCGATGCGTTTGCCGTTCTGAATATCAAAAGCAGGACCTGTAGGATTCGTCAGAGTCAAACCATGAAGTTCGAGCGAGCTCTTATACGAACCCGTCATAGCGAACGAAGCATCTTCCGACGCACCTTTGAGGCGATAAACAATTTCGCCACAAGTACTTTCGCCAACGAGATCAGACTGAATAATAGACACATGTGCACCGGCAACAGTAGCATCTACATATTGAGCAATGTTTCCGGCAATCGAAACCGAAGCCGAAGCGCCGTCATAAACAATAGTAACGACATTATCTTCAACCACAGAATCATCAACCCACATATCGGCAAAATCAGCAACGACAAAGTCGCGACCACCGACATTTACGGTTGTACCATCTGCGCCAAATACCATTTCACCAAGATTAGCTGCCGGGAACGAATAAGACACTGTGCCATTAGCAACGTTAAAAGTCTGAGCATTCAACGCCATAGCCGACACTAAAGCAGCGGTTGCTAAAATTGAATGTTTCATTTCTTCAAAAGAATTTTTTCAGACTTAGCTCCGTCTTGTTTAACAATCACGACCGCAGGAAGAGTTATAGCTTCACGAACAGCGTCGAGGGTTTTAAATACACCGATAAAAGTACCGTTTACATCATATACCGACATATCACCGTTAGCAACAACGGGATTTGCAATTGCCGATGACGCGCCATCGAAGCGCATTGATGATAACTGAGTGACATTCCATGTCATTGTAGCAGTAGAACTTGTAGCTACAAGCTGACCGTTTGATGTGAAATTAAGACGTAGACCGGTGCTTGGCAATGTAGTTTCGACACCGTCTTTGTCCTTAATGATGAACCCGGGCGCTTCCGCTGAAGCTGCTAGAGCCATGGTTCCCATTAGTAAAAGAAGTAAGGGTTTCATTAAAAGTTTTAATATAAGTATTGACTATTATTCCGCAAATTTAAAAATTTAATAACAAATAGCCAAAAATATATACGAAAAAGCCCGACTTTACCGACACTTTTAACATTACAATCCACGAGCCTTAAGCGCGCGATGATAGCGAGCGGCATTTATGCGATGGGTGTTATAGCTGTTTGTGAAGTCGTGATAGCCTGAAAAATCGCTCTTTGCACACATATATAACCAAGGACGTTTCGGCGCTGTGAGAACAGAATCTATAACATTACGCTCCACCATATAAATTGGACCGGGAGGCAATCCGCGGTATTTATATGTATTATATGGCGACTCAACAGCAATATGGCGCGCCTCGACACGTTTCACTCCAAATTCGCCTGATGCAAACACGACAGTCGGATCAGCTTGAAGGGGCATTTCTTTATCCAATCTATTAAGGTAAAGACGAGCGATATCTCCCCATTCGTCACTTTTTTTGCTTTCGGAATACACTATCGAAGCGAGCGTATGCACCTGTTCAGGCGAGAGGCCGAGAGTTTCTGCCTTAGCGCGACGGTCATCATTCCAAAAACTTTGACGAGTTGCAAGAAGTTTCTCCATCGTCTTTGCCGGAGATGCTGTCCAATAAAACTCATAAGTATCAGGCAACACTGCCGCTGTAAGTTGCTCCGGTGTAAAACCATTATTAGCAATAACGCTATCAGCTTGTTTCAAAAATTCGTCGGCAGAAAATTCCATAAATTTGCTTAATCTATCAGCAAAATCTTGACGCGAGCGAATACTAACCAGAGTAATTCTAATCGGATCTTGCCGTCCGGCGACAATTCTACGCGCCGCCATATAAGCCCGCTCGCCACGACGAATCTGATAAAGCCCATGCGAACGTTGCGACGTGCCGCCTTGATAGTCCCATAATTTATAAAGGATGTTGCCATATTCCTTGCCGAGCGAATTTACCATCGCTTCTTGCACAGTGGCAGCATCGTCGTCGGCATGAATAAAGAATCGTGTATCATCGTAACAATATGGTAGTAAGACCGTTTTGCTTAAATAGGTCAAACCACCGGCTGCAATTATTAATAGCATTACAATGCTAATAAGAATCTTAGTTTTTGCTTTCATGAATCTTTCTGTATAAACAAATAAAAAGTAGTTAGTGCAAAAGTACACAAATTTCTCATTTATAGCAAAGTTTTTTTGTAAGGATGATTAAAAATGCTTATTTTTGCAGTCGCTAACACAATGCGCGATTAATATGAAAACATGTCCACAATGCGGCTTAATGGCCGCCGACAATGCACAATTTTGCCAAAATTGTGGTTATCAATTTGCAAGTAGCCAACAAACCGGCCCACAAGGACAGTATGACAGAAACAATTGTTTTGACTCATGCGGTCCGGAAGGAAAAAGCCGTGGCGTAACTGCATTATTAGCACTATTATTCGGCAGTTTAGGTATTCATTATTTCTATTTAGGAAAAAACACTGCCGGAATCATTTCAATACTTCTCTCGCTTGTATCATGTGGCATATGGAGCATAATCGTATTCATTCAAGCGATCTATATGTTCACCTTAACGAATCAGCAATTCCGCGAGAAGTACATTTTGAACCCATCGACCTTCCCCTTGTTCTAAAATAAACACTAAACAAACAATAGTCAGACATGACAATCGAAAACTTTAACTTCAACGGCCACAAAGCCATCGTGCGCGTAGACTTCAACGTGCCCCTTGACGAAAACGGCAATATCACCGACGACACCCGTATCCGCGGTGCTCTCCCCACCCTTAAGAAAATCCTCGCTGACGGCGGCGCCCTCATCATTATGTCACACATGGGCAAACCCAAAGGCAAAGTTAACCCCAAGATGTCTTTGTCTCAGATCAAAGATGCTGTAGCAAAAGCACTTGGCACTGAAGTACAATTCGCATCAGACTGCGCAGCCGCTGCCGACCAAGCAGCAGCTCTCAAGCCCGGTGAAGTATTGTTGCTCGAAAACCTCCGTTTCTACCCCGAAGAAGAAGGTAAGCCCGTAGGTATCGACAAAGCTGACCCCGCTTACGAAGCAGCTAAAGCCGAAATGAAACAGCGTCAGAAAGAATTCGCAAAGACTCTTGCTTCTTATGCTGATGTTTATGTTAACGACGCCTTCGGTACCGCACACCGCAAGCACGCTTCTACAGCAGTTATCGCCGATAGCTTCGACGCCGACCACAAAATGCTCGGCTATCTCATGGAAAAAGAAGTTACCGCCGTTGATAACATCCTCAACAACATCAAACGTCCCTTCACCGCTATCATGGGTGGTTCTAAAGTGTCTACCAAAATCGGCATTATCGAAAACCTCATGGACAAGGTTGACAACCTCATCCTCTGCGGTGGTATGACATACACCTTCGCTCGCGCTATGGGTGGCACTGTTGGCAAGTCTATCTGCGAAGAAGATAAGCTCGACCTCGCTCTCGACATCATCAAGAAAGCTAAGGAAAAAGGTGTAAACCTCGTCCTTGGTATCGACTGCGTTGCCGGTGACGACTTCAGCAACGACACTGCAACACAAATCTGCGACGTTAAAGAAATTCCCGACGGTTGGGAAGGTCTCGATGCAGGTCCCAAAACTCGCGAACTCTTCACAAACGCTATCCGTGGCTCTAAGACCATCCTTTGGAACGGTCCTGCCGGCGTTTTCGAATTCGATAACTTCTCTGTAGGTAGCCGCGCTATCGCTGAAGCTATCGTTGAAGCAACTAAAGAAGGCGCTTTCTCTCTCGTTGGTGGTGGCGACTCTGTTGCTTGCGTTAACAAATTCGGTCTCGCTGACCAGGTTAGCTACGTTTCTACCGGTGGTGGCGCTCTCCTCGAAGCTATCGAAGGCAAAGTTCTCCCCGGCGTAGCTGCTATCAAAGGCTAATTTTTAATACGCTACATATTTAAGGGGAGGCTTTTGCCTCCCCTTATTTTTAATATTCGGTATGCAATACGACGAACATTTCTTTGAATGGATAAAGCTCCACGCTCTTGAATCGCCCAACAACTTGCGCCTCAAATATCATGGCCACAATGACATGGACTATGATGCCGCAATAACACAAATAGAGTGCCGACAACGTTTCGGATCTAAATTGGCGAAGACACTAGAGGCCAACGATCGCTTTATCTTTCCTACCGTCCTCGCCGGCGAGCAATCAACTTCTGATGCCCTCGCCGAATACCATGCGTCGCTTTGCATAGATGGCAAAAACGCTGTAGACCTTACTTCCGGATTGGGTATTGACGTTTTTCACATATCCAAACGCGCTTGTACCGTAACTGCAGTAGAACTCGCGCATGACAGAGCCGACGCGCTTCGTTACAATGCCAACACCATAAATGCCAATAACATAAACATATACGAGGGCGACTGCAACGACTTTATTGACGAAGCTATTTCTCAAGGACAACACTACGCCACAGCATTCATCGACCCGGCACGACGTAGCGACGACGGCAAACGCGTTTTTGCACTTAACGACTGCCAGCCAAACGTTGTTGATATGCTTCCACGGCTTAGTAAAATCTGCGACAGACTAATCATTAAAGCCTCACCCATGCTCGACATATCACACACGGCGAGCGTACTCTCAAAACGTCCGACAACCATCGCCGCTATTGGAGTTGCCACTGAATGTCGAGAACTTCTCATAATCATAGATTTCAATAAAGACACACAAACAACTGCTATTGAAGCTGTTACTATTACATCTTCTGGCATTTCGACATACAGCATCAGTCGCGAGCGAGAAGATGCCACTCCCCTCCCCGACAGCAATGACGCCTCGGTGGGCGATTATATCTGCGAGCCGTGGCCGACTGTAATGAAAATAGGAACAATTCGCTGCCTTGCCAACGACTTCAATTTAAATATTTTCCACCCCAACACGCGCCTTTATCATAGCCCGACACAGCCCGAAAATTTCAACGGGAACGTTTATAAAATAATCGAAATTTTACCTTACGCGTCAAAAATAATAAAGCGTTTCAGCAGCCGTTATCCGCAATTAAATATTGCCACACGCAACTTCGGCATGACCGCCGACCAACTACGCGCAAAATTAAAAGTTCGCGACGGCGGAACATTGCGACTTTACGGAATCACAACTCACGACAACTCTCGCATACTTATCATCTGTGAGCCTATTTGATTTTTATATCATTATCAATCAGCGAATTAGCTCATATACATATAGGCTACATTACGTATATGTAAAAAATCCCGGGCAACATAATGTTGCTCAGATACTTATACGAAATGTTTATTAAAAGTGTTGCGAAATTAAGGTGATATTCTTTTCCTTGACAGCTACCGAACACGTTTTCGAACATAGCTACGCAACGGCAGTGCTGGTATTCGACCACACTAACACCATTGATTTGAATTGGTACGCATTTGTGGGAATATTATTAGGCATCGCCTTTACTTACTATGCCTTTCGCCGTTGGAGGTATAAGACAATGACCGCAATCGGCTTTGCTCTCGCTACTATATATCTTGCTTATTTCTACTTCATCATAGACAATAATGTCGAAAAAGAATGGAAAAATATCAAACGAATTCTGCGTAGAACAGCGACACCGGAATAACAATTCACTCACAATCAAAACTCTGCAACACAAATTCCGTTGCAAAGTTTTTTATGCATTAAATATGCTCCAAAATATGTGTACGAAATAAAAATGACACATTTTTGAGGCATTTCTAGCACTATTGAGCCGTTTTTAACATAAAAACGCCATTATTGACAGCAAAATATAGGATATTAAAAATAAAAGTATTAACTTTGCAAATCAAAATAAAGAGTGCATAGGTTTGTCTAACGAAAATTAAATATTCAAGAAAATGAACACAGAAATTATCGGCACAAATGCCGGCGCTGTATGGGTAGCCCTCAACGAAGCCGGTGTTCTTGGTGTAAAACAAATCAAGAAGATTACCAAACTCAAAGACAAAGAAGTCTACGCCGCTATCGGCTGGCTCGCGCGCGAAAACAAAATCACTATCTCAGTTGATCCCGCTGACGCTAAAGAATTTATCCTCTCTCTAGTAAACGAATAACAAACGTCAAGAAATAAAACCGCCGATCGTCTCATTCGAGCTGATCGGCGGTTTTGTTATGCTTATTCTATTTTATACGTTGAAACGGAAGTGCATGATATCTCCGTCTTGTACGACGTATTCCTTGCCTTCAACAGCCATTTTTCCGGCTTCACGAACTGCTGTTTCTCCACCAAGAGTTACATAGTCGTCATATTTGATAACTTCGGCACGGATAAAACCTTTTTCAAAGTCGGTGTGGATAACACCTGCGCAACGGGGTGCTTTTGAACCGCGAATAAATGTCCACGCACGAACTTCGTCAGAGCCGGCAGTGAAGAATGTTTGCAAGTCGAGCAAAGCGTAAGCGGCACGAATAAGACGTGACACACCGGATTCTTTCAATCCTATTTCAGCGAGGAATTCTTGACGTTCTTCCCAAGTGTCAAGCTCTGCAATTTCACTTTCTGTGCGAGCTGCAACAACGAGCAATCCGGCGCCTTCGTTCTTTATTGCTTCTCTAACGGCTTCGACATAAGCGTTACCTTCTGCGGCACTTTCGTCGTCAACGTTACAAACATAAAGCACAGGCTTTGATGTTAAGAGGAACAAATCGTGAACGAACTTTTGTTCTTCGGGGCTGTCGAAAGAAACCGAACGCGCAGGCTGACCTTTTTCGAGAGCTTCCTTAATAGCCTGCAATACGACTGCTTGTACTTTTGCATTCTTGTCAGCGCCTGTTTGCGCTGCCTTCAAAGTTTTTGCAAGACGAGTATCTACGGTTTCGAGGTCCTTGATAATAAGTTCGTAATCGATAATTTCCTTATCTCTCACAGGATCGATAGAACCGTCAACGTGAGTAATGTTATCATCGTCGAAACAACGAAGCACATGAATAATAGCATCGGTTTCGCGAATGTTTGCCAAGAATTTATTACCGAGACCTTCGCCTTTTGACGCGCCCTTAACCAAACCGGCGATGTCTACGATTTCGACTGTCGCAGGAACGATAGAGCGGGGATTGCACATTTCAACGAGTTTGTTGAGTCGTTCGTCAGGAACTGTAATCACTCCCACATTGGGCTCGATTGTACAGAAGGGGAAATTAGCCGATTGTGCCTTTGCGTTGGATAGGCAGTTGAACAAAGTCGACTTACCTACGTTCGGCAGACCGACGATTCCACATTGTAGTGCCATATATTATTGATTTGCTGTATTTTATTTTTTTAAAGCGAGTTCGTTTAAGCGCATAGCGTCAAACTTACTGCAAAATTAGCCAAAATTTATGAAATGTACACTATATCAGAGCACAAACTTTCGTCCCGATACGATACGCAGAGCCCATGGGCAATACAATGCTGCATAAAATATTACTAATATCGAGAGCAGCTTTTTCATTTATGCAATCGATTGGTTAATAATCGTATTCCAAGACAAAATCATCGATGCACATCACAGCGCCATTACCGCCCGTAAAATAGTCGCCATATTTACTTGCCGACGCTGTTACGATAATATATTTCGGACGACGAGACGTACTCTTATATTCAAACTCCACTTCGAAGGGCGTATATTGGCTCACATTATCTGCTGTCTGCATTTTGCCATAAGCCACAACATAGTCACCATTAGGGTCGAATAAATTTCTATCAGACGGCGCTGTACGAATTTCAAAAGGCTCATCGGTATCTATCAACGCCATCCACACTACGCAAGTGTCAGGCTTGCCTAGCATCTGTTTACATTCGTCAGACGCATGGCTGATAGGAACTGTGGTATATTTAAACTGACCGCGCAGTTTTGTAGGACGTTCTTCGAAAGGCTTGCCGAAACTCAAAACGCCATTTGTTCCAACTGTGCGGAGGTATGTACCTACGAAAATATTACCGGCGGCAATTTTGCCAAGACTGCCAATGCCGACAAAACGCGTTTCAAGCTTTGCTGCTTTTCCTGTTCCGGAAGGTGTATCATCGGTAGGTGTAGTGTTCGAATCGCCCATCGTTGCAGCACCTTTATTACCGGTTCCCCAATAAGCTTCGCCATCTTGTTGCCACGGACACCATACCTTTTTATCAAGCCACCAATCTTCGAAATCGCCATTAGGCAATTGCACAATAGAGCCTGTGGTAAATTTGACAACATCGCCATACATACCATCCGAAATTACTCGTGCCTCGTAAGAGGTATTTTCCTTCAAATGCACTACACGTGCGGTGAATAGGCCACCGTTAACGGTGATATTTTCTCGTGCCACATCGGTCCAATCGTCTACCCCGGCAAGACGATACTGCGCACCTACGTCTTTTCCGACTTCGCCTTGCCCGTTAATCCACGCCACGCAAGTCCATGCATCTACACCAAGCGTGCGCACATTTACATCAACCAGCTCGACATAGATAGTCCATTCTTGTCCGCGGCCATACGATTCGACATTTACTTTAAACGGCTTCGCTCCATTGAAAGTGTCTCCCTCGTTGAGCGACGGAGTTACAACAGAACCGACAGGGCCTAATTTAGCTTTAACAATCTGAATAGCAGCAAGATTTTGATTTGACGACACACTTACCACAACACGTCGTCCTGGCACGTCTATGACTGATGCACCAATTTGTCCTTGAACTTCAAAATAACGCTCAATCGGTTGTTTTGCGACAATATGCCATGTATAATCCTGAAACAAATGCAAAGTCACCGGATATGGCTGTGTTAAATCGATTTTTCCTTCAAGAGCGCCATTCAAGATACTCGCGCCGGGAGATAAGGAATATCCTGTAACAGTAACCGACGATATATCAATCTGTTCCGGAAATGATACCGTTGCCGTCATTGACAATGTATCAATAACAGCTGTCGATTCTTGCCCCTTAATATCAAGGCTTATAAAATTAGCTTGAATACGAGGAAACGGCACATCGTTTTTAATACACGCCGATACTGCCATGGTGACAGCGAGGACGAATATATATCGTATGTATTTGATTGTCATCATATCACTACCATCAAGCCAAAATTAATATTGAAAACATTGAATTTAAAGTTCGCTCCTGATGTAACACGCGAGCCTTCTTCAACGCCATTGGTCTTTTGATCTTCTTTTTTCCATTTCAAGCCAAAGACGCCGAACGATACGTTGAACGATGCGAAATCTTGAATAAAAACGCAAACACCGGGGCTGAAATTAAGCGCACCCTGGGTCACTACTGTGCGAGTATCTCGAGGTTCGTCATTATATAGTCGCTTGAAACGTGATGAACCGGAACCGAATGACAAGTCTACTTCATTAAAAATACCGAAACGTCCGCCTGAATCCAATCCAACATAATTGCGATAAAAGGCACTAACCGACAAACTCTGCTGATAATAGCTTACATCGCGTATGGTAAAATTAAGATCGTCGTCAAAATTAACTGCCAACTTACCTAAATCGGCAGTGCCGCGGGTATAGTTAAAACGCAATCCGATAGACTGATTCGATTCAAAAAAGTATGACATATACGGCTTTACCGAATACATCTTACCTTGGAAGTCCAAATCTTCAATAATCGAAAGTACCTGAATATCTTCGGTATCAAGCTCGCCATAACTTGCCGTTATACCCAAGCCCCATTTTCCTTTCGGAATAAAAATATAGTTAAACAGCCCGCGATCGAAACGTCCATAATTCTTTTGCGGAATAATAATAGGCACAGTATCCCCGGCAACAATTACTTGCGGAATACTATCCGGAATTTCAGGACGCTCGCCCTTGCGAACTATAGTCTGCGCATTTGCACACACGCCTAACAACGACGCTAGGACAATAATAAGTATCGTTCTCATCGGCGTTATATATAGAACATCACACCAAAGGTGATGCTAAAAAGGTTAATATTAAAATTCGCACTTTGGGTGCGTCTATTGGCAATGTATATTTGATCTGTAACCGAGCGTGTGTGATTGTAATTAAAACCAAGCACACCAACATTAACTTCAATAGCGGAGTAATTATTTAAAAACACCGACATACCCGGCGCAACGCCGATATTGCACTTAAAATTGCGTTCATAAGTACCCGACAAATCTTTGCCGGAGCCATTACATAATTTCGACTGTCCACCGCCGAGCTGCAACTGCGTTTCGACAAATATACCGAAACGCGTGCTTGTGCCAAGGCTGATATAATTACGGAACAATGCCGTGCCCATGTAACTGTGACTGATTGAATACAAATTATCGACATCGTATGATGTTTCACTATCTAGCACAACATTTGCCGATGTCAAATTTGTTCGCTGGCGAGAATATGAAAAACGACCACCGGCGGCCATATCGTCTTTAAAACAATACATTACCGTTGGACTTACTTTGAAAGTATACGTATCGCCGTCGATTTTTTCGAAAACGAGAAATTGATAGTTATCTTGGTCTGATTGTGAGTAACTCACACTAACTCCGGCAATCCATGCACCCTTGGGAACAAAAGACACCTGCTCCAATTTTCTTCTGAATTCTGTTTGCGCATATGCCTCAATCGCCGCCACGGAGATTGCCACATACAATATTATACAAAACAAACGTTTGACTTTGTTCATTTATAAGCTTGTTATCGTCAGATAATAATCTACCATTAGACAAAATTCGACTTCAAAGTTACGAAAAATTATCCAAACATCTGTACTATTGGCATAAAATCAGTATTTTTGCACTAACTAGTAAACAAAACAAAAATATTGTTTTATACATAAACAAAAGCATCGACTTGATTGTTTATATCAATAAACCTTAAGCAATGATTACTCGCCAAGTCATTAAAAATATCTACAAAAAGTATAACAAACTACCCGAGAGTCCCGATTGCCTCGATATGGCTCTTCTTTTTGAAACAGTATCTGAACACCATAAAATATCCGTCGACATAAACGGCCCGGTGGAATATCTCATTATCAACAGCGTAGACGAGCAATCGCCTTTTCACAGCATTCCCCTTGAGCGCATTTACGCTATTATCCCTTTTGAGGAATGGGTAGCTATTGTGCTACATTCTTCAATCATATTTTTGAATCGCGATGACGAGCGAGTATGCGTCAACATTCGCGAAGAAGAACCTTCAATTTTCGAACGTATACGGAATTTCTTTAACCGCCAATGATTATTTACGACTCTGCAACAAATGCCGCGCAACAATTTCGTCGTCATTAGCAGCATCATACTCATAAAGCGCACGATGCAAGGCGGCGCGCTGAAAATACAGCTCCCAGCTATCCGGATATTTCTTTAACGCGTCAGCTATAACAGTGCCGGCCTCTGATAGTTTTTCCAACTCTATCAACGATTTTGCCAACAAAGCATAATTCTCCGGCGAAGGTTCCGCCTCTGCCATTCGGCGCACATACGGCAATGCTTCTCGCGTTTTATTTTGCTCGGTTAGTAATGTTGCCAAACCTACTGCCGTTGCATCGCCATCCGGGTCTATGCTCTTCAATGTATAAAAATCACGTTCGGCAGCGATGGTATCTCGCGCCATCAACGCCAACATTCCGTGATAAAAACGACCTTCGGTATTTAGGGAATCAATTTCAAGTAAACGACTATAACCGTCATACGCGTCCATCAGTTTTCCCAATTTCAGCAACACACGGGCACGATGCCCCACCACTGTTCGCATATTTGGGGCCTTCGAAAGTATGTGATCGAATGTGGCAATAGCCATACTGTCTCTATCGGTATAAGCGTAAATCATACCGAGATTTGACAGAAGTAATAAATTCGACGGCGCATTAGGTCGCATTCCTATTGCCTCCATAATACGATTTTCCGCATCGGTATAACGGCCGTCGACAATGGCTTTATCGGCTTGCTCCGAAAGCAGAAAATAGGGATCCTCCTCATCGGATTCTACCGTAATAGTATCTTGCGCCTCCGGTGTTGCGTTAAGCGAAACATTAGCCGCCGACACCGACGCATACGTCAGTGCCAACATTCCGAATAGAACTGCTAATTGCTTTTTCATTTCTTAGGCTCCGGAGCAAATGCGTTGGGATAGTCGATTTTTATTCTATCGTGTGTTAGCGACCAAATAATCAAGATTACTCCTAGCAACACAAAGGGAATACTAAGCAACTGACCCATATTCAAGGACATATTAGCTTCGAATGCAACTTGGTCATTCTTTATAAATTCTACCAAGAAACGCGACGCAAAAGTACCGATTAAGAATGTACCGAATAATAAGCCTGGACGTTCGCCGCAGTTACGTTTCCAATACATCCACATCATCAAACCGAAAAGGCATAAATAAGTCAAGGCTTCGTAAATCTGAGTTGGATGACACGCTTGCGGAGCATATTGTTGCTGCCATTCAATTGAACGAACGAAGCAGAAGCCCCAAGGCAAATCAGTTGCATGGCCGAAAATTTCACTATTCATTAAGTTGCCTATACGAATCAAACAGCCTACTAGTGCAACTGCAATTGTCAAGCGATCAAAAGTCCACAGCGGGTTGCGCTTGGTGGTGTATATCGAATAAAATATTATGGCAATAATAATAGCAATAGCACCGCCATGACTAGCCAAGCCACCTTCCCACGTCGCTAAAATTTTCCAGGGATGAGCACTATAATAATCCCATTGATAGAAGAATACATGTCCCAGACGTGCCCCTACGACAGTTGCAACGCCGACATATATCAACAATATACCGAGCCAACTTTCAGGAGCGCCCTCGCGCTTGAATATGCGTGCAACTACATTATATCCAATCCAAAAACCGATTGCAAACATTAAGCCATACCAGCGTACGGTTACAAAACTGTCTATTAGCGTAGGATTAACATCCCAAGTAATAAATGAAGGTAACATAATTACTTCTTATCTTTATTGAAATATTCATTAGTGGCGCGACGCACTTTGGAACTAAGTAAAATCAAAGCCGTCATTGTCGGAATTGCCATAAGCGCATAGAACAAGTCACAAGCGCCAACGGCAGCTTCGAGAGGCACGATGGCAAAAACGACAAGCGATGCCAAAAATACCCATGCGTAATATTTTCCACGACGCGTGCCAAAAAGATAGTTTGCACACGTTGTGCCATAAAACGAGTATGAGAACATTGACGACATTGCAAAGCAAATAACAACGCACATCAGCAAAATATCACCGGCAGGGATTGCATTTTTAAACGCCTGCATAGCCACTTCGAGGCCCTTAACTCCTTCTACATCAATATTTCCGCACAACAATATTGCAATAGCTGTCAAGGTGCAAACGAAGCCCGAATCAATACTCGGACCTAACATTGCTATCAAGCCTTCGCGAACAGGTTGAGTATTGCCCGATGCTCCATGCATAATTGATGCCGTACCAATGCCGGCATCGTTAACCAATGCCGCACGTCGAGCGCCGATTATTGCTATGCCGGCGAGGGCGCCAAAGCCGGCTCGCCAATTAAAGGCTTCTACAAATATACTCTTGAATATGCCCGGAACGTTCTCGATGTTTGTTACTATTATAAAAAGCACCATCAAGAAATATAGTCCCACCATAAAAGGCACCATAATCGTTGCAACACGGGCAATTCGTCGTATTCCGCCAAGAATAACAACCCCAACGATAAAAGCGATAGCCAATCCGAATAGCAATCGATATGTAGCCTCATTTCCAAGGCCTATTGCTCCTCCGATAGCGCTTATAAAGTTGTTCGACGCTATAGATTCCGGACTGGTGAATGTGGTCATAAACGCTTCTGTTAGCTGATTGGCGTTTATGATGCACATCGTGCCAAAGAGCCCGGAGACAGCAAAGAATTTCGCCAAGGGCTTCCATTTAAGCCCCAAACCTTGCTCAATAATATGCATAGGTCCGCCCTGAGGCATCCCTCGGTCGTCTTTTCCTTTATACATAATAGCCAAAACGCCTTCGTGATATTTTGTTGCCATACCAACTAAAGCGCTGACCCACATCCAAAAAATAGCCCCCGGGCCTCCCATCACCAAAGCAATAGCTACACCGGCAATATTTCCCAAGCCGACAGTTGCGGCCACTACCGATGCGAGCGCTTGTACCGATGAAATCTGACCATTGCTGCGATCATCTGACGAGGGTTGGCGACGTATCTCGGCAAGTGCTGCCGGAAGGCGACGCAATGACACCGCACCGGAGCTTAAGAACAAGTATAATCCGCCGCCTATCAACAAGAAAAACAACGGATACCCGCACAATACTTCGGAGGCATCGATGATAAATTGTCCTATTTGTTCAAACATAATGCAAAGTTACACATAAATCATTGCCACTCCGAACTATTTGACATTTTTTATTACAAAGTGTTCTCTCGATTTATGTTTACGCAAAATAATGGCACACCAAATGCAATAAAGCTAAGGTATGCCACCATAAAATCAAGCCGGGAAAACGCTATCATTACGCACCGTTGCTGCTGCATCGGCAAGATGCGAATGTGCGTCAGATGTCGTTAGATAAGAATCTATTTTATCGGCATGTTTAAAACCATGAAGATCAGTACCCATAAAATCCACATATCCCTGAGCCAGTAGATATTCGGCAATTTTCTTTTCTGCCGAGCCATACGCCCCGGCAAGACTCAGTAGATTCACCTGAAATTGCAATCCATTATCGTGTAACTCTTTATAGCGATTTTTATGAGTATAATAATAAGAATATCGTTCAGGATGAGCAAGAATAGGACGCAAGCCTTTCACTTGTAAATCAAACACCAATTGGTCAAGATTCCACGGTTCTTGCAAAAATGAGTTCTCTATAAGAATATAATTATCGGGCAACAAACATAATTCATTATCGTCCAAGCGTTTCATGAATAGCTCGTCGATACGATATTCTGCAGCGTGAGATACGTCGATAGCATTGCCACGTTTATTCAATTCGTCGTACAACAAACCCATTGCCGGCTCTATGGTAGAGGCATTATTTTCGAAAGTATACTGCGTAACATGTGGCGATGCTATTATACGTTTAATGCCCCATGTTTGCATACGTTCAATCAAATCTGCCGATGTAACGGCATTACCGGAGCCGTCATCGACACCGGGAACTATATGACAATGAATATCTGTTGTAAACGGCAACGCTGCCGGCCCTTTGGGCTTTTTCTTAAAAAATGAGAACATCTTTATTTTACATTATAGACTTACCATTATCTTGATGCTCGTTGTATCGTAGCGTCAAGAATAAATGGACAAGGTTCCTTTACTGCCGCAAGTTTTTGATTCCGGAGTTTTTCGAGTTCAAACAAAGCATCATCAAGCTTACTTTGCGATGACACAATGACATAGAAATACGAATCCGACGTCTCTACCACCAAAGCATTCGGCCATTTTTCTGCCATTCTATTGCGCAACGAAATAGCATTAAATTTCTGCTTAAACTGCGCAGCGACAACATTATATCGACGCATATTAACGTCTGCGCCACCTCCTTCGGGAGTAATCTTAACAATCTGCAATCGCACTTCCACGTCGCCGTTAGCTCCGGTAACAGTACGAACATTCATATTTTGTCGAGAATTACCATATAACGAATCCTCGTCCTTAGCCTCGTCGCGTGCTGCTACTGCTTTTTCATATGCTGAACGATAGTTGGCCTCGGATGTTTTGCACCCTGCCACTGTTATTATCAGCAGCAGGGGTGCAATTATATGTTTTAGTGTTTTCACTTCAACTTAAGTTTCTTCGCTATGGCTGAAGGAATAGCATCGCGGTGTACAAGGATATCCATAGTCTTAGCCATGAAATAAGGCTCGGAAACATAGAAGAAACCGTCATATTTTTGGTTGGTATCCCATGAATTTTTAACCTTGTAATAACGCTTACCGGTCTGGTCTGTTGCTACTCCGACAATTTCCATACCGTGGTCATCGGTAGTCTCTTGATTGTCATACATTTCTTGACGCAATTCGGGAGTTACTTCGATTTCCTCGGTAGGACCGTCAAAGCTAAATTTTTCCTTAGCACGGTCTTTGTCTGAAAGTTTGACCCAACGAGCCAATTCCGTACCTTCCATGTCGCGCTCGTCTTTGCCTTTAGGCATCAACGCTACGCCTTCGTTCCATTTGAAACCATCTTCACTAACATCGGCAGCCCATACCAAAGTATATCCTTTTTCAAGGGCATTGTCAACAATAGCTTTGAATTCGTCGAGAGGTACATTGTAATACTTTTCACAAAGCCAATTATCAGGCACTTCTACGGCAAACGACTCATAGTAAGGATGATGAGTAAACGATGTCAAAGGAATGTAATCATCGTAATTCAAGCCAAGTGAAGCAGCATAGCTTTGGGGAGTATATGTTTTGCCTTTATACTCGAACGTTTCGGGCACAG
The DNA here is from genome assembly GCA_964518705.1 of uncultured Bacteroides sp. Classification (GTDB taxonomy): domain Bacteria; phylum Bacteroidota; class Bacteroidia; order Bacteroidales; family Muribaculaceae; genus CAG-873. Next base: position 60,718 of record CAZFGV010000004.1, read on the forward strand.
CTCCTAGATATGCGTCAAGGATACCTTCGAAACCACGACGCCATGCTGTTGAGAGCTTCTTATTATGTTTTCCGGACACTGCCTTAACATAAGCTGTCAACACGGCATCCAATTCTCCGTGGATATGTTTTTCTTCACCATAGTTCAAGCCCGAGTATACTTCTTCGGGTATAGCGCCATAGCGTTTCCACACATATGGAACATCGGCGACAGAACCACCGGCAGAGAAATTTGTTTCGCCATACAATCGAATAAAGCGCTCAGCCTTTGCCAAATAGCACATTCTTACGGTGTACATTTCCGAAATATCGAGCGAGTCGCCGCCTTTGCGCAAAATTTCGTCTTCAAAATATGACGTTCCGGCAAAACACCAACATGTTCCCGATTTATTTTGGTCTTTTACTGAGGTGGTTGGCAATGATATCACATCGGTAAAAACAAATCCTTTTACCGAATCGGTTGCTGTTGTATCTGCCGGGGTTTGACCAACGGCAGTCATTGCGACAGCAAGTGCCATCGCACTAAGTGCTTTCTTCATATGTTATTATCTTTAATTCAATACTTTATATCCGGCTTTAGTCAGAGCCTCGCGCAATGCATCAATGTGAGTTTTATCGCGAGTTTCAAGTTCCACTCGAATAGTACAGCCATTTATTGCTGTTGACGCGTTCATGCGATCGTGGGTAACTGAAATAATATTACCACCTTGACTGCCGATGACATTGCAAACGCCAGAAAGCTGTCCGGGTTTATCGGCAAGGTCTATAACAAATGTGTAATTGCGTCCGCTCTTACTCAAGCCGCGTGTAATGACACGACTGAGGGTGCTCACGTCAATATTACCACCGGAAACGAGGCATACTGTTTTCAAGCCTTCAATAGGCAATTTGCCGAACATTGCTGCCGCTACGGCAACAGCTCCGGCGCCTTCGGCAACAAGTTTCTGCTGTTCCAATAATGCCAAGATTGCAGCGGCTACTTCGTCATCGCTTACGGTTACTACTTCGTCGACATATTTATTACACATCTCGAAAGTATTCACACCCGGTTCTTTAACGGCAATACCATCGGCGATAGTAGAAACATCGTTAAGGTGACAAAGTTTGCCTTCTTTCAACGACGCCACCATTGACGGCGCTCCTGTCGATTGAACACCATAAACTTTAACATCGGGACGAAGTGTCTTGATAGCAAACGCCACGCCTGAAATCAAACCGCCACCTCCGATAGGAACAACAACAGCCTGAACATCGGGCATTTGTTCTAAAATTTCCAAACCGATAGTGCCTTGTCCTGCTATAACTTTAGGGTCATCAAACGGATGCACAAAGCTATAGCCGTGTTCTTTTTGCAACTCGATAGCTTTTGCATAAGCGTCATCGTACACACCCGGCACCAAGCACACTTCTGCTCCATAATTTTTTGTTGCCTCAATTTTTGATATCGGCGCACCGGCAGGCAAACATATCAATGACTTTATACCATTATGAGTAGCGCCCAAAGCAACGCCTTGTGCATGATTGCCGGCAGAGCAAGCTATCACACCGCGAGCTTTTTCCTCGTCAGTGAGTTGCGATATTTTATAATAAGCACCTCGCAATTTAAACGAGCCTGTCAATTGCAAGTTTTCTGTTTTCAAATATATATCCATTCCCGGGCACAACTTTGGTGCAGGAATTATGGCAGTTTTGCGTGCTACATCTTTGAGCACTGCTACTGCATTGAATATCTCACTAATATCTAGCATATCGTATATGAGAGAATGTTTAACACGCAAAAATAATACTTTTCCACCATCCTAGCAAAAATAATTTTTGGCGATGAAAGAATTATAATGTAATTTTGTGCTAAATTGATTCTCAATCTATGAAAGAAGGATTTTATCGCATAGCCGCAGCTGCTCCTTTAGTTTCAGTAGCTAATCCGTCAGCTAATGCTGATGGCATCATAAAACTGCTTCACAAAGCCCACGACAACGATGTTGACTGCATCGTTTTACCGGAATTGTGCACTACGGCATATACTTGCGCCGATTTATTTCACAACTCCACCCTCCTCGATGCTGCAGATAATGCAATAGAAAATATCATCAGTGCCAGCAACCGTTTACTTGATATGCTTATATGGGTGGGGGCGCCATTACGCGCTAACGGTACACTTTATAATTGCGCTGTGGCTATTGCTAATGGAAATATTATCGCTGCCATTCCTAAAACTTATATTCCAAACTACAACGAATTTTACGAATATCGTTGGTTCGCTCCGGCACCGGACAGCCCGATAAAAACCACCATCGGCGAACGTGAAATAATCATAGACCCCTATGCCATTATTTCTCACAAGGGTGTAAATGTCTCTGCCGAGATATGCGAAGACGTTTGGTCGCCACTATCACCAAGCACAGAACTCGCTCTTAATGGTGCCGAAGTTATTGTTAATCTATCAGCGAGCAACGACTTGGCAGGAAAATACAATTATCTTCGCAATCTCATTATACAGCAATCTTCTCGTTGCTTATGCGCTTACGCTTATGCCTCTGCAGGATTCGGTGAATCTTCAACAGACCTCGTTTTCGACGCCAAACTTCTTATCGCTGACAACGGCAAATTACTTGCCTACAACAATCGTTGGCAAATAACGGAGCAAATGGTAATTAATGACGTTGATATTCAAGCCATCCGCCACGACCGCTTGCACAATCGTACATTTGCAACCTGTTGCGCCAAGCATAAACTACCCATAAACATTTACCCATCAAACTGTTACAACGGATATATTAAAAATTGGTTTTTGATACGTCCTGTAGCAAAACACCCCTTCATTCCGTCAGACCACCAGACTCACGACGACCGTTGCGAAGAAATCATTGCTATTCAGACTGCCGCGTTGGCAAAACGTCTTCAAGCGACACATTGCAAAAGCCTTACCATCGGCGTCAGTGGCGGACTTGACTCTACCCTCGCTCTTCTCATCGCTGTTCGCGCTTTCGATAAGCTAAACCTCGACAGAAAAGGAATTATCGGCGTCACAATGCCCGGATTCGGCACTACAAACCGAACTCACGGAAACGCAACCATCCTGATGGACGCGCTCGGTATTTCATCTAAAGAAGTTAGCATCGTTCCGGCTGTGTTACAACACTTTAAAGACATCGAGCACGACCAAAACATTCACGATGTAACATACGAAAACTCACAAGCACGTCAACGCACAATGTTGCTGATGAACATCGCCAACAAAGCCGGCGGTATGGTTCTCGGAACAGGCGATTTGTCAGAGTTGGCTCTCGGGTGGGCTACTTATAACGGCGACCATATGTCTATGTACGGCATTAACGCCGGCATTCCTAAAACTCTCGTCATCCACCTGACACGCTGGTTTGCCGAGCGCTCTACCAACGAAGACGAAAAACGTGCCCTTCTCGACATTATCGACACCCCCATCAGCCCCGAACTTTTACCCGCAAATACCGACGGCTCGATAGACCAAAAAACCGAAGACCTCGTCGGCCCTTACGAATTGCACGACTTCTTCCTCTACTACACCCTCCGCTATGGTTTCCGCCCTCGTCGCATTCTTTTGCTTGCTGAAAATGCCTTTAAAGACGAATACAAACGCGAAACAATAATAAAATGGGAACGCACCTTCTTCCGCCGGTTCTTCGCTCAGCAATTTAAACGCTCATGCCTACCCGATGGGCCTAAGGTTGGTAGCGTATGCTTGTCGCCTCGAGGTGATTGGCGCATGCCTTCTGACGCCGTCGCTGAAGAATGGCTCAATGATCTTGCCGACTTATAAATTTGGCCTTATCTATTGTCGAAAAGTTTAAAATATCATATTTAATTTTTCGAAGTTGTGGAAAAGCGCTAACTTTGCAATGAAAACGATGCTCTCCGAGGATTTTATATTCTCGGAGGCTTATAAATATAAAATATGAGCAACCCAACAGCACCGAAAAACAACAAACCCGTAAAAATTAATCGCGACACTCTTATCATTGCCGGTGTTGCCGCTATGGCAATCTTGGTGGGATTTTTAATCTTCACCACCGTCCGAGCTACCCGTCAAGCTGAAGCGTCGCGCATCGAGATGGAACAAATGCAGCTAAACATAGCTCAAGACCAACTCGAAAGAGAATATGCCGACTTAAACGAAGAATTCGAACAGTTCGAAAACTCTCGCCGTTTCATCACTAACGACAGCATCAAACGTGCACTCAGCGACAAATACGAAGCCGCTCGTGTTCAAGTTGAAAAATTACAGCAAGAACTAAACAGCCACAAACGCAAAAGTGCTGCTGAAATTGCTAAACTTAGAGGTGAAATCGACACTCTTCGTGCGCTTTTGAAACACTATGTTGAAGAAATTGACCGCCTAAACAAAGAAAACGAAGCGCTTCGCTCTGAGAATAAAGTTATTAAAGAACGCAACACTCATCTCAGCAACCAAGTTTCCGAAACAAAAAAGCGCAACGAAGAACTTAGCGAACGCATGACCCTTGCCGAACGTCTAAACATTACCGGCTTGTCGCTAACGCCGCTAAACAAAAAGAACAAAAAAGAAAAGAAAGTCAGCAAAGCCATCCAGCTCTGCGCCACTTTCACCATTCCGCAAAACAACTCAACCCCTGTCGGCGAAAAAACAATTTATATGCGCATTATTTCGCCCGCAGGCCAGCTATTAAGCCCCGCAGGTACATTTGAGTTCGAAGGCGGAAACGTTGAGTACACCGCTCGTAAAGTCATTGAATATGCCGGTGAGGAAATCGGCGGCATCAACATTTACTACGATGTTGACACGCCTCTCATCAGCGGCGACTATACTGTTGAACTTTTTGCTGACAATTTCCGTCTTATTTCACGTCAATTCAATCTTCGCTGACATTTGCCAATGTCGCTATTTCAAGAAATATACACCCAGATAAACTCTATCGAAGTCAACACCATCGGCTCGATATTCAAACTATGTTTGAGTATGCTCCTTGGTGCCGTGGTCGGCTATGAGCGCAAGCTTAAAGGTCAGACCGCCGGAGTGCGCACGTTTTCGCTCATTGCTATGGGCGCTACTTTGGCTATGATTTTGTCTATATACGTACCGCAAATTTATCTCGGCCTTAAAAATGGCGACCCCGGACGTATCGCGGCTCAAGTAATTACCGGTATCGGCTTTCTCGGTGCAGGTGCTATCATTCAAATGAAAGGCTCGGTGCGCGGTTTAACAACTGCTGCCGGTATTTGGATGGTGGCTATCATTGGAATGGCGGTAGGTTTGGGATTATACATCCTTTCAATCGTCGCGTCGGCATTGATTCTTTTTATATTAGTGCGTTTAGAACATATTGAACGATATGTCAGCCACGGTGCGGAATCAAGAATTCTACGAATAAAAACAGCCGATATTATCCGAGACATCAGCGACTATCGCAACGTGCTTAAAGAACACGGCATAACTCTTCAAAACGTTTATATCGAATACGATTACGATAGTAACGAAACTCGTCTGAATCTTATTATTCTTGTCCGTGAGACTAGCGATTACATCGCTCTCTGCAAAACCCTTGAAACATTGCACCCAACTAAATCTATAACTTTAGCAAATCAATTAAGCATATAGTATGAATGTAGAAGGACTTATCACCGACCTAGCCTTTATTTTGCTCCTCGGGGCTTTTGTTACTGTGCTATTCAAATGGATACGCCAACCGGTAGTTCTGGGATATATTGTCGCAGGTTTTCTTGCTAGTCCTCACTTCACTTACTTACCATCGGTAACATCTGAGGCAAATATTGACTTTTGGGCGCAAATCGGCATTGTTGTTCTGCTGTTCTCGTTGGGGCTAGAATTCAGTTTCCGCAAATTGCTAAATTCGGGCGGTTCCGCGGTAGTGACGGCACTTATTATTGTCATCGGAATGATGTGCGTCGGTTTCGGCGTCGGGCATTTCTTGCACTTCAACAACATCAACAGCCTGTTCCTCGGTGGTATGCTTTCGATGTCGTCAACAACTATCATCATCAAAGCTTTCAACGACATGGGCTTACGTCAAAAGAAGTTTGCTTCCCTTGTGCTTGCTGTGTTAATCGTTGAAGACCTTTTTGCCGTTTTGATGATGGTATTACTGTCGTCAATAGCGATAAACAATAGCGTCGAAAGTTCTGAATTACTATGGTCCGTAGGCAAATTAGTATTCTTCCTGATAATCTGGTTCTTAGTCGGCGTTTATGTTCTTCCGTCGCTACTAGGCCGCATACGCCGTTTCCTTAACAGTGAAACACTCTTAGTCGTTTCCATGGGCTTATGCTTAGGCATGGCTGTATTCTCTGTGTTCTGCGGTTTTTCGCTGGCTCTGGGCGCTTTCGTAATGGGCTCTATCCTTGCCGGAACAAGCTACGCTGAACGTATTGAGCACGTTGTAACTCCGGTAAAAGACCTCTTTGGTGCCGTATTCTTTATTTCTGTCGGCATGATGGTTCAGCCCGCTATCCTTGCCGAATATTGGGCCCCGATTTTGCTACTTTCTTCGGTTGTTATCGTTGGCATGATAATCTTCGGAACCGCCGGTATGCTCGTAACCGGACAAACCCTTCAAGTGGCTATCCAATCCGGTTTCTCGCTAACTCAGATTGGTGAATTTGCTTTCATCATCGCAACCTTAGGTATGTCTCTCGGCGTGCTGGACAGCAACATTTATCCCATCGTTGTTGCCGTTTCGGTAATCACCACCTTCACCACGCCATACTTCATCAAGATGAGCGACCCGGCATACAAAGCCGTTGAACGTCACCTGCCGCACAAACTCAACTTCTTAATCGACCGTTATCAGCAAGAAGCCAATCAAAGTGAAGCTGCCGGACGTCCTTGGGGTGCAGTATTAAAACGCTACGCTTGGCGAACTATTCTTTTCTCTATCATACTCATAGCAATATCAGTCGTATCGCGTCATTACCTCATACCATACCTCAAAGAAGTAACTCCTGCATGGGCTTCAATGCTTACCGTTGCCATCACCTTGGCATTCATGTCACCGTTCTTATTAGCCCTCATGTTGCCTCTGTCAGCTCAAAAAACAGGCGTTAATGTTGGGCGTATTCCACGCTTGGTAATGTGCATATTCCGCTACATCATTGCATTAGCTTTTGTTGTTAGCGTCTTTACTTCCGTCTACTCTGCTCGTGCCGGTTTATGCGTTTTCTTATCTATTATCATCTTGCTTGTGCTTTACTTCTCAAAGCGCCTTCGCCGCAGCATGAGACACATCGAAAGCACCTTCATGGACAATCTCAACGAACGCGAATTGCGCCGCAGCGGTAAGAAAAACGCCATCGTCCACGACCTCCACGCTGCTTTCATCACCGTCGGATCGGCGTGTGACTTCGTTGGCGAACGACTAAAAAACAGCAATATTCGCAATCTTTACGGCACTAACGTCGTTGGTATCCAACGCGGAATGCAATATATTCCCATCCCCAACGGCGACACTCGCATTTACCCCGGAGATGTGCTTACCGTTGTCGGTACCGACGAGCAAATCGAACGTATGCTTCCTCATGTAGAAGCACAACTGCCCGAAAGCACCAACGACCAAGACCCATCGCAGGTAAAACTAACAAGCATACTTCTGAGCGCCGATTCGCCTCTTGTTGGCAAAACACCGCGCTCGTCAAGTTTGCGTAACAACTATGAAGCTCTTGTTGTTGCCGTTGACCGCGGCAATGAACACATCGATACCCAAAGCGACCTTATCTTCCAACCAGGTGATATCCTTTGGCTATTCGGCAGACCTAACGAAATAGAAAAATTAAAATAACCCATATAAAACACACAACACAAATGCAAAACGGACGCTATGACCTACGCGGTGTATCAGCATCTAAAGAAGATGTACACGCAGCCATCAAGAACCTCAACAAAGGTCTCTACCCGGGTGCATTCTGCAAGATAGTACCCGACTACCTCGGCGGCGACTCGGAGTGGTGCAACATCATGCACGCCGACGGCGCCGGTACTAAATCGTCTCTCGCTTACGCTTATTGGCGCGAAACGGGTGACATTTCGGTATGGAAAGGCATAGCGCAGGATGCCTTGATTATGAACATCGACGACCTTCTTTGCGTCGGTGCTACTGACAACATTCTCCTTTCTTCTACTATCGGACGCAACAAACGCCTCGTCCCAGGTGAAGTTATATCTGCAATCATCAACGGCACAGAAGAGCTTCTTGAAGAGCTTCGCAAATACGGCGTTAACATCTACAGCACAGGTGGCGAAACCGCTGACGTTGGCGACCTCGTTAGAACTATCATCGTTGACAGCACCGTTACTTGCCGTATGCGTCGCGCCGACGTAATCGACAACGCAAACATCGCTGCCGGCGACGTTATTATCGGACTCGCTTCATATGGCAAAGCCGCTTACGAAACCGAATACAACGGCGGCATGGGTAGCAACGGCCTCACTTCGGCGCGTCATGACGTTTTCAACAAAAGCGTTGCCGAAAAATATCCCGAAACCTACGACCACGGCGTTCCCGCCGAATTGGCTTATTGCGGCACTTGCGGCTTAACCGATGCTGTTGAAGGCGCTCCCATCTGCGCAGGCAAACTCGTTTTGTCGCCCACTCGCACATACGCACCTGTTATCAAAGCCGTCCTCGAAGCTTGCCGCCCTCAAATTCACGGCATGGTACACTGCTCGGGTGGCGCTCAGACAAAGGTCTTAAACTTTGTCAATAACAAACACGTTATTAAAGACAACCTATTCGACGTACCACCCTTGTTCGACCTCATTCGCCGCGAATCCGGTACAGACCCGCGCGAAATGTACAAAGTTTTCAACATGGGTCATCGTATGGAAATATATTGCCCCGAAGCCGTTGCAGAAGAAATCATCGCTATCTCAAAAGGCATGGGCGTCGACGCTAAAGTTATCGGCCGCGTTGAAGAAGCCGAACAAAAGCACCTCACCCTCGTAACTCCCTACGGAACTTTCGAATACTAATTCATACCCCAAACAATCAGCAATATGAAAAAATCAATTCTCACTCGTCTCTGCGCCGGATTGTTGTGCGTATCAATCCTCGCCACTCCGTCATGTATCGGCAGCTTCTCTCTCACAAACCGTCTCCTCGGCTGGAACCAACATGTAGGTGACAAATTCATCAACGAACTCGTATTCTTCGCTTTCTGGATTCTTCCCGTTTACGAAGTGTGCGCTCTTTCTGACATCCTCGTTCTCAACAGCATCGAATTCTGGAGCGGTTCAAACCCCATGGCTAAGGGCGAACGTATCATCGAAGGTAACGACGGCAAATACCTCGTTAAATGCGACGGCAAAGGCTACGACGTCGTTAGCTGCAACGACGGCAGCACTGTCCGTCTCGACTTCGACGCAGAAGAACAAACCTGGAGCTTCACTGCTAACGGCGAAACTCACGACATCTTCACTTTCGTTGACGACACCCACATCCAACTCCCCGTTGGCAACGGCGATTCTCAAATCTACGAACTTTCGCAAGCCGGCGTTCTCGCTTACAGCCAAATCGCTGCGAACTCTATGCTTGCTACTCGATAAGCACAAACTATCATACAATCCTAAGGTCGGGCTCGCGCTCGGCCTTTTTTTGTTTCTTTTTGCCTATTTTGCGGCACTATTATTGCGCTTTTTATAAAAGTTTTAGTAATAATTCTTCGCCACCTCATAACGATTGATTAATTTTGCATAATAATTCGCACGCATATGAAAGAAAGCATTAACATCGACGGAATGACCCTATCGTTCGACCGTATCGGCAACGGACCTCGACCTATAATCATCATGCATGGTTGGGGATGCTCGTCAGCTACCGTAAAAGTGCTTGCAGATGCGTGTGTTGACGAATCTACTACAGTTTACAACCTCGACTTGCCGGGCTTTGGGGCTTCGTCTGAGCCACCGACACCATGGGGCGTTTACGAATACACCGAGTTTGTCGAAAAATTTGTAAATCTTAACAAGCTCGCCGCTCCTGTGCTGATAGGTCACTCTTTCGGTGGTCGTTTAGCTATCGTATATGCTTCACGAAACACTACAGACTGCGTAATTCTTGTTGATGCCGCCGGCATAAAACCGCACCGTAAACTTAAATACTACCTCAAAGTTTACTCTTTCAAAGCCGCCAAACACTTATTGCCCATCCTGTTAGGCAAAGAACGCGGAGGAGAAATCGTCGAAAAAATGCGCGGCCGTAGCGGTTCGCAAGACTATCGCAACTCGTCTCCGATGATGCGTAAAGTGATGAGTATCGCCGTCAATCAAGACCTCAAACACCTGCTGCCGCAAATAAAAGTTCCGACACTGCTTATTTGGGGACAAAACGACACCGCAACGCCTCTATCCGACGCAAAGACTATGGAACGACTCATTCCTAACGCCGGACTCGTATGCTACGAAAATGCAGGACACTACTCATTCCTCGACCGTCCTGCACAAACAGCGGCTGTGCTCGCCAGCTTCCTTAACTTCAAGAAATCATGACACTCGCTTTAATTATAGCCGCCATTATTCTTGGCGCCGCAAACCTTTGCTCCGAACTTTGGCGCGATTTGATGATGTTTCAACAAAACAGCTATCGCCCAGAACGATATTCCCGTTGGCTTAAAGAATCCGGAGACACCACTTCGACAGCGCGACTTTGCGGCATATTTATAACACTTCTCATCCTCGCTTCGTTCTGCTCTACTAACGCCGGAGCGATTTTCGCCATTGTTTTCACAACGTGCAACACTTGGCGCTTGCTCATAAAAAAATACAAAAAGCCTTTGGTGATGACCGCTCGCGCTCGTCGCATTTATAGCACCGCCATAGCGCTGTCTTTAATTGTCTCTGCTGCCGCAACACTCTTTTTCGGCTCCGACACAATTTCGCATCTTTATGCCATCGCCGTAGCGCTCCTCGCTTGCTACTGCGCGTCACATCCGCTTATAATTGCCGCGAACACCATTCTCAAACCCGTTGAAAGTCATATCACTAACGGCTACATCGCCGACGCCCGCAGCAGATTGGAGCAAATGCCTAATCTTAAAATTATCGGCATCACAGGCAGCTATGGCAAAACAAGCACAAAACACTATCTCTATCGCATCCTCACCGAGCAATTCGACACCCTCATGACGCCCGGCAGCTACAACACCACCCTCGGCGTTGTGCGCACAATTCGCGAAATGCTCAAGCCTTATCACGAAGTATTCATCGTCGAAATGGGAGCCAAACAGCCCGACGACATCGCCGACATTTGCCGCCTCGTTCACCCTCTCAACGGCATCATCACCGCCGTAGGTCCGCAGCACCTCGAATCTTTCAAAACCATCGAAGCCGTACAAGCAACAAAATTCGAGCTCGCAGATGCCCTGCCGGCAAACGGATGTATCCTCATCAACAACGACTTCGACATGATAGCGAGCCGAAATGTTAACAACACCCGTTGCCTACGCTATGCCATACGCAACACCGATGGCGTCGACTACATCGCTCGCAACATCGTTTACGGCACCGACGGCACCGATTTTACCGTTGTCCGCACCGCCGACAAGCACGAACTACAACTCCACACCCGCCTCTTGGGCGAAGCTAATATCTCAGACCTCCTCGCTGCCGTTGCCATGGCTCAAAACATGGGCGTCGCCGACGACAGAATCGCTTACGCCGTAAGCCAAATCGAACACGTCGAACATCGTCTGTCGGTAAAAAAACACGCCGGCGGTTTAACCATAATCGACGATGCCTTCAACAGCAACCCTGTCGGCTCGGCTATGGCTCTCGACGTCTTGGCAGCTATGCCCGCCGGAGGACGTGTGCTTGTAACGCCCGGTATGGTGGAACTCGGTGACGAGCAAGTTATGCACAACCAAAACTTCGGACGCCATGCCGCCACTTCTGCCGACTACGTTATCGTCGTCAGCCGCACAAACCGTGATGCAATAGTTGCCGGACTGAAAGAAGGCGGGCTCGACGAAAACCATTACTTCCTTGCCGACACCTTTGCCGACGCTCAAGCAATTTTGGCCTCCGGCAAATTCAATCCGTCAGTTATACTTTACGAAAACGACCTGCCGGATACATTTAAATAAAAAATTGATAAACTAAATATAACAATGAAAACAACCATCGGCGTGTTCTTCGGCGGCCGCTCGACCGAACACGAGATTTCAGTAATATCAGCCAACCAAGCCATGGCTGCCATCGACACCGACAAATACGATGTCGTGCCGGTATACATCACCAAAGACGGTCATTGGTACACCGGCGACGCCTTGCGCGATGTCAGCAACTACCGCGACATGAAAAAGCTCCTCGGCACCTGCCGCGAAGTATTTATGCGACCCATTTATGGCGACTACAACCTTTACCCCGCACAGCGCAAAGGCATCTTCGACAGCGGCAAAGCTATAGCCACCCTTGACGTCGTTATTCCCGTTTTGCACGGCTCTAACGGCGAAGACGGCATCTTCGAAGGAGTCTTACAATCTATCGGTATCCCCTACGCCGGATGCGACACTCTATCTTCGGCTAACGGCATGGACAAAATCACAATGAAAATGATTCTCTCTGCCGACGGCATTCCCGTCGTTGACTATGTATGGTTTACCGACAAACAATGGAGCCGCCAACGCGAGCAACTCACCGAACGCATCGAACAAAAACTCGGCTATCCCGTCATCGTCAAGCCCGCCAACCTCGGCTCCAGCATCGGCATCGGACGCGCCACCGACCGCGAACAACTTTACGAACGCATCGACGACGCCATCCGTTACTCCTCTCGCATAATCGTTGAAAAAATGGTGCAGAACCTACAAGAAATCAACTGCTCCGTTCTCGGCGATGCCGACGACTACGAAATGTCAGTTCTTGAAGAACCCGTAAAAAGCGACGAAATACTCTCATACCGCGACAAATACATGGGCGGCGGCAAAACCAACGCCGGTATGCAAGCATCTAAAAAACGCATCCCCGCCGAACTACCCGCCGACGAAACCGAACGCATACGTTTCCTCGCCGGTGAGACATTCCGTGTTCTCGGCTGCCACGGCGTTAGCCGCGTTGACGTGATGGTTGACGGAGACACTCGTCAAATATATGTCAACGAAATCAACACCATTCCCGGATCACTTTCATTCTACCTCTGGGAAGCTGCCGGAGTGCCTTTTAACGAGCTCATGGACCGCCTTGTACGCCTCGCTCTCAAACGCAAACGCCAACAAGAAGCTAAGACAGTTAGCTACGATTCTAACATCTTTGCGATGGGCGGTGGAGTGAAAGGTGCCAAAGGAGCCAAATCCGGCATTAAATAACATATACTTAAAAATATAAAAAACATTACTACTCTATTTTGTAGTATCGCAAATAAAATACTATCTTTGCTACCAAAAGCATTCAATCACAATTAAAATAACAATTATGAATCGCAAATTGTGCTATGTAAGTGCCCTCGGCTTGGTATTGACCATGAGTTCGTGCGGCAAAAAACTCGGCCAGTTCAGCTCTGACTACTTCAGTGTTAATCCCGATCCCCTCGAGGTAGTAGGCGAAAACGTCCCCGCTCGCGTAAGCGCCAAAATCCCTGCTAAGTTCTTCGTTAAGAACGCAGAAGTTACAGTTACCCCCACTCTCGTTTTCGACGGCAAAGAAGTTAAGTCTCAAGCTTACTCTTTCCAGGGCGAAAAAGTGCGCGGTAACAACCCTGTTATCTCTTACGAAAACGGCTCTACTCAGACAATTCCCGTAAACTTCGTTTACGAGCCCGCTATGGCAAAGAGCGAACTTTACCTCGACTTCGCTGTCGCTCAGGGCAAAAAGACTTACGTTCTTCCCCGCGTAAAAGTTGCTAACGGCGTTGTTGCTACTGCAGCTCTCGCTGAAGTTGCTACCGTTACTCCCGCTATCGCTGACGACGCTTTCCAGCGCATCATCAACGAAAAATATGCTGCAGACATCATGTTCCTTATCAACCAAGCTAACGTTCGCGCTGGTCAGCTCAATACTGACGCTATGAACGAGCTCAAAAAGGAAATTGCTAAAGCTAATGGCGACTCTTCTTTGGTGCTTAAAGAAATCAACATCTCTTCTTACGCTTCTCCCGACGGTGGTGTGAAACTCAACACTCGCCTCGCCGAAAATCGCGAAAAGAACACCAAAGCATACCTCACAAAACAACTCAAGAAAGACAAAATCACTGAATTCGGCGAACTAACAGCACAATTCACCGCTCAGGACTGGGAAGGCTTCCAGGAACTCGTTGCTAAGAGCAACATCCAAGACAAAGACCTTATCCTCAGCGTTCTTTCTATGTACAAAGACCCCGAACAGCGTGAACGCGAAATTCGCAACCTCTCAAACGTGTTCGAACAGCTCGCTGACCAAATCCTTCCTCAGCTCCGCTACTCTCGCATCACAGCTTCTATCGACGTTATCGGTAAAAGCGACGCTGAAATTATGGAGTACGTTGCTAACAACCCCGAACAGCTTAGCGTTGAAGAACTCCTTTACGCTGCTACTCTTACCGACGACAACGCTCAGCGCTCTAAAATCTACGCTATCGCTACTCGTCAGTACCCCAACGACTACCGCACATGGAATGACCTCGGTATGACTCAGTATATCGCCGGTGATTACAACGCTGCCAAGGCTTCGTTCACTAAGGCTGCCGCTCTTTCTAACAACGGCGAACCCCAGATGAACCTCGGTCTCATTGAATTGATTAATGGCGAAAACGCTAAAGCTAACCAATACTTCGGTAGCGCTGCAGGTGTTGAAGAACTCGGAGATGCTATGGGCGTTTACTACCTCAAGCAAGGTGACAACGCCGCTGCCGTTCGAGCTTTCGGCAACAGCAAATCTAACAATGCCGCCCTCGCTCAAATCCTTACAAAGGACTACAGCAAAGCTAAATCTACTCTCGCTGCTATTGACAACCCCGATGCCACTACTTACTACCTCATGGCTATCCTCGGAGCTCGCACTAACAACGAATCAATGCTCAACACCAACCTCCGCCAGGCTGTTCGCCTCGACAGCAGCCTCGCTCAGCGCGCTGTTAACGACCTCGAATTCGCTAACTACAACCTCTCGAATGCTCTAAACTAATCGAGAATTCCACTCATATAAAAAGACGCCCCTAGGGCGTCTTTTTTTGTATTCCTACGTTCACAATCTCTTCTATACATTTTACCAATAATACATAACAAAATCGCCAAACTGTTGCTTTTTTAATGAAAATTCATTAAATTTGTAAACTATTACAACACAAATTATTCACACTCCACTATTTCAGATATTTAAATTTTATCACCCTAACAATGAAAACAAAACACTTAAATATTATCACTTTTTTATCAACAATACTTATCCTTATTGCCTCATGTAATAATCACTCCGGAGCGTGGCAAGAGATGAACCATGCTCAACAAATTATGGAAGAGCATCCGGATTCTGCACTAATAATACTTAACAACATCGATTCAATAACATTAAAAGGAAATAAAGAGAGAGCCAAATACGCCCTTTTAAAAACAATCGCCCTTGACAAAAACTATATTGATAAAACTCATGTGAAATACTTCAACCGGCAATTGACTATTATCTAAAAGAGGGCACTGCTGATGAAATATTAAAAACGCTCTATTATCGCGGACGTATATACCAAAATGCCGAAGAGTATACAAAAGCGATGACCTCTTTCATTTCCGGACGAGAATTATTTGATCAATCTTCAGACTCTCTTACTATTGCTCGTTTGTTAGCTGCTCAAGGTGCTGTTAATTACGAACTCAACAGATTTGATGTCTATATAAACAACAACATAATAGCTTCTAAGATATATCACTCCCTCAATTTGCCATATAATGAAGTCGTTTGCTTATGTCGAGCTCTTCAAGGCGCATCTATCATTGAAGAAAAAGAAATTTCCGATAGTATAGCCAATGCTTGCATTGAACTAACGAAATCAAATATTGATCACTACAATTACTTTTTCCCTTATTATTTAGTTTATCAAACAACATTTTGCAGCAACGAAGAAATATTAAATACATTAAATAGTATTCCAAAAGACAAAGAGTTAGAATATAGTTTAACAATCGACATTGCTAATGCTTATATTAAATTAGGAGATACCCAAAAAGCGGATAGCATTATCAATAGCCTTAGCATTGAACCATCCTCTATCTATTATATGAAATACTTGTCTACTAAAGTAATATTAGAAGACAACAGCGGTAATTATCAAAAAGCTCTTAATTACTACAAAACTTACTTCGATACAGTATATCAAGAGAGTACAAAAATTACTGATTTACATTTCGTTTCTGCAGAAGATAATCACACTTTAGAGCTTGACAATATACAGATTTCTAAAAATGAACGCAAATCTCTTATTATTGCAATTGTCATAATATCATCACTACTTATATTTATTGTGATAATTTATTATAAAAACATTCAAAAATCTAAACGCCTTATTATATCATCAAAACTTCAAGAACAGAACAAAAATCTAGAGCTAGCCAAACAAAACGCAGAACATGCACGCAACGAGCAACAGCTTATTTCTGAAAATTTACAGTTGAAAATTTCCGTTCTTGAAGAAGAGTGCGAACAGCTAAAATCATTATTAAAAAACAAAGAAAGTCTTTCCAACCCCATCGAAACTGCAATCAAGGAACGCATTGAATTACTTAACAACATCTTAGCCACAAAAATATCAAACGATGACACTCTATCGGAATCTCACAGTTCTATACTGGAAAATATAATTGAGGACAGAGATAGCTTTATGAATTCTACGCGGCTTGCTTTTAAGGCATCTCATCCCCAATTTATTAAATACCTCGAAGATCACAACCTATCCGATCAAGAAATTAACTATTTATGTCTATACGCAATCGGACTTCGAGGTAAAGAGGTGGGTGAATATATTAAAAACAGACGACACTATCATGTGAGTAGTGAAATTCGCAAAAAGCTTGAAATCGATGAACACCAAACTAACATCGGTATATACATTCGCAAATTAATGAAATCTCTTTAATTATTACCTCTATTTTATACTTTGCATTGACCTTACACAATCTTCTGACTCATAAATTTCCGGAGTTAGAAGATTGTTTTATTTTACTCTTAATACACACACTTAAAGACAGCCTTATTTTAGCCCTTTGTCAAACTTTTTGTAGGTGTGTTCAAAAATCACAATCTCGAAAAATCATATATACCTAATATTCAATTATTTAAAAATCAACAATGTCAAACTTTTTTATTTGTTTGAAAACTTTGCATAACATAAATTTGTAACAACTTAAATTTGATTTACAATGAAACGTCACTTTTTACTAACTATTATAATTTCTGTTGCATTCCAAATAAATGCAACAGAAATAAACGTTCCAATAAAAAGGGATTATAAAGAACAGCCTAACAATAAACAATCCGACCGTTCTTTAGTATTTGATTTGTTGGCAACCTTCAATAATGAAAATTCAACTCTAAAAATAGAAACAGAAGATGATTTCAACAACACATTATATATCTTCGATCGTAATAACAATATTGTTAGCATCTTTGAAATAACACAGCCAATAATTGACCTATCGTATTTGCCCAACGGAAAATACACAATTCAAATTGAAAACAATTATTGGATCGCGACAGGAACATTTATAAAGTAAACATTATTATTAACTAAAATATCATGCCTATGCAATAATCTACCTATTATGCTCTTTTAAGAAACTTGGAGTATTATTACAAAGTTTCGTTTTGTCAAATTTACACATATTATAAATTAAGCCTTTTAATTGTTTGCGTAAACAAAATTTATTCTATACTTTTGCGTACACAACCACAAAAAAAGTAACAAATATGAAAATCTTATTTTTTTTCATCAATTACTATCGCGCTTTTATTAAGTAGTTGTGCATCTGAAGAAATCACAATGCCTTCAAATGATAGTGTGCCGACAAAACGTAGTCTTGAAGAAGCTATTACCATCGCTCAAAACCTTGCAGATAGATTGCAAGGCACAGACAATCAGAGCCGTTCAATTCGTTCAACCGCAAAAGTATCGGTTATTGGCAGTGGCAACTTATCTCGCGCTTCGCAAGATACACTCATCTATGCTATTGATTTTGAAGACAATCATACCATTTCAATTGGGGATGGTGCGGAGTAGATAATGTATACTTCAGCGCCAGTGTATTCAAAACCAACACATCAAACACAGCATATAACTTCAACACAGGAAACACCTATTTCGCAGTTTATAAATAATCATATAAATGCCATTTAATATGAAACGCAATCTTATTCCAGTTTTAGCGCTTGGCTTGCTCACCGTTAGCTGCTCAAGCGAAGAGCCTACGCTCAACGAAGAACCGGTAGTAGCACCTACCGTCGAA
The DNA here is from genome assembly GCA_964518705.1 of uncultured Bacteroides sp. GTDB lineage: Bacteria > Bacteroidota > Bacteroidia > Bacteroidales > Muribaculaceae > CAG-873. The sequence goes on from CAZFGV010000004.1 coordinate 79,143, forward strand.
ACCACCCTAACCCTCAACGCAGTAGAAAGCCGAGCAGCAGAAGCATCAGCACCTTTCGACGCAAGCTTCTTCAAAGCCGTTAGCGAAACAAATCCGACGCTCGACAACTTCGTATCCTCCCCCTTAGCGCTCGTATCCTACTCGCCATGACCGCAAACGGATGCGATGCCGAAACTGCCGCTGAAATTTACACAGCTCTCGGCACAGAAGATGTTAACGCTCTCAACAGCCTCTGCAACAAGTACCTCACCGTGCTTCCCAACCTCGACCCAACAACAACATTGTCAATGGCAAACTCGGTTTGGTTCGAAGACACCTATCACCTTAAAACAACATTTGCTGACGTTATTACAAACGACTTCAGCAGCGAATGTTTTGGTTGTGCTCTTCACACAGAAGCAACAAAAGATCTTATCAACGCTTGGGTTGCAGACAAAACAAAAGGCAAAATCGACAAAATTCTCACTGCCCCCGTATTCAACGAAACCCTAGTCCTAATGGCAAATGCTCTATATTTCAAAGGCGCATGGGCAAATCCATTTGACGCAAAAGAAACCGAGCAAGCAATGTTCAAAGGCGTCAGCGAGAACAGCTATGTCAGCATGATGCACAACAAAGGACTTCAGCACTATGCAGAAAGCGAAACATATCAGGCAGTTCGCATGGATATCGGCACCGCCGGCTTGGTTGCAACCTTCGTTCTTCCTTGCGAAAGCACAGACATTAATGAATTTGTCAGCACAACATCACTCCTCGACGTTGAAAACGCTCGATACAATGACCGAACTATTGATTTCTACGCACCTCGTTTCGAACTTCTCGCTGAAAAATTGGAATTAAATTCCGCTCTTTCAATGCTCGGAATCAATTTAATCAACGATTTTAGAAAATCTTCAGTGTTCGACGAAGAAGTATATTCAGCATACACAATCACACAGAAAGCGACATTAGAAGTAACCGAAGAAGGCGCTGAAGGCGCTGCAGTAACATGGAATTTTATGGCAACAGCCCCCGGTCCTGACTACAAGCCCGAAATTCCCGTAGTTACCCTTGATCGTCCCTTCGTATTCTACATCAGCCATCCGGCAACAGGCGCAATCATCTTCGCCGCTCGCGTAGGACAGCTTTAATACTAAATACCCTTTCAACACAACTCCCGACTCCTTCACCGAGCCGGGAGTTGTTTTTGCGCATATATCAGCAATAGCAACAATAACAACAAAGCATAAATTCCACCTCATAAAAACATCACCGCAGCATCTGTAATATTGCGTATGTCAAGAAAAATTCGTAATTTCGTGCCTTTGAAAGCCGACATTTTCTATCGGCTCAAAAAAACAAAACAATCAAGAGCGACACCATGCTTATTATAGGAATTGCCGGGGGCACCGGTTCAGGAAAAACTACGGTAGTAAACAAAATTATCAACAGCTTTCCGGCCGGGGAAGTTGCCGTAATGCCTCAAGACTCATACTACAAAGACTCCAGCCACGTACCCGTCGAATTACGACAACAAATCAACTTCGACGAGCCCGCAGCCATTGAATGGTCACTTTTAGTAGAGCACCTCAAGCAACTAAAAGAAGGTAAAAGCATCGAAATGCCAACCTACAGCTACCTCACTTGCACCCGCCAAGCCGAAACAGTAACAGTGCGCCCTACCGACGTCGTTATCGTCGAAGGAATCCTCGTTCTCACCGATCCTTCGATACGCGAAATGCTCGACATCAAAGTATTCGTTGACGCCGACGCTGACGACCGCCTCATCCGCGTCATCGCTCGCGACTGCGTAGAACGTGGCAGAACGCCCGAACTAGTAATAAACCGCTACCAAGACGTTCTTAAACCAATGCACAGCCAATACATTGAGCCGTCGAAACGTTACGCCGACCTAATCATCCCTCAAGGCGGCAGCAACACAGTCGCTATCAACCTACTCACCGACTACATCGAAAGCCGCCTCCGCCATGGCGCCGGTTTACGAAGCATTAACACAAACATCTAATCGATGGGACTACAGTGGCATAGACGAAACAACGAAAAAGAGCAACAATTGCCCACTCCTTTTGGCGGCACAATATCGCCCGATGCTTCGTGTTTAAACTCTATACCGCTCGACAACGCAACGGCAGTCTCCGACCCTATGAACATTAATCCAACAAATACCACCACACCTATTGTTATCGACAACGACGCGCCACAGCAAATCGCTGTCAACGCCAACCCCGAAATTGTCGATGGCAATAACATGGTGCTACGCACCGACAACCTCGTCAAAAAATACGGCAAACGCACCGTTGCCAATCACGTTTCTATCAACGTAACTCAAGGCGAAATTGTAGGTCTCCTCGGCCCTAACGGCGCCGGCAAGACAACGACATTCTACATGACCGTTGGCCTTATCGAGCCTAATGAAGGACGCATTTTCCTCAACGACCTCGACATCACAAAATACCCGGTGTATAAACGTGCGCAAAACGGCATCGGCTACCTTGCCCAAGAAGCATCGGTATTCCGCAAACTAACCGTCGAAGACAACATCCGCGCCGTCTTACAAATGACAAATATGACGCCGGAAGAACAACGCGACAAACTTGAAAGTCTCATCGACGAATTTCGTTTACAAAAGGTACGCAAAAACCTCGGCGACCGTCTCAGCGGTGGCGAACGACGTCGTACCGAAATAGCACGCTGTCTCGCCATCAACCCGCGATTCATCATGCTCGACGAACCCTTTGCCGGTGTCGACCCAATCGCCGTTGAAGACATTCAATCCGTAGTTTACAAACTCAAAGATAAAAATATCGGCATCCTCATCACCGACCACAACGCCCAAGAAACCCTGCGCATCACCGACCGCGCATACCTCCTTTTCGAAGGTCGTATACTTTTCCAGGGCACATCGGAAGAACTGGCAGAAAACCCTATCGTGCGCGAGAAATATCTTGGACGCGACTTCGTTTTCTACCGCAAACGTCTCGACGCCGACTCCTTGAGCTAATTAATTCAGAACAATCAAAAAACAAAGCATATGAGCGACACTACTTTAACCCCCGAAAACGAACAGCCACGGGGTTTGAACTTCGTAGAAGAAGAAGTGTACAACGACCTACACGCCGGCAAAAACGGCGGACGTCTCAGCACTCGTTTCCCGCCGGAACCTAACGGCTACCTACATATCGGCCATGCTAAAGCTATTTGCATGGACTTTGGCGTTGCCGAAAAATTCGGCGGCACTTGCAACCTCCGTTTCGACGATACCAACCCCGTCAAAGAAGATGTTGAATACGTCGACTCTATTCGCGAAGACATTCATTGGCTCGGTTTCGACTGGGGCAACCGCGAATATTATGCCTCTGACTATTTCCCTCAGCTTTTCGACCTCGCTGTCCGACTCATCAAAGAAGGCAAAGCTTATGTTGATGACCAATCAAGCGAAGAAATAGCAGCACAAAAAGGCAGCCCCACACAGCCCGGCACCGAAAGCCCTTACCGCAACCGCACTCCCGAAGAAAACCTCGACTTGTTCATGCGCATGAACGCCGGCGAATTCGACGAAGGCTCGCGCGTATTGCGTGCTAAAATTGACATGGCGTCGCCTAATATGCACTTCCGCGACCCTATCATGTATCGCATCATCAAAACTCCTCACCACAGAACCGGCACCACATGGAAAGTTTACCCCATGTACGACTTTGCCCACGGTCAGAGCGACTATTTTGAAGGCGTTACACACTCTATTTGCACCCTCGAATTCGTGCCTCACCGTCCGCTTTACGATCACTTCATCGACGAACTCGCCGGTCCGGACTACCGCCCGCGCCAGATCGAATTCAACCGCCTCAACCTCACTTACACCGTAATGAGCAAACGCAAATTGCTCCAATTGGTTAAAGAAGGTCTTGTTGCCGGATGGGACGACCCCCGTATGCCGACTATCTCAGGTATGCGTCGCCGCGGTTACACTCCCGCTTCAATTCGCAAATTTATCGACACTATCGGCTACACCAAATACGAAGCCCTCAACAGCGTTAGCCTACTCGAACACGCCGTTCGCGATGACCTAAACCGCATCGCTACTCGTGTTATGGCTGTACTTAACCCCTTGAAAGTCACCATCACGAACTACCCCGAAGGCCAAGAAGAATTCGTAACGATGGAAAACAATCCCGAGGACCCCGAAAGCGGTGTTCACGAGATGCCTTTCAGCCGCGAAATCTATATCGAGCAAGAAGACTTCATGGAAAATCCTCCCAAGAAATTCTTCCGTCTTGCTCCCGGCGGTGAAGTTCGCCTCAAAGGTGCATACATCATCAAATGCGACGACGTTGTTAAAGACGCTGACGGCAATGTTATCGAAGTACTCTGTAGCTACGACCCCGACACGCGCAGCGGCCTCCCCGGCGCAGCACGCAAAGTCAAAGGCACGCTCCACTGGGTATCGGCACACCACGCTAAAGACGCCGAAATACGACTTTACGACCGCCTCTTCGATGTTGAAAATCCGGCTGCTGAGCCCGACCGCGACTTCCGCGAAATGCTCAACCCCGAATCGTTGCGCATCGTCAGCAACGCCAAGCTCGAACCTTACATCCTCGACATTGCCGAGCAGGGTGTGAAGTTCCAATTCCAGCGCATCGGTTACTTCACCCTCGACGCCGACAGCACTGCCGACAAGCCCGTATTCAACCGCACTATCGCACTCAAAGACACTTGGGAAAAAGTGCAGAAAAAAGCTTAAACGACTACTCTATACTATCCGCACCTTAGCCGTTTAACCGCGGCAAAGGTGCGGTTTTTAATATCGCCTATGGAGCACGAAAATAAAAATCCCAGATTAGAGCTTTACCAAAACTTCCGCAAAGCTCTCAAAGAACAAAAATCGTCAGAAATGTTCTATGACGAATACGAACTTATCGAACTCTTCGACTATGCCGGCGAGCTCTCTGACGACTATGTTCAACTCGAAGCCCTCCTCTGCGGCGCACGCCTATATCCGGACAGTCAAGCCCTCGCCGAACGTCGCCTGCTCCTATACATGGACACCACCGACGACGAAACCGACAAACGCACCAACGCCGCCGCAAACTTTATAAACGACTACAAATGGGAATCGTCGCCCATCGCCGACATGGCACGCCTCGAGGTTAATCCACCCGCCGATGCTCCGGCAGCGCTATCTTATCTCATTGATCAATACAACACCCTTGGCGACGAAGAAATCGTTCACCTGTGTCAACTCACCGATACGCTCGGACAATACGACTGGCTTGTCAAAAATATCGACGTGCTAAAAACAAAGGCACGCGACAAAATGATGCTCCTATACGAAATATCATTGCAAGCCGACACTCACGACGACAACGACACCCTCATCGCTCTCGCCGAAGAACTTATCGAAAACGATCCCTTCCCCGTCGGCTATTGGATAAAATTGCTCATCGGCCAAGCCAGAAAGGGTCTTATCGAAGAAACACGCAATACATACGAATACGCCAAAGCATTAGCTTTCAACGAAATGCCCGATATGATGGTTGCAATCGCCGAGCCGGTATACAACTACGCGCCATATCTTTATGCCGATATGTATGAAGCACTAAAAAGCATCTGCGAGAAATATCCCGACCGCTTCGAATTCACCACAGCAGCATACCTATTCATAGCCGCAACAAACCCAAAAGGCGCTTGCAAATTACTCCAAAACTATCTCGATCGACACCCCGACTGTCGAGAAGCACTTCGACAATTGATTATTTCTAACGGCGACGTTGACGCTCATTACACCAAGCAATATCTTGCTACCTTCAAAACCGACGAAGGCTACAACAACGTGTGCGAAATTGTTGAATCGCTTCAAGCTTGCGGCGATGGCTACAATTTAATAGAAATTCTCAACACCCTCGACGAATACAAACCCGTCAACGAAACACTCATTGCAGTTTGGATAGAATGTCTATTCGCCGCAAAACGCTACGACGATCTATATCAACTCTGCCAACGCCCGGGCGTGCTCGATAGCTTTTGGAACGTACCTTTCAAAGCTTGCACAATGGGATATATGTACGGCCTTTCGTTAATGAAACTCGGCCTCACCGACGAGGCTCTCGAATTTGCGCGCACTAAAAAGGCTTTGGTAGAATCGATGAAACCGCAAGTGCACTACCCTATTCGAATGGCTCTGCAATCGTTCATCACTTTCGCTAACAAAGTTGAACTTCACCTCAACGACGATTTATATTGGGAATGTTTCGATATGCTCTCGCTCGGAAAATTCTAAACAACACCAATTTATAAAGCATAAACCACGGCATGAACTTCTGCCGTGGCTTTTTGTACTAAAAAAGGCGATGCATCGAAAATGATACATCGCCTTTGTTATATTATGGACTAACTTCTTGCTATTAATATTCTTGCCAAGAAGTAATGCCGATAGATTCAATCGGACGAGCTACAAACGCCTTAACAAACGCCTGAGCCAAACGTGCGTTGGTAATCAAGGGTGTGTTGAAGTCAATAGCTTGACGACGGATACGGTATCCGTTTGTAAGCTCGCGCTTGGTGTGGTTTTTCGGGATGTTGATAACCAAATCCACAGTGTGGTCGGCGATAACATCAAGCACCGAAAGCCCATCTTCATCAGGCCAGCAAACCTGAATAGCCTTCACACCATTGTCGTTGAGGTAAGTAGCAGTGCCGGGAGTAGCGTAAATCTTGTATCCACGCGAATCAAGCAAGCGGCAAGCTTCAAGCATATCTACTTTTGCACGAGCGTCACCTGAGCTTACAAGAATACCCTTCTTAGGCACATGGTGACCAACAGAGAGCATAGCGTTAAGGAGCGCTTCGTCGAAGTCGCGGCCGAGGCAACCAACTTCACCGGTCGACGCCATGTCAACACCTAAAACAGGGTCGGCTTTGTGCAAACGTGCAAACGAGAATTGCGATGCCTTAACACCGATGTAATCGATGTCGAATGTCGAGGTATCGGCAACTTCCACCTTTTCACCGAGCATGATGCGTGTTGCGGTTTCGATGAAGTTCTTCTTAAGAACCTTGCTCACGAAGGGGAACGAACGCGATGCTCGCAAGTTACATTCAATTACTTTAACATAGTTATCTTTTGCAAGATACTGAATATTAAATGGACCTGAGATATTAAGAGCTTCTGCAATGTGAGCGCTGATACGCTTGATGCGACGCGCTGTTGCCATATAGATTTTCTGTGCAGGGAATACCAACGTAGCATCACCAGAGTGAACGCCGGCAAATTCAACATGCTCAGAAATAGCATATTCGACAATTTTACCATTGCGCGCAACTGCATCGAATTCAATTTCTTTAGCGTTCTGAAGGAATTCAGAAACAACTACAGGGAATTCTTTCGAAACCTTAGCCGCCTGTCCGAGGAAGGTATGCATCTGCTCGTAGTCGTGACACACATTCATCGCAGCACCTGAAAGAACGTAGCTGGGACGGATAAGAACGGGGAAGCCTACTTCTTCAACGAAAGAGTGAATTTCCTCTTCGGTTGTAAGCTCCTTCCAACGAGGCTGGTCTATGCCTAGTTGGTCGAGCATTGCAGAGAATTTGTGACGGTTTTCTGCTCGGTCAATTGAAACCGGTGATGTTCCTAAAACGGGCACATTGCAACGATAAAGTTTCATTGCCAAGTTGTTAGGAATCTGACCGCCGACACTCACAATAACACCGTTGGGCGATTCGAGGTCGATGATATCAAGTACGCGTTCAAAACTCAACTCATCGAAATAGAGTCGGTCGCACATATCGTAGTCGGTCGACACTGTTTCGGGGTTGTAGTTAATCATAACTGCCTTATAGCCGTTTTTGCGGCATGTTGAAACAGCGTTTACCGAACACCAGTCGAATTCTACAGAGCTACCGATACGGTAAGCGCCGGAGCCTAATACGATGATGTTGCGTGAGTTATAATCGTAGCTGATAGAATTTTCTTTCGCACCATAGGTAACGTAAAGATAATTTGTCAACTCGGGATATTCTGAAGCAATAGTTGTGATTCGGCGAATGCAGGGAAGAACATTAAGTTCCTTACGACGACTGCGAACGCGAAGCACTTCTTTTTCCATGTTGCTTGTCGGATTTTCTACCAAACGAGCAATCTGGAAGTCAGAGAAACCAAGACGTTTTGCTTCTTCCATGGTGTCATGATCGATATCTTCGATTTTGCCACCTTTCTGAGTCAAGCCTTTAGCAAAGTTTACGATATTTGCCAAACGGCTTACGAACCAAATATCGATTTTTGTAAGTTCAGACACGCGTTCAGGAGTATAGCCTTCTTGCAAAGCCTGGGCAATAGCGAAGATACGAGTATCTGTAGGATGAGTTAACGCGTGTTCGAGGTCGTCGAAGTGGATGTCGTTATTACCAACGAAACCGTGCATACCCTGACCAATCATACGCAAGCCCTTTTGAATGATTTCTTCAAACGACTTACCGATTGACATGATTTCGCCCACAGATTTCATCGATGAGCCGATTTCACGGTCAACGCCAACGAATTTAGAGAGGTCCCAACGAGGGATCTTAACAATCATGTAATCAACTTCAGGCGCCTTGGCTGCCGAGTAAGGAGTGCCAACTTCGCCGATTTGGTCGAGAGTGTATCCGAGCGCCAATTTCGCAGCTACGAAAGCCAAAGGATAACCAGACGCCTTCGAAGCCAACGCTGATGAACGGCTCAAACGAGCGTTGATTTCGATGATACGATAATCGTTAGTTTCAGCGTTGAAAGCATATTGGATGTTACATTCGCCCACGATACCGATGTGACGCACCACGCGAGCAGCAATATCTTGAAGCATCTTAATCTGCTCGGGTGTCAACGACACGATAGGAGCAACTACGATACTTTCACCGGTGTGGATGCCGAGGGGGTCAAAGTTTTCCATCGGCACTACTGTAAAGCAAAGGTCGGAAGAGTCTCGAATAACTTCAAATTCTATCTCTTTCCAACCTTTGAGTGATTCTTCAACAAGAATCTGAGTAGAGTAAGCTAAAGCATTTTCGCAGTGAGCGATGAATTCTTCGTCGTTATTGCAAATACCCGAACCAAGTCCACCAAGAGCATAAGCCGAACGAACCATAACGGGATATCCGATTCGATGAGCTACCTGCAACGCATCTTCAAGATTCTCAACAGCTTGTGATACGGGGGTCTTGGCATCGATTTCGTTGAGCTTTTTAACGAACAAATCACGGTCTTCAGTTATCATGATAGCCTCAACGGAAGTACCGAGCACCTTTACTCCATATTTTTCGAGAGTGCCATCAAGATATAGTTGCGTACCACAGTTAAGTGCAGTTTGTCCGCCAAACGCCAACAAAATGCCGTCGGGACGTTCCTTTTTAATAACCTCCTCAACAAATTCGGGAGTAATAGGCAAGAAGTACACGCGGTCGGCCACGCCTTCAGACGTCTGAATTGTGGCAATGTTCGGATTTATGAGCACTGATTCAATTCCTTCCTCGCGAAGCGCTTTTAACGCCTGTGATCCGGAGTAGTCGAATTCGCCCGCTTGACCTATTTTCAAGGCACCCGAGCCTAGCAATAAAACTTTTTTCATCTTCTATTATCGTAGGATATATGATACCGATCGATTTATTTTTGCAAAATTACAAAATTTACCGTGATCTTTCGATATCACCTCCTCGATTTTTTTCATTATATAGCATTTTTTATTATTTCAAGACGTCTGATAGTGCTTTGTGTGGATAGTTGATTTTGCTCAATTTAATAATGATCTTCTCAATAATCGTCATCAAAATCGTCTCGGTCATCATCGAGATCAAAATCTTCGTCTAAATCGAAATCATCCTCATATTCATCATCTTCCAAATCTTCGTCGAAGTCGTCATCATCCAAAGCATCGTCCAAATCGTCGTCTTCGGAATTCAGTATTTGATCTTCAAGGTCTGATATATCGTCTTCAAGATCGATTACTTCATCTCGCAATCCTTCCAACTCGTCCTCGAGGTCTTGCAACTCATCTTCTAAATCGGAGACTCTATCATCTGGATCATAAAAATCATCGTATTGCGACTGTGTGTAATTATTATTATTATTTATGCTTTGTTTCTTTGAATCTGAGCGAAACAATTCACAAAATAGATGAAACAGCCAAAAGTCACTTAAAAAAAACGACATTGTATTTAGTTTTTGTTAAACAATATGGAAAGTCTCGTTACGATATCAATCCGCCGTTCTTACTATCTGCAGCTCTTGATGGCCAAGAGCTTTGGTGACGAATTTTTCTTTGCCACAAATTTAACACAACCCATGTGCTACATTAGCACACTTTGATGTTAATATATGTTTATTTCTCGCGATTTTTAGCGAATTTTGCAGCATTTTATCGGATTTCAGCAATTTTTATGCAACGAATCTCAAGCATAAGAAATTGCAAGACTTCAAATGAATTATACCTATACACAAAAAGAGCCCTGAAATTCAGAGCTCTATTTGTATTACTTTGTCATTTTTAAGTGACTCGGGAACATTAATTAGTCGTTGATTAGCCGATCCACGGAATCGTAAATCCGTATCACGCAACGCCGCCACGTATGGCCCGTCAACCAAGACATCTATAAACTGCAACAAATCCGCCGCGCCTTCAGGAGCTGACGATTGCAACAATTGTTCAAAAGTAAATCCGGTATAACACCAAATTGTGTACCCAAGCGCTTTAATTGCCTTAGCAAGCGGTAATATTGCTTTGGCTTGATACATCGGGTCTCCGCCGGAAAATGTAACGTTAAATTCGTTGTACTTAACAACATTCAGCACATCTTCAACATCCCATACCCTACCCGAGTCAAAGGGCCAAGTCGAAGAGTTATGACATTCCGGACACCTATGAGCACATCCGGCAAAATATATTGACGTACGCAAACCGGGGCCGTCGACTGCCGTTCCTTCGACAATATCGACGACCCTGAGGTGTGTTTCTGTTTGTTCCGGTAGCATTATTTGTGAACGACGCGATCGTTAAGTTCAGCCAACTTCGCTGAATTCCAACGGTCTGTAGTACCAACGAGATAACCGGTAATGCGTTGCAAGCGATCGATCGCCGTGCCGTGACACTTAGGACATTCATGCAAATCGGTAGACGCATCTTCGTAACCGCAAGTCATGCAACGGTTGCGATTGTGATTTACCGAGCCATAACCGATGTTATACTTATCCATAAGATCAACAATAGCAGCAATAGCATCGGGGTTGTGAGTAGCATCGCCATCGATTTCGACATAGAAAATATGACCGCCACCGGTGAGGGTATGATAGGGAGCTTCAACTTCTGCTTTATGACGAGGCGAGCAGTGATAGTATACCGGAACGTGGTTAGAGTTGGTATAATACTGCTTATCGGTGATACCTTCGATTACACCGAAAGTCTTGCGGTCTTTAGCCGTAAACTTGCCAGACAAGCCTTCGGCAGGAGTAGCGAGGATAGAGAAGTTGTGCTGATAACGATCTGAGAATTCGTTAGCACGGTCACGCATATGTCCAACTATACGCAAACCGAGAGCTTGTGATTCGTCAGATTCACCATGATGCTTGCCGGTAAGGGCGATAAGACATTCTGCAAGACCGATGAAGCCAATACCGAGTGTACCTTGATTGATTACAGATTCGATAGTATCTTCAGGACGCAACACATCACCACCATTCCATAGTTTCGACATTAACAAGGGGAATTGCTTTGCCAATGCAGTTTTTTGGAAATCAAAACGGTCGCACAACTGACGGGCGGTAACTTCTAGAATTTCATCGAGCTTATTAAAGAATGATGCGATACGTTCTTCTTGATCTTGAATGCTACGACATTCGATAGCAAGACGCACAAGGTTTATAGTCGAGAACGACAAGTTACCACGGCCGATAGACGTTTTTTCGCCATAACGATTTTCGAACACGCGTGTTCGGCAACCCATAGTTGCAACTTCATAGAGGTATCGTTTCGGATCATCGGCACGCCATTTTTCGTGCTGATTAAACGTTGCGTCGAGGTTAACAAAGTTAGGGAAGAAACGACGTGCTGTCACCTTGCATGCCAAACGATAAAGGTCGTAGTTGGGATCTTCTGGCAAATAGCTTACGCCTCGTTTTTTCTTCCATATCTGAATTGGGAAAATCGCAGTAGCACCATTACCCACACCTTCGTATGTGCTATTTAATAGCTCGCGGATGATACAACGACCTTCTGCTGAGGTATCGGTACCATAGTTTATAGAGCTAAACACCACCTGATTACCGCCACGGCTGTGGATTGTATTCATGTTGTGAATAAACGCTTCCATAGCCTGATGTACACGACTGGCTGTGCGGTTGATAGCATGCTGAAGCAGACGTTCATCACCTTCCAAGCCTTCGAGATCGCGACGAAGATAGTCTTTAATAACAGCGTTGCGCAACTGAGGCAATTCCTGACCCATCAAACGTTCGATATTCTCGACTTCCTCAATGAATGACGAACGCACAAAAGGTGCGAGATAAAAATCAAAAGCGGGGATTGCCTGACCGCCGTGCATTTCATTTTGTGCCGTTTCGAGCGATATACATGCTATGATGCTCGCTGTTTCAATACGTTTAGCAGGACGAGATTCTCCATGTCCGGCAACAAAACCATATTCAAGGATACGGTCTAGGGGGTGCTGAACACAGGTAAGGCTCTTGGTTGGATAGTAATCTTTATCGTGAATATGCAAGTAGTTGCTACGAACAGCATCACGCGCTTCGGGAGACAACAAATAGTCATCAACGAAAGGTTTTGTAGTTTCGCTTGCAAACTTCATCATCATACCGGCAGGCGAGTCAGTATTCATGTTTGCATTCTCTCGTGTAATATCATTGTTTTTAGCTTCAATGATTTCACGGAACATATCGCGAGTTTTAGCTTTACGAGCAACGTTACGCTGGTCGCGATAAGCGATATAACGCTTAGCCACTTCCTTGCGCGGGCTCTTCATAAGTTCAATCTCTACCATATCTTGAATTTGCTCAACGGTCATTTTTTCAGAACCGTGAGCACCGATGCGGTCGGTTATTTTTTGAATAAGCGACTCATCTTCTCCGAGTTCGGTGGTGAGCATTGCTTTGCGAATAGCGGCCTTGATTTTTTCTTCGTTGTAACCTACAACGCGGCCGTCACGCTTTACTACGATTTGTATCATGTGAGAGGCGAAATTTTACTTTGGAGTGTGGGTTGTTTTTCTGTTTGCAAAGCTACGCATTTTAATCAGAATCCACAAGATCTTTAACTATTATTTTTGAACATAGTTTTCATTTTGGAAAACTTTTTGATGGTCCAAATTTTATACATCTCTGATTTCCAATACTTTAATTTTTAAAATGGAAAACTTTGCAAAATTATAAGATCGAAAATGTTTTCTTTTTGTGCAAATTTGCATCTAAAAAAGTCGAAAGAACTTATACATCAACACATTCGCTTCTCGAGCATTTTCGTATGCCCTTTAACACCACTCAAATGGACATAAAAAAAACCGCAGCCTTCAATGAAGACTGCGGTGGTGCCCTTAGGGCCTATGCAGTAAAAGGATTAGAAATTTTTACGATTCTGTACGTCGTTGTACATCTTCTCATCCTTGAGGTTGTAGTAAGCATTTTCAAGATAGAGAAGAACGTCACGGTTATCAGGATCTATGTTGTATGCGTTTTCAAGAACGTCTACAGCTTCAAGGAAAATGGGTTTGATCTTTTCGTTGTAGTAAGCGTCGTATTCAAGCTGAGTTGTGGGAGCAGCATCGTTAAGAGCATAAGCTTCTTCGCAAAGAGCACGACCATAGTTGTAGAATGCTTGAGCGTTCTGTGAGTCAAGAGTCATTGCTTTTTGGAAAGCATCCTTAGCTTCTGCCTTTTTGTTGGTGTTATCGAAAAGCACACCTTGAATTACATAGTACTGAGCATTTGAGCCATCGAGCATAATTGCTTCGTTGATGTAATTGAAAGCCTCGTCGTAGTTTTCTTTCTGGAGGTAGTAGTTTACGACCTGACCAATGTACTGAGGATCTTCAGCACCATAAAGGGGAAGCGCTTCCTTAGCGAGATGCAAAACAGCTTCGTTATTACCTGCGCTCAATGCTACAGAAATAGCATAGTCGTAAAGAGTTTTTTTGGTATAACCCTTAGCGCGAGCACGCATGAATGCTTTAAGAGCATCATTGAGGTTATCGATCTGCCATGCAGCGAGAGCTTGGTTGAAAGCGATTTCTGCGCAGATGCTATCGGGCTGAAGCAATCCGACTTTAGCAAGACGTTCTGCCACTGCGGGGATTTCGTTAATATCGAGGAAAATACCCCATACATCATAAGATGCCTTATATTCGCGGAGGTTATAGAGTTCTACACCGGCAACGTAGTAGTCATTATAGTGGCCCTGGAGCTGACCGACAATATCTTTTGAATATTTGGTCTTAACCTTGCCCTTTTCATTAACTACAGTATCAAGAGGAAGCGCCTTTACCATGTACTCGTAAGCAGGAATAAGGAGCATATCCATCTTCACCGAGTCAGCCTTGGTTTTAAGCTGACCGAACTGCTTAACACCAAGCATCTTGTCATACTGCTTGAAAGCAGCTTCACCGGGAATAAAATAGGTCTGAGCATCCTGTGCTGTTGTGGGATCGGTGAAAGCGGGCTTCACAATTTCAAGAACTTTTGAATAGTCTTCGCCTGATTTCATTGCACGTTCTGCTTCTTTAAGTACATTCGCTTGTGCTGATGCACCGAATGCCAAGCCGAGAGCGAGGGCGATTAAGGAGATTTTTTTCATCTTCTTGAGTATTTGTTGTTAATATTATTCTTCTGTTGATTCTTCGGATGCGTCTTCTACATCTTCTTCAGCATCCATTTCATCGTCTTCTTCAACGAGTTCTTCGTCTGTCAACTGAGGCAATTCTTCTGCATCAGGAGCAACGGCAGCAACTTCGCTTTCGGGGTCTGTTGCTACACTGCAAACAGAAGCTATGCTATCGCCGCGTTTTTCGAGATTGATGATTCGAACACCTTGTGTGTAACGACCCATCAAACGAATGTCTGCAATGTGAACTCGTATAACAACGCCGGACTTATTCACAATCATCAAGTCCATATCGTCGTTAACCGATACAAAACCTACCAATTCGCCTGTTTTTTCGGTGATATTGAGAGTGCGAACACCCTTGGCGCCACGGTTTGTCAATCGGTAAGAATCGAGCATAGAGCGCTTGCCATAGCCATTCTGCGAAAGCACGAGAATATTATCAGTAGCATTTTCGGGCACTGCAATAAGACCGATAACAGCATCCGAGCCGTCTTCATCAATCTTCATACCGCGAACACCTGAACTTACACGTCCCATCGAGCGCAAGGTGCTTTCGTGGAAACGAACGGCACGTCCGTGACGATTTGCCATCAAGATTTCAGAGTTGCCATCGGTAAGTTCTACGCCGATAAGAGTGTCACCGGGACGAAGCACGATAGCTTTTTTACCCTTGGCAAGAACGCGAGCGTATTCTGAAAGCTGTGTTTTCTTAATAACACCGTTTGCTGTTGCAAATACGAGGAAGTGCGAAGCGGTATATTCGGCGTTGTCAAGTTCACGACAACTAATATATGTACGAACACGGTCGCCGGGTTCGATATTGAGCAAGTTCTGAAGAGCACGGCCCTTGCTTTGTTTTCCTTCGTCGGGAAGTTCGTAAACACGCATCTTATATACCAAACCGCGGTCGGTAAAGAAGAGCATATAATCGTGGTTCGAAGCAGTGTAGATATGCTCGATAAAATCCTGATTACGAGTAGCCGAGCCACGCGAGCCTACACCACCGCGATTTTGCGCGCGGAATTCGGTGAGAGGTGTGCGTTTGATATAGCCGAGATGCGAGATGGTGATAATCATATCCTCATCTGAATAGAAGTCGGCATCGTTAAACTCACCGGCAGTGTATTTGATTTCTGTACGACGAGCGTCACCAAATTTATTTGCCACTTCAAGCATTTCAGACTTAATAAGTTCGCGGAGAACGTTTTCGTCAGAAAGGATAAGTTCGAGGTCGGCGATACGCTTGTGCAATTCGTCAATATCGTTCTGCAATTCTTCAACAGCGAGGTGGGTAAGAGCGCGAAAACGCATATCAACAATAGCCTGAGTCTGAGCCTCTGTCAAACCGAAACGTTCACTCAAACGAGCACGCGCCTGGTCTGTTGTAGCACTTGACTTAATTATTGCGATAACTTCGTCGATATTTTGAACGGCAATCATCAAACCTTCAAGGATATGAGCACGTTCGCGTGCTTTTTTGAGTTCGAATTCTGTACGACGAACTACCACTTCGCGACGATGGTCGTTGAAGGCTTGGATAATTTCTTTGAGGTTGAGCGTTTTAGGACGGCCGTTGAGCAATGCTACATTATTAACACTGAACGACGACTGAAGCGCGGTGAGTTTATAGAGCTTATTGAGAACCACATTAGCATTCGCATCTGATCGCAATGTAATAACGATGCGCATACCGTCACGGTCAGATTCATCGTTGATATTTGCAATTCCTTCAACCTTCTTTTCAACAACGAGTTCGGCGATGCTCTTAATAAGTTCGGCACGGTTTACGCCATAAGGAATTTCTGTGATAACGATGAGCTCATGTTCGGCTTTCTGTTCTATTTCAGCCTTAGCGCGGAGGATGATACGACCACGACCGGTTTCGTATGCTTCGCGAACACCTTCATAGCCATAAATAATACCACCTGTGGGGAAGTCGGGAGCAGGGATGTATTTCATCAAATCAGAAATCTCGAGCTCGGGATTTTCCAACAATGCTATACAAGCGTTGATTGATTCGGTAAGGTTGTGGGTTGGCATATTTGTTGCCATACCTACAGCAATACCCGACGCACCATTCACCAAAATATTGGGGAAGCGAGTCGGAAGAACAACCGGTTCGCGGCTGGTATTATCGTAGTTGGGTTGGAAGTCAACAGTATCGGCATTGATATCGCGCATCATTTCTTCGCCGAGGGGATCCAAACGCACTTCGGTGTAACGCATCGCTGCAGGAGAGTCACCGTCGATAGAACCGAAGTTACCATGGCCGTCAACGAGAGTATGACGTAACGACCACCATTGCGCCATACGTGCTAATGTACCGTAAATAGACGAGTCGCCATGAGGGTGATAGTTACCCATCACTTCACCAACGACTTTTGCTGATTTCTTGTGAGGTTTATTACTTGAATTGCCCATCTGGTTCATACCGAACAGCACGCGACGATGAACGGGTTTCATACCGTCGCGAACATCAGGAAGGGCACGTGAAACGATAACCGACATCGAATAGTCGATGTAGGCTGTCTTCATTTCATTTTCGATATTGATCTTAAAAATGCGATCTTCTTCTAACATGCTCTATTACATTGTATGTTAGGCTCTTCTAAGGCCGGCGTTATTCAAGGAGATAAGACGTCCGCCTTATAGCCAAAATTTCATACAAAGTTACAAAAAAAAATTCACATTTTGATATATTCATTCAAATATACTTCGTATTTTTCAACATTGAGCATAATTTGAACACTAATAATGCTATTTTACCAAATCTATTTTGCTTTTAATTTCGTTATTTCAACAAGATTTGCTATCTTAGCAAAACATTTCAGAACATTGGCACGATAATTGCCTCACTTGAGTAAAATATTCGAGAAATCAATATGGAAAACAGCCAAAAATATACACCCGACGCACAAGCGGTAATCGAGAACCTGCACAAGCAATGTACCGGACATAATAACAACACCATTATGCCGGCGCACCTTATGTTGGAATTGTGCACCTTGCCGTGTCGTGCTGCTTCGTTTATTGAAAATGTTATTGGCGCCGCCAAATTATCAGACCTTCGAGACGATCTTGACAATGCGCTATATGACAGTTCTTGCACCGACGGACACGATGCACAATATTTCAATCGAACCGTTACGCTTATCATAAAACTTGCCATCATCGAAGCGCGATACATGAAAGCCGATCTCGTTGATGTTGAGCACCTTCTTCTTTCGCTCCTGCACAACAAAGAGGTGCGTTCGATGAGCGTTCTTGTGCCGTTCTTTAACGCCGGATTAAACTACGAAAGCATTGCTCGTCAGCTAAAACCTGAAACTACTATTAACGACAGCGCTAACGATAGCAACAGAGCCGAAAACAAAGATAACGAATCCGACAAAAACGACTCAACAAGCAAAGAAAAGCCCTCATCCGGACCTAAATTAAACCGCCGTAACGACACCCCTATGCTCGACAAATTCGGTCGTGACATGACACGCGCTGCCGAAGCCGGTAATTTAGACCCCGTGGTAGGGCGAGAAGTGGAAATCGAACGTCTCGCTCAAATCCTCAGTCGCCGAAAGAAAAACAACCCCGTTCTCATCGGCGAACCGGGCGTGGGAAAATCGGCTATCGTCGAAGGTTTGGCGTTGCGTATCGTTCAGCGCAAGGTGTCGCGAATCCTTTTTAACAAACGACTCATTTCGCTCGACATGGCGTCGATTGTTGCAGGAACAAAATATCGAGGTGAGTTCGAAGAACGCATCAAAGCTATTGTAAATGAGTTGGCTAAGAATCCCGACATCATCCTTTTCATCGATGAGTTGCACACCATCGTCGGCGCCGGAAACACTCAAGGCACCATGGATGCTGCCAACATGCTCAAGCCGGCTCTTGCTCGCGGTGAGATTCAATGTATCGGCGCTACAACTCTTGATGAATATCGCGTCAATATCGAAAAAGACGGCGCTCTGGAACGTCGTTTCCAAAAGGTCATTATCGAACCGACCACGCCTGAAGAAACGCTCGTAATTCTCAACAATATCAAAGGAAAATACGAAGAACATCACTGCGTAACCTACACCGACGAAGCACTTGATGCATGCGTTAAGCTCACCGAGCGCTATATCAGCGGCCGAAACTTCCCCGACAAAGCTATTGATGCTCTCGACGAAGCCGGCTCGCGTGTGAAGGTTGCTAATGTTGTTGTGCCGCAAGAAATCGAAGAACTCGAAAACGAACTTGCTCAAACAACAAAATTAAAAAATGCCGCCGCATCAAGCCACGACTTCAAGCAAGCAACTATAATGCGCGATAAGGCTGCCGAAATTTCCGAACGTCTCGAAAAAGCGCGCAAAGAATGGGATGCCAAATTGCGAGAAAACAAAGAGGTGGTCGATGCCGACAAAGTAGCGGAAGTTGTTGCCATGATGACAGGCGTACCTGTTCAACGCATCGCGCAAGCTGAAGGTATGCGCCTTCTCGAAATGGGTCCGAAATTGCAAAATGCCGTTATCGGACAAAACGAAGCCATAGCAAAAATCGTTAAAGCTATTCAGCGTAACCGTCTAGGTCTCAAAGACCCCGGCAAACCTATTGGCGTATTTATGTTCCTCGGCCCTACGGGCGTGGGCAAAACCCTATTGGCAAAAAAACTGGCTGAATATCTCTTCGACTCCGCTGACACGCTTATTCGCATCGACATGAGCGAGTATATGGAAAAATTCAGTGTGTCGCGACTTATCGGTGCCCCTCCCGGATACGTTGGTTACGAAGAAGGCGGACAACTCACCGAACGTGTGCGTCGTCGTCCGTACTCCGTTGTTCTTCTCGATGAAATCGAAAAAGCCCACCCCGACGTTTTCAACTTGCTGTTGCAAGTGATGGACGAAGGCCGATTAACAGACAGCCTCGGAAGACGTATCGACTTCAAAAATACAATTATTATTATGACGTCGAACATCGGTACTCGCCAACTTAAAGAATTTGGCAGCGGTGTCGGTTTCAACACTCGCGAAGTAGACCGCGAATATTCGCACGGTGTGCTTACTAAAGCTCTTAACAAAGCTTTCTCACCGGAATTTTTGAATCGTATCGACGACATCGTTATCTTCGAAAACCTCGACAAAGACGCCATCTTTAAGATTATCGACATCGAACTCGCCGGCTTCTATAAACGTATCGCCGCAATGGGATATGCTATCACTATCAGCGACGAGGCTAAGAACTTCATTGCTTCAAAAGGCTGCGATATTCAATTCGGTGCTCGTCCGCTCAAACGTGCCATCCAAAAATATCTTGAAGACGAGCTTGCCGAGCTTCTTCTTAGCTCTACCATAAACCAAGGTGACGAAATTATTGTCGGATTCGACGACGAGCAGCAAAAGATTGTAACTCAGGTAATATCACCTAACGAGCAACCGTCTTTAGACACATCTACAGAACAGTAATGGAAACACCCGAACTTAACGAACACAACAAACAAGAATACCCGCCGATGCACAGCGCCGAACATCTCCTCAACGGCGAAATGGCACGACGTTTCGGGTGTGGTAGAGCTTTCAGCGCTCACGTCGAACGCAAGAAATCAAAATTAGACTACCACCTTTCGCAGCAGCTTTCCGCCGTGGATTTACAATCTCTCGAAGACTATGTCAACGCTGCAATTGCTGCTGACGTAGAAGTAACGGAAGAGTTTATTACTCAAGACGAAGCAATGCAACGCTTCGACATGAGCCGACTTCCGGAAGGCGCATCAAACACTGTCAGAGTCGTACATATCGGAGAATACGACCAATGCCTTTGTGCCGGTACTCACGTCAAACGAACATCCGAAATCGGCCACTTCAGAATATCTAGCAACAGATTCCAAGACGGCGTACAACGAATAGTATTCAAGCTAGACTAATAGCCACTTTTTTCATACAACGACACGAGCCTACGCCCGTGTCGTTTTTTTGTACTATAAAAACAAAGCGGTGCGATTAATTGTTGCTATAATATTATTCATCACCGCTATGACACATCTCACCTCCCTCTCAACAATTCTCTGCGCTATTATCGTTAACACAACGATACCGATTCTAGCATCGGAACCATCTCTAATCGACCAACAAAAAACTATCGAAGCACACTCCAACAAAATAATCTTTCTCGACGGCAATGACAACGACCTCGACTCCATCCGCCGCGAAATCACAGCATTCTATTACGAGCAATACCGCCACTGCCAAGACCCCGGCGCTCCATATTTCCTCTTCATGAGCAAAGACGCGCAATTGGCAATGGGTATCGGTGGGGCGGTTCGCATGAGGGCATATTATGACTGGGACGGTGCCATGCCATCTTCAGCATTTACTCCTTTTCAGATATCCATCCCAGCTAACCCGACAAATATGCAACACTTTGATTCTACGCCATCAGGCACTTGCTTGTATTTCAGAGTCTTAGGACGAAACAAACTATTCAACCGCTATCAGTTATATATCGAAACCGACTTCACCGGATACGAACATCTCGACCTACGACTCAAAAAGGCGTACGCCATCATCGACAAAGTTACCATCGGCTATGCTGCCTCAACCTACTCCGACCCGTCGGCTCTGCCGCCTATCGTTGATGGTCAAGGCGTCAACAATAAAATTTCACCAACATCAGTATTGCTCCGCTACACTCCCGTATTTCGCAACAAATGGCATCTTTCCGTATCTATTGAAACACCAACATCCGCCATAGATGCCGACAATGTAAACACCCAAAAAGTAAGCGACAAAATGCCCGACTTCGCAGCGGCAATACAATATCAATGGTCTGCCGGACAACATATTCAATTAGCGGGCATTGTAAGGTCTCTATCTTACCGCGACCTCATCAACGCCACCAACCACAGCCTCGCAGGATACGGCTTATTATTCAGTATCGTTGCCACACCAACAAAACATCTCACCTTCTACGGCACAGCCAATTACGGCCGCGGCATAGGCAGCCTGGGCGGTGATTTGATTTTCGGATCTTACGACCTCGTTGATGCCACAGAAACGCCGGGGCGTATGTACGCTCCTCGCGCTTATGGCTACTGCGCTGCTGTGCAATATAATTTCAAACCAAATTTATTTGCGAGCATATCCGCCAGCCAATATCGATATTTACCAAAAAACTATGTCGCTCCCGAAGAATACAAATACGGCCTCTTTGCCGCTTGTAATGTCTTTTGGAACATCACTCCGCGACTTCAAGTTGCCGTCGAATTCGACTTCGGCAAGCGACATAATTTTTCAAGTATGCAACGCAATGCATACCGTTTCAACTCAATGTGTATGTTTTCGTTCTAAGCGTTTAAACATCTTCAGCGGCATGATATTCAACCAAACCCGGCATAGAATAACGCATAATCTTCGAAATCTCCACTCCAAAATCAGCAGCGGCACGAAGCAAAATGTCTTTATACGTTACGCATATCGAGCCGACAAAACACAAAGGCTGTTCTTTGTAAGCATATGCTGCAATATTACGCGCAAAAAAGCGCATAAACGCAGTATAGATCAACTGATAGCAATATGCGTTATCGAGATGTTCGGCAAGAAAGGTCGAGTATAACGCCAATGTTCGTGAGGGCAAGGTGTTGGTATACACATTATCCAACAACACATTAGGCGTTACCATAAATTTTTCAAAGAAAGCTTGGGTTATGTCATTGGGTGCTATCCCTTTAAGCATATCCGCAATCAACATCTTACCCATATATGCGCCCGAGCCTTCATCGCCGAGAATAAATCCCAAAGGAGCGACAGTCTTGACAATTTCTTTTCCATCATACAAGCAACTATTCGAGCCTGTACCAAGAATACACGCCAATCCGGAATTACGCACCAACAAACCTCTGGCAGCGCCGAGCAAGTCACTTTCGACTGTCACAGGGGTCTTGAATTGCGCCACTAAAGACGATTCCATTATCTTGCACTTCTCCTTATTGGCGCATCCGGCACCGTAAAAGTATACATGACTCCAACGGCGGTGAAAAAATGCCTCGGGAAGCTCCAAGCGGATGCTGTGCGATATCTCGCGACGTGTCTGAAAAAACGGATTAAGACCGGTTGTAAATGCGTGCTCGACTATCTTGTCGCCATCAACAACCGCCCATTCTGTGCGCGTACTACTACTCTCACCTATTACGTACATATCGTATTACTTTTGAGAGTCAATTTGGTGCAACAATTCTTTTACAGCAGCTTGCAACTGAGCATCAACACCACGAACAATTTCTGATGGATTATTTGCCACCTTAACATCGGGTTCGAGCTGCTGATTTTCCAAGATGCTACCATCTGCCAATCGATAAGCTAGCACAGGAATACCAAACACCATTGTCGGGTCTTGCATTGTTACCCAATTCACCGACGACATAGTGCCGGGAACAGGCATACCTACAAGTTTTCCCAAACCACGATTGCTATATACCCACGGCGTGCCATGAGCATTCGAATAACAAGCCTCCGACATCAACATGATAGATGGCTTGTTCCATCGACGTGACGGCATATCGCACGTTGCGTTGCCTCGTACTTCTTGTGTGAAATATTTCTGTCCGCTGAGCAACACTTCAATATCTTCGTGAAGGCGACCACCGCCATTCCATCGAATATCGATAACAACACCTTCGCGGTCGTTATATTTACCTAATAGGTCTTGGTAAACCTTACGGAACGATTCATCATCCATTGATGAAATATGCACATACCCAAGACGACCATTTGACAAGCTATCAACATCATGAGCGCGATTTGCCACCCAACGGTCATACAACATCGAACGCTCGCGACCCTTACTGATAGGACGAACAACAACGCTTTCTTCATCACCGCTTGCGTGTTTGATTTCCACAAGCGTGCGACGTCCGGCAGCATCTGACAAATGACGTTCTAGCGGCATTTTGACGCAAACATCTTCGCCATTAACCTTGGTGATGATATCACCGGCTACAGCCTTGCCATATAAAGGACCATGAGCAAGCACTTCTGCAATACGAGCGCCATCACCGGTATAGGTCATATCAAGCAACACACCTAGCGATGCTGTTGATTCGGGGGCCTTTGTTTCCGAGCTTCCGCGATAACGGCCGCCGGTATGGCTAACATTCAATTCACCCAACAATTCGCTGAGAAGTTCGGCAAAATCGTAATTATTTGATATATGCGGCATAAAGCGACGATAATCATTCACCAATCCGGCCCAATCAACACCGTTCAAATCGGCGGTATAGAAGCGTTCGCGAACCTCACATTCCACAAAATCAAGCATGAAATCACGTTCTGCAGCGGGGTCGAGAGTCATCTTTGCATTGTAACGAATAGCCTTCGGGCTTGATCCGTATTTATAGGCTGTTTTACCAATTAAGAATACATTCTTACCATCGGGAGTTTGTTCGAAATAAGCACGTTCCGAATGACGACGCTTCATTGATAAATCACCCTCTTCAATATCATATTCCCACACGTAAGCGCCCGAGCCATCAGCTGACGACGTGTAGGTCAACTTCTTTCCGTCCTTATCGATATAGAAATCAATCAAATCGGTAGACATTGGCGAAAGGCGTTCGATACGCTTGTCGATACCGTCAAGCTGCACTACAAGAGTGCTGTCTTTGCTCTTTTCTTTTTTGGCATCTTCATCAAAGAGTTCGCGTTCTTCCTTACTGAGTTTAAAGCGTTCGTATGCTTTGTCGTTCATAAAGGCAATAAACACGTCCATCTGCGAACCCCACGATGCATGGTTACGCATACCCAAGCGTTCACTTGCAAATGCAATTGCATTACCATTCATAACCCACTTCGGATTTTCATCAAAGTAGCCGCTATTGGTGATGTTTGTCAACTTGCCGCTCTCGACATTAATAACAGCAATATCAGTGTATGGATCATGTTTACGATCAACGATTTCCAAAGCGAGCCATTTAGAATCCGGCGACCATGTATACGAGAATCCGCAATTACGATGACGGAATGTCGAGCCGTCGGTAAGTTGACGAACCTTACCACTCTTCAAATCCTTAACTGCTACGATATTACGATCAAGAATAAACGCCATCATTTTGCCGTCGGGAGAAATAACGGGTTTAAAACGTTCGTGCTTGTCTTTTGCAAACAAACATTCCTCGTCGATGATAGTAGCGTGAGCAAAGTCGGTTTTCTTATCACGCGCCACAGTAGCACGATAAATATTGCTGCGACCATCGCGGCGGCTATCATAATACAAAGTACTATCTCCGCTCCATGTTACATTTCCTTCGGCTTGCGGGGTAGAGGTTATTTGCTTGGTTGTTGCATAGTCAACGGGGGTAACATATACATCGCCGCGATAAACAAAAGCGATAGACTTGCCATTCGGAGACGGCACTACATTTGTTGCTCCGCGAGATGATTCTTTCTTTACAACTTCGTCAGGAAAATCTGCATTAATTTCGACTTTCACCTTCGATGCTTTCGCACCGGGAGCCATAGTATAAAGTTCACCATCATAAGTAAATGCCAACACGCCATTATCGGCACGCGAAAGGAAGCGTACCGGATGACGATCGAAAGATGTCAAACGACGCACCTCGCTAGGATTTGCCTTCGATGCACAATATACATTCTGCGATTTCGACGGCTTGCGTTCAGAAATAAAATAAATCTCGTCACCAGCGTCAATAGGCCACAAATCTTCGCCATCGTGATTTATAACGACTTCATGCTTATCCGTCGCCGGAGTATATCGCCAAATATCACGAGTTACCGAAGATGTGTGATGCTTGCGCCATGTATCTTCAAAGCCCTTAACATCTTGATACAAGAAACTTTTGCCATCCGATGCCCATGAAATATTTCGTACCGGAGTGGCAAGAATCTGCTTTGGTGCCGACCCGTCAAGAGCAACGCTATAAAGCTCGCTCATTACCGATGTCGGAAAAAGAGCGCTTGTTGCAGGGTCCTGAATAGAAGCGGAATACATCACCTGCTTGCCATCGGCAGTAAAAGCTTCGGGAGTTTCTGATGCACTATTAAAAGTCAGCTGAGTCCACTCACCGACATTGCCATTTACAGGAATTGTAAAGACATCAAAATTGCCATAACGATCCGAAGCAAAAGCAATTAACTTTGAATCCGGGCTCCATATGGGAGACGTTTCATAAGACGCTTGCGAAGTCAAGCGTTTCGCAGCGCCGCCATTAACGGGAACAGTAAAAATATCGCCACGATATGTAAAAGCTATCTGCGTGCCGTCGGGAGATATTTTGGCATCGCGCAGCCATAAGGGAGCCGTTGTTGCACCGGAAGCTCCTAATGCTCCGGCAATAAAACATGCTGTGATTATTTTCTTCATGGTCACATTGAGTTTAAAATGCAAATATACTAAAAATAATCCAAAATTCCGGCAGCTCTTGTCGCTTTTCATTAAACAAGCCATCGAAAAATCATAAAAAGACAACTCTTTCCACGCGCGTATATAATTACTTGTATCAGATGCTTTAAAATGTAAAAAAAAAGCCGTAACTTTGCATTCATAAACAAACCAATAGAGTATGCAAAAAATACGCAACATCGCCATTATTGCCCATGTCGACCATGGCAAAACAACATTGGTAGATAAAATGCTACTTGCCGGCCATCTCTTTCGCGAGAACCAGAACGCCGGTGAGCTGATTCTTGACAACAACGATTTGGAACGCGAACGCGGCATTACAATCTTGTCGAAAAACGTATCAATAACTTACAAGGACTACAAAATCAACATCATCGACACCCCCGGACACGCCGACTTTGGCGGTGAGGTTGAACGTGTGCTTAACATGGCAGACGGCTGTCTCCTTTTGGTTGACGCTTTCGAAGGTCCTATGCCTCAGACTCGTTTCGTGCTCCAAAAAGCTATAGAAATGGGCCTCAAGCCTGTTGTCGTTATCAACAAAGTCGACAAACCGAACTGCCGCCCCGAAGAAGTGCAGGAAATGGTTTTCGACCTTATGTTCAACCTCGATGCTACCGAAGAGCAGCTCGACTTCCCCACTCTTTACGGTTCGGCGAAGCAAGGTTGGATGAGCACTGACTACAAACAGCCCACAGAAAATATTCTCCCCCTCCTCGACGCTATCATCGAGCACATACCCGGTCCTGAAGAAAATCCCGGAAATGCTCAGATGCTCATCACCTCTCTCGACTACTCTAAATACGTTGGCCGTATCGCCATCGGTCGTGTTCACCGTGGAGAAATGCGCGAAGGTATGGACATCGCTTTATGCCGCCGCGACGGTTCTGTCAGCAAGCAACGCATCAAAGAATTACACACCTTTGAAGGCATGAGCCGTAAACGCGTGGAAAGCTGTGTTAACGGCGACATCTGCGCCATCATTGGCCTTGACGGATTTGAAATCGGCGACACTGTAAGCATTCCCGAAAACCCCGAAGCGCTACCCCGTATCGCTATCGACGAACCCACAATGTCAATGACATTTACCATCAACGACAGCCCCTTCTTCGGCAAAGACGGTAAATTCGTTACATCTCGTCATATCGGCGACCGCCTCACCGCCGAGCTCGACCGCAACCTCGCTCTGCGCGTAGAAAAAGGCGTTACCGAAGACCAATGGTCTGTATTCGGCCGTGGCGTTTTGCACTTGTCAGTACTTATCGAAACAATGCGTCGCGAAGGTTACGAACTTCAAGTAGGTCAGCCGAAAGTTATCATCAAAGAAATTGACGGCGTAAAATGCGAGCCAATCGAATTGCTAACTATCAACGTTCCCGAAGAAAGCTCTTCGAAAATGATTGATATGGTAACCCGTCGCAAAGGCGAACTCGTTGCCATGAGCACAAAGAACGACCGTGTTCAGATGGAATTCCAAATACCGTCACGCGGCATCATCGGCTTGCGTAGCAACGTACTCACCGCTAGTGCCGGCGAAGCTATCATGGCTCACCGTTTCCTCGAGTTCCAACCTTGGAAGGGCGACATCGAACGTCGTACAAACGGTTCACTCATTGCTATCGAATCAGGCACAGCATATGCTTACGCCATCGATAAGCTCCAAGACCGTGGCCGCTTCTTCATCTTCCCCCAAGAAGAAGTTTATGCAGGACAGGTTGTTGGTGAAAATGCTAAAGACAACGACATCCCCGTCAACGTTACTAAGAGTAAAAAACTCACCAACATGCGCGCATCCGGTGCCGACGATAAAGCTCGTATCGTTCCTCCGGTAGTATTCAGCCTCGAAGAAGCTCTCGAATACATCAAGGAAGACGAATACGTAGAAGTAACCCCTCACCACTTACGTCTGCGCAAAATCATCCTCGACGAAATCGAACGCAAACGCGCCAACCGCTAATATATGAAGCCATTTAGCATCCGCATTGGCGACAGAATAATTGAGTATACCCGTCCGGTAGTGATGGGTATACTCAATGCTACCCCTGACTCATTCTTTGCCGCCTCACGCGCTATGGATGCAACAGCTATAGAAACACGTGCCCGTAAACTCATTGCCGACGGTGCTGACATAATCGATGTAGGAGCGTGCTCAACACGTCCCGGATCGATAAGCGCCGGTGCCGAGGACGAGCTCGAACGTCTCGCTGTTGCTATTCCGGCAATACGTCGCGCTGTAGGTCCCGACGTTCCTATTTCTGTTGACACCTTCCGTGCCAACGTAGCTCAACGCGCAATAGCCGATTGGGGTGCTGATATTATTAACGACATCAGCGGCGGACAGCTTGACAACAACATGTTTGCCACCGTCGCGCGCCTGCGCGTACCTTATATACTGATGCACACTCGCGGCACTGCCGAAACTATGCAAAGCATGACGCAATATGCCGACGTTACCGCCGACGTTATTGCCGAGCTAACGCATCCTTTGGCACAACTCGAAGAGCTCGGTGTCGCAGATATTATTATCGACCCCGGATTCGGTTTTGCCAAAACCCTCGAGCAGAACTATGCCCTACTATCGCACCTCGAAATGTTCTCTGCCCTCGGACGCCCTATCCTTGCCGGCATGAGCCGTAAATCTATGGCTACACGCTTGCTTAACATCAGCGCCGACGACGCACAAACACCTTCGGCAATACTCGGAGCCCTTGCCCTTGAGCGCGGTGCCGCTATTCTACGCGTCCACGACCCGCTCCCGGCGGCACAGTCGATAAAAATTTACGAAACGCTGATAGAAAACTCTTAATCCTCGCCTGCCATGCTCGACTTCGGTATTAAAGACGCAATTGATATTTTAATATTCGCTGTGATGCTATATTACATCTACCGCCTCATGAAAGAGTCCGGTACGATTAATATCTTCTACGGCGTTTTGGCGTTTATCGTCGTTTGGGCTCTCGGTTCGGAAATTTTCGACTTGAAATTAATAGGCACAATCCTCGATAAATTCATGGCTATAGGCTTGATTATCTTGGTGATACTTTTTCAAGAGCCTATTAAACGCTTTCTTGTCGAATTAGGCTCGCAACGCCGTTGGCGATTTTTGCGAAAACTCTTTCATCACCACCGCAACGAGCTCGATGCCGAAGCTTTAGCATGGGTGATGCCTATCGTTTATGCTTGCATGAGCATGTCCAAAAGCAAAACAGGCGCTCTTATTGTCGTTGAGCAATCAATTCCTCTCGACAACTATGCCGCCTCCGGCGATGTAATAGATGCAAACATAAACACACGATTAATAGAAAATATCTTCTTCAAAAACTCACCGCTACACGATGGTGCCATGATAGTAGCACACAACAAAATCGTCGCCGCAGGATGCATATTACCCGTAAGCCACGATAGCGATGTTCCTCGCACCCTCGGTCTACGTCACCGATCGGCGCTTGGCATTGCTCAAGCTACTGATGCCCTCGCTATTGTTGTGAGCGAAGAAACAGGTAATATTTCTGTCGCTCATCGAGGCAAATTGGCAACACGCCTCAGCTCGACAGAACTTGAGCACCGCCTTAACGCTATTGCTATTATGGCTGCTCAATAATAGCTCTTTTGAATATATTAAAGCAGTAAACAATATAATAACAATGAACGAACTGCCACAGAAATACAACCCTGCCGAAGTCGAAGACAAATGGTACGAATATTGGGTTGACCATAAACTCTTCCACTCCGAGCCCGACGCTCGCGAGCCTTATACTATCATCATCCCCCCGCCAAATGTTACGGGCGTGTTGCACATGGGACATATGCTCAACAACACCATCCAGGACATTTTGGTACGTCGCGCGCGCATGCAAGGCAAGAATGCCCTTTGGGTTCCCGGCACTGACCATGCTTCTATTTCTACTGAAACAAAAGTTATTGCCAAACTCGCCTCGGAAGGCATTCGCAAAACCGACCTCACTCGCGAAGAATTCCTTCGCCACGCGTGGGATTGGACAGAAAAATATGGCGGCATAATCCTTAAGCAGCTCCGTAAACTCGGCGCTTCTTGCGATTGGGACCGCACTGCTTTCACTATGGACGAACCCCGCAGTGAAAGCGTTACCAAAGTTTTTGTTGACCTCTACGAAAAAGGCCTCATCTACCGCGGCTTGCGCATGGTAAACTGGGACCCCCAAAACCGTACTGCTATCAGCGACGACGAAGTATATTTTGTTGAAGAACAATCAAAACTATACTATCTCCGCTATTACCTCGCCGACGAGCCCGAAAACTTTAGCGCTCCCGAAGGTTCTGTTGTACACACCGATGCCGACGGCCGTCACTACGCCGTTGTTGCTACCACTCGTCCTGAAACAATCATGGGCGACACCGCGATGTGCATCAATCCAAAAGACCCCAAGAACACCTGGCTCAAAGGTCACCGCGTAATTGTACCCCTCGTTGGTCGTGAAATTCCCGTTATCGAAGACCGTTATGTTGATATCGAATTCGGTACCGGCTGCCTTAAAGTAACACCGGCTCACGACAAAAACGACTACATGCTCGGCAAGACTCACAACCTCGAAACTATTGACATCTTCAACGAAGACGGCACTGTTGCTCCTGTTGCCGGCATGTACGTTGGTATGGACCGTTTCGATGTTCGTAAAGCTATCGCAGCAGACCTCGAAAAAGCAGGCTTGCTCGAACGTACTGAAGACTATGTTAACAACATCGGTTTGTCAGAACGTACCGGCGTTGCTGTTGAACCACGCTTGTCTTTGCAGTGGTTCGTGCGCATGAAGCACTTTGCCGACATCAGCCTCAATCCCGTTATGGACGACCTTATTCGTTTCGTTCCCGAAAAATACAAGACCACTTACCGCATCTGGCTTGAAAACATCCAAGACTGGTGTATCAGCCGTCAGCTCTGGTGGGGTCATCGTATTCCGGCATGGTTCTATGGCGATGGTCGTGGCGAAGAAGCAACATTCGTTGTTGCTCACAACGCCGAAGAAGCTCTTGAAAAAGCGCGCGTTCAATCAGGCAATCCTTCACTTACTGCCGACGACTTGCGCCAAGATCCTGACGCTCTCGACACCTGGTTCTCTTCATGGTTGTGGCCTATCACTTTGTTTGATGGCATCAACAACCCCGGCAACGAAGAAATCAAATACTACTACCCCACTGCCACTCTCGTTACAGGCCCCGATATCATTTTCTTCTGGGTTGCTCGCATGATTATGGCAGGCTATGAATATGCCGGAGACAAACCATTCTCTAACGTTTACTTCACCGGTATCGTACGCGACTCTCAGGGCCGCAAGATGAGTAAGAAACTCGGCAACTCTCCCGACCCCCTCGACCTCATCCGCGACTATGGTGCCGATGGTGTTCGTATGGGTCTTATGCTCGCAGCTCCCGCCGGTAACGACATCATGTACGACGACAAACTTGTTGAACAGGGTCGTAACTTCTGCAACAAAATTTGGAACGCATTCCGTCTCGTTAAAGGCTGGGAAATCGACGCCGCTCTCGAACAGCCACACGTTGCCAAACTCGCTAATCAGTGGTTTGAATCGCGCATGAACCAAGCTATCGCCGAGGTAGAAGACCTCTTCGGAAAATTCCGTATCAGCGAAGCTCTCATGACAGTATACCGCTTGTTCCGCGACGACTTCTCGGCTTGGTATCTCGAAAGCGTAAAACCCGCTTACGGTCAACCCATCGATGCTGCCACTTATGCAAAAGTAGAAGAATTCTTCGATGCCCTCTTGCGTATGCTCCACCCATTCATGCCCTTCATCACAGAAGAACTATGGCAAAACATGGCAGAACGTGCCGAAGGCGAATCTATCATGTACGCTTCTATGCCAGCAGCAGGCGTTATCGACGACGATATCATCGCCAAGATGACCCTCGCTCAGGAAATCGTCAATGGTGTACGCGGCGTACGTGCTCGCAAGAACATTCCTGCTAAAGAAGCTCTCGTACTCAAAGTGCTCGGCACCCTCGACGCCGACACCGCTGCTATCGCAATCAAGCTCGCGAACCTCGAAAGCGTAGAAGAAAACGCCGCCAAAGACGCTGCCGCTGCCGCTTTCATGGTAGGCACTCTCGAATTCAACGTTCCTCAGCGTGCCGGAGTGGATATCGAGGCTGAAATCGCACGTATCAACAAAGATATCGAATACTATATCGGTTTCAAGGCTTCTGTAGAACGTAAACTTGCAAACGAACGTTTTGTTGCCAACGCCCCCGCTCCTGTAGTAGAAGGCGAACGCCGCAAACTCGCCGATGCAGAAGCTAAACTCGCCGCTCTGAATGCGTCGAAAGAGGCTCTCTTAGGTCAATAATTACAACTGACATTATACCGGGTCCCGAAGCAAAACTTCGGGACCTTTTTTATGTTCTATATAATATTTCATAAACACCAAAAAACGAATTTGCTGTTGCGGCGAAAAATTCGTAATTTTGCACTATTATGGACACGAGTGCAATAGATAATCCGCGCCTATGGCGTCTAACCCTCGGCATCAGCCCCGGCGCTTTTGATGCAGTGGCGAGTTCGACTGTTTCGGACTCGACAATGCAATATATGAGCGTACCATTGCCTATCGATGAACAAAACGGCCATCGAAAACTCGAAGAAGCTATATATGCAAGTCCATGGTTACTAGGTGATTTTGGGAAAGTAGACATTCTTTTTCGAACCAATGACTACACCATCATACCCAACGATTTTGACAATGCCGGCATCGAAGTATGCACCGATCTCACCGACGTGCGTGGCGATGCAGCGAATAACAACGACACAATCATTGACGATTGCGGTTGTTGCCGACTCGTTTGGGCTTTGCCCAGCTCTACGCGACAGTTTATCGCGCGTACTTTCCGCAACGCTCCTTTGATGCACTATATTTCGCCTTTGATTCGTTATTTTAATCAATGTGCCAATGCAGGAAACAGAGCCAAGCTTTACGTTCATGCCACAGAAGGTGCAACACGGCGAATCGACATTTTTATGTTTGACAATTCCGGACACCTAAAAGTTGCCACAAGCAAAGAGTGGAACAACGACTCCGATGCTCTTTACTACATCATGGCCATAGCACAACTCACCGGCTTTGACGCTGAAAACGACGAATTGCAGCTATGTGGCGATAGCGGTCTGAGACAGCGACTTACAAGCATGTTAAACCGCTATGTGCGTCATGTGTTACCCCTAATATTTCCGTCCGCCGCACTGCGCGCCGGCAGAGAAGCTTTCCGCGCTCCTTTTCCACTTGTTATTTTACCATTATGCGAATAATACGAGGCAAATACGGCCGTCGCCGTTTCGACGTCCCTACAAATATTTCAGCACGCCCGACAACAGACTTCGCGCGTGAAAACATTTTTAACGTTATCGAAAACTACATCGACTTGGAAGGGTGTAGCGCACTCGACTTGTTTTCCGGAACAGGTGCAGTAAGTTTCGAATTCTTGTCACGAGAATGTCGCAGCGTAACATCGGTAGAAAAGGCGGCAACTCAACAACGTTTCATCGCAAAAGTTAGCAAGGAACTCGGATGCGAAGGACACATTCTCGTTCGTGGTGACGCGCTGAAATATATATCGGCATCAAGCCAAAGCTACGACATTATCTTTGCCGACCCGCCTTATGATATGCCCGGATTTGGTGACATTCCTCAAGCGATACTTAACTCAAAACTCGTGCACGACGGTACGATGCTTATTATCGAACATAATAAAAGCCACGATTTTTCAGCGCTCCCGGGATTTAGAGAACATCGTGCTTACGGCTCGGTAAACTTCTCTATTTTCATCGTTGAAAATGAGGCTAAAACCGAAGAAAATGCGTAAATTTGCATTTTAAATAAACCAAGCAAATTCCGCAATATTTCAACAATGCAGAGTATCGATATAATACTTGCCCTCATCGGCTTATTGGCATTTATAACCGGCGCCGTTCGCGGCTTCGTTAGGCAAGCAGGCGCGATTGTCGGCTTGGTTTGTGCTATTTTAGCTTGCCGGCTTTTCGGCAACGACGTCGCTAACTACATTATGGGAAGCGAAAATAGCACCATTACTCATGTATTGTGCTATGCTATTGTCTTTGTCGGCGTATATTTAGGCATTAGCCTGATTGCCCGATTGGCGCAAAGCATTCTCGAAGCCGTCAAGCTCGGTATTATTAACCGTTTAGCCGGCGGCATTATGCGCGTTATCATTTGGTGGGTGATTGTTAGCGTTGCTCTTAATGTTTACCTCGCTATCAGCCCTAACGACAAAGATAAATTTAATGACTCGTCTCGTCCTTGGCGTGCAGCTACTGTTGATATTGCGCCAAAACTTATGGACTCTATTACAAACTAATATCGACACGAGTTGTTAACTATCATATACAGCAATGAAAGATAACTCCAACATAAACACAAACGAAAATAAAGACGTTCTTGCTCAAGCCACTAGCGGTGACTACAAGTACGGCTTTACATCAGACATAGACACCGACATCATTCCGGCAGGGCTGAATGAAGATGTTATTCGTCTAATCAGTGCAAAAAAAGGCGAGCCTGAATGGTTGTTAGAGTTTCGTCTTGCCGCTTATCGCCATTGGCTCACCCTCGACCCACCCACATGGGCACACCTCGACATCCCGGAAATCGACTTCCAAGCTATAAGTTACTACGCCGCGCCTCGAAAAAAAGAAGGCCCCGCAAGTTTGGATGAAGTCGACCCACAACTTATTGATACTTTCAATCGTCTCGGTATTCCTTTGGAAGAACAAAAAGTGCTATCCGGAATGGCTGTCGATGCTGTGATGGACTCTGTCAGCGTCAGGACAACACACCGCGAACGCCTTGCCGAAATGGGTATCATTTTCTGCTCTTTCAGCGAAGCCGTGCGTGAATATCCCGATTTAGTGCGTAAATACCTCGGCAAAGTTGTTAGCTACCGCGACAATTTCTATGCTGCTCTTAACTCGGCTGTTTTCTCTGATGGTTCGTTTGTATACATTCCTAAAGGCGTTCGATGCCCGATGGAATTGTCAACATATTTCCGCATCAACGCCTCCGGCACAGGTCAATTCGAACGCACCCTCATCGTTGCCGATGACGATGCATACGTTAGCTACCTCGAAGGTTGCACCGCTCCCATGCGCGATGAAAACCAACTGCACGCTGCCATCGTTGAAATTATTGTCGAAGACCGTGCCGAAGTAAAATACAGCACTGTACAAAACTGGTATGCCGGCGACGAAAACGGTAAAGGCGGCGTTTACAACTTCGTTACCAAACGCGGACTTTGTCGTGGCGACTATAGCAAATTGTCGTGGACACAAGTTGAAACAGGTTCGGCTATCACATGGAAATACCCATCGTGCATTCTTGCCGGCGAAGGTGCTATAGGCGAGTTCTACTCCGTTGCCGTAACAAATCGTCTCCAACAAGCCGACACCGGCACAAAGATGATTCATATCGGCTCAAACACCCGAAGCACTATTGTCAGCAAAGGCATCTCGGCAGGCCGTAGCCAAAACAGCTACCGCGGCCTTGTTAAAGTTGCTCCTAACGCCGAAGGTGTGCGCAACTACACACAATGCGACTCTTTGCTCCTTGGCAGCAATTGCGGTGCTCATACTTTCCCCGAAATTGAAGTGGCAAACAAAAGCGCTGTCGTTGAACACGAAGCCACAACATCGAAAATATCAGAAGACCAACTATTCTACTGCAACCAGCGCGGCATCCCTACGGAAGAAGCCGTCGCTCTTATTGTTAACGGATATGCCAAGGAAGTAATGAACAAGCTTCCTATGGAATTTGCCGTAGAAGCACAAAAGCTACTCGAAATCACCCTCGAGGGCTCGGTAGGATAACATATAACAACACGCAGAAACACTTCCGCAACGAACACGATACAGAAATGACAGAGAATCTATTAACAGTACGCAACCTTCGCGCCGGCATCGACGGCAAAGAAATACTTCGCGGCATCGACCTTGAAATACGTCCCGGCGAAGTTCACGCCATTATGGGGCCTAACGGTTCCGGTAAAAGTACACTTTCCGGTGTCCTTGCCGGCGACCCTCGCTATACCGTTACCGGTGGTGAAGCAATTTTCCATGGTGTCGACCTTCTGTCGCTACCTCCCGAAAATCGTTCGCACGAAGGGCTTTTCCTATCGTTCCAATATCCCGTTGAAATTCCGGGCGTGACTATGGTTAATTTCATGCGCGCGGCTGTTAACGCCAAACGAAAATACCTCGGACAAGAACCTATGTCCGCTGCCGACTTCTTGAAAATGATGCGTCAAAAACGTGCTGTCGTTGAATTAGATAACAAACTTGCTTCACGATCTGTTAACGAAGGATTCTCCGGCGGTGAAAAGAAAAGAAACGAAATTTTCCAAATGGCTGTCCTCGAACCGCGTTTGTCTATCCTCGACGAAACAGACTCCGGTCTCGACATCGACGCGCTGCGCATTGTTGCTGGTGGTGTCAACAAACTCAAAACAGAGAACAACGCTACTATTGTCATTACACACTACCAGCGTTTGCTCGATTATATAAAGCCTGATTTCGTTCACATCCTTTACAAAGGACGTATCGTATACAGCGGCGGACCGGAACTTGCGCTCGAACTTGAAGAAAAAGGATACGACTGGATTAAACAGGAGGTTGACAAACAATGAGCAACGAATCTTTCGTACAATACCTATCGCTCTGTGACGACAACAAAGAGCTACGCTCAAACGCTCCTACTCTGCTCGCTACGCTAAATCAAGCAGGTAGAACAGCGTTGCCCGAGCTTATTGAAGCTTACAAAGCGCCGCACGAGATTCCTAATCAATGCCGTGCGGATAAATTATTTGCTCCCGATTACGGCATCAACCTCGCCCACCTAGATATGCAAGCATCGGTAGCCGACGCATTTCACTGCGGTGTGCCAAACCTTAACAGTTTACTAGTCGTAGTCGCTAATGACGTTGTTAACATTTCCGACAGCTTGCGCGAATCGGCTCCTAACGGTTTAACCGTTTGCAGCCTTCGAAACGTGCCGGAAAAATTTCAACAGCGCGTGGCTGATCTTTTGGCTACGCACACGTCTGACAATGTTGCTACTGCTCTAAACTCGCTACTCCTCGGTGACGGCGTTTATATTCACATCGATTCCGGTGTGGAAATCGACAAACCCGTTCAAGTGGTAAACATTTTCCACTCCGACATTCCAATGCTAACGCCGCGTCGCGTTATTGTTGATGCCGATGCCAATTCAAAAATTCGCGTTTTGCTATGCGACCACAGCCAAAGCCCCGACACTGCGCACCTTAGTAGCGAAGTTATTCAAGTGCATACTGCCGATGGCGCTCATGTCGAACTTTACGACATCGAAGAAACTGCGTCGAAAACAAATCGTCGTTGGCAACTATATACCCACCAAGCATCAAATTCTCACCTCACCATAAGCACCACCTACTTACGCGGTGGCGTTTCGTCAAACGAATATAAACTCAACCTCGATGGCGACGGCGCCGAAATTAACGTTGCCGGACTCGCTATTTGCGCTGACAGCCAATGCGTTTGCAATAACGTAACTCTTCGTCATCGTTGCGAACACGGTTCTAGTCGTCAGCTTTTCAAATACGCCGTTTACGACCAAGCTCACGGTGCTTTTGGTGGCAGAGTTGTTGTTGAAGAGGGTGCGCGTTTCACTGATGCCGTTCAAAATAATCGCAATCTTTTGGCGTCAAAAGATGCGAAAATGGACACAGCGCCGCAACTCGAAATTTATTGCGACGATGTTAAGGCAGGTCATGGCGCAACAACAGGACAGCTCGACGAACGCGCGCTATTCTATATGCAAAGCCGAGGCATTCCTTACGACGAAGCTCAACGAATGCTCACTCAAGCTTTTATGACTGACGTTGTAGACTCTATCAGCTACGAAGTTTTGCGTCAACGCTTACATATTCTTGTTGAAAAACGCTTGGCAGGCTCAGCAGCCGACTGCGGCTCGTGCAGCATCTCTTGCGGCAAAAATCAAGATCTATGATATACGATGTAGCTCGCGTGCGCACAGATTTTCCGGCTTTGGATCGATCGGTTAACGGTAAGCCAATGGTTTATCTTGACAACGCTGCATCGACACAAACGCCTCGGTGCGTTGTCGATAGCGAAGTCAATGCTAGCCTCAATCATCGCGCTAACGTTCATCGCGGTGTGCACTCGCTCTCGCAAGAAGCTACGGCGGCGATGGAACAAACTCGTAAACGCGTCAAAGATTTCATTAACGCTGATTCGCTCGAAGAGATTGTCTTTACTCGCGGCACTACCGAAGCTATAAATCTTGTTGCTGCATCTTTCGGACAAATGCTCCACGCCGACGACGAAATTATCGTCACTACAATGGAGCACCACTCGAATATCGTTCCATGGCAACTCCTCGAAAAAAGAAGCGGCGTCAAAATAAAAGTTGTGCCTCTTAATGCCGACGGAAGCCTTAACTTAGACGCTTATAAATCGCTATTCACTCCTCGCACTCGTCTTGTGTCGGCGTGTCAAGTATCAAACGTCCTCGGCACGATAAATCCTATCGCCGAAATGTCGAACATTGCACACAGCCACGGTGCTATAATGTGCGTTGACGGAGCACAAGCTATTTCGCACACTAAAGCAGATGTGAAAGCTCTAGGTGCTGACTTCTATGCTTTTTCTTCGCATAAAATGTATGGACCGACAGGCGTGGGCGTGCTTTACGGTCGTCGCGATTTGCTCGATGCTATGCCTCCTTACCAAGGCGGTGGCGAAATGATAGGCCATGTTAGCTTCAACGGAACTACATGGGCCGACCTTCCATATAAATTCGAAGCCGGCACTCCGGACTATATCGGAATAGCAGCGTTGCACAACGCCATCGACTATATGGAAAACATAGGCCTCGATGCCATTGCCGATCACGAACACGCCTTGCTAGAACACGCGATGGAGGAACTGAAAACTATCGAAGGCATCCGTTTCTTCGGTACTGCGCCAAACAAATGCGGCGTAATTTCTTTCCTCGTCGGCAATGCTCACCACTACGACACCGGTATACTTCTCGACCAACTCGGAATCGAAGTGCGAACCGGACACCACTGCGCTCAACCGCTGATGGAATCTCTTGGAATCGAAGGTACAGTACGAGCTTCTTTTGCAATGTACAACACTCACGACGAAGTTGATACATTTATCACCGCATTACGCCGAGTGGCTGCGATGCTACAATAAATACAACACTAACAGAGGGACGCATTAAAGCGCCCCTCCGTTGTTTTTGTGGTTTAGTAATTCCATTCGCTCGATATCATACGCAAATTCGGGCACGCTACGGTGCGTAAATCTATTATCATATTAAAACGACAATTGATATAAGTTAACTCTTGGTCAAACGAAACATCAAGCATCGTTAACTGGTTGTTATTGCACAACAACTTTTGCAAAAATGTTTGATTCGTCAACGACAATTGCGTCAAATCATTATACGAACAATCGACAAAAACTATATTCGGACAATTACTGATATCAAATGTAGTAAGGTCGTTATACGAACAAACAACATCCATCAACATCTTACAATCACGCAAACCAAGGCTTTTCATGTGATTGTCTTGACAAATAAATGAAGCCAACGACGGCAAGCCGGAAACAATCATTGCCGATATTCGATTATTGTCTATGTTAAGATTCTGCAAATTCGTAACGCCGACAAGATTCAAACCGGTTAGATAATTATAGCCACAATACAAATTTTTCAACGCTGTACAATCGGTTACAGTAAGATTTTCAAGCTTATTACCTTGGCAATTAAGCGTTTCCAGCGTTGGAGAAGCCTGTAAATCCAGCGACACCAAATTGTTTGACGATACATTGATACTCTTTATCACCGGAACATCGGTAAGGGTAAACTCGGAAAGTCTATTGCGATTAAGACTCAAACGCGTCAACTGCGTCGTGCCTGACAAATTTACTTTGCTTATTGAATTATGCGACGCATTTAAATATGTTAGCGAAGCATCTCCTTCAACAGATAACGAGGTGAGTTTATTTCGACTCACATTGACACTTTCAAGGGCCGTAAAACCACTCAAGTCTAGAGCTCCGGCGAGATGTTTATCAATCCACTCGATCTTGGTAACATGGTTGGCAACTATCGTGATTCCCGGAATTGATGCAATATTCTTGACATCTACAACACCCAACGCGGCGGCATTGGTCGCTTGATGTTCTGACGGCTGCATAAGAAATTTCTCTAGCTGCTTCTGCTCGTTTTTTGCAACCTGAGCTATGCTTGCTAAGCCAAACATAGCTAATAATAACATTAATACAATTCTTTTCATTTCTTTATACGTTTTGTTGTTGTCGTATTTTTTGTTATTCTAACATTTAGCATATTAAAAAGGTTTTGAAAACGTTTGAAAAATCGTAAAATCTTGCATTACCGTTAAAATATGCCTAACTTTGCATAGAGCATACAAATACACGCTCTAACTAAACAACAACAAAACGCCTCCATGAAAGCGCAAATACTTTTATCATCACTTCTATTAGCTGGCAGTATCAGTGCGCTCGGACAACGGATCGCTGTTCTGTCCGATATTCACGTAACTCCTGGAAACCCCAATGAAACAGCTCTACGTGATGCTGTTAACGAAATAAATTTCCAATCATTCGACCTTGTCGTCATGAATGGCGACCTCGCTAATGAAGGTTCGGATATTGAACTTAATAATGTTAAAGCAATCCTTGACGACATCAAACACCCCTTGTGCGTCCTTTCCGGGAATCATGAAAATACATGGAGCCAAAGCGCTACTAAAACTTTTGTAGATCTTTGGGGTAACGATAGATTTGTAACTGTAGTTGACTCTCTTGTCGTTGTCGGCATCAACTGCGGCCCCTACATGAAAATGGGCGACGGACATATCAAACAAGAAGACCTACACTGGCTTCATAGCACCCTCGATAGCCTGGCGACTAACGGACGTCGTGTAATTTCGTTCAATCACTACCCTCTTCTTGATGACCTTGACAATATGCCGGAATATGTTACCCTACTTGAAAATTATCCGGTAATTTGTCACATAAACGGTCACTACCACCGCTGGAGAACATATTTTGCCGGGGGCAACGATAGCGGCTCAGATTTACCTTGCGCTATGGTGCGAGCTCTTGACATGAAAAACGGAAACTACGGTTACAGCATTATTGACGTTGACTCCGATTGGATTCACATTTATAATAAACAACTCGGCCATAAACCCGAAGCAAAATTCGCCTTCGCTGCCCGCGCTGAACATTCCATAGCAAAGTTCCCGGAACGTAAACCCATCACCGTTCCGGATGGTTTCGAAGTGAATAAAGTTTGGACCGACAGCGCATCTATATTCACTCGACTAGCTTTTGATAATAATAATGTATACTTTGGCAACTCGTTAGGCGAAGCTCGCGCTGTTTCTAAGAACAACTCTGAAATCGTTTGGAGCCACGCAACAGGTGCAAGTTTGTTCAGCCGTCCCGTCGTCCTAAAAAGTGGACGCATCGCTGTACCTATGCACGACGGCATACTGACTATAGATGCTAATACGGGCAAAATCAAAAATAAATACAATTCTCCCGAAGGACCATACGTCGCCGATGGCACAATTACCCCTGATGGAAAATCATACATACAAGGCGCTTACAAACGTATCGAACGACGACGCGCAGACAATGGTAAACTTATTTGGTCTTACGACTCAATATTCAACTACTGCCAAGCCGCTCCAGCTATCGATGGCGACGACCTCGTATTCGGAGCATGGGATACTAACCTTCGATGCCTCAACCTCAAAACAGGAAAACTACGTTGGGTTTGGAACAACGGAAGAAAAGCAAATATGCTCGGGCCGGGTAACGTTGTGCCTGTTATTTCAAAAGATAAAGTATTCGTTGTCGCTCCCGATAGATTCATGACAGCCATCGACAGAAAAACAGGCAAACAACTATGGAGAAATAACGCACATAAATACCGCGAAAGCCTTGGTCATAGCTCCGACGGCACTCGTGTATACGCCAAAACGATGGACGGAGAACTAGTCGCTGTTGACGCCACTACTTCTGAATTTAAAGAACTTTGGACAATAGACCTCGGCTTAGGCTACGAACACGCTCCTTGTGCAATACTTGAACATAACGGATATATATACACAGGCTCACGTCGCGGCGTTGTAACAATCACCGACGCAGATACACACAAACAAATTGGTTTCCTTAACCTCGGAGTCAGCGAAATAAACGGCATCGACCTAGACACGACAACAAACCAAATATACGTATCACTTATCGAAGGAACAATCTGGCGCATAGCTCAAAAATAAAATTTACAAATAATACAAAAGTCCGGTTTCTAGCAACATAGAAGCCGGACTTTATCATATCCTCAAAACACAGCCACAAACATTACCTCAAATAAAATCATCAATATACACAGACGAGCCAATGCCCTAATTCTCGGGCATAACCTATAAAAAGGCTACGCACTATGGTACTATGGGAACCTATGGAACTATGGTTAAAAACTGACGAGCGAACGCTCTAGAACTCTGGCAACACTCAAGTACTCTAGTCAAAATCCCAAAGTCAACGATTATAGTTCTAAGGTAAGCTATGGAGCTTTGGCTAAAAAAAAGAGCCAACACTCTAGAACTTTGGTAAAAATCCAAAGTCAACGTCAATGATTCTTTGGTAAGCTATAGTAGTATGGTAAATTCCACGTGGCTGCCGAAGTCATAAACCATAGGACCGAAGTTTACCATAGTACCATATTCCCTAACCCCAAACGCAACACTCTAGTCATCTGGTTAAACTCTGGCACTCTGGTTAAAATTCTAAAGTCATCGTTCTATGGTTCTTTGGTAAGCTATGGTACTTTTTTTTAATCCATGCGGTTGTCGAAGTTATTAAACCATTGAACCAAAGTTTACCATAGTACAATATTCCCTAACACCAAACGCAACGCTTTGGATCTTTGGCTACGCTCTAGTCCTCTGGTTAAAATTCAAAAGACAACGCTCTAGAACTCTAGTTAAAATTCAGAAGTCATCGGGTATGGTGCTTTGTAAACTTTATGATATGGGTATAAAAAAAGCCCGGAGGGCTATT
>CAZFGV010000005.1:0-119711 GCA_964518705.1 uncultured Bacteroides sp.
TGCCATTTCATTGATTTTAGTAACCGTATTAGGAATGACAACGGATGTTATTTTAGACCAAGAAAATGCTTCTTTGCCGATTTCTGTTACTTTGTAAGTCTTGCCGTCAATTATGGTTTCTGAAGGTATCAACAATTTGGCCGGTGCACCTGATTCTATACCACATACTGCTACTTCGGTTTCTGAAATAGTTTCGTATTTAAATTCTGCATAAGTTCCATCAGGATAGAACATAGACCAATCTTTAGCTTTCTTATAAGCTTCTTCGCAACCTTCGGGAACGGTTAATTTCGCTTTCGAATAAATTTCATCGTCAAAGACAGATCGTCCAAGGGTGGGAGGTATCTGACGTAAAC
Organism: uncultured Bacteroides sp.; assembly: GCA_964518705.1. GTDB lineage: Bacteria > Bacteroidota > Bacteroidia > Bacteroidales > Muribaculaceae > CAG-873. Next base: position 357 of record CAZFGV010000005.1, read on the forward strand.
ACGAAATCGAATCCAATGGACACATGCCGAATGCATAGAAGTCAATTGTATCAACGCTTTCGCCAATGGTTATCGTCTTCAAATTTTCACAACAATAGAATGCATACTCTTTGATTGTGGTAACCGTATTAGGTATAACGACAGAACTTATTCGTTTATTAGAAAATACCCAAACACCGATTTCTGTTACTTTGTAAGTCTTGCCGTCGATTATGGTTTCTGATGGTATCAACAAATTGGTCGGTGGTTCTGATGCTATACTAGATACTGCTACTTCTGTTTCTGAAATAGTTTTGTATATAAAATAATAACCATCAGGATAGAACATAGACCAACCTTTGGTTGTTTTATAAGCTTCTTCGCATCCTTCGGGGACGATCAATTTTGCGTTCGAATAAACTTCAGTTTCAAAAATTTTCGTACCGAGTGTCGGCGGTGTTTGGGCAAGACACGTAATCGAATCCAATGCAGAACATAATTCGAAAGCATTGTCTTCAATTGTCGCAACGTTTGTTCCGAGTGTTATCGTCTTCAATGACGGATTATAGCAGAATGCCAATGTTCCGATTTTTTTAATTGTATTAGGAATCACTATCGACGTAAGATTTGCCGCCAGAAATGCCTCCTGGGCAATTTCTGTTACTGCGTAAGTCTTACCTTCGATTGTGGTCTCTGTGGGAATTACGATATTGGTCGTTTCGCGTGAACTTATGCCGGTAAGTGCTACTTCGGTTTCTGAAATAATTTCGTATGTAAATTCTGCATAAGTTCCATCAGGATAGAACTTATGCCAACCTTTAGCTTTCTTATAAGCTTCTTCGCAACCTTCGGGAACAGTTAATTTCGCTTTCGAATAAACTCCAGTTTCAAAAGCACATTGCGAAAGTGAAGGAGGAGTCTGACGTAAACACAAAATCGAATCCAATGGACACATGCAGAATGCATTGACGTCAATTGTATCAACGCTTTCGCCAATGGTTACTGATGTTAATCTATAGCAATAGTAAAATGCCTTTTCATTGATTTTAGTAACCGTATTAGGAATAACAACGGATGTTATTTCAGACCAAGCAAATGCTTCTTTGCCGATTTCTGTTACTTTGTAAGTCTTGCCGCCAATTACTGTTTCTGAAGGTATTACAACCTTACCTTCATAGCCTGATTCTTTAGCAATAACTACTACGGTTGAATCCGTAAGGGGGGTGTATTTAATATCCGTATCAACAAAACTTCCATCGGAATAGAATTTATACCAACCTTTAGCAGTTTTATAAGCATCTTCGCATCCTTCGGGAACGATCAATTTTGCGTTCGAATAAATATTAATGTTAAAAATGCTTCCTATTAGCATTGGCGGTGTCTGAGCAAGACACGAAATAGAATCCAACGCAGGACATCCACTGAATGCACTGTAATCAATTGTCGCAACACTTTCGCCAATGGTTACTGATGTTAAACTTTGACTAGAGTAAAATGCTTTGTTATTGATTTTAGTAACCGTATTAGGAATAACAACGGATGTTATTTCAGACCAAGCAAATGCTTCTTTGCCGATTTCTGTTACTTTGTAAGTTTTGCCGCCAATTACTGTTTCTGAAGGAATTACAACATCACCCTTGTAGCCTGATTCATTACTAATAACAGCTACGGTTGAATCCGTAAGAACGTTGTATTTAATATCCGTATCAACATTCGCCTCATCAAAACTGAACATACTCCATCCCTCGGCGTTCTTATAAGCGTTTTCACGACCTTCGGGAACTATAAGTTTTGCTTTTGCATAGGTTTCATCACTGAACGCGTTGGACTCCATTGTCGGTGGAGTTACAGCCTTGATTGTAATAGAATCCAACAAAGCACATTCAGAGAACGCTTCTTCGCATATTTTTTTAACATTTTCACCAATAATCACAGATGTTATATTGCTATTGGAAAATGTTCCTTTATTAATTGTTTGTATAGAACTCGGTATTGTTATCGAATTTAAGTTACTACAGCCATAAAAAGCATAACTACCGATTTCTTTAAGTGTTGCAGGTAAGTCTATTTCCGTAATTCGAGACAATTTAAAAGCGTTATCTCCAAGCTCCTCTACTGATTTACCCAGAACAACTGTCGTCAAATGGAAACATTGCTGAAAAGCAGATTCACCGATAGTTTTAACGTTATCCGGAATTTCGACAGAAGTCAAATCGGTAAAATAAAACGCATAATCACCAATTGTCTCTATCGTATTAGGCAGAAAAACCGATTTCAAACCCATACTTATACTGAACGCAAAATCAGAAATTGTCTCTATCGTATTAGGCAGAACAACCGATGTCAAACCCATATAACCACTGAACGCATATTTTCTAATAGATGTTACAGTATATGTAACCCCATCTACAGTTATTTGTGATGGAATAACAATATCACCAATATATTCCGATTCTTCATTCCGAGCCACTTCAACTTCCGTATCAGATATCTTAGCATAACAGATACCATCAACTTGATACTGTTCTCTAAAGAATTCGCTCCAAATATCAGCTGCTTTATAAGCATCCTCAGAACCTTCGGGAATATTCAATTTAGCCCTTAGATAAATCTGATATTCAAACACATCGGTACCTAGTGTCGGAGGTGTTTTAGCATTGCAATTTATTGTAGAAATATCTAAACATCCTGCAAATGCACGTTGGTCAATCTGTGTTACGCCTTCTCCAATGGTTATTTCAGTCAAGCTACACTCCTGGAAAGCAAATTCCTTAATGACTGAAACTGTATTCGGAATAGTTATCTTTTTAAATGAATTCCTATAAAATGCAGAACTTCCTATTGCACTCACCTTGTACGTCGTGCCGGATGATACTGTAATATGTGACGGAATAACAACTTCTCTTGAGTTGTGAATACACTTGCTCACTTCAACTTCATTTTCAGAGGTTGAAAGTAGATTGTAATAAAAGCCATCTACTTGGAAGTCATACGCCGATATCGGGATGGCTGACGCGACTACCATTAGCACCAACACCAAAAAACTGTAAAGCTTTTTCATTCGTGAAACCTTTTATAACCGCAGGGCTTCCTCCTTGGCTATTGATAAAAAACAAAAGCGTGAAGCCGCACTTGCAACCCGTTCCACACTGCGAGGCCCTGGAATTGCCCATTGGAGTTGAACGGGCAAACTAGCAGAGACCTCACGCAGAATATGTGTAAATACACCAAAGACGGACACTCGCGTGTCGGCCAATGGTGGCATATACATATCCACATAAAGCATCTTACCGTCTGCCTCATCCTTGACTCCAATTAAAATTTTCCAGATTTCACAGTGCCAAGAAAGAGCGTTAAGTAAACGCTTATTAAATAATGTCACAGTTCCCCGCCCGCATCGTCCCGTGACCGGGTCTCCGCGTTTCGGTCTGTACCGCAAATTTATGAATTATTTCTGACTACGACAATATTTTAACCTAAAATATTACTAACCAACGAGATTAATTAACCCATCCGCACCAAAATCCTCGAGAAACTGAAGCCTTTCACGTCGCGACATTGAAAATCTTAACCATAGAAACTTAGTTTGCCAATGAACCATAGTTCATCACAAAACTAACGCTCTATGGTACTATGGTAAACTTTGGTACTTTGGTTAAAATCCAAAAGCCAATGCTCTGGGACTCCGATTAAATCACCCAAACAGCAAAAAGCCAACCCTCTAGAACAAAAAAATCTCCGGCTGCAAAGAAGCAACCGGAGACTTTTGTTTATCGTAAACTCTTATTCAGAGCACTTTGCGTTGATGTATTCGCGGTTAAGACGAGCGATGTTGCTCAACGGAATGTTCTTAGGACATTCAGCTGCACAAGCACCGGTGTTGGTACAGTTACCAAAACCGAGTTCGTCCATTTTGCGTACCATAGCGCGCGCGCGACGTTTGCGTTCAACCTGACCCTGGGGAAGAAGAGCGAACTGGCTAACCTTAGCAGAAACGAAAAGCATAGCCGAGCCATTCTTACAAGCAGCCACACAAGCGCCACAACCGATGCAAGTAGCCGAGTCCATAGCGGTGTCGGCAACTTCCTTGCTGATAGGAGTAGCGTTAGCGTCGGCAGCACCACCGCAGTTGAACGATACATAACCGCCGGCCTGCTGGATCTTGTCGAATGCGTTACGGTCAACCATAAGGTCACGGATTACAGGGAATGCAGCCGAGCGCCAGGGTTCGATGGTGATAGTGTCGCCATCGTTGAACTTACGCATGTGGAGCTGGCAAGTAGTGATGCCCTGAACGGGACCGTGGGGGTGACCATTGATGTAGAGTGAGCACATACCGCAGATACCTTCGCGGCAGTCGTTATCGAATACTACAGGTTCTTCGCCACGTTCAACGAGCTGCTGATTGAGCATATCGAGCATTTCGAGGAAGCTCGAACCGGTAGATACGTTATCGAGGTGATAGTTGACGAACTGTCCTTTTTCCTTGGGACCACGTTGACGCCAAATTTTCAAATTAACGCTGATATTATGTTCCATTGTTGTTGATTCTTTGGTAGCATATCGCAGGAACGATACGCTGCGTGGTTATTATCAGGATTTGTAGTTACGGGTCTGTACCTTAATAGCTTCGTAGTTAAGCGGCTCCTTGATGAGAATAGGTTTCTCTGTGTCGCCGGTATACTTCCAGCAGCTAACATACATATATTCATCGTCACGACGAGCGGCTTCGCCGTCAGCGGTCTGATATTCTTCGCGGAAGTGAGCGCCGCAAGATTCGTTACGGTTAAGAGCGTCGATAGCCATCATCTTAGCGATAACGAGGAAGTCTTCAAGACGCAATGCCTTTTCGAGCTCGGTGTTGAGGTCGTTAGCACTGCCTACTACGCGGAGGTCTGAGTAGAATTCTTTGCGTACTTCTTCGATTTCGTCGAGGGCCTTAACGAGGCTCTGGAGTGTACGACCCATACCTACGAGGTTCCACATAACGTGACCGAGGCGCTTGTGAATTTCGTCGGGGCTCTTTGTACCCTTGATGTTCATAAGCTTTTCGATACGAGCGCGAACGTCGGCTTCGGCTTTGTCGAATTCGGGTGCTGAGGTGCTGAAACGGGGAACCTTGATCTGATCGCTGAGGTAATTCTGCATTGTGAAAGGAAGCACGAAGTAACCATCGGCAAGACCTTGCATAAGAGCAGAAGCACCAAGACGGTTTGCACCGTGGTCTGAGAAGTTACATTCACCGATAGCGAAGAGGCCCTTAACAGATGTTTGGAGTTCGTAGTCAACCCAGATACCACCCATGGTGTAGTGACTTGCGGGGAAGATCATCATAGGTGTTTCGTAGGGGTTGTCATCAGAAATCATCTGATACATATCGAAGAGGTTGCCGTAACGGTCACGAACAACGTCTTCGCCGAGGCGTTCGATAGCGTATTTGAAGTCGAGGTAAACAGCGTTACCTGTACCTACGCCATAGCCGGCGTCGCAACGTTCCTTAGCAGCACGAGAAGCGATATCACGGGGGCAAAGGTTACCGAAAGCGGGATAGCGGCGTTCGAGGTAGAAGTCGCGATCTTCGTCAGGAATATCGGTAGGTTTCTTTTTGCCGGCGCGGATAGCTTCAGCATCTTCTTTCTTTTTGGGCACCCAGATACGGCCGTCGTTACGGAGTGATTCACTCATAAGTGTGAGCTTAGACTGATCTTCGCCGTGAACGGGGATACATGTGGGGTGGATCTGTGTGAAGGCAAGGTTAGAGAGGTAAGCACCTTTCTTGAAAGCCTGAACAGCAGCAGAGCCGTTGCAACCCATAGCGTTGGTAGAAAGGAAGAAAGCACGACCATAACCACCTGTAGCGAGAACGACAGCGTGAGCTGCATAACGTTCGATTTCGCCTGTTACGAGGTTACGAACGATGATACCGCGCGCGCGGCCGTCGATGATAACGACGTCGAGCATTTCGCGACGGTTGAATGAGCGAACAGTGCCCTTCTGGATCTGACGGTTGAGTGAGCTGTAAGCACCGAGGAGGAGCTGCTGACCGGTCTGACCCTTAGCGTAGAAGGTACGGCTTACCTGAGCGCCACCGAATGAACGGTTAGCGAGGAGACCGCCGTATTCGCGTGCGAAAGGAACGCCCTGCTGTACGCACTGGTCGATGATATTGTTAGAAACTTCGGCAAGACGGTAAACGTTAGCTTCGCGAGAACGGAAGTCACCACCTTTTACTGTATCGTAGAATAGACGATAAACAGAGTCGCCGTCGTTCTGATAGTTCTTAGCAGCGTTGATACCACCCTGAGCGGCGATAGAGTGAGCGCGACGGGGGCTATCTTGGATGCAGAAGTTATATACGTTGAAGCCCATTTCGCCAAGGGTAGAAGCGGCAGATGCACCGGCGAGACCGGTACCGACAACGATGATGTCGAGGTTACGCTTGTTGGCGGGGTTTACAAGGTGCTGATGTGCTTTATAGTTGGTCCATTTATCAGCGATCGGGCCTTCTGGAATCTTAGAGTCGATAGTGTACTCAGGGCTCTTGCCGGTTTCTACGTCGGCAAAGTCTTGCATGATAGGAGTTGAGTCAATCATGCCTTCGATGTTGGTTTTTGTTGCCATATCTCTGAGTGGAATTAATTGTTAGATTCAACCGCTTCTGTTTCTTCAGCAGGTTCTTCTTCTGCAGCGGCAGCTGCGGCTTCTACTGTAGATTTAGCACGTTGAGTTTGTGAAGATACGAACTGGCCGAAGCGTGAAATCTGTGAAAGTGATTCACCGGTAGCTTTGGGGGCCTGCTTTGATGCATATTCGGCAATAGCTTCTGCTGTTGTTGCGAAGTAGTCACCACGTTCTACCAAGAATTCGTTTACTTCGTTGGGGTTAGTTTGGTCGAGATGAGAAGCTTCTGCTGCCCATTCTGCAAGAAGGGTTTCTGCTTTAGCGTTCCAATATTCGCCATACTGTTCCTGAAGGGTTTCGTCTTCGAGGTAGTAGTTGCTGTTAGCGCGTACGGTGAAAACAATAGCCTGAGCGACGAAAAGTGCGATTACGATAGATGTCCAGTAGCAAGCGATTTTCTTAAGACGGGGCAACCATGTACCGCCGTTCCAACCGATTGTTTGGAACATTGACCAGAAGCCGTGGTTCATGTGGAACCAAAGAGCTACGAAGCCGATGATGTAGATAACGGGAGTCCACCAGCTCTGGAAAGCTGCCTGGAGGAAGAGTGTACCCATAGCAGGGTTAGCGGGAACACCGTCAACCTGGGGAAGTTCTTCAAGACCTTTGTGAAGCATTTCCTGAAGCTGCATTTTTGACCAGAACTGAATCATGTGCACAGCCAAGAATGCAATAACTACGATGCCGAGAACGAGCATGTTCTTCGACGACCATTCAACGCCGGGAGCGGCACCGTTAACGGCATAACGGTCGTTGCCACGTGCACGACGATTCTGGAGGGTGAGCCAGAAGGCATAAAGAATGTGAAGGATGAAGAGTAGACCCAAGCCTGCCGAAGCAACGAGAGCATACCAGTTAGCACCAAGAAGCTCGCAGATTACATTGTAAGCTGCAGGCCACAACAATGCCACTGAATTCATCAACACGTGAAAAGTTACAAATAGGACGAGACAAACGCCCGTAAGCGCCATCACTAACTTACGTCCTATAGATGAGCTTGTTAACCACATAGGATGATTGTTTGATTAATTTATTGAATTGTTTGTTTTTTCAGTGTTATAAGCCCCGTCGCCTATACAGAAGGAGAGGGCGCGACGTTTGCTCTGCAAATTTAAGGAGTTTTATCCTTCTTCACAACTAATTGGCGAAAAAATTCTGCAATAAAAGCGAATTTTTTACATATTTCTATTTCTTTTCCTTAACACGTCATCTCCTCTGTGCCTTTTTTGAAACACTCCTCTCTCTGAAAACCTCGCGCATTTCCAAGAGTTTCTACAAGAGCGTTGCTTTCGGGATGAACTTAGGTTCTTTGGTTATAATTGAAAGTGCTACGAGGATTTTAACCGGAGTACTAGAGTTTAGCCAAAGTACCAGAGCATTGTTTTTAACCAAAGTACTAGTGCATTGGCTTTTTGATTTTAACCGGAGTACTAGTGCGCCGCCCTCGGGCGTTAATCTCCAGGAGCGAAATATGGTACTATGGTAAACTATGGTGCTATGGTTAAAATACAAAAGTCAACTTCCTAATGCTCAAGTATATATTCTCGCAGTACTTGCTATTTTAACCAAAGAACCATAGTTCACAAGAAGCCAACGCTCTAGTACTCTGATAAAGCTCTATAACTCTGGTTTAAACTCAAAAGCCAACGCTCTAGTACTCCGGTAAAAATTCCAAGGCACAACACAAAAGCCTCGGGTTCTTCGGTTGCACTACTTTAGCATTCCCATAGCCTATAAAAAACAGCGACGCCGATACGAGTAATGTATCGGCGTCGGATATATAATGTTGCAGAAACTTCTTACTTGAGAGCGTCTTTTACTGCATCGTTAGGAACCATTTCTTCCTTGAAGGTGTAGGCACCAGTCTTGGGCGACTTCACCATCTTAATAACTTTGCTATAGGTGCGGCCTTCGCCTTTCTGAAGCGAAGCGACGGTTTTCTTTGCCATATCTCAGAGTATATATTATTTGATTTCTTTGTGAACAGTTACACGCTTGAGGATGGGGTTGTATTTCTTGAGCTCAAGACGTTCAGTTGTGTTCTTACGATTCTTAGTTGTAATGTATCGGCTTGTGCCGGGCATGCCGGAAGCCTTATGTTCGGTGCATTCGAGGATAACCTGCACGCGGTTGCCTTTAGCTTTCTTTGCCATAGTTGGGTGGTGTTGTTAAGATTAGAAACCGATGACTTTAATGTCAGAATCCTGAAGGTATCCCTTTTCTGCAGCTTGCATCAATGCTGCGTCGAGACCGAGTTTGTTAATTGTACGAAGACCGGCAGCAGAGATAGTGAGTGAAATCCACATTTCCTGCTCTACCCAGTAAAACTTCTTTGTGAAGAGGTTGACATTGAATTTGCGTTTGGTACGACGCTTCGAGTGAGAAACGTTGTTACCAACCATCGCTTTCTTGCCCGTGATTTGACAAATCTTTGACATGGCTGTTAATGGTTTATCGTTTAATTCTTATTACGTTGCGGAAGTCCATCGAGGTACAGAGGCACTCTCATATCACACTCGGGCGCATCTTTCCCGACTGCTTTTGTGCATGTTCCACAATTCAGCGTGCAAAGTAACGAAAAATTTCTCACACTGCCAAATTTTTTTGCTTTTACTCGCGTTTTTTAGATGCTTTATGTCGCTTTTTATAATTTTTTTCGCTCTTAGCAGTCGATTTTATTCGTTTTTCAAGTCTCGCTGCTTAAAAAAAATAGCCTCGCAAAATCGGCGCTATACTTCTTCTCCGAGGCTAAACTTTTGTAGCTAATTGCTTGCTATTTATTCATATACTACTTTGCGAGTTGAGCCATCGCTATAAACCACAACATTAACACCATGCCACGGTTCTTGCGATATCACTCCGCGCATATTATCATAGTTCATCACAAAACCAACGTTCTATGGTACTATGGTAAACTTTGGTTCTTTGGTTAAAACATACAAGCCACGCTCTGAAACTCCGTATAGAATCACAATACCCATGTGTTTAAACCGAAAAAAGCGCGACTCTTGCGAGCCGCGCTTTTATATATAGCTTTAAATATTAAGCCTTACCTGCGCTACCGAGAACGTTAACGATCTTGTGACGATAGAGTTTTTCCATGTTGTCACGAGCGGGGCCGAGGTATTTGCGGGGGTCGAATTCACCGGGAGTTTCAGCGAATACGCGACGAACAGCAGCTGTCATAGCGAGACGGCTATCTGAGTCGATATTGATTTTGCAAACAGCGCTCTTAGCAGCCTTGCGGAGTTCTTCTTCGGGAATACCGATAGCATCGGGAAGTTTGCCACCGAATTGGTTGATGGTATCAACTTCTTCTTGGGGAACAGAAGAAGAGCCGTGGAGAACGATGGGGAAACCGGGAAGTTTTTCCATAACACCGTCAAGTACGTCGAAAGCCAAGGGCGGGGGAACGAGCTTGCCTTCAGCGTTGCGAGTGCACTGTTCGGGAGTAAACTTGTAAGCACCGTGTGATGTACCGATAGAGATAGCGAGAGAGTCGCAACCTGTGCGGTTAGCGAAGTCGATAACTTCTTCGGGGTCGGTGTAGGTGTGGTGGTCAGAAGAAACTTCGTCTTCAACGCCAGCGAGGACGCCGAGTTCGCCTTCTACTGTAACGTCATGCTGGTGAGCATAGTCGCATACTTTCTTTGTAAGAGCAACGTTTTCTTCGTAGGGAAGGTGTGAACCGTCGATCATTACAGAAGAGAAGCCGAGGTCGATACAGCTCTTGCAAAGTTCGAAGCTGTCACCGTGGTCGAGGTGAAGAACGATTTGGGGATTTTCCCAACCGAGTTCCTTAGCGTATTCAACAGCACCCTGAGCCATGTAGCGAAGGAGTGTTGCGTTAGCGTAGTTACGTGCGCCCTTAGATACCTGAAGGATTACGGGAGACTTTTCTGCAGCAGCTGCCTTGATGATAGCCTGAAGCTGCTCCATATTGTTGAAGTTGAAAGCGGGGATAGCGTAGCCACCCTGGATGGCCTTTGCGAACATCTCACGAGTGTTCACAAGTCCGAGTTCTTTATAACTTACCATGTTATAGTTAATTATATTGGTTTTGTTGTCTTTGGCTTATGATGCGCGGCATTGAAGCCTTTTACGCACTGCAAAGTTAATTGTTTTTTTTGGATTATCGAAATTACATTTTGTTTTTAGAATAAAATAGCTTAATTTTGCCACTAATGTCTATTCTCTAGTCTCTTTTTAACAAAAAAACGACTATGTCAAAGAATGAATTTGCATCCAAAATAGGTCTTATTGCTGCCACTGTAGGTTCTGCCGTAGGTCTTGGTAATGTATGGCGCTTTCCTGCCGAAACTCAAGCTAACGGCGGCTCGGTTTTTCTGCTATTATATATTATATGTGTTCTTTTACTTGGAATACCCGTGATGCTTGCCGAATTTTCACTCGGTCGCGGTAGCAAAAGCGATGCTATAGGCGCTTTCTTACATTTCTCGCCAAAAAGCAAATGGTGGATTATCGGCGCTATTGCTGTCCTAACACCATACCTTATTATTTGCTATTACATGGTCGTTGCCGGGTGGACGCTCGAATATCTTGTCGAAAGCGTCGGTGGCGGACTTTATGCCGGGCTTGACACCGGTGCTAATACTATCAACAACGAAACATTCCGCACCGCCTTCGCCGAACGAATGAACCTTTACATCGGCTCGGATTTGAGACCTGTAATTTACACTCTTATATTACTGATAATCAACGCCGGCGTTCTTATGGCAGGCGTACAAAAAGGAATAGAACGAATGTCTAACATCATGATGCCGATGCTATTTGTTATCCTCGGCGTTATGTGCGGCGTCAGCTTAACGCTCCCCAACGCCATGGACGGCGTGCGTTTCTTCCTCGAACCCGACTTCTCGAAAATAACCCCGTCAACAGTTATCAACGCTCTCGGCCAGGCATTCTTTAGTCTCAGCCTCGGCATGGGCATATTAATCACATACTCAGCCTATTATCCGCGCAACACCCGATTAGTAAAAACATCGATAATCGTTGCGTTAATGAGCTTATTAGTGGCAGTAATGATGGGGCTCATCATCTTTCCGGCAATCAAGAGTTTCGGCCTCGACAACGAATCTCTCCGAGGCGCCACGCTCGTCTTTGTAACCCTCCCCGAAATCTTCGCTCGCCTACCCTTCTCGCAACTATGGTCGACACTATTCTTCGTCCTCCTTTTCGTTGCCGCGCTAACATCTTGCGTATCTATTGCCGAAGTACCTATCGCAACACTACAAGACCGTTTAGGCATGAGTCGCCGAAAAGCCGTCATGGTAGTATTCCTTCCCTTAACAATCCTCAGCACCCTCTGCGCCTTGTCTATGGGTAGCCTATCAGACTTCACCATCTGCGGTTTAACAATCTTCGACCTCCTCGACAGCGTCACCACAAATATACTTTTGCCGGTGGTATCTTTCGGTGTTTGCATCTACGTCGGTTGGTTCGGACCTCGCAAATTACTCCACGACGAACTATCAAACCACGGCAGCATACGCTCGCAGTCAACGTTCATCATTGCGTGGATTATTCGCTATTTAGCACCCGTATTAATAGCGCTCATCTTGATAAACAACTATCTCTAAAATGCGTGGCAAGCAATCGGAAACACTAATCCGCGCCGCATGGTCAATAGGCATCGTTATTGTCATAATAACGAGCCTACTGATACTGCGCCATACCGTCGCCGCACCGACATACGAGCTACCCGCCCCTGTCGACACCATCACCGCATCACCATCAACTCCCGCCGACAGCACAGCCCAAAAGAAACACCGCCGCAAAGCCAAAAAGCAAAAAAAAGCACCAACGCCCAAACATCGCCACACTCCCCAAAGTCAAAATTTTCTAGACTGCCCCGTAACGCGACACGACACAATCAGACAAAAATAATGTTCTAAAATATGTTTTAAAGCATATCCCTTTGTTATTCGGACTATTTTTGTTAAATTCGCAGATGTTTGGCAGTCGGTACATTTGTATCGGCACTTACTATCGTAAAGCCATTAAAAAAACCTAAAACCAAATGAGTTATCTTAAATTTGATAAGAACCTGCTCATAAACCTCGATCAATCACTAACAAAGGAAATGTTGCGCACCAACCAAGCCGGTGCATATCACTGCACCTCGCTAGTAGGTTGTAACACCCGAAAACAACATGGCCTTTTGGTGATTCCTATCGAATCGATGGACTACCGCAACCATGTACTACTATCGAGCCTCGACGAGACAGTAATACAACACGGCGCACCATTTAACTTGGGCATACATCGCTATAAGGGTGGCGTTTATAGCCCTGCAGGTCATAAGTATATCCGCGAATTCGACTGCGAAAGCGTGCCGCGTATGACTTATCGCGTTGGCGGCGTTATACTTACCAAAGAAAAAATCTTCATCAGTCAAGAAAATCGTATTATCATACGATACACCCTTGTAGAGGCACATTCCGAAACAACACTTCGTTTCCGTCCCTTCTTAGCTTTCCGCGAGGTCAACAGTCTTTGCATCGCTAACGATGCCATCAACAAAACCATGACCCCGGTAAACAATGGCGTTGCTACCAGTCTCTATGACGGCTACCCAACGCTATATATGCAGTTCAGCCGCAAGCCGCAATGGGTTGACGACCCAAACTGGTACAAAGACATCGAATATGTCAAAGACCTCGAACGCGGTGTACCTTACTGCGAAGACCTATGGGTGCCCGGATATTTCGAAGTGCCTATCCGTAAAGGCGAATCTATCTACTTCTCTGCCGGCGTCGGTGAAATAAATCCTGACGACCTTGCCGAGATGTACGAAGTTGAAAAAGCAAGCCGCACTCCGCGTTCTTCTTTCTTCAACTGCCTCAAAAACAGCGCAAAACAGTTCTACATCCGTCGTGGCGATGGAATGTATCTCATTTCCGGCTTCCCATGGGGCGTTGTATTGGCGCGTAACACCTTCATGTCCCTCCCCGGACTTACGCTCGCCATCGACCACAAAGCCGATTTTGAAGCTATCGCCGAAACAGCACTAAAAGCTCTTATGCGATTTGTCGAAACAGGCGTTACATCAAAACACATCCAAGGTATCGACCTCCCCGACATCCCTCTTTGGGCCATTTGGGCTATTCAACAATATTCACGCACTTACGGCAACGACGACACCCGCAAACTTTATCTCGACACCGTATCCAAGCTAATAGAAAACATCCGTAGCGGCGAACATCCAAACTTGTATGTCAACGCCGAAAACGGCTTACTCAGCACCGACGGACACCTCAAACCCGTATCGTGGATGAACTCTATGCTCAACGGCGAACCCGTCGTTAAGCGCACAGGTATGCTTGTCGAATTCAACGCATTGTGGTATAACGCACTAATGTTTGCCGCCGCTCTTGCCGAGGGCGACGAAAATTATGCCTCACGTCGCGAAGCATGGCTCGCTCATGCCGACAAGATGAAACAACCATTCATCAACACCTTCCTCAACGACAGCGGTTACCTCTACGACTTCGTTGACGGCACATACGCCGACCCGTCAGTACGCCCCAACATGGCTATCGCCATCGGCCTCGACTATTCACCCCTCGACCGTCGCAGCCGCAAGACCGTTCTTGACGTTGTCACCCGCGAGCTCCTCACCCCTAAAGGCTTGCGCACCCTATCACCCAAGAGCTACGGCTACCGTCCCTTCTATCTCGGCAGCCCCGACGAACGCGAATTTGCAATGCACAACGGCCCCGTTCGCCCATGGCTCGCCGGTTTCTACGCCGACGCTTACTTACGCGTTTTCGGCATGAGCGGCGTCGGATACATCGACCGTCTATTGATAGGCTTCGAAGACGACATGACGCAAAACTGCATAGCATCGCTTAGTCAGCTATATGACGGCAACCCACCATACATCGGCAGAGGGGCTGTCAGCCACGCTACTAACGTTGCCGAAGTGTTGCGTGCTTATCGCACTCTTAAACGCTTCGACCAAAACGCTTAAATTCCCATTCTCAACACTAAATAAAACACCAAGACAATGAAAGCATTAATGTTCGGTTGGGAATTTCCACCTCACATCCTCGGCGGCCTCGGAACTGCTTCGTATGGCTTGACTCGCGGTATGTGGGAGTGTGGCGATATGGACATCACTTTCGTCATTCCCAAACCCTTCGGCGACGAAGACCGTTCGTTTGCAAACATAATCGGCACATCTCAAGTTCCGGTAGCTTGGCGCGATGTCAATAGCGACTATGTAGAGTCGCGAATAGGCAACGTTATGAGCCCCGACCTTTACTATCGCCTTCGCGAACATATTTACGCCGATTTTAACTATCTACGCACCAACGACCTCGGCTGCATCGAATTCTCGGGCAAATATCCTTCCAACTTGCTCGAAGAAATTAACAACTACTCTATCGCCGCCGGTGTCATAGCACGCACACTTGATTTCGACATCATCCACAGCCACGACTGGCTCACCTACCCTGCCGGCATCCACGCCAAACAAGTTACAGGCAAGCCTCTCGTTGTGCACGTGCACGCAACCGAATACGACCGCTCTCGCGGCAAGCCCAACCCTACCGTTTACGGTATCGAACGCGACGGCATGACTCACGCCGACCACATCATTACCGTCAGCAACCTCACCCGTCAAACCGTTATCGACCATTACGGCATCGACCCCGCGAAAGTTACAACTGTACACAATGCCGTTGTGCCACTGAGCGAAGACCTTATAAACATCGAAAATCCGCGCACTACAAAAGAAAAAGTTGTGACCTTCCTCGGACGTATCACAATGCAAAAAGGCCCGGAATATTTCGTAGAAGCCGCAGCTAAAGTTCTACGCAACTGCAGCAACGTACGCTTCGTAATGGCAGGCTCGGGCGACATGATGGATAAAATGATAAACCTTGCCGCCGAACGCGGCATCGCCGACAGATTCCACTTCCCCGGTTTCCAAAAAGGCCGTCAGGTATACGAAATGCTAAAAGCGTCAGACGTATACATCATGCCATCCGTTTCAGAACCCTTCGGCATCTCGCCGCTGGAAGCCATGCAAATGGGTGTGCCATCTATTATATCAAAACAAAGCGGCTGTGCCGAAATTCTCGACAACGTCATCAAAACAGACTATTGGGACATCGACGCTATGGCCGACGCTATTCACGCTATTATTTCTTACCCCGCACTTTACCGTCAACTCAAAGAAGACGGCTTGGCCGAGGTAGCTCAGATAACATGGGACAAAGCAGGCCGAAAGGTCATTGATATCTATAATAAAGTTTTGGCTCGCAATTAATTACCTCTACTACAATGAAAGCAATCTGTTTAAACTTCGAGATACATCAGCCATTCCGCCTCAAACGTTATCGTTTCTTCGATATCGGCCGCGACCATTGGTATTTTGACGACTTCCTCAACGACGACATCGTTAGCCGCGTAGCTCGTAACTCTTACGTTCCTGCCGCTGAAACACTCTTGCGTATGGTGCAAGAAGGGGAAGGTCGTTTTAAATGCTCTATTGCTATTTCCGGCGTCGCGCTTGAACAAATCGAGCACTACGTCCCCGAACTTATTGACATCCTCAAAAAGCTCGCCGACACCGGCTGCGTTGAATTTGTTGCGCAACCTTTCGCATACTCTTTGGCTTCGCTCTCCGATCCCGAAGAATTCGCACAGCAAGTTGCAGACACTTGCGCTATATTAAAAGCGCGTTTCGGCGTAAAACCAAAAGTTGTTCGCAACACCGAACTCATTTACGACGACGATTTAGCACCTCAACTCACCGAAATGGGATTCAAAGGTGTCCTAACCGAAGGTGCTAAACACATCCTCGGTTGGAAATCGCCCAACTACCTATACACAGCAGCAACATCACCCAAACTAAAACTGTTGCTCCGCAACGCCGAGCTTTCCGACGATATCGCTCTATACTTCAGCAACACCAACTGGCCCGAATATCCGCTTACCGCCGACAAATATATGTCGTGGATAGCCTCTACTCCGCGCGAAGAACAAATCGTCAACATCTTCCTCAACATGGAAACCTTTGGCGATCATCACCCCGAAACAACGGGCATCTTCCAATTCCTTGAAGCCCTCCCCCGCTTCGCTGCTCAGTATGGCATCGACTTCATCACACCCTCGGAAGCAATATCAAAAATCAAACCCGTTGGCGATCTGTCGGTAATGTACCCCATCTCAACCTCTGCCGACGAAGCTCGCGGCACTTCGGCTTGGCTCGGTAACCGCTTGCAAAACGAAGCTTACGAAAAGCTATATAGCGCTGCCGAACGTGTGCGCCAATGCAACAACCGTTCGCTAAAACGAGACTGGCAATACCTCCAATCGTGCGACCACTTCTTCTACATGAGCAATCGCTCTAATGGCTTCAGCCCCTACGAAACACCCTACGCTGCGTTCACTAACTATATGAACGTTCTCGCAGACTTCCTTATGCGCGTAGAAGAAGAGTTCCCCTCGCAAATCGACAGCGAAGAGCTAAACTCGCTTCTCATGACAATTGCAAACCAAGATGCCGAAATAGAAGCGCTCAACAAAGAACTCAAGTCAATGCGCAAAAACATCGAGCAGTACAATATCGAACACCGCCCGATGTCCGAACGTATCGCCGCTGCCGACGCTGAAGAAGATAAGCCCGCTAAAAAAACAGCGAAAAAAGCCAAAGCTACCGACACTCCTAAAGAGAAAAAAACTCGTAAGGCGACTAAAAAATCTGAAGACAAAAAATAATTAACCATGCCGCCGCCTTTTTGCGGCGGCATTTGTTATTATACTACCATGTTACCTGCTAAATACGTAATCACAATAGGCCGCAGCTTTGGTAGTGGCGGACGTGCCCTCGGCAAAATTATTGCCGACAGACTTGGCATTGGGTTCTACGACAAGATGCTACTTATTAAAGCCGCCGAAAAAGCCGGTTACGACATCGAATATTTCTGCCGCGCGGACGAACGGGTTCCTCAAATTACCGGGGGCATTATTCCTTTCTCGCTCGGCTTTTATCCTATGTCCTGGCTCGGTGATACTTCTTGTGGTACTGACAGAGTTTACAAAGCTCAATGCGACTTTATGCACGAACTCGCCCAAAACGAGCCATGCGTTATTGTTGGGCGATCGGCAGACTATGTGTTGAGAGATATGCCTAACGTTATCAACATTTTCGTGCACGCGCCGCTGGAAGAATGTGCTAAGAGAATTGTTAGTCGAAACGACTGCGCTACTATAGATGACGCTCTTGCTCTTGCGGAACGAACCAACAAACTTCGTGCTAACTTCTACAACTTCTACACCGACAAACGCTGGGGCGCTGCGGATAGCTACGACATATGTCTCGACTCGTCGAAGTTACCTCTCGAGAATCTCGCTGACATAGTAATAGACTATCTGCACCGAAGACTCGACAAATAACTATCTCAACCACACCACGACTCGGATTTGTATCCGAGTCGTTTTTTTATCTCAACGCCATAACTTAAATAGCAAAATTCTTGCAAAACAAAATAATCATAAAAATATGCACATTTTTTTGATAATTTCTTTGCTATTAAAAAAAACATTGTAACTTTGTGCATCAAAAAGCAACAAACCATAAATAAACCAACAAACAAATTACACTCAATGGTATATAACGCGATATTAGATTGACGTCCAATCTCGTAATTGGAATCTTGAACGACATATTATTCATGACTTTCACGCAACGAACAACTAAAATTATATAGTTATGAAAAATTACATTATAGTATTACTATCAGCAATCTTCGGGGTTCTGATGTGTTCATGCAATGACGATGATTCTACACAACATTTTGAGAACTGTCCTCCTCTTTACGTTGGTTACTTTATATCAGGTGGTGATATATATGATGCAAACTTATATTGTCTTAATTATCTTGAATCTAATGGAATGCCGACGGATGAATTCTTCGATCTTACCAAGTATGTAAAAGACTATGATGATTTCAAATTATGCATCAGGCTAAAATATGACACCATCCCATCATTAGGTAATCAATATGCTCAGCATCAATATGAAACTAAAAATTATTCCTTTTATATCGAAGCTCTAGACAATTATAGAAAAACAAACAACTCTTGTCAACCTAAAATTGCTACTGCGTATATAAACGGAGAAGTTTCCATAACATGCGACAAAACTCTATTTGGAGAAGCTCCGGGCACAAACTTAAGTAAATATTTTACGGTATACGATACTTGTCCTTGTATTATCATCGGACGTGAAAATCCGAAATTTCTTTACAATTTCGGCGAAGAACTTCCAAAAGACATGCAAAGCTTTTTTGCCAACGATACTTGGCTTCAACATTCGTATTGGTTAGAATTTACTGAACACCCATCCGAAAAATACGACAATCTAACATTCTATATGACACTGCCAATGATTCGCCAACACTCCCGAGAATATTACGATTCAATAGAACTTGGGCATGAAGAAGAAATGCAATACTCCGAAATTGTATTCACGGGCGAATGTCACTTAGTTTTCAATTGGGTTTATCCTTATTAATACGATTACAAGCGTCTAAGCCGCGGTCTATTTTTATAGGTCGCGGCTTTTTGTTAATATATCGGACGGTAATGAACTTTTATGCATGTATAGCGGTTGTTATGTAACAAATATATTAGACTATGAAACTGCTTAGTACACTTATTGTTGCGATATTAGTTGTTACTTCCGGCACTCGTGCCGATGCTTGTTCTCGTGTTGTTTATGTTGGCGAGGGCGGCAACGATAACGTTATGGTCGGGCGCACTCTCGATTGGCGATCACCGATACCAACAGATATTTACGTTTATCCTCGCGGAATGAACAAAACAAGTATGCCCCAAGAGCCATGCTTAAAATGGACATCAAAATATGGCACAGTCCTCGCTGTGAGTTACGATGGCGGCGTTACCGAAGGAATGAACGAAAAAGGCCTGGTTATGAACGGATTATTCTGCAAAGGTACTCAATATCACACTTCCGACGATGGCACAACTCCCGTAATGAGCCTCGCTGTGTTGATAAGCTATTTCCTTGACAATTTCGCCACCGTCGCCGAAGCGAAAACATGGCTCGACAACAATCAGTTTGCCATCTCCGGCAAAACCTTTGACGGCGGCACCGTTTCTGCTCTCCATTGGGCCATAACAGACTCCTCGGGCAATACTCTTCTTTTGGAATATGTTAACGGCACCCTACACACCTACGAAGGCAACGAAATCAAAGTCCTCACCAACGACCCCGCATATCCGCAAATGACGGCAATAAACAACTATTGGCAAAAAGTAGGCGGCGTGAATATGCTTCCCGGCACTGTTCGAAGCCAAGATCGGTTTGTGCGTGCGACTTTTTTCATAAATCATGTGCCCAATAATTCGCCATATCAAACGGCTTTAGCCTCGCTGATGAGCATTATGGGCAATGTGGCTGTGCCGTATGGCTACGAAATTGAAACAGAGCCGAATGTGTCGTCTACACAATGGACGTCTATTGCCGATAGCACCGGTGGAAAATATTACTTTCATCCGGCAACTAATCCGTGTTATTATTGGATAAACCTCCGACAGCTAGATTTGAGTGTCGGCGCATCTGTGCTAAAATTCACCACATCATCACATCCCGAGGCTATGGGCGATGTAACATCTCAGCTCGCCAAAGTTGATCCTTTCTCGCCTATATGGTAAAGGCTATTTCGTCATCTGTTCCACTATTCTATCTGCCAGACGAGAATTTCGGTCGGATATTGTGCTGTTTGCGATGCCCTTAGCGAGTGATTCGGGATTGCCCAAAAGAATACAAAGTTTTTTAGCACGCGTAACGGCAGTGTAAATAAGATTGCGCTGCAACATTCGCGAATTTACGACAGGCATAATTACAACAGGAAACTCCGAACCTTGACTCTTGTGAACCGTTATTGCATACGCCAAAACAAGCGCATCGGTGTCGTTATCTTCATATTTAACGCTTCTGCCTTCATAATTGATTATCAAATCGCCATTGTCTTTATTGTAGCCTTCTACGGTTCCTATGTCGCCGTTAAACACCCCTAGAGTGTAGTTATTCGACGTTTGCATAACACGGTCACCAATTCTGAAATCGCCGGCCGGTGCGCCGCCAGGGTTTAATACTTCTTGCAACATTTCGTTGAGGGCATCTGTGCCGACTCCGCCGGAATGCATCGGGGTTAGCACCTGAATATCACTCGGCCGAAATGCATATTTTGCCGGAAGACGTTTGCTCACCAAGCCGGATATTGTATCGGCTAGATTCTCCGGAGCTACGCGCATAATAAAGAAATCCGACAATTCTGATTTATCATCTACAGGATACTCTCCGGCGTTGATACGATGAGCATTAGCAATGATATGGCTATGTTCGGCTTGGCGAAATATTTTTTTGAGTCGCACCACCGACACTTGTTGCGAATTAATAATATCGGCAAGCACATTTCCCGGTCCGACACTAGGCAACTGGTCAACATCACCGACCAAAATAAGCCGCATATGTTCGGGCAAGGCTTTTAATAAGCTATTAAACAGTGAAATATCAAGCATCGAACATTCATCAACGATAAGAGCGTCGCCCTTTAACGGACGCTCTTCGTTGCGTTCGAATTGCGTGCCTGTAGCCTCCAAAAGACGATGAATAGTCACAGCTTTCATATTCGTTGCCTGCGACAGACGCTTTGCCGCGCGTCCCGTCGGGGCGGCTAATAGAACATCTAACTTACACGCTTTCAGACGCGATATAATGCCTCGTACCGTCGTCGTTTTACCCGTGCCGGGGCCACCGGTTAAAACAAAAACTTTCTTCGCAATAGCATCGTCAATAGCTTGCAACTGTATTTCGTCATACACAAGCCCCTCCGGAGTTTTCGGCGGTGCTTGGATTTTGAATTTTGGCAACGGTGCCTGAGCCAAAGCTACCAACGCCTCGGCGGCTTGAACCTCGGCATTATATAACCACGGCAAATAGATTGCTGCGCCGTCAACAACAACTTTCTTTGATGCCACAAGGTCATCAAGCACGATTTCAATATCTGCCACGCCCACTTTTATAAGCTTGGCTGTTTCGGCAATAAGCTGTTGACGTGTTGCAAAGACATTTCCATCAGCACATAGCTTCGTCAAGGTATACATACATCCTGCCGAGCATCGCCGACTATCGTTATTACTTATCCCCAAACTACGCGCTACAATATCGGCAGTCGTAAAACCAATGCCGTCGACACGCGTAATATCGTAAGGATTCTCTTTAATAGTCGCTTGCGACGTGTTGCCAAAGACATCGAAAAGGCGATTAGCCATCGCCGACGTCAAACCCAGCTGTTGCATAAACACCAAAGCACCACGTCTTTCACGCCCCGACTCCCACGCCTCGGCTATTTTTTGACGTCGCTTTATCGAGATTCCGGGCACCTCGTCCAAACATGACAAATCTTTATCCAAACGCTTTATAGCATCGTCACCCAAAGCGTCAACAATCTTCTTTGCCGTTGCCGGACCTACACTCGGCAAGATTCCCGAACTAAGATAAGCTATAACACCCTTCCTACCGTCCGGCAACACCTCGCGATAACGGTCTATTCTAAACTGCAAGCCATAAGTGCGATGTTCGACCCACTCGCCTTGCACTTCCAGTGCCATCCCTTTGGCAATACCGGGCACGATGCCTACGGCATGATTTCTTTTGCCGTCAGAATCAACAATATCACATATACACCAATCATTGTCGTTTGTATAGTGCACCTTTCGCACTACACAACGCATAACAATTTTAGTATCAGGTGATGTAGGAGTATCAGTAAAGAGCGATGGAGAATCCATGCAGACAAGTGTTATTTTTCAGAAAAGGCTTCCATTGCTTATCTACGCAATAGATTTGAAATTATTTTAATACAAATATACTGCATTTTATACATATTTCACCCACCAACAAAAAAATAAATGCTAAATTTGCATATCAATAACCCCCACTTGCGATGGCTCAGCACAACGAATTAGGAAAATGGGGCGAGCAACTCGCCGTCGATGCTCTTACCGCCGAAGGCTTCGCTATAACGGAGCGTAATTGGCGCATGGGGCATCTCGAAATTGACATCATCGCTATGCGCGGCGACACCTTGGTCGTGGGTGAAGTCAAAACTCGTTCTAATCTCGACGAAGATCCGCTCGACGCTGTCGACAACAAAAAAATTATGCACATGGTGCGCGCCGCCGACGCATATATCCGAAGCCACAACCTTCCGCACAATGTTCGTTTCGACCTTTTTGCAATACGAGGAACTGAAGACAATTATAAATTCGAACACGTCCCAGACGCTTTCTATCCTCCACTTAAAAGTTACAGATAAAACACTAAAGATATGAACAACGTATATACCGAACGACTCAGCGCCCTACGCACACTCATGCAAAGCGCCGGCATCAGTGCCGTTATCGTTCCCCAAGCCGACCCTCATCTCGGCGAATATCTCGCTTCGCATTGGCAAGTACGCCGCTGGCTTAGCGGTTTCTCCGGCTCTGCCGGTGATTTGGTTGTTACCTCATCAAATGCCGCTCTTTGGACCGACTCGCGATATTTTATCCAAGCTGCCGAACAACTCAACGGCACAGGAATCGAACTTATGAAAGACGGCCTCGCCGAAACTCCGTCTATTTCACAATGGCTATGCCAAAACCTTAAACCCGGCAGCAAGGTAGGTCTTGACGGTATGCTATTCACCATGCCCCAAGTCGAAGCCCTCGCAGCTACTCTCGCAGCTAAAGGCATAAGCCTCGACAGTAGCTTTGCGCCTATAGACCAACTATGGCTCGACCGCCCTGCGCTTCCCGACGCGCCGATATACATCCACAACATTGCATACGCCGGTGAATCAGCTCACGAAAAAATTGCCAAAATAATGGCTGCCGCTGCTGAAAACAATGCGCAAGCCGTGCTCAGCTCTGCTCTCGATGACATAGCGTGGACTCTAAATATACGCAGCAACGACGTTAAACACACTCCCGTCGCAACTGCTTTCCTATACCTCTCCAACACCGAAAAAGTGCTATTTACCGACCCCGCCAAACTCAGCGACGACGTTATCAACTACCTCGCCGGCGAGGGCGTCAGCACTTTGCCATACGCTGATATTAAAAAATATCTCAGCACACTTCCCCACGACATACGCGTGCTTGCCGACGCCGCTCACACCGCCGCCGAAATCATGAACATCCTCGGAGAACGCACTATCGACAGCGGCACAAGCACGGCAGCGCGTCTGAAATCGGTTAAAAACGAAACCCAAATCGCCGGCGTGCGTAAAGCTATGGTTCGCGATGGCGCTGCTCTCGTTAAGGCATTTATGGAAATTGAAAAACGCCTTGCCACTAACGTCACCACCACCGAACTCGACGTTGCCGACATCTTACACAAATATCGCTCTCAAGGCGAACACTATGTCGACGAAAGCTTCGGCACCATCGCCGGCTATGCCGCTCACGGCGCTATCGTACACTACGAAGCCGACGAAAACAGCAAAGCCACCCTCCGCCCCGAAGGTCTTTTGCTTGTTGACAGCGGCGCACAATACCTCGACGGCACAACCGACATCACACGCACCTTCTGCCTCGGCACTCCTACGGCACAAGAAAAGAGCGACTTCACCCTCGTTATGAAAGGTCACATCGCCCTCGGCACCGCCATCTTCCCTGCCGGCACTCGCGGTGCACAACTCGACGTTCTCGCTCGTCAATTCCTATGGAAAAACGGTTTGAACTACCTCCACGGCACAGGTCATGGCGTAGGTCACTTCTTGAGTGTTCACGAAGGCCCTCATAGCATACGACTAAACAACGTCGAAGCACCTCTGCTCGTCGGTAGCATAACATCAAACGAACCCGGTTTATATCGCGAAGGCATACACGGCATTCGCTGCGAAAACCTCGTACTTTGCCGCGAAAGTAAAGACACCGACTTCGGTAAATTCCTTTGCTTCGAAACCCTTACCCTCTGCCCCTTCGACCGTAGCCTCTTCGACCTGTCACTAATGACCGAAGAGGAAATAGCATGGGTCGACAACTACCATGCCACCGTTGCCGAACGCCTTCTTCCCGCCCTCGACACCGACGAAGAACGCCAATGGCTCCTCGCTCACACAGCACCTCTAAAAGCATAACAATATGGCTCTTATAATACCATTACGCGGTTTCACTCCCGAAATCGGCAACGACTGTTTCCTCGCTCCTAACGCAACCATTATCGGCGACGTCACTATAGGCGACGGTTGCAGCATTTGGTTCAACTCCGTTTTGCGCGGCGACGTTAACACCATCAAAATCGGTAATCGCGTCAACGTACAAGACGGCAGCGTACTGCACACTCTATATCAAAAATCCACCATCGAAATCGGCGACGATGTTTCTATCGGCCACAACGTTACCATCCACGGTGCCAAGATACACAACTTTGCACTCATAGGCATGGGAGCAGTAGTGATGGACGACGCCGAAGTCGGCGAAGGCGCTATCGTCGCTGCCGGATCTGTTGTCCTGGCTCGTACTAAAATAGGACCTAACGAACTATGGGGCGGAGCGCCGGCAAAATTTATTAAACCCGTCGATCCCGCTCAAGCGCGTGAAATGAACATCAAAATAGCAAACAACTATCTGATGTACTCCAAATGGTACGACGAACCGCAAAACTAAACATCAAATAAACAACGCAGGAGGCTTGCCACAAACTCGCCTCCTGCTTTTATTTTTAGCTCTCGTCAACACCAATTCCATAGTTCAATCAAAATTGAACTTGCTTTTTATCAATCTTTCTCTTTAACGTGTTGTTAGACAGCAATAATTGCGAATAAATTGTGGTAGTATTGACCTTTTTGGTATGTCGGTGCAGAAATCTCCCAATTTTTATGTAAATTTGCACTTACAAATGGAAAAGGAAAACAAATTACACAACATAGCCACACGCTGTTTTGCCATTATCATAATGGCACTAATCTTCATGCCAACACGCGCCCAAGAAAGCGAAGACCAATCCTACGCAGACTCAATAGCTGCCGCGAAGGCTTTAGAACCTTATGCTTGGAAACTTGTCGCTCCTTTAGGCTTGCGCGAACCTGCCGAAATTGACACTCTTTTTGAAAATTATAGTCGCCGTTTTGTGCCATCGTTCGTTTCTGACGCATGGGCAACAACAGGTAACCTTGGCGCTGAGGGTATGAACATGATTTTTCATGAGCGCGAACAGATGAGCGATTTCTTCTTCCGCGACGGGTTGACGCATTGGATGCCGACGTTCGACAATATGCGTTTTTACAACACTCGCATTCCGATGACTTTGCTATCGTTCAATACCGGCGGCGGACGTGATAACTCGCAAGAACGTCTTCACGGAATTTTCACCGGCAACATTAATGCCCGAGCTCAAGTAGGAGCGCGTCTCGACTATCTGTACTCTAAAGGCAGCTACGCCAATCAAGCCACAAAAGACCTTAGTTGGGGCTTCTCAGGATCGTATATGGGCGACAGATACGAGATGCAAGCTTACTTCAACCACTTCAACTTGCTTAACAAAGAAAACGGCGGCATCACCGATATGCAATACATCACCGACCCGGCAGAGTTGCAAGGCGGTATAACAAAAATCGACGCAAAATCTATTCCTACTCGTCTCAGCGATGCTCACACACGTCTGTGGGGCGAAGAATTGTATTTCAACAACAGATACAAAGTCGGATATTGGCACGAAGAAAATATCGACGACACCACCGTCGTTAGAACATATATTCCCGTTTCGTCGTTTATTTACACTCTCAAATATAATGCCAACAAACACCTCTTCACCAACAGCGATATGCGCGAAGGCAAGGAGTTTTTTGACCACACCTATTTGAACCCCGACCTCACCCACGACAAAACGACGTCGTGGACCTTAACAAACACCTTCGGCATCTCACTACTTGAAGGCTTTCACAAATACGCCAAATTCGGCATCGCCGCCTTCATCACGCACGAAGTACGCCACTATGCAATGCCCGCCGACACTCTCGACCGCACCAATAGCGAACTCGGCCTTGACGCCTTCCCCGAAGGTATAAACTCTATCAAAGCAAAAGAATCACAGCAAGTAGCATGGGTGGGCGCTCAACTGACAAAGCAACGCGGTAGCATCCTTACATATCAAGCAACGGCGCAGATAGGTTTCCTTGGCGACGTTGCCGCCGACTTCCATATCGATGGCGAAGCTGCTACCAAATTCCCTTTAATGAACGACAGCCTCCAAATTAAAGCCTTCGGCTCGTTCGACAATTCGGAAGCACCTTATCTAACAAAGAATTATCTTTCTAACCACTTTATTTGGCATAACGACTTCGGCAAGGAACGCACCGTCAACTTCGGCGGAGAAGTGTATCTCGGACGCACAAACACTAAAGTACGCGCAAGCCTCAGCAACTTGCAAAATCACATTTACTTCGGTAGCGACGGAACACCGCAACAATGCGGCAGTAGCGTTCAAGTGCTGTCGCTGAGCCTTAATCAAAACTTCCGCCTCGGAATCTTGCATTGGGACAATAGCGTAACATACCAAACAAGTTCGAAGCAAGAGATTATCCCTCTGCCTAAATTGGCTGTTTACTCTAACCTCTATTTGCTATGCCGTATCGCAACCTTGGATTTACAATTCGGCGTTGATTGCGACTACTACACCAGCTACAAAGCTCCTAGCTATCAGCCTGCAACAGCGCAATTCGTAAACCAAAACGAATACGAAATCGGCAACTATCCTTTCTGCAATTTATACGCAAATATGAAACTTAGCCGCACACGATTCTATGTAATGTACTCGCATTTCAACAAAGGGCTCTTCGGCGGCGACAATTATTTCTCACTCCCCTACTATCCTCTCAACCCCTCGCGCTTTCAGTTAGGCATCTCGGTAAACTTTGCCAACTAACGCCGCCAACTTAGCAATAATGTTTGCACAAATCATATTACCTCTGCCCCTAGCAGGGTATTTCACCTATTCCGTACCCACCGAAATGGCAAGCACCCTTCGCGCCGGTATGCGCGTTGCCGTGCCTTTCGGAAACAAACGTTTTTACACCGGCATTGTTGCTTCAATAAGCCCTGTAGCGCCGCCGGACGTAATTAACGTAAAACCAATAGCGCTATGTCTCGACTCTGAGCCTTCTGTGCTTAATGGGCAAATTCGTTTTTGGGAATGGATGGCAAACTACTATCTCTGCTCTGTCGGCGAGGTTTTCAAAGCGGCACTGCCGTCAGGACTTAAAATCGAAAGCGAAACACGCGTCGAGCTATCTCCGGACGCTACCGACGAAGACTTTGCCTCTTGCAACGCCGACGAAATGAGCGTGCTTGAATTGCTAAAAAATGGCAAGGCTATGCCCGTCGACGATATAGCAAAAAAATTAAAAGACATTGACGTCAATAAGGTTATCAACAAGCTCGTTGATAGCAAAATAGTCATTGTCAGCGAAAAACTTGGCGAACGCTATCGCGTCACCAAACGCCCCTACGTTCGTCCCACTATCGAACGCGGCAACGCTGAGGCCTTCAACACCGCTTTCGCCGCCATAAAACGCTCGCCCAAACAAGAAGAAGCCCTCGTTGCTCTTTTAGCATTGTCAGAATTCAATCGCACCGACCAGCCTTTAGCCGAAGTGCCGCTTGAAGTGTTAGCAGAACGGGCTAACGTCAGTCGCCAGATTATCAAATCCCTCGCCGACAAAGGTTTGTGCGAGATTTACAACAAAGAAATATCGCGTTTTAGCTATAGCGGTGTAAGCTCCGGCACCTTACCAAAACTATCCACAGCCCAACAACGTGCCTACGACGACATTTTACGCAGCTTCAACGACAAAGCAATCACCCTGCTCCACGGCGTAACATCATCGGGCAAAACGGAAATATACATACACCTCATCGACTACGCGCTCAAGCAAGGTCGCCAGGCGCTGTTCCTCGTACCCGAAATAGCACTCACAACACAGCTCACTCGTCGTCTGCAACGCGTTTTCGGCGAAAAAGTGTTAATCTATCACTCCAAATTTTCCGACAACGAACGCGTTGAATTATGGCGACGTATGCTCAAAAGCCGCGAGCCTTTAGTTGCTATCGGAGCGCGCTCGGCGGTGTTCTTGCCTTTCAATAGCTTGGGCTTGGTAATTATCGACGAAGAACACGAAAGCAGCTACAAGCAATACGACCCCGCTCCGCGTTATAACGGCCGCGACGCTGCGGCAATGTTAGCAACCATGCACGGCGCTAAAACGCTCTATGGCAGCGCAACTCCTTCTATAGAAACATATTACAAAGCCCTCGAAGGCCGATTCGGTTTGGTAAAACTTACCGAGCGCTACGATGCTGTCGCCTTGCCGACAATAGAAATTGTAGATATGCGAGCCGAACGCCGCCGAAAAGAAGTTACGGGCATATTATCCAAGCGTCTCCTCGACGCAACGCTCGATATCACCGGCAACGGCAAACAAGCAATTTTGTTCCACAACCGCCGCGGCTATGCCCCGATGGCACGCTGCTCCATGTGCGCTTTCACACCAAAATGCGATTTCTGTGATGTCGCCCTGACATATCACAAACGCTTCGGCAAATTGCACTGCCATTACTGCGGCGCCGAATATCCCGTGCCTCAACTATGCCCCGAATGTAAAGAGCCGGCAATAGAAATTGTTGGATGGGGCACTGAGCGTGTTGAAGAAGACGTTGCTGCTCTTTTCGAAAAGCGCACAGTGTTACGCATGGACCTCGACACTACACGAAATAAAGACGGCTACGCGCGTATTATTGACGACTTCTCGGCACACAAAGCCGATATATTGGTAGGCACACAAATGGTAACAAAAGGCCTTGATTTCGGCGATGTAAACCTAGTGGGAGTATTATCTGCCGATGCGCTTATCAACTTCCCCGACTTCCGCTCCGCAGAAAGAGCTTTTAATATGATAGAACAAGTTGCGGGGCGAGCCGGACGTCGCGACGGCAAAGGTCGTGTGCTCGTTCAAGCGTATGACACCTCCAGCCCTATTCTGCACTTCGCCGCCGCGCACGACTACGAAGGCTTTTATCGCCACGAATTGGAAGAACGCCGTGCATTTTCTTTCCCGCCATTCACGCGCATTATAAACATCTACATCAAGCATCGCGATGCCGCTACTTGTCAGCAACACGCAATGACTTTTGCGCAACAATTACGCACCGTTTTCGGCAATCGCGTATGCGGCCCGCAAGAACCTGCCGTCTCGCGTGTGCAAAATTTGTTTATTCGAAAAATAATGCTGAAAATAGAAGCTAACGCATCTATGAAACGCGTTAAAGAAATTTTGCGGGAACAATATGTCGCTCTCACCGCCAGCCCCTTAGTGCGCTCGCTGAGTGTACACTACGACGTCGACCCCGTCTGAATCAACCTAATAAATTGTGTTTACGCGCTTGTCGCAACGACATCCACGGGGCTGAAGGGCCTACAAGGGTGTGACGCTGCGGCAAAATTACAACAGCATATGCTACTGATGTTAGAATAAGTCCGTGGATATAGATAAGCCCCGCGAAGCCGGACAAGCCCATCATGAAATTATAATACAACACAGACAAGAAATATACCGAATTTGGCAATTTGCGCACGAACATCCACAACGCCCAAAAGAAGAGGCAATGACCGATTAGGCCTATCCATCCAACGTTGATCCACACCTGTAATGGAATAATTTCAACGCCGGTGGCGACTTCTATTGATTGTTCGATGTCGTTATAATATTCGTTATCAATGATATACTGATTAATGTGCGTTTTATCTGGATGCAAAAAGCCTAAGCCTATCCATTCACGATTTTCATTAATCACAAGATCGGCTTTAGGAATAAATTGCGCAATACGTCCCGAGCCGAAATCTGCTATATCTTCATCGTCAGCAGCCTCCATAAGGGCTGAAAATTGATCGACGGACGATTTTATACGCAAGTATGACTGTTCATAGTCATCGTCTTTATTAGTCGGCAAATAAGAGTCAACCACATAAGCCACCCCCAAAAGGAGAACCCCGGCAACGCCACATTTAATTATCAACTTCTTGTTGCCTTGAAAGAGAATATAGCCTAATAAAAGGCAAGCGACAAGAGTAAAAGTCTTTGTACAGACAACCGCCACAAAGATAATCGCCCACTGCCACAAACGCAATTTATAGCGACGTGCAACAGGCTCGAGGAAGAATGCATACAAATACATTCCCGGAGGATATTTGCGGAAGAAATTGCCCGATAACGGTTGCCAATAAGGACTATAAAAATAACTCTCGCCAAAACCTTTCGTTCCCGGGGCAAGAACATTGCCACAAAAGACATATGCATCGAAAATATAGAATACACTAATTACCAATACATATGGGAAAAACTTATTTAAGAATGTATCGAAAACAAATTCACGACCTGCAAAGACAGCAAAAGGCACAATAATATACGCAATCAACAACCACGTGCGCACAATATAAAATTGCACCACCATGCTCTCTATCGACATCATAGCGAGGACGAAAAGCATAGCAAAATATGCCGCCATCGCCCACAATGTCTTGCGCAATATCGGTGCTTTTCGCATCACGAACCACAATAATGCCGATGCGAGAAGGGCAAAGTCTCCGGTAAAAATTTTGAGAGTGTTGATATTCAACAAACCGAAACCGCCGGCAAATATTGACACCTGGATAAGGAACGCATAGCGATCTTTGCGCCACGCATTCATCCAGAACAGCAACATTATAGCTACCGCAGGGAAAAACTTGAGCCCTATAAGAGTAAGGGTGAGGCAATAAGCGATGGAAGTTTTCCACCCACCGGGTTCGATTTCGAAATAACGACGTTCGTTATTCGACGTGTTAAGAGCAAGAGATGTCATGCCACAGCCCTTTCCGCCTTAAAGGCAAACAACAGCACCAACACCGGGCGGCATTGCCACTCGGTGTTGATATCTTTGTTTTTATTCGTTGCTCTTATCACAGAGTATGCTTATTTTGAATGAGCTTTCTTAGCCCCGTAGCCATAAGTTTTATGCGCTGCCGAACCGTTGATAACCAACGATAGCTTCTTCAAACGCTGCTGTTCGAAGATATCATTAACGAGCACGAGGTCGTTAACAGAAGTGTAATTAGCACGGCATACATAGATTGCGGCATCGGCAATACGATTGAGAGTAAACGTATCACTGACGAGGCCGATAGGTGCGGTGTCGACGATAATATAATCGTATTCGTTGCGCAATTCGGCGAACAAGCTATCAACTTTATCCGACAACAGCAACTCGGCAGGGTTCGGAGGTACAGGACCGGCAACGATAACATCGAGACCTTCAACGCCATCGACTTTTGCTATCATTTGGTCAACAGTAACACTCGCTGACGACAAATATTGTGTCAAGCCGAAACGTGGATGAATGTCGAGATATTCTGCCAAACGAGGATTGCGGATATCCATTCCGACAAGCAACACTTTCTTATTGAGAAGCGCCAACGATGCTGCCAAGTTTATAGAAATAAACGATTTACCTTCGCCGGATGTTGTCGAAGTAAGCAGCACAACCTTATCGCTTGCACCGTTAAGGACAAACATCAAATTCGAGCGCATCAAACGGAAAAGTTCTGCTGTCGCTGTTGTTGCATCGGAAGCAACAACAATCTTTTCATTCGAACGATCTATGCACATTTCGCCAAGGATAGGCACATCGGTGATACGTTCTACTTCGTGACGTGTTTCGAAACGATTATGGAACACGCGACGGATATAAAGTATTACAGGAGGAATGAACAAGCCGAAAATAAACGCCAAAACAAGGATAACTTTCTTACCCATGCCGAGAGGTTCGCTCAAGGTGAAAGCTTGGTCAACAATTTGACCCTTCGGCACTGCATTTGCAAGGAGGACAGAGTTCTCTTCGCGGCGTTGGAGCAAGTAAAGATACAACTGATGTTTAACCGTCTGCTGGCGATAAAGGCTGCGCAAATCGCGTTCTACACGAGGCAATTGCGCCAACATTCCGTTTGAACTGTTTATTTTAGAATTCAATTCGTCTACAGTCTTTGCTTGACGTTTAATAGCCGAGTTGAACATACCAACAAGGTTATTGCGCGCAATGTCAATACGACGTTCGAGACGTACGAGTGCGTCATTGTCGCCATGAGCGCTTTCGCGAAGTTCCATACGGCTAATATTGAGCCCGTTAAGGTTGCTCACCGCACTCTGCAAGGTAGGATCGGCAACAGTAATGGGCACTTGTGCGTACTCATTGCCCGCTTCATTGATAAAGTCAAGCGAGAGGCGCATAACGTGCAATTCTGTTTCGGCAGCAAGGATAGATTCCTCGAGCAGCGATCGTTTTTCACCTTCATATTCTATCTGCGATTCGACATTCAAAATACCGTTACGTTCTTTGTAATCAAGAAGTTCGGTTTCTGCCTTGTCGAGCTCGGTAGCAAGGAGAGAAATACGAGTGTTAAGGAATTGCTCGGTAAGTTCGCCTTGATTATTCTTTTGCAAGATACCGCGTTCGTTGTATTTTTCTATGATTTTGTTGAGCACATCTTCACCATAATCCGAATTGGCTGTTTTCATGCTCAAAGCAATCATATTACTCTTCTTCGATGCAATTTCCGCATGAATTTCTTCAGAAAGATCTTCAGCAGCAACACCATAGCCGGAGAGGATAATTGTATAGGTAATATCCTCATCAACGGGGAAATATTGTGTTTTTGCGAATGTAATCGGACCGAGGGGAGTGTCGATAGTTCCCGGCAATTCCACATCGTTCAAATCCAACACCTTATCGCCCAAATATTTACCTACGATATCAGCCTTATTCGAACCTTCATCAACCGACACTTTAAACACAATGCTCGATCGCAATGTATCTTGCATACCGGCAGGAGTGCTTAATTCGAGAGCATGATTAGGATATTCCAAAATCTTGCGCAAGCCTTTGTGATTGAGGTATGTAACGTTAATACCCAAATCGCGAGCTACGTCAGAATAAACGGTATGCGACGACACAATGAAAATTTCATCTTCAACATAACCGTCCGATCCGAAAAGGGCATCAAGAGGATTAGCCTTCATCGGGTCGGAATTATCCTGAGAAATAAGCATATTGGCTTGCACAGCATATTTGGGTTGTGTAGCTAATATATAAATAGCTGCGATTGAGCAACAAACAAACACCGAAATGACAAAATAATGCCATTTCGACACATACTGGCGCAATAACGCCTTTAGGTCGATGAAATCGCTGTTATTTCGTACCATATTATTTCACGGTAAGTGCAATTACCAACGAAGCTATTACAGATGTGGCACTTACGATTGTAGATACCACTGAGAGCTTGAAGGCGTTATTTTGATTGTATTTTGAATTTGCTTGAAGAATTTCGTTGGGAGCGACATAGATGTAGTCGTTAGGCTGCAAATAGTAGTATTCCGACGTTAGCACTTCCGACGAGTTAAGGCTCAAATGAGCATAAGTGCGTTCGCCGTTCACTTCGCGAATAATAAGCACATTGTCGCGGTCGCCATACTCGGTAAGATCGCCGGAAGTGGCAAGTGCTTCGAGAATGGTTAGTCGATTTTGCAACGGTACTAACGACGGGGTTTTAACTTCGCCTGAAACGGTTACGAATTGTTTGTCTAGAGAAACACGAACATAGGGGTCGGATACTGTTTCTGAAATGCGGTTTTTCAAAAATGCTTCCAACTCTTCGATATTCATTCCGGCAACGTGTAATTTACCCAAGATAGGGAAAGAGATATTACCTTCACCATCAACACGATAAGTATTCACGCGAGGGTTCACTGTTTTTGACAATTCGTCGTTATATGCCGGATTGACAAACGGAATATTATATTGCGCCGTAGCTTCAGGGGCTTTAGAGCTAACGACGATTACAAGCTCGTCATTAACCTGAATTTTGGGAAGATAATCCATCTTCTCAAGCACACCCGTACTTGTTGACTTTAAATCGGTAAAATATGGTAGCGTAGTATTGTGAGATGAACATGAGGCCATCATCAATCCTACGGCGAATATTAACGTTGTTGGTTTTAATTTCATAGATAAATATGTTGACTTATGAAATAACGAAATTTTCTCTGTTTTATTATACAATAATCGCAAGAAAACACCCCCCTCTCGAAAGATTGGGATTGTTGTGTTAATGCTGTATCACAAATGTCTCAAAACTACAACATTAACCTTTTCCTGCACGATAATAAAGTACAATAGCGATAATTGCGTATATAGCATTTGGAATCCACATCGCCACAAAAGCGTTAGTGAGTCCCGAAAGTGCAAATGTTTGCGTTATAGTCATAAACAAAATATACGAGAAGCTAAGCACCAGCCCAATGCCGATATTCAACCCCATGCCGCCTTTTACCTTTTTAACCGACAAAGACATACCGATAATAGTAAGAATAAAAGCCGCCGCCGTCATAGCATAGCGACGTTCGTGCTCAACTTCGAAGCTCTTGATATTCGCCACACCGCGCATTTTTTGGTGTTCGATATATTGAACGAGGTCGGGGCTGGTCATCTGCTCATGGTCGAGAGAGGATATCAAGAAGTCGCGAGGCTCAAAGGCAATGGTAGTATCCAATGTCCTTCCGCTTTCGATATATTCTCTATCTGTTCTAAAATCGCGTTTTACCCAATCGAGCAAACGCCAGCTATACAAAGTATCCCACTTGATAGTCTGTGCTGTGAGACGTGAACGTAGATTCTTTTCCTCGTCAAAGCTGTCAAGAGTGAACTTATAACCCGTCTTGCTGATATTATCATATCTGTTAATATACGCAATTTCGCCGGGCGCTACCATCAACATAATATTCGAGCCATAGTCAACACGTTTGTTTTTGACATATGTATTTGTGTAGTTGATACGCTTAACATTCGCCGGCGGGATAACGTATGCGCTGAGCAAAAATGTCGATGCCGCTATTATCGTTGCCGAGAACAGATAGGGCCACAACAAGCGTTTGAAACTCATACCCGTTGACAACATCGCTATTATCTCACTATTGCCTGCCAATTTCGACGTAAAGAAAATTACGGCAATAAAGGTAAACAACGGAGAAAATTGATTGGCAAAATAGGGCAAGAAGTTCAAAAAGTAATCGAAGATTGTTGCATCAAGAGGAGCTTTGACGAAAGAGTCGAATTTCTCGTTGATATCAAACATCACAACGATTGCCAACAGCAATATGATGGCAAAGATGTACGTTCCTAGGAACTTTCGTATGATATATTTATCGAGAATTTTAAACATATGGCTCGTCTTACAATCTACGATTCAATTTTTCTACCATTTCGGCTTTCCAAGTGGGGAATGTGCCGTCGATGATGTGCTTACGCGCTTCGCCGACAAGCCACAAATAGAATCCGAGATTATGAATTGACGCTATCTGCATCGCCAATATTTCGTTGGCAATAAACAAGTGACGAACATATGCTTTGGTATATGCTGTGTCAACATATGTAGGACCGTCGGGCCACAGAGGACTGAAGTCATCTGCCCATTTAAGATTGCGCATATTCATAGTACCCTCCGGTGTGAAGAGCATACCATTACGTCCGTTGCGAGTCGGCATTACGCAGTCCATCATATCGACACCGCGATCGATAGCTTCGAGAATGTTTGTAGGCGTTCCGACTCCCATAAGATAACGAGGGCGGTCGGTAGGCAAAATTTCATTTACAACCTCAATCATATCATACATCACCTCGGCAGGCTCGCCTACGGCAAGACCACCGATAGCGTAACCGTCTGCGCCTAGTGAAACGGCGTGATCTGCTGCCTCGCGGCGCAAATCGGGATATGTACAACCCTGAACGATAGGGAAATACGATTGATAGTGACCGTATAACGGTTCGGTTTCTTTATAGTGTTTCCAACCTCGTTCGAGCCAACGTTTTGTCAAGTCGAGCGAACGACGGGTATAAGCGCGGTCTGATGTTCCGGGAGCACATTCGTCAAGCGCCATCATTATATCCGAGCCGATAGTACGCTGAATATCAATAACATTCTCAGGCGTAAAAATATGTTTCGAACCATCAATATGGCTACGGAACATAGCGCCCTCCTCTGTGAGTTTGCGGTTTGCGCTCAGTGAGAACACCTGAAAACCGCCGCTATCGGTAAGAATAGGACGATCCCAACCAATGAAACGGTGAAGACCACCGGCACGATGCATGATATCCATGCCCGGGCGGAGGTATAGGTGATAAGTATTGCCCAAAATAATTTGGGCTTTTATATCTTCGGCAAGCTCGTGGCGATGTACTGCCTTAACGCTACCGCAAGTGCCCACGGGCATAAAAATAGGCGTGCAAATAGTACCGTGATCGGTGGTAATTGTGGCGGCGCGAGCTGATGTCCCCGCACACGTGCTGTCGAGTTTAAATTGCATTATTCGAATAATTTATCAGGATATTGTCCGGCGGCATGAAGAGAGGCTAGACGCTCTATCACTGTTGCGCGATCTTCGGGATATGTCACTCCGAACCAACGTGATGTAGTGCTGAGGACATCTACGGTAGCTTCGCCGTTCTTTACGAGCTTATCTACCACCGAAGGAATGAAGAATTCGCGTTTGGGGTCGCCAATATATTTATTAAGAAAGCGGCAGAATTCGCGATTGCTATATGTAAAGTAATCGGGAGTAAAGCCCCACAAGTTCATACTCACGGGAGTTTCTGCTTCTAGGTAACAAGCATTATCATCGGCATCATTGTATGTGATGCGGTGCTGTTCGTCGTAAGTAAGAGCGATGCGCTCTACTATATTATCGAGATGACCGTTTTCGTTCACCGTGCAAACGCCACGGCTAACAGATCCGTTTTCTGTCATAGTATTGCCCAAATGGAACGCAACCATGCAGTATTTTCCTTTGCTACCATCCTTTAGGGTGTGCAATTGTTTCGCCATAACTTCAAAAGCGTCGCGGCCGTAGAAGTCATCGGCATTAATCACAGCAAAAGGTTCGTTGATAGCGGTAGCGCCCATCATGATAGCATGATTAGTACCCCAAGGACGTGTGCGTTCTGTTGGAACGACATAGCCTTCAGGCAACGCATCTGTGGTTTGAAAAACGAGTTCTACCTGTATATGGTTTTGATATTTGCTAAGAATTTTTGCACGAAAATCGTCCTCAAAGTCGTGGCGTATAACAAAAACAATTTTGCCAAACCCGGCTTTAAGAGCGTCATAGACAGAATAGTCCATGATGGTCTGACCTTGCGGGCCAACACCATCAAGCTGTTTGAGGCCTCCGTAACGGCTGCCCATACCTGCTGCAAGAACTAATAGTGAAGGTTTCATTCGTAAGTAAATAACATCGGCATTTTGCCGAAATGTATTATTGTGCAAATTTAAGCAATTTCAGCCAAATAGACAAACTATTGTCAACACATAACGTACAAAGTTATTACTGAACGTTATAGCAATTTGAAATCTGAGATTGCCGTTAACTAAGAGAAAGATCCGACTTTGCGGTACAAAAGTTTATATACGCAAGCTTCAGCGAACTATTTGCCAAAGCGATAATGATAATCAATACCAAGCAAAGAGCCTGCAAATGTAAGAATTTCACCAACGGCAACAAGGACCGAAGAATGAATCTCACCTGTTGGCGGAACAACAAATCCGGCTACCAACAGGGCAGCACCTACTACTACCATCGCAACTCCGCAAGAAAGTTGCACTATCGGTCTTTTATTATTTTCTTCCATAGCTTTTTTTTGGAACAAAATTAAGCCAAGACCAAGATGAACAATAGTGCATTTTGTCGCAACAACGCGATTTATATTTCATAAAAAAAACATAGCCCCGCAGCATTGCGAGGCTATATTTATAAGTTATTGAGCGGCTTATTCAGCTACTACTTCGAAAGCTACTTCAACAGAAACTTCTTTGTGAAGTTTGATGATAGCTACGTATTCGCCAACTTCCTTTACAGCCTGCTTGATTTCGATAATCTTGCGATCAACGTTGTGACCGAGTTTTTCGAGAGCTTCTGCAATTTGGATATTGTTTACAGAACCGAAGATAGTGCCGGTAGCGCTAGTTTTAGCACCGATGGTGAGTTTGAGGCCCTGGAGCTGAGCTGCGAGAGCTTCTGCATCAGCTTTGATCTTAGCGAGCTTGTGAGCACGCTGACGCTGATTTTCTGCTAACACCTTAAGTGCCGATTCTGATGCGATGACGGCTTTGCCGGTGGGAATGAGGTAGTTACGGCCGTATCCGTCCTTGACAGTTACAACGTCGTCCTTGTATCCAAGGCCCGAAACGTCTTCTTTAAGAATAATTTTCATATTTGTCGTGGCGGTTAAGGGTTATTTCATCAAATCGGCAACGTAGGGAAGAAGTGCGAGCTGACGTGCACGCTTTACTGCCTGAGCTACGCGACGCTGGAACTTCAATGAAGTACCGGTGATACGGCGGGGAAGAATCTTGCCCTGTTCGTTGAGGAATTTCTTAAGGAATTCGGGATCCTTGTAATCGATGTAGTTGATGCCGAAACGTTTGAAACGGCAATATTTTTTCTTCTTCACGTCTACCGACATGGGTGTGAGGTAGCGGATTTCAGATTGTGCCTGTGCCATGATTAGTCCTCCTTAGTTTCTACGGGTGCAACTTGGGGTTGAGCGGCGCGGCGTGCACGACGCTTTGCTGCGTACTGTGCTGCATACTTGTCCTGGCGGAATGTAAGCCAACGAAGTACACGTTCGTCACGACGATAAGCTGTTTCGAGCTTGCGGATCACTTGGGGATCTGCGTTGAACTCTACGAGGGTGTAGAAGCCGGTTGACTTCTTCTGGATGGGATATGCCAACTTGCGAAGGCCCCATTCTTCAGTGTTTACGATTTCTGCACCGTTGTCGGTGAGTACTTTCGCAAACTTTTCTACCGCTTCCTTCATCTGAGCATCAGACAAAACGGGAGTTAAAATGAAAACGGTTTCGTACTGCATTTGTTATTGATAATTAATTGTTTAGCGGAAGTTTCTATTTTTCCGGCTGCAAAGTTACTAATTTTTATCCATTTACGCAAATTTTTCTTCTTCCACTATCCTTATTTATTATCCTTCTATCTTCTATTTTAATATCGTTCTTCGCTTTTTGACATTTTTTGTTATTTATATTCCAAATTGTTTATTACCTTTGTGGTCTAAATGTCAAACAATGTGTGCGACATCGTTTTTCTTATTATGGCGGACAATCAAATCAAAATAAGTTTAGTTTCGGTCAGCGAAGTACCTGGGGCTACGGCGCTGAACCGCAGTGCGCTGCGTCGCATGGGACAGCAGCCTGTTAGTGTCGACATTAACGCTAAAGTTGTGCCGGATATGCAACGAAATATGCTAAGCCTTGTCGTTTCGTGCAGCTACATCGCTGTCGCCGGTATATCCCGTCAACGTGTGCTAACTTGCTCCGTCGTCGCTACTTATGAAGTAGAAAAACTGCAAGAATACATCACCAAAAACAACGGCAACATTGTCGTTGCAACTCCGCTTTTACACAGAATGTTATCTATCACCGTCGGATCGCTTCGCGGTGTTATCGCCGTTCGCACCGCCGGAACACCTCTGCGCCATCGTCCGTTACCTATTATCGACCTCGACGCTTTAATGTACCGAATCAACTTCGGACAAAATTAACAATCACTTTTTCAAGCCCTTACTTATGCCGTACAGAAATGTACGAGCACGCTTTTTCGTATGGATTTTAAAGCACTATTATTCTCTTTCATCGGCATCATGAACGA
Source organism: uncultured Bacteroides sp. (assembly GCA_964518705.1). GTDB lineage: Bacteria > Bacteroidota > Bacteroidia > Bacteroidales > Muribaculaceae > CAG-873. Next base: position 40,867 of record CAZFGV010000005.1, read on the forward strand.
GATGTCACCCTATATCCTTTTGGGCTTCATCCTCGCCGGGGTGCTCCACGTTTTTGTGCGCCCGACAATGATGAGTCGCCACCTCGCCGGCAATGGATGGAAGCCCGTTTTAAAAGCAGCACTACTAGGAATTCCCTTACCTCTATGCAGTTGTGGCGTTCTCCCCACCGCTGTTGGCTTACGACGTCGCGGCGCTTCTCCGGCGGCAGCAACATCCTTTCTCATCGCCACTCCTCAAACAGGCGTTGACTCTATCGCTGCAACATATTCGCTCCTCGGATTACCATTCGCTCTTATACGTCCTCTTGCCGCTCTCGTTGGCTCATTCTTCGGAGGCATGGCGGTAGGCAAATTAGCGCCCGACGCCGATATTACAGCGCAAGTTGATGACACCGACGACGTCATGCCGCAATCTATCGGCGGAAAAATCTTCGAAGCGCTACGATACGGCCTTATTGACATGGTCGGCAATATGGGTCGTTGGCTTGTTATCGGACTCGTTGTGGCGGCTCTTATCACCGTTTTCATCCCCGATAGTTTATTTGTAGGACTGAGTCAATATCCCCTACTCGCTATGTTCGCCGTCGTTTTGGTGGCGATTCCAATGTATATATGTGCCACCGGATCTATTCCAATCGCACTATCACTAATGGCAAAAGGACTCTCGCCCGGCATCGCGTTTGTTATGCTCATGGCAGGTCCGGCGGCAAACTTCGCGTCTATCATGATTTTATGGCGCAGCATAGGTCGTCGCGCTACTATCATTTATGTTGCATCGGTGGTAATCACCGCCATCACTTTCGGACTCACCATCGACCTACTCCTCCCGGCATCGTGGTTTGCCATAACATCGCATATCCACGCTGCTTGCCACAACGGCGAAGTCGCATTCGGCATCTTCGACACTTCATGTTCCGCACTCCTCGCCGGACTACTCATATACACCGCTTTTAAAGGACACAAATCACACAATCACCAAACAACAAAAAATATGACACAGACATATCACATCGAAGGCATGGCGTGCAATCATTGCAAAGCCACCGTCGAAAAAGCTATTACTGCCCTCGAAGGCGTCGAGTCGGTAACCGTAGACCTTGCGTCCAAAACAGCTACCGTCGAAGGCAACACCTCTCGCGAAAACGTCATTAACGCTATTCGCCTGGCTGGGTTTGAAATCGAAAATTAATATTGAAGATAAATAAAAGGAACTAATTCCGACTGGCGTGTTTGAATAACAAAGAACAAAACCGCCACAAGAATAAAAGCCTGTCCCACAACGTTCAACTGCACATAAGCCTCCTGCGCTCGCAATGTCCATGAGCGCGGAGACATATGCGCTAGATAGCCTGCCATAATAGCTAAGACAATCATACTATATCCGCTCACAAACTGCGGAAGCACTTCTATGTGAAACGCAGTAAATATCTGAGTATAAATTTGTTCCACCGCCACCATCGAGGGCGCACGGAAAATCGCAAAGCCTATCACGACAAGAACAAAGGTAATCACAACATTTGTAGCACGCACCACAAGCGTACCTTTAAGGCGCTCCGGCATCGTCCAAACTCGTTTAATCGTCTTATGTGCCGCCAATAGCAAGCCGTGATAAGCACCCCAAATCAGATACATCCACGAAGCGCCATGCCATAATCCGCCGACAACCATCGTGATAAACTGGTTAATGTACGCGCGCACGCGACCGCGGCGGTTGCCTCCTAGTGGAATATAAACATAATCGCGCAACCATGTTGACAATGAAATATGCCAACGATGCCAAAATTCCGACGGACTTTGAGATTTAAACGGTGCGGCAAAGTTATCGGCAAAGCGGAAGCCTAGCATCAACGCCAAACCAATAGCCATATCCGAATAACCGGAGAAATCACAATAGAGTTGCACCGTAAAACCTACGCAACCCATAAGATTCTCAAAACCACTATATAATGTCGGATTATCAAATATTCTATCAACAAAATTTCCGCTAATATAATCGGCAATCACAACCTTTTTAACAAGACCCGTCATCACCAAGAACAACCCTTGCGCAATCAACTGCGGCGAAGCTGATGGTCGTTCGGCAATCTGAGGCAACAAGTCCTTAGCGCGAACAACAGGTCCGGCAAGAAGCGGAGGAAAGAATGTTAGAAAAAAAGCATAGTCGAGAAAACTACGACACGGCGCTATCTCGCCGCGGTAAATATCCACCATATAGCTTATCGAGCGGAACGTAAAGAACGATATGCCGGCCGGTAATATTATATCCAAGGGGTCAAAAGTCGTGCCTACTATCGAACAAAATGCATCTGCAAGAAGGTTGAAGTATTTGAAATACACCAACATACCAACATTTACCGCCACATTTGCCGCCACAACGGCACGTCGTTGCCATTCGACACAAACAGCACCTAACAAACGCCCCAACCAATAATCACTAAGGCACACGCCACACAAAATAGCAACGCACCAACCCGATGATTTATAGTAAAAATACAGCGAAAATGCCATAACAAACAGCATACGCAGCTTGCTACGACTATTAAAGCACTGATATATCAAGAAAAAAGCAACAAATAACACCAAAAACAACCCGGTATTAAAAAGCATCGGGTTGGCAGGGTCATAGGCAAGCAAGTGCCATAAGCGTGTGTAGATGGTATCCATTGCTGTCGCAAAATTAATACATATTTTTCATATTAAAGATTACATACAACTTAATTTATCTTTTTTAGCGAGCAAAATTATCTTTGTGCGTTACTTTTTAGTAATTTTGCGGCATGGAACACAAAATCAAAGCATGGAAGCTCCTCGACAGCGAATATTTATATCGCCGTCCGTGGCTCACAGCGCGACGAGACCGCGTTGAGCTTCCCGATGGTCGTATTCACCCGGAATACTATGTCTTGGAATATCCGTCGTGGATTAACATCATTGCAATTACCGAAGACGGCGATTTTGTTTTAGTAGAGCAATATCGCCACGGGCTCGGCGAAGTTTCGTTTGAGCTATGCGCCGGTGTGGTGGAAGACGGCGAAGAGCCTCTAGCTGCTGCTAAACGCGAACTTATGGAGGAAACAGGCTTCGGAGGCGGTTCGTGGGAACTTTACGCCACTCTTAGCCCTAACGCCAGCGCGATGAACAACACCAGCTACACATTCCTCGCCCGCGGGGTGAAACGTTTAACTCAAAAACAACACCTTGACGACACCGAAGATGTTGCCGTTCACGTCGTTAGCCGTGAGGAAGTTTACGAACTCCTATCCTCCGGACAACTCAAACAAGCCCTAATGGCGGCTCCTCTTTGGAAGTTCTTTGCTCTAGATAAATAATACTCACAATAGAACATAACTACGATAAAATTTTACAGAAATGAAAAAGATTCAAGTGAACATCACCGACGTTCTTGGAACCGTGAGTCACGCTGATATAGACGCTCTCGCTGCTGATGCCAAGAGCGGTCTTACCAAACTTGTTGACGGCACAGGTGAAGGTAACGATTTCCTCGGTTGGGTAAAACTCCCTTCAGAAATCACCCCCGAACTTATCGATGACATCAACGCCACCGCTGCCGACTTGCGCGAAAAATGCGATGTTGTTGTTGCAATCGGCATCGGCGGTAGCTACCTCGGCGCTAAAGCCGTTATTGAAGCACTTTCTAACAGCTTCGCTGCATACCAGCCTGCCGGCACGCGCGTGCTTTTCGCCGGCCAGAACATCGGCGAAGACTACTTGGCCGAACTCCAAGACTATCTCGCCGACAAAAAATTCGGCATCATCGTAATTTCAAAATCCGGCACCACTACCGAACCCGCTATCGCTTTCCGCGTTCTCCGCGAACAGCTCGAACGCCAACTCGGCCACGACGAAGCTGCTGCGCGTATCGTTGCCGTTACCGATGCCGCTCGCGGTGCGCTACGCACACTTGCTAACACTGAAGGCTACAAAACATACGTCATTCCCGACAACGTTGGCGGCCGTTTCTCGGTACTCACCCCGGTAGGCCTTCTCCCTATCGCCGTTGCAGGCTTCGACATCAGTGCCCTCGTTGCCGGTGCTAACGAAATGCAAGAATGCACTCTTAACGGCTCTGACACTCAGGCGCTCGAATACGCTATGACGCGCAACGCACTTTACCAAGCCGGCAAAAAAATCGAAATCCTCGTTAACTTCAACCCCAAACTCCACTTCCTTGCCGAATGGTGGAAGCAACTTTACGGCGAAAGCGAAGGTAAAGACCTTAAAGGCATCTTCCCTGCTTCGGTAGACGACACTACCGACTTGCACTCTATGGGTCAATGGATTCAAGACGGCGAACGCACTATCTTTGAAACCGTTATCACTGTTAACAACTCTGATCGCGAATTGCGCATTCCTTTCGACGAATCAAATCTCGACGGCCTCAACTACATCGCCGGAAAACGCATCGACGAAGTAAACAAGATGGCAGAACTCGGCACTCGCATGGCGCACATCGACGGCGGCGTGCCTAACGTTCTCATCAAAATTGACGACCTCAAAGAAGATACTCTCGGTCAACTCATTTACTTCTTCGAAGCAGCGTGCGGAATCTCGGGTTACATCCTCGGTGTAAATCCCTTCAACCAACCCGGCGTTGAAGCTTACAAGAAGAATATGTTTGCGCTCCTCGAAAAACCCGGTTACGAAGAAGCTTCTAAAGCTATCCGCGCAAAAATTAAATGATGACAATCGAACAAGCTATCCGAGCCACAGCCGAACGCCCCGGTCCTATCGGGGTGTTCGACTCGGGTTACGGTGGCCTTACGATACTTAAAAGTCTGCGTCAGGCTATGCCCGATGCAGACTTCCTATATCTTGGCGACAACGCGCGTGCACCGTACGGCCCAAGGTCTTTCGACCTCGTTTATCGCTTCACCCTCGAAGCTGTGCGATACCTTTTTGCCCGTGGATGCCAATTAATAATTTTGGCATGCAACACCGCTTCCGCCAAAGCCTTACGCACCATCCAACAGCACGACCTTCCACACCTCGACCAGCGCAGACGCGTTTTAGGGGTTATCAGACCAACTGCCGAAGCTGTCAATGCCGCATCCTCTTCACGTCACGTCGGACTTTTCGGAACTCCCGGAACCGTTGCATCACAGAGCTACGACATGGAGCTTTCCAAATTAGCTCCGGACGTCACTCTTACATCCCACGCTTGCCCCATGTGGGTGCCGTTGGTTGAATATCGCGAAGCCGACGGAGATGGCGCCGACTTCTTCGTAAAAAAAGACATTGACGCTCTCTTTGCCTCCGACAAAGATATTGACACCCTCATTCTCGGCTGCACGCATTATCCTATACTAATCAACAAGATACAAGCATATTTACCACAAAATGTGCGTATTTTGCATCAAGGACAAATCGTTGCCGACTCACTTGCCGACTACTTGCGACGTCACCCCGAAATCGACGTCCTAATAACACGCCACGGCAACACCGAATACCTCACCACCGAAGACTCTGCAAAATTCTCGGCAATGGCATCTGTATTTATGCAAAGCAACGCCACCGCCACCAAAGTTACAGACCTATCCTCCCTCCCCGACATCTCTTTTTAGGCGTCTTTTACAAATCACATCATCACATTCTATTGCTGCGAAACAATTTCAAAACAACGAGATTTTAGCACTATATAAAACAACAATCCAACCGAAGCGCCAACAAAAACTACAATCACAACAACATTTATTACGTTTAATTTTTCTTCGCACAAAAGGCTTTTTGGCGTTAAAAACATATAAATAAGTAAGTTTTACGAGCTTTTAGCAGTTTCCGTTTGCCCTATTGCGCCAAAAACTATAATTTTGCATCTTGAATTAGCGTAATCTCTAATGAAGAAAATATTTGTACTCAGCCTGACAGCCCTTTTTGCCGGCGCTTTTGCTGCCTGCAACTCATCGACTAGCGATGTGATTGAGTTGTCATCGAGCACGGCTGTCAACTCTTTTTCCCTTTCTGCCGACACCGACATCATGTCCGGTCTCGACTCGGTGTTCTTTTCTATAGATCTCGAGCGTGCTCAAATTTTTAATGCCGACTCGTTGCCTTACGGCACGGCAGTAAATAAACTCGTGCCCATCATTTCTGTCAATAATGGTGCTAGTGCGGCTACCCTCACCGTTACTCGTCATAACGGAACTGACACTGTATACAACTACCTTACTAATAGCACCGACAGCATCGATTTTACATACCCTGTAAAGCTATCGCTAACATCGATGGACGGCACGGCTTCGCGTGATTACACTATTAAAGTCAACGTTCACAAACTCGTTGGCGACTCTTTGGCATGGAGTCAAACCGCTCGTCGTCGTCTTCCTTCTTCTTTAGGTGCGCCTATTCGTCAGCACACATCAGGAAACGACAACGCCATTTGGTGCTTGACTAATGCAGGAAACTCGTGGAGCCTTTCAAAAGCAACTTCACCTGACAGCGATTGGGACTCTTTCACATCAAACATCCCGGAAAACGCTAATATCGAATCTTTTACAGCGACTGACGATGCTCTTTACATCCTCGCTGACGGCGTCCTTTTAACTTCTGCAAACGGAGTTGATTGGTCTGAAACAAACTACACACTCGATTATATCTACGGCGCTTACGGCACTCAAATTATCGGAGCTAAAAACACCAACGACTCTTGGCAAATAGCATACTATCCTTCCGGCGTCACTGAAGCGCTTCCCGAAGGTATGCCTGTTAGCGGTGCTTCGCAAGCTGTCAAAGTTGAATTTCCTTTCGCCGACGCTGCTCAGATTTACATCACCGGTGGCATTATGGCTGACGGAAACCGCACAGGACACACTTGGGCTTACGATGGCAACTCGTGGGCGTGCATTTCAAACACTCCTATCCCAACAGCCCTCAGCGGTATGGTTATGATACCTTACTACAACTTCGTTGGCAATGGTGGTTTGTACGACAAAAAATACTCAGCATTCATTGCTTTCGGCGGATCTACAGGCAAAGCTATAAATCGCACCGTATACATCTCTGACGACTACGGCATATCATGGCGTAAAGGTGATGCTAGCATCCAACTTCCCTCTTTCGTTCCCTCTGTCAACGGCGCTCAAGCTTTCGTCGCTCCTATGACTTTGCACGCTCGTTCTAACGAATGGGAATTTCCGGCATCTCGCGCTACCAAGCCCGTTTCCGAATGGGAGTGTCCGTTCATCTATCTCTTCGGAGGCATAACTCCGGAAGGCACTCTTTCTAACTACATCTATCGCGGAGCTTTGAACCGCTTTGTTTTCAAGCCTATACAATAATGATATATAACAACACATCATTTTTGAAACGCCTCACCGTCACCGCGGTGGTGGCGATTTTCGCTGTGTTGTTACCTTTTATATCTTCGGCTCAAACATCACCCTATAAATTCGATTTCGGTGCTCAATTAGGCATGAGCGGATACATCGGCGAAGCCAACACATCAAACCCTTTCGCACACCCCGGTTTCGACGGCGAAATATCGGCTCGTTACATCGCCGACTCGCGTTGGGCGTTGAGGGCCGTGTTGTCAACGTTCAGCCTCTCAGGCTCTACTGACGACATCGCCGACATTCTTCCCGATGGTAATAGCTATTCGTTCAAATCGCAGGTATACGACCTTGGCTTTCGCGCCGAGTTCAACTTTTTTGCCTACGGCATCGGCGAAACATACAAACGCCTCCGCCGTTGGACTCCTTACCTCGCCCTTGGCATTGGCGGCGCTGTTTCTTCTGCTGATGGCAACAGTGCGGTAGCTTTCACTGTCCCGATGGCATTCGGTTTAAAGTTCAAAATCAAACCGCGACTCAACCTCGGACTCGAATTTTCGATGACTAAAGCCTTCTCTGACAACTTCGACGGCAAACAGCTTGTCGATTTAAATCAAATAAAAACCGCGTTCTACAAAAACACCGATTGGTACTCACGATTCACCATCGGCATCTCTTACGAATTTGGCGAACGCTGTGAAACTTGCCACTATGTCGACTGACGCACCTACACTCAATCTCTCAGCAATACCGTCGCACATTGCCATCATCATGGACGGCAATGGCAGATGGGCACAAGCTCGTGGACTTGACAGATCGGAAGGCCATGTCGCCGGAGTTACTACAGTGCGACAAATCACTGAAGAAGCTTCGGCCCTAGGGGTTAAATTCTTAACTCTTTACACCTTCTCGACCGAAAACTGGCGTCGTCCAAAGCAAGAAGTCGATGCTCTTATGAACCTTATCGTGACGGCTATCGAACGCGAAACGCCCGACTTGATAAAAAACAACGTGCGCCTCGACTCTATTGGCGACATGGACCGCATGCCCGAATATGCTCGCCAACGACTTAACGCGTGTATGCAACAAACAGCACATTGCAACGGACTAACTCTTGTCCTTGCACTGAGCTACTCTGCTCGCTGGGAAATCGTGCGCGCAGCGCAGTTGATCGCTAATGATGTCAAAAACGGAATTTTAAACCCCGACGACATTAACGACGACACTTTCGTTGCCAAACTCGCTACGGCAAATATGCCTGACCCGGACCTCCTTATCCGAACAGGCGGCGACAACAGAATTAGCAACTTCCTCCTTTATCAAATAGCTTATACTGAAATAATTGTGACCCCGACTTTTTGGCCCGATTACTCCAAAAACGATTTTCGTAACGACATTGCTAACTTCCAAAAACGTCAACGTCGTTTCGGTATGACAGGCGAACAAGTTACTCACAAGAATTAAATAGCCCGACACAGTCATCACATCATGCGTATAAAATTTCTTATTGCACTGCTGACTCTACTAACCGTCACTGCCGCTAAAGCTCAAGCGCCTAACGACACTATCTACAGCCCCAAAGTTGTATACTCGGCCATGCCCAAAACTTACGAAATTGCCGATATCGCAATCGAAGGGGCACCGAACTATGACGATTTCATCATCCTCGGTTACGCCGGTCTAAAAGTCGGCGACAGACTGACTATTCCCGGTGATGACATCACTAACGCAGTTAAACGATTGATGCGTCAGACTCTGTTCTCGCAAGCTCGCGTCGAACTCGACAAAACCGTCGGCGACAAAGCGTGGTTGCGTATCAAACTGCGCACTCAGCCGCGTATCGCGGAAGTGAACTATATCGGCGCGAAAAAAGGCGAAATTAAAGACTTGCAAGAACGTTTGCAACTCGTTAAGGGCAACCAAATTACGCAAAATATCGTAAACCGTATTATCGCCATTTCTGAAAAATACTATAAAGATAAAGGTTTCGGTAACGCTACGGTAAAAGTTAACCTTCGCGAAGACTTATCAAACGCTAACGAAACTTTCGTTGACATCGTTGTTGACAAAAATCAAAAAGTTAAGGTTCACAAAATCTACATCTCAGGCAACGAAGTCCTTTCTGATGGTGCTATAAAACGTACCATGAAGAAAACCAACGAAAAAGGTAGCCTCGCTAAACTTTTCTCGCAGAAAAAATTCGTAGAAAACGATTATCACGACGACTTGAATCGCATCCTCGAAAAATATAACGAAAAAGGTTATCGCGACGCTCGCATCGTGGCTGACTCTGTCGTTACATACAACGAAAAGACTGTCGACGTTTACATTAACGTTGACGAAGGCCGTCAATACTTTATCAAAGACATCAAATGGGTCGGTAACACCGTATATCCCAACGAAATACTTAACGACTACCTCGGAATGCAGGCTGGCGACGTTTACGACCAAAAGCAACTTCGCAAACGCCTCACCGACGACGAGGACGCCGTGTCGAACCTTTACATGGACCATGGTTACTTGTTCTACTCTATCAACCCCATCGAACGCGACATCGACGGTGACTCGATTTCGCTCGAAATGCGTATGATGGAAGGTCCGCAGGCGCGTATTAACAACGTTGTCATAAACGGTAACGACCACCTTTACGAAAAAGTTATCCGCCGCGAACTGCGTGTTCGTCCGGGCGACCTATTCAGCAAAAGCGACCTCATGCGTTCTGCTCGCGAAATCGCTCAAACAGGACACTTCAACCCCGAAACAATGGACATCCAGCCGCAGCCTAACGAAGAAAACGGAACCGTGGACATCGTTTTCAATCTCGAATCTAAGGCTAACGACCAAATCGAATTCTCGCTCGGTTGGGGTCAGACGGGTATTATTGGTAAATTGCAATTGAAATTCACAAACTTCTCTATAAAGAACCTCTTCTACCCCAGCACCTACCGAGGCATCATCCCTCAGGGCGAAGGTCAAACTTTCTCTATCAGCGCTCAAACGAACGCTCGATACTATCAAAGTTACGCTATCTCGTTCCTCGACCCATGGTTCGGTGGCAAACGTCCTAACTCGCTCTCGGTATCGGCTTACTACAGCCGCCAAACCGGCGTGAACAGCTCGTTCTACAATAGATCGTGGGCGAACTCGTCTATTTGGAACAGCGGATACGGATACTACCCCGGTTACAGCTACAATGACTACTACGAAAACAGCTACCAAAACTCTCTCGACCCCAACAAGGTGCTTCAAATGGTGGGTATTAACGTCGGTTTCGGCAAACGTCTTAAATGGCCCGATGACTGGTTTACTTTCACTGCCGAACTCGGCTACAACTGGTATTACCTCAAAAACTGGGACTACCTATACTATATGAACACCGGTACGTCGAACGCTATCGTCCTCGGCCTTACCTTGGCGCGTAACTCTATCGACAACCCCATTTACACACGTAGCGGTTCGCAGTTCTCTCTTAACCTGCAAATCACTCCCCCAGCTTCGCTTTTCACCGGTAAACGTAACTGGAAAAAACTCTCGGAACAAGGAACCACCGAAAGCAAAAAGCAGCTTTACGAATGGATTGAATATTGGAAATTGCGCTTCAAATCTCGCACTTACACTCCCCTCTCGACAAGCCAGCAATGGACTCCTGTCTTGATGACCCGATTCGACTTCGGTTTGCTCGGCAGCTTCAATAAATACCTCAAAACACCGTTCGAAACATTCTATGTCGGCGGTGACGGTATGTCAGGATCTGTTACTTACGCCACTGAAACAATCGCACTTCGCGGTTACGACAACGGTAGCCTCACTCCTTGGACTCGCGAAGGCCGTGCTTACACTCGCATGGGCGTAGAACTTCACTTCCCCCTAATGCTTCAGCAAAGCACAACAATCTATGCCCTCGCATTCCTCGAAGGTGGTAACGCTTGGACTTCTGTCGCCGAATTCAACCCATTCTCACTAAAACGCTCTGCTGGTGCCGGTGTACGTATTCAATTGCCTATGGTAGGTCTTATGGGTATCGACTGGGCATATGGTTTCGACCGTGTTGAAGGTACTACCGGTGGGTCACACTTCCACTTTATTCTCGGTCAAGAATTCTAATAGCACTAAACCTTTACTCGCCTAAAGCGTCTATACATTAAACACTAAAATTACAGCTATGAAGAAACTCGCTCTTACAATCGTCCTCCTCGTCGCTGCTGCCTTGCCTTCTTTCGCGCAGAAGTTCGCTATGGTTGACATGGAATACATTTTCAAGAACGTGCCCGCATACGAAATGGCGAACGAACAGCTTAACCAACTTTCGCAACGTTGGCAAAAAGAAGTCGAAGCCGTTTCTAAAGAAGCTGAAAATCTTTACAACAAATTCCTCGCGGACAAAGTATTCCTTACCGACGAACAATCAAAAAAACGCGAAGAAGAAATTGTCGCTAAAGAAAAAGAAGTAACAGAATTGCGTTACAAATACTTCGGACCCGAAGGCGAACTATATCAAAAACGCCAATCGCTCCTCAAACCAATACAAGACGACGTTTACAACGCCGTTAAAAAAGTTGCCGAAGAACGCGGGTTCCAAGCTATATTCGACAGAGCTTCTGCTTCTGATATCGTTTACGCTTCGCCGCGTATCGATATTTCAAACGATGTTCTCACCCGTTTGGGCTACTCAAATTAATTTTGTATATTTGCACTCTCAATTTATTGATAATAACAAAACCTAAATACTCATGATGCTTAAGAAAATCCTTCTTGCACTCGTAGTTGCGTTGCCTTTCAGCGCACTCGCTCAGAAATTCGGTACTGTTGACCTCCAAACAATCTACACTGCTATGCCCGAAACAGCAGCTATGGAGACTCAAATCAAAGAAACTTCTCAGAAGTACGAAGCTGAGTTCCAAAAACTTCAGGACGAAGTTAACAAACTCTACGCCGACTACCAAACAATACAGAACGACCCCAACACTCCCGAATCTATCAAGGAACGTCGTATTCAAGAAATCCAAGAACGCGCTCAGAAAGTAGAACAGTTCCGCAACACCGCTATGCAAGACATCCAGCGCATGCAAGAACAGCTCATGGCGCCCATCCAAACTAAACTCAACGACGCTGTTAAAGCCGTTGGCGCTGAAGGTGCTTTCACTTTCATCTTCCCTATGGAACCCGCTATGATCCTTTATCAAGGTGCTGACGTTGTTGACGTTACCCCCCTTGTTCGCACAAAGCTCGGTATCTAATTAACACTCCATACCAAAACACTAGGCTGCATTCCTCAATGCAGCCTTTTTTGTTGTCATACACGCCGATAATAACTCAAATCACCCAAACACTCACAGGTAGCCAAAAACCTCGTCAAATCAAACAAAAAACACCTATAAAGCCTCATTCCCTTTGACAAACAAGCAACGCTCTGGGCTCCGGTCAAAATTCCAAACCAACGCTCTTTGGCTCTATGGTAAACTTTGGCTCTTTGGTTTATATGACATATGACTTTAGCTATCAGAAAAATTTAACCAAAGGACCAGAGCGTTACTTTTGCCAGCCTCCACATTTTAATCCATAGAACCAAAGCTTACCAAAGTACACGATTCTCAAACAACAACGCTATAGAACTCCGGTTAAAATCCCAAAGCCAATGCTCTATGGTTCTATGGTAAACTTTGGTACTTTGGTCAAAATCCCAAAGCCAACGCTATACAAAAACAGCCGCCACGAGAAACCCGTAGCGGCTGTTGTTTATTTATCAACAACTATTAGATAGCTGTACGATTTACTTTATTACCAGAAACAGTTACGCTTGTGCTTTCAAGATTACCGAAAACTTCAGCAATAGAATTAGCACCACGGCGAGCTGCATAGAAACCGTTAATCTTAGTATCCTTAACAGCACAACCGCTATCAGCGATAGTACCGAGAGGACGACCAACGAGACCTGCAACGAAACCTGATTCATTAGAAATAGCATAGTTGCTGATTTCGCAACCTTCTACAGAGCAGTTGGTAAGAGTAAGAGCAAAGCCTTCAGCTTCAAAACCAACGAGACCTGCAACAGACTGAATACCCTTAACGGTACAGTTCTTAACATGAACGTCAGACATTGTCAACGCAGCGCCATTAACGTCGCCGATAACAACAGCAGCAAAGCCGTTAGAACCGGCAGGTGCATTATCAACAACAAAGTTTTCGATAGTTACATTCTCAACAGAAGCTAAAGCGCAAGCATCGCCCTTAAACAAGCCCATAGTATAGGGATTAGTAGTAGCGAGAACAGCGTTAGACATTGTGTGGCCATAGCCATTGAATGTTGCGCCACCGAGAAGACCTTCAGCGCCATAGAGTACGTTGCCACCGAAATCGATATCGGCTGTAAGTACAATTTGCTTTCCTGTGAGAAGATCATGGCTCGGAGAAGCGACAGCTGTCATCCATGCCCATTCTGATGCGTTGGTAATCATGTACATGTTACCTAACAATTGAGGTTCGCGTACTGTGGTACCGTCCCACAACAAAATCTTTTCGATGGCAATACCGCTTGTCTGAACTTGAGAAGGATTAGCCTTACCGCCGAGAACTTCAGCTACAGAAGCTTCGCCGCGACGTTCTGTCCAATAACCGCGAATAGTAGTGTTGAGAACCTTAGTATCTGAGTCTGCAAAAACAACGTCACCAACAGGACGACCAACGAGACCGGCAACATAGCCTGATTCATTAGCGTATGCATAGTTAGTGATATAGCTTTCTTCTACCGAGCAAGCGCTGAATGTTGCTGTTTCGCCTGCCTTAAGAAAACCTACGATACCACCTACTGCTATGATACCCTTAACTGACGCTTTCTTAACATGAACGTTAGTGAATTTAACATCGCTCTGAGCATCACCCATAACAACGCCGGCATAACCATGAATGTTATTACTTTCTACACCCACTTTATCGTAGTTGTCAATAGTAACGTTTTCGATAGTTACATTTGATACTTCGCTAAGAGTGCACTGATCACCTTTAAAGAGACCTACAGAGTAAGATCCGGTAGCATCAAATACGATGTTAGACATTGTGTGAAGCTGACCGTCGAACCATCCTTGGAAACCGAAAATAGGTTTAACAGCATGGCCGTTGAAGTCGATGTCAGCAAGGAGTGAAATGTTCTTTGCAGGAAGAGCGCGGTTGTCGTATTGTGTCAACCATGCCCATTCGGCAGCGCTCTTAACCATGTATGTATCGCCTACAATAGCGGGTTCTGTCGTGGTTTTGCCATCCCACATTACGATATTGTAATCAGGATTTTGGAATTCGCTATCGATACGTACGTTGAAGTGAACTTCGCCTGTGAGGAACTGACCGATGATGTTGGTACGGTAGTTACGCTGGATAGGCATGTTTTCAAGACCTTGTTTGAGGATAATGTCGTTACCGTTAGAGAGGAAGGTAAATTCTGCTGATGTAAGAGTTACAGATTCGGGTTCATCTTCACGAGCAGGAAGAACATAGCTCATTGAGAGCCACTTGTATTCTTTACCTTCTACCTTAAGGGGTTCTGAAGTAACGATGTTGCTGGCTTCGTAAACGAGTCCTGTGAAATCTGAAACGCTACCGTCAAGAATGTTAAGGGTGTTAGCTACATTAGAGAAAGTAACTTTTGACTTAGCAACAGTGATGCCGGCTTTTACAGCTTCTGCATAGTCGCTAGTACCTACGTTTACCTGAGCGAAAGGACGGTTGAGCACAACGTCATAGTTGGCGTCTCCGCTGATGGTGATTGTTTCTTTTTTGAAGAATGCGTCACGCTTTTCGTCGTTGTTATATGCCACAACTGAAGTTTCGCCGTCTACGGCAGCATAATGCATCGACACAAGCATTTGATTTTCGTCTGTGCCATAGTCGATGGTGTACGGTGCATCGGGGTGCTGTGCCCAGAATGCTACTGTATATGTCTGGCCTTTGGCGAGACGAAGGCTGATGGGATGGCCGGTTGTGAGGTCGGTCAAGCCTTCTTCTGTCTTGCTGACTTCTGCAAGACGCTTACCGGTTTGGTCGAATACGGCATACACGAGGGTGGTAGCCTGGGTACCATCGCTGATGCTACGTGATGTAACTTCACCGGAGTTGATGTTGAACGTTACGGTTGCCATGTCGCCGCTATTGGGAGCTGCGAGGTCATCGTTCGAACATGAACTTGCCATTACCATTGCGGTAGCAGCAAAACCTAAAAAAAGTTTCTTGTTCATAAGTTTGAGGTTAGTTAGTAATTATTGTTTGCAAATTCGCTTTCGCGTTTACTATGTGACTTTGTTAAAGTTCTTTGTTGTTATCACCTTCGCTATAAGCGGGTGACATACTGATGGCGCAACTGATTTCACCTGTAACGAGGTCGCCAACAATATTGGTATTTTGGTTTATGCCAAAAGGCACGTTGTCAATTTGTTTGCTTATCAACACTTCTTCGGCACCTTCGCCTTTGTTTCCGTATACGGTATAGGTAATAGCGGTATTATCTGCTGGAAAGACCATATACGATGCCAAGCTGTTATATGTCTGGCTGCCGACAGTCATTTGCGTGGTCTGTGCCGGCAAGCTAAGTGTATATTCTTGCGAACCTGATGATGTTTGATTAAGGGCATCAAATTTTGAGTTAACATTCAATTTCACATCAACTTTCGTCAATGTATATCCGAGGTCGCTAACGGCTTGTTTGTCAGCAGCGGTGATGCCTAAGTTTAGACGCGCCATCGGACGAGTCAACACTACTGTATGGTTCGTTCCCTCAGCTCCGGCTGTTGCCTCGACGGTTGCGCTGAAGCATTCGTATGTCGTAACATCTCCGTTGTAGCTCGCAGGCAAGGCGATATTGGTCATGTTTTCGCAATTGTATGCTTGGCCATTACGGGCAAAGAACGCCACTTGATAGGTATGTCCTTTCACAAGACGAGGTGTGTATTTTATCTCGCCACCGGGGATAATATCTATTGTTTTGCGGAGAGCGGCAATTTCGGCGTTGTTCTCAAACACAGCGCAAACAACCTGATTAACACTATAATCGGCATCGGCACGGCTACTTACAGCCGTCGGCATCTCGGCGCTAAAGATTACTTCGACTGTCTCGGGCTTTACTATTTCTTCTCCTGCACACGACGCTATCAGCATCGGCAAGGCTAGTATGGTAGATTTTAAAGTGCGCATGATTAAGATTTGTTCATTACTACTTTATATTCATCACCATCGACATATAACGTGCCTTTAGTGTCTGTTATAACTACAAGCGAAATATAATAGCAACAGCCCATTAAATCCAGTGTTTTAGACACATAATTTGGCTTAAAAAAGCTGCCAATATTTTCACTATACGTATAAACATCTTGTGCTCGTCTACCATTCTCTGTATTAAATACATTATTTACTGAAGAACACGAATTTATCCTAATAACCTCAGCATTTGGTGTACGTATATCTCCTATAAATCCATTTATATGACGTCCGGCTGTCAATATATTATCATCAACGCCTAAACAATAAAAGGTGTTAGCTGATGTTTTACAATTTTCAATAGTTGAATTGCCTGCTATAAAACCAATCAAGCCTCCGATTTCGCCATTACTTAGAAATCCCAAATTATCAGTTACCCCTGAATTGTAGTTTTCAAAATAACATGATGATACGGAGTTATTTGAACATTCAAGATCTGCAAATATACCTCCGCAAAGACCACCCATTTTATTAACACCATAAAGGTAGCCGTTTTTAACATTGACATTGTTGATAATAGTTTTTGCATATGCATAACCTCGCAGAGTTCCAACATACGCATCACCGGAACTCTCCTCATGTGTCACACGAATATCAGCACCATCAAATGTTACATTTTCGAAAGTCGATGCACAACTTTCGCTTTTTACAAAACCACCATAATGATTATCTCGAATTGAGATATTATAGATAGTTTTATAGTTGCCTTCAAGTTTTGTTAAGGTATTCAATGGTGTAAATATATTCATACGGACTCCGGCTTTCGATGCTCCATCCAAGTCGTATTCCATATCAACATTTTCCATCAACTTAATAGTTCCGACATTACCGCCTTGAAGTTTTGCTAGGTCGAAGGCTGAGTAAATCAGTTTCGCACCATTATCGGTCAATGGTTCGACAGTTTTTGAGCCATCCCAGCAAGGGATAAATCTGCTACCGCCATAATTTACTGTGCCTCGGTTATAGGTTTCATCGCCGAGCCAGCCGTTATATTTGCTATAGTCTGTTTCTGCGAGCCATGCACCTTCGTTGCCTTCGCGGTAAGGCGATGCAAAGTCGGCTATTGTAACGTTGTCTGCCACAGTACAAGTAGCGTCAAAGCTAACAGTTTCAGCATTATCATAACCGCTCAACAAGCCCACGAATTTACCTTCGCTCTTCGAGCCTGCGATTGTAGTGCTTGCGATTGTCGAGTTCGAGAAAGTCAAAGCAAGAGTCTCGGTGCGATCTTTTTCCGATTTGCGAACCACATAACCGACAAAACCGCCGGCGGCGCCGTTAGTAGTCGACACAACGGCATTCTTAACCGCCACGCCGGTAAACGCGCCCGAGCCTTTAAGTGTGTTCACTAACGCACCCACATGAGTAGCAGCGCCGATCATTGTCAAGCCGTCAACGGTCAAATTTTTAACAGTCAGGTTGGTAACGTCGCCAAACAAACCGCCGCCATTGATGTTGAGATTCTTTACTGTATGTTCTCCGCCTTCGATAGTACTGCCAACAGGCAATTTAACCGTCTGAAGCGATTTATTGTTCATATCCAAATCTTTCGTAATCACGAAAGTGCGATTCGGTTCAAGCGTTGTTCCGTTCTGAGCAAGCCATGCGAGGTTCGCTGTACTTGAAATGATATATCTGTTTTGCTCGTCGGTGCTCAAAGGCAATGATACTGTGCCATCCCACTTATCTTCAGGAGCTTGCACGATAGTGCCGCAAATATTTGTGCGCTTATTAGCTGCGACAACAATATCATTAACAGTCTTATTCGTAATCTCTGTGTTGCCATCTTTTAGCACACAGGTTGCAGATACTTTACCGTCCTGAGGCACAAAGATATAGTTCGATGCTACATAATAATATGCAGTTACTCCGACAGTGAGTTCTTCGTCAGTAAATCTGTTAAAGGTAAATTTAACATTATCAACGCTACCTGTCGCCGTGCCTGAGAGCAAGCTAAACTTATTAGGCAGAGATGTATACGTGATTTCGCAAGAATGAGTTCCGTTAACGGGTTTAGTAGCATTATCGGCAAAATTGACCTGGGCAAACGGACGTGTCAAAGTAACATTTTGCGAAGAGTTATTACCGGAAATAGTAACTGATTCTTTGGCATAGAATGCATCAAGTTGCTCAATATTGCTAAAGTTGTCTATAATAGCGTAGTTGTCATAATCTACCGACACCTCGCCGGCATCGGACAATGTATAAGCACAACTGCTATTACTACTATTATACGCCCAGAAAATCACTGAGTAAGTGCGATTTGACAACAGGCGCAACTTCAAATTATTACCTCCTGCTGGATTAAATGCTTGGTCCGGAATTCTCTGAACTAATTCTTGTCCGTCAAAGACAAGCACGTCAATTTTATTAACAGATAGTCCATCACTTATCGCACGCGACTCAATACCGGCATCAAGGTCGGCATCAAATGTTACTGTTGCATATTCGTCTCCTTCCGATACTATTTCAACGTCATCAGAACAAGATCCTAAAGTAAAGCAACTAAATACAGAAATGATAGTACAAAAAGAGAGAAATCTATTATGAATCATATCAATCAACAGAATCAATTGAATCAATCAAAAAAGAAATCAAAGAAAATATTAAAAGTAGATATTAAAAGTAGATATTAATATCACCATTGAACTTGGTGTTAATAGACACACCACCTTGAGCATTCATCATCAAGAACTTACCTTTCATGATAGTATGTTTGCTACGGCGCAATGGCACAGAAATGACATTAGTACGAGAAATTTGTTCATTATCCTCATCGAGGATCGCAATCTGAAGTGACACAGCTGATTCAGTGCCGTTAACGAACACATAATCAAAACCGAGCGAAGCTTCTTTATCGCTAAGGCTCAAGACACGACCTTGGAAGGCTACACCTACGGTTGAGTCGACGGGCTTGTCGGTAAACATATTGTATGTGTTCGGCATGAATCCGGCATAATAGAACACCACTTTATATTTGCTGATATCAATACCTTTTGATGGTGCTTGTTCGGGTAATTCACCACGACCGATCATGCGACGAACTTCTTTGTCGATAAATTCATCAACGTCAGTGGTAACAAATTCAAATTTTGCAAGCGGGCGTTCCATATCCACTTGGATAGTAGGAGCGACTTGCTCTTTCATCGTTGACACTAACTTAATGTCACTTATACCACGGAACGCGTCACGATAGTCATTGTTACCTTCATGTTCGCCAACGAGCTTGATAGCGGCATAGTCTTTGGCATCATAGAACTTATGCGAGCTACCCAAATCGGCGATATCAGACCATACCATAACGCTATAATCACCGGCAGGCACTTCGACATAGAAATTGGCGTCATAACCTTCAGCTAAATCGCGAGTGAATACAAATTCATGCGAAGCTTCGCCACGTGATGCTTTCGAGTTCTGTGTATAGAAACGTATAATATACCGCATATCGCCTTCTGTCTGTACGCTCTTTGAAGGTACTTCCGTACGGGTATCCTCGATAGGATATACGAACTGCGGCATGTCGGTAGAATATCGTAGCTGTATGTTGAGCCCCACTTTCTCGGGAACGTCGGGGAACTCGTGAACATCGCACGATGAGAACATCGAAAGCATGGCTATGCACCCGATCAGTCGAATTATATGTTGCACGATAGTTCTCATTGTTGGTTCCTTATTTATTCAAATTAAATGAGTACGAAACGGTAACGGCAGCCTGGTCGAGTCCGATATAAGTTTTCTTTGTGGTATCGATAAGGAGTCCGTTAGGCTCGTTATAAAATTTGTCGTAATTAATAGAGTATGCACCGGCACCAACGGTAAATTCGAGATGCCAATGTTTGTTGGCGCTGATGGGCATGCGATAGCCCACTGCTATACCGCCACCAAGAGCAGGGCTGCTACCATCATGGTCCTGGAAACGATATTTATTGCCGTCAAGAGCGAGATTGAACCACGCAAGACCGAAATGAGCGCCGCCAAACCAGCCTTCGTTATCTTCTGACAACCAATAACGTACTTCGGGCTGCAAAGCGAGGGTACGGAATTTACGGGTCGATTTAAGATAGTTCCACGATGACCAATATACCGGCAATGTTGCCGACCAGTGCTTGGCGATGTCTATTTCTACTGCAATATTTGATATCGCAAATCCCCATGCGAGGGCGTTTGTCTTAACGTGCAATTTACGTCGCCATACCGGAGGCTCTTCTGCTACGGTGTCGGTGGGCATAACAAAAATTGTTGTAGCTTCCGACTCGTCTATTGCAGGCAACACGATAGGCGCCGGGGTACGTTCTATCTTCTGCTTATATGTTACAAAGATAGCATATGCATTACGCATCGGGCCGAAATATGCGTCAATAATCTTACGCCACACGCGACCGCGATCGAGCTTTTGCAATTTTACGATACGATGGTCGATTTTCTGATTGGTGTAATAATATTGTACCAATTGAGGCTCTTCGCGCAGAATACTCATTATGGTATCTTTATATTCAATATCAGATTGAGCTATAGCACGAGTAAAGTCGATCCATGGAATGTAACTTTCGTCACGAGTGATAATGCTATCGGGGATGTCGATTGAATTACGAACATATTTTTCGAGTTGCGACAAACGTTGACGACCGAGGCGAAGATTGAGATCGTTACTACCTTCGGGCGAAGCGGAGCCGCAGAACGATATGCCGGTTATGCTTATCGTACTATCGCGTCGAACGGCGCTTAAAAAGGTATCTAAGGCATGCAGGGTGGAATCGTTCGACTGAAATGTTGAGTCAATTTCTGTGCTGTTCACGCGGAAGTTAAGACAAAACTCGTATTGCTTCGCCTGACAATATGCGAAACTAGAGCTTAACAACGCAGAGATTAACAAGATATACTTCAGTATCATCCTAAGGTATTTATCTAACACTTTTATCTCCTCTTTTAAGGAGGCTATTTTCACGTGGCAAATTTAGTTATTCATATTATATTATGAAAATTTTTCTGCGATTTTTTATAAAAAAGTTTCATTTTAACTTTTTGCCATTTTGAATGGAACGTTAGGATTTTCCAACGTAGCTTTTTTGATTTTTACTAAAGGACCAATGTTTACTATTGATACATAGAACTTTACTTTGCGATTTTAACCTACGGGCCATAGTTTGACCGGAGTTCCAGAGCGTGGCCTTTGGTGATTGGTCTATGGTCCTATGGTAAGCTTTGGTGCTTTGGTTTAAATCCACAAAGGCACGTTGCAAAAGTAACGCTCTGGAACTCCGGCTAAATTTTTCTGATAGAAAAGACTCACATTCTTTGGTCAGCATTGAGTTGCACGAAGCAAAAAGAGCCCGGCATTCGATTGCCGGGCTCTAATATTGGGTTTATACAAATTAGTTCTTATCCTTGGGGAGAACGGCGTTGAGGATGATTGCGAGGAGGAACACTACAGCAACGCAGTTATCACCAAATACAGTCTGCACCATCTGCGGGAAGATGTCGAACATACCCGTTGCTTGAGTAAAGCCGAGGCCGATACTGAGCGACATACTTACCATTATCATATTACGATTCGAGAAGCCACACTTGGCAATCATACCGAAGCCGGCAAACAAAATGGAGCCGAACATCATTATAGTACAACCGCCGAGGACTGCTTGGGGGATAGATGTCAACACAACACCAACAGCCGGGAATAGTCCGCTGAGAATCATTATCACCGCACCGAGGCCGATAGCAAAACGGTTAACGACTTTCGAAATGGAAATAAGACCAACGTTTTGTGAGAACGAAGTGATAGGAGTACAACCGAATAAGCCGCCAATAGAGCTCACAAAGCCATCGCACGCCACCGAGCGACCGAGTTCTGCCGGTTTAACATCACGTCCGAGGGCGCTTGAACAGAGAACCGACGTGTCGCCGATAGTTTCAGTTGCAGATACCATATATATACACAGCACAGCAAGAATAGCATCGAGGCTGAATTTTGGACTAAACGGCATAAAAGTAGGCAAAGAGACGACATCAACATTCGTCAACGCCGAGAAATCCACCATACCCAAGCACAACGACAACACATATCCCACCACAAGGCCCACAAGAGTAGCCAAAGCGCGTAAGGTACCTTTACCGAACACCATAACAATGAGGCACGTAAAAAGTGTCACCGAGCCGACGATCCAATTATTCAACGATCCGAAATCGGCAGCACCCTGACCTCCGGCAAAGCTATTAGCACCAATAGGTAAAAGCGAAAAACCGATAGCCGTCACCACCGTTGCCGCCACTTCGGGAGAAATTAGACGTGTCCAATATTTTGGGAACAAGCCCAAACATCCTTCAACAAGACCGCCGATAATAACAGCCCCGATAAGCACCTCCATGCCCTGCGTTGCCGCTATAGATATCGCTAACGACAAGAACGTGAAGCTGATACCCATCACGATAGGCAATTTCGAGCCTACACGCCACACCGGATAAAGTTGCACAAGAGTACCGATACCGGCAATAATCATACAGTTCTGCACCAAAGCCGAACTAATATCTCGCGGCAACCCGGCAACATTGGCAAGAATAATTATAGGGGTTATATTAGCAACAAACATTGCCAGAATGTGTTGCAAACCAAAGGGTAAAGCCTTTAGTACCGGCACTCTGCCATCAAGAGTGTAAATATTATTCAACGATGTGTTGCTCATTGACGAAAAATAATTTCTTGTTTTTCGTAATCCATCGATTCGATAATAGCAATCGATTCAAGATGATATCCTTCTTCACGCAACATACGACCACCGTTTTGCTGACCCTTTTCGATAGCGATGCCAATACCAACAACTTGCCCGCCGGCTTGGTGAACAATATCGATAAGCGCCTTCGACGCCTGACCGTCAGCAAGGAAATCGTCAACAATCAGCACTTTGTCCGTAGCCGACAAATAGGGGCGCGACACGAAAACATTATTCGAGCGCTTGTGCGTAAACGAGTAAGCCTGAGATACATATTTATCGTCAGTACAATTTGCCGTTTCGCCCTTTTTAGCAAAAACGACAGGAACGTCGTAGAGATCGCCGAGCAAGGTTGCCATTGCAATGCCGCTGGCTTCGATAGTAAGAATTTTGTTGACTTCTTCGCCGCGGAATCGACGCTTGATTTCGTATGCTATCTGACGGATGATATCTACGTCGATTTGGTGATTAAGAAAGTTGTCTACCTTAAGGATATTGCCTTCCTTAATGACACCATCTTCCAGGATTTTCTCTTCTAAGAAGTTCATGAGAATGATTGGTTTACTCGTTGTACTAACGAAAAATATTAATTTACGAAAATTCAACCATTTGCACACCAAATTACAACTACGTTAAATGTTGATGCACAAATTATTAACAAAGTTCGGCAGAATCCTTGAATTGTGCAAGAATATGACATAAAAAAAGTCCCTTTGCGTTTCTACAACGATAGGGACCTAAGCCAAGAGGCATTGATTTGTGATTTTATTAAGTCCATAAGACTTAAACGATAGATTATATCATACTTACTTATCCTTTAAAATCTCACAAATACGTAGCACAAGCCGACTGTCATCACGACGTTAACAGCGCCTCGTTGCCATAGCTTAGATCATGTTGTTAAAATGCGTAAATAATTGAATGTCCAAGACAAGGCTTGAGAGACTTATAAAGTACTGCAAATTTACTTTTATTTTAGCACACTGCCAAATATATCACTGACAGTGACTTTTTCTTTAAGGTATTTTAAACCTTTTGTGTGATTTTTTATAATCGAATCTCTGATTGAGGTTTTGGCTTAATAAAACACTCAAGGCATCGGTCGTTGTAATTAACGGCCTTAGCCTTGAGTGACCTAAAACTCACATTACCTCAATGAGAACTTAAGTTTCGTAAGAGATGCGGCATTCGGTCCAACCATAACTTCGAAGTCGCCGGGTTCGGCTACAAATTCGAGATTATAATTGTAAAAACGCAACACGTCGGGAGTGATTTCAAAATCAACTTTGCGACTTTCACCGGGGGCGAGAGTGATGCGATCGAAATGCTTTAATTCTGCGACAGGGCGAGAGATAGACGCCTGCAAATCTCGAATATAGAATTGCACTACTTCCGTACCTTCACGCTTACCGGTATTGGTAACCACTACTGATGCCGTGATTTTTCCGTCGGAGGTAAGGTCGGCAGAATCTATTGCAAAATCGGAATATGCAAATGTTGTATAGCTCAAGCCATAGCCGAACGGATAAAGGGGTGTATTGTCTACATCAATATAATTGCTGCGATATTTTTGGAAATCCGTTGTCCATTCGCCTTTAGGACGGCCGGTATTCAGATGATTATAGTAAATTGGAATTTGACCTTCATTTCTAGGCATTGTAGCAGTCAAACGTCCCGACGGCACAACATCGCCGAATACCACATCAGCAATAGCATCTGCCGATTCGCTGCCGCCAAACCATACATTCAAAATAGCAGGCACGTTCTCTGACTCCCATGACATAACCGTCGGACGGCCCGAGAAATTTAACATCACCACAGGCTTGCCTGTTGCCAACAAAGCTTCTAGGAGTTTACGCTGACAGTCGGGCAATGTTAACGATGAACGCGATGATGATTCGCCCGATGATTCTGAGGCTTCGCCTACTGCTGCGACAATAACATCAACTCCTTCTGCGGCTTTCAACGCCTCGGCAAGAAGTTCTTCGTCAGAACGGCTATCTCGCATATCTCGTCCGAAAATTGTTGCAGCGGCTTCGATGACTGAATCGGTATAAACATTAGCACCCTTGGCATAACGTATTTCTGCCTTGTCACCTACTGCGTCGGTAAAACCTTGAAGGAGAGTTTTAGGCGCTGTCAAATCGGCAGCGACACTCCAAGTGCCGGGCATATTAGATGCTGTATTTGCCATCGGTCCGGTTAGCAATATTTTGCCCTTACGTTCCAAAGGCAACACATTGCCTTCATTCTTTAAAAGTACGAAGGTTTCTGTTGCTATACGACGTGCATCAGCACGGTGTTCTGCTGTATAAATATCTGTCTTTTCGCGAGATACGTCATTATACTTATACGGATTTTCAAACAATCCCAAGCGATATTTAGCTTCTAGGACTCTACGGCAAGCGGCATCGATTTCTTCGATAGTTACCCTACCCTGCTTCAACGCTTCTTCGAGGACAGACACAAACGCGCCTGCCGACATATCCATATCAGTGCCGGCCTTGAGACTGTTAACGGTAGCCGTTTCAAAATCACCAACACCATGAACGGGAATTTCGGCGATTGAGGCATAGTCTGTAACGACAAAACCGCCAAAGCCCCATTGTTTTCTTAACACATCATCAATAAGCCATTTATTCGCTGTTGCAGGCAAGCCGTCAACGACATTAAACGACGTCATAAAGCTACCTGCTCCGGCTTCAACACCGGCTTGATAAGGTGCGAAGTATTCGTTATACATACGCAAACGACTCATGTCGACAGTGTTATAATCACGTCCTGCCTCAGCTGCACCGTAAAGAGCAAAATGCTTTACGCACGCCATGATTTCGTCTTTTGCCGACATATCCTTACCTTGATAACCGCGAATCATAGCTTTAGCAACGCAGCTACCCAAGTATGGGTCTTCACCCGAGCCTTCGGACATACGTCCCCAACGCGGGTCGCGACTGATGTCTACCATAGGGCTGAATGTCCAGCACACACCGCCTGCCGACGCTTCTATTGCTGCTACACGGGCTGAGCGTTCGATAGCTTCCATATCCCACGAGCATGACAACGCCAAGGGGATAGGAAAGACGGTTTCATAGCCATGAATCACGTCCATACCTATAATAAGAGGAATATGCAAACGTGTATTTTCAACGGCAAGACGCTGCAATTCACGAATTTTTTCTGCGCCTTTGATATTGAATGTACCGCCAACCTTTCCGGCAACGACAGCTGCACCGATATTACTATTCTGTGGCTGTCCGGTAACAATGTCATCCGACGGCGGCAAATTTATTTGGCCTAATTTTTCTTGAAGTGTCATTTGACCCATAAGGTCGGAAATGAACTTATCCATCTTGGCATCTGTCGTTGCTGATGCCGAAATGAGCGCCAACATCGCGGCAGCGACTGTTGTTATCTGTTTTTTCATTTTTCGAGAGTAAATTTAGCGATTGAACGAACATCATCGGCAGCTGCTGCAACCGAAAGAACGAATTCACCCGGTTCGGCTACCCATGAATGAGTGGCGGCGTCAAAGTAACTAAGGGCGTCTTTGCCGATGGTAAAGCTAACTGTTTTGGTTTCACCGGGTTGCAAGTATACTTTCTCAAACGCCTTAAGTTCCTTTACCGGGCGTACTACCGATGCCTTCGGGTCTCCGACATATAATTGCACAACTTCAGCGCCGGCAAGTTTGCCGGTATTGGTAACATTTACCGTGAGTGTGATATTATCGTTAGCTGTAATTTTTTTTGCCGACAAAACTGCTTTGCCATATTCAAATGTGGTGTAGCTCAAGCCATGACCGAAAGCAAACAGCGGTTTTGTCTTTTTAGCTTCCGCCCAACGATAACCGACAAGAATGCCTTCCTTATATTCGAGGTCAACAATATCCGAATCGGCACGTTTAACGCCGGGATAAGCACCAAGTGCATGAGCTCCTACATCATTAAGCGAACGAGGGAAGGTAAATGGCAATTTGCCGCTAGGATTAACTGCTCCGGTAAGAACGTCGGCAATACTATTACCGGCCTCCGAACCCAAGAACCATGCTTGAACTATTGCCGGAACTTTTGACACCCAAGGCATTGCTACTGCATTTCCGCTTACGTTTACAACTATCAAATTTGAATTCACTGCAGCAAGTGCTTCGATAACAGCGTCTTGATTATACGGCAATTCGAGACCTGCGCGGTCGGAATCTTCGCAATCTTGTCCGGTAGATTTATTTAAACCACCAACAAAAATCACATAATCGGCACTTTTTGCTTTATCAACAGCCTCAGCGATAAGCACATCGGCAGTGCGGTCGTCTGACAAATCTTGACCGGTAACAACGCCGTTATATTCTCCTGTTACGTCGCCAACATAACCGCGCACCCATTCTACATCGGCTTTACCGTCGAGGGCGGTGCGAAGGCCGTCGAGGGGTGAAATTTCATGCTGCACTTTCAACGACGACGAACCGCCACCGACAGTCATCATCTTGATAGCATTTTCACCGACAACGAGGATTTTAGCTCCTTCTGTCTTGATAGGTAACACGTTACGGTCGTTTTTAAGCAAAACAATACCCTCGGCACCAATTTTACGAGCGGCGGCATAATGAGCTTCCGAGCACATCGAGCCCCGTTGATTAGGATTCATTGCCGTACGGAACATCAAACGCAACACGCGACGAGCTTTGTCGTCGAGGTCCGACGTATCAACCTTTCCGCTTTTTATACGTTCGAAATAAGGCTGAGCGAGGTAATAGCTATCATACGCATTCGAGGCGCCGTTAGACAATCCATTAGTCCACGAGCCGAATTCAATATCCAAGCCGTTTTTAATAGCTTCGTCAGTATCATGACAGCCACCCCAGTCGCTAACAACAACACCATCAAAACCCCATTCATTTTTGAGGATATCGATAAGGAATCGCTTGTTGTGCGACATATGTTCATCTCCATAAAGATTATACGCACCCATAAAACTCCACGCTCCGGCATCAGAAGCGGCCTTAAATGCGGGCAAATAAATTTCGTAAAGCGTACGATCGTCGATAATTACATTTGTCGAATGGCGGTTAACTTCGTTGTTATTCAAGGCATAATGCTTCACACACGCAGCAACGCCCTTACTCTGAACGCCTTGCACATACGGTGCTACCATCTGACCTGCCAAATACGGGTCTTCGCCCATATACTCGAAATTGCGGCCGTTAAGAGGCGTACGATAAATATTAACACCGGGGCCGAGCAAAATATCTTTTCCACGATAAGCCGCTTCTTCGCCTATACTTTCGCCATACAAACGGCTCAATGACGTATCCCAAGTAGCAGCGAGAGCCGTCAGCGCAGGGAATGCTACGCATGAATCGTTAGTCCATCCGGCTTGATTCCATTCATCCCATAGCACTTCGGGACGAATACCGTGAGGGCCGTCGGTAGTCCACAATTCGGGAATTCCCAAACGCGGAACACCGGCTGAGGAGAACTTGCTCTGAGCATGGATTATTGCTATTTTTTCTGCTGTTGTCATGCGTGACAATGCATCTTCGACACGCTCTTCCAAAGCAACGTTATTGTCTAGGTATAGTGGAGTTTGACCAAACACTACCGTCGACAGGGACAATGCTGCGGCTGTAATAAGTGTTCGTGTTTTCATTATTCTATATTTAGTTTGATTGAGCGAATATATGATTTTTGAGGAGTGCAATTTTCAAATCGGCTAGCTTCAACAAAAGACTCCAGCACCGCCTTTGCTGCTGCGCGATCAGGACGTGCGTCGCGGATGTCTTTATACGTTTTACGAGGTGCTTCCGAGAACGATACCACCAAGCTATCCCATGCCTCCGGGCGAGTGATGCCCATCATACAAGAGCCATCAACCTTTTTATAAGGCCAGAAGGTGTAACCGATATTATTTTCTTCAAGCACATCGCAGAATGCACTTTGCCATTCATCAGTATTATGACCGATTTCGCCCATATACATAGGCAAGCCGGTGCTGTCGCGGAAGGCGATAAAGGAGTTTATAGCTTCTTTTGTTGCATCTCCGCCATAGCGATGGCAGGTATACATGATTTTATTGTCAAAAGTCCAATCGGCAAAGGGTTCGAAGTTGCCATTCCATTGCGAGCCGCCGAGAAGGATGATATGATTGGTATCGACTGTTCGAATAGAATCTACCGCACGGCGATATAGCGGTTCGAGAGCGGCATTAAGTGCCGGTACTTCTTCAAAATACGGTGCGATGGGCTCGTTCATAAGCTCATAGCCTAATATCTGAGGCTCATTAACATATCGCGCCGCTATTTGTTTCCAGATATTACAAAAGAGCTGTTGCGATGTTTCGCTTTCAAACAGCCACGGATAACCATGACTGTCGTCGATATTATCGCCTGTTTGTCCACCGGGGGCATCATGCATATCTAGAATTAGATACATACCTGCATCTCGGCACCAGCTTACCAAGCTGTCGATACGGTCAAAACCTTCGCCCGTATTTACCGTGCTGCCCATATAATCTTCATCGGTAAAAAGCTTATAATTGAACGGCAAACGGATGGTATTCGCACCTGTTGATGCTATAAAATCAATATCGGCGCGAGTTATATAATTGTCTTTAAATTGTTTCCAAAATTGTGCGGCGTCGTCAGGTCCTACCAACTCACAAAGCATACGCTCTATAAAATGAGGCGAGTTTGTGGCTTGAAAACCAAACATATATCCTTCCGGATTAAGCCAATTGCCGAGGTTTGTTCCTCGTATAAAAAATTTAGAGCCATCGGGGGCTATAAGATCTTTGCCCTCTATGCGCATAAAATCGTTCGGCGACACTGTCTCTTCTTTTGGTGCTGTGCATGCAAAAGCTAGAGTTGCCAGCGCACTATATAGCAGTTTTTTCATTAGTTCTTAGATTGAAGGTTTAACGGAGGTCGTCGTTTTAAAATCTGTGTTCCTGCCACTTTAATCGTGGCAGGAGCAACAGCTTCGAAATATAGAGAATAATCAATACTATCTTACAGAGCTTGGAATACGCGGACATAGTCCACTTCCATAGTCGCGGGTAAAGCGCTTTCATCGACGCCTTTATATCCGCCCCAGTCTCCACCCCATGCTAGGTTGAGAATTAGATAGAAGGGCTTATTAAAAGGCCATGTCTCAACGTTGCCTTGGCCATCGTTATAGAATGTCAGCAACGCATGATCGTCGACGTATGTCTTAATATAATTAGGTGTCCATTCCAAACGATATACATGATAGTCGTCTTCGGCACCTTCGGTGTAACGTTCGGCTGTTTTTTGGGTGCCGATGGTGTGATTATACGATTGACAATGGATGCTTGAAGATGTGCGATTGGCATCTACACCTACTTCTTCCATAATATCAATTTCACCACAGCGGGGCCATGGATTCTTTGAGAAGTCGTTATTTACAGGCATCATCCAAAATGCCGGCCATGTTCCTTTGCCACCGGGCAATTTGATGCGTGCTTCAAAAATACCATATGTCCATCCGCTATTTACATTTGCATATACTCGTCCCGAATATACCGAGTTGCCTTTCTTAAAACAAGTGATTGCCAAATGGCCGTCTACAACTTCAGTTACTCGTGTTCCGTTAAATGACTCTTTTACGTAAGTTTGCAATTCGTTGTTAACCCAACCCGGACCTTGTTGTTCGTGTGTCCAATCTTTGCCAAGACTTCCGGGAGTGTCGAATTCGTCATTCCACACCAAAGCATAACCTTCGGGGACAACGATAGTAGGATCAACAGGCGCCGGAGTTTTGCCGTCTTGCTTGACTTCGATAATCTTTGACGCCGACGCGGAGAACACTTCTATCTTTGCTGTGCGTGATTTGAGAGATGTATTTTCCGTTGCCGTTATTGTAAGTGCGTTTGTTGTCGTTTTAACACTCACCCAAGACTCAAACGACTTTGTGCTCCATTCCGGACCGGTCACTTGCACTGTGGCAGAACCGCCGGCTGAGGTAAAGCTTACTGTTTCTGGATTTACGGTAAGTGTTGTTGACACTTGGGGCTCGTCGTCATCGCCTCCGCAAGCGCTTAATGATGCGGATACGGCGACAAATAGGCTGAGTAACAATAATTTAATTTTCATAGCTAATTAAAAAACGCATGGCCCGACCAAATATTACTCGGGCCATGCGCTGTAATTCATCAATCGTGATGTTTTTGGAATATAATGTTGGAAACCTTTACTTCTGTGTTTTCAGGATTGCCACCGAAGTCAAGAACGAGGCTGATAGCGTGCATTGCTTCAGGTGCGGTCAACTTGCTCAACCAGAACTTTGTGGGAGCGCCACCGGTAAGGGCTACGGTTTCGGCGAAGAAGAAGTTGCCATCATGTGCAATCTTATTTCCGTCGGCGTCATATTCGTCTGATTGGGTCAGCTTAACGGTTACGCCTCCGATATTATTATTACTTTCAAGAGTAATGCAGAAGTCGTAAAGTTCGGCTGTGTCGGGAGCTGAGAGGTCGGTGTGGAACATTACCTGTGCTTGCCATTGGTCGGTTGTTGCTGTAGGAAGGTTCACTACGAAGTCTCGTCCTGTGAAATCAAGTACGGGATCAGCGATCTGCGACCATCCGGGTGCATAATAGAATGCGTTGGTGTAAGTAGCTCCTGACCACAAGTTGTCGGCGCTATTTACGTCTACCCATGATGGTTCGGGTTCTGACGGAAGTTCGGGAAGAACTGTGCCATCATCGTTTGCATGATTCTTGATAACGAAGTTTTCGATAGTCACTTCAACGCCGGCGGGGTTGCCACCAAAGTCGAGGGTGAATACAAGGTTAGCCATCGGAACAACAGCTTCGAGACCGCTGAACCAGAATGTCTGAGGTTCGCCGGCAGTAAGATTAATCTTGCTGTTGCAGAAGAAGCTATGGCTATCGTCATCATCGCCGTCAGGGTGAATTTTGAGTGTTACATTCTTCAAATCCATTGTAGATGTGAAGATGAATGAACCGTCATATTGTTCACCTTGAGTCAAGAAGATATCGGTACCGATATGCATCTGAGCTTGCCATTGGTCGGTAGTAGCTTCGGGAAGAAGCACGGTGTAAGTGTCACCGTCGAAGGTATATGAAGGATCGGCAATCTGTGACCATCCGGGAGCATACCAGAACGAAGGTGTGTTCTTGGAGGCACCGTTCCAGAGGTTGTATTCGCTGTCGTATACGTAACCGGCGAAACCGCTCATTTGCGTATTTTCGATAGTGAATGACAATGGAATAGCATCCTTGCTTATACCATTAGCATTACCTACCTTCAATTCTACAGAATATTCACCTGCTTTGCGGTAGTAACGGCTGAGCTGATGTTTTGTGCTGTAAGACTTGCCGTCAACAATCCAGATAGGATATACACCTTGTGCGTTGAAGGTAAGTGTTGCAATATTTGTTGTTTGATTAACGTCGATAGTTACTTTATCGGCATAGTTGTTAGCGTCGGGAATGGCAGTGGCATTTACTTCGTACACGTCGTCCTCGGTACATGACGGAAGGACTGCGGCACAGCCTAGTGCCATCGCTGCAATGGCTAATGATTTAATATAGAGTTTCATAGCTTCGGATTAGTAAGGATTTTGAGTAAGAGTACCTTGAGCACGGTCGATTTCGCTCTGAGGAATGGGAAGGTGCTTCTTATTAGCTGTCCATGCGTTGGTGCGGTAGCCGTATTCATCGGGAACAAGTACGGTTGCTGCCTTGTCGCTACGGATAAGGTCCCAATAACGTTTACCTTCGCCTACAAATTCGAGATGACGTTCTTCGATGATGTTATCGATAGTCGGTTCGAGTTGTGTTTGAAGACCGGCACGTGAACGTACTTGATTCAAATATGTCTTAGCGTCTGCACTGCTGCCGCCGGTAGCTACAAGAAGTTCGGCTGCGTTAAGGAGAGCTTCTGAGTAACGATATACTCGCCAGTTGTTATTGTAGTTAAGTTCGGCTGACGCTTTCTGTCCGGCATTGCCATCAGCTTGAGCGGCATACTTCTCGAGGAAGAAACCGAAGTCTTGATAACGTTTGTTGTATTCTACGCCTGTAGCTGCAACATTCCAGCAAGTAGCATCGCGGCGAGCGTCGTCGGCGCTATAGCGTTCGTATGTTTCAAGACGCAACGGGCAGAAGCCCCAACCGCCATTGTGTCCGTCGGCACCTGAGGGCCAGTTGTTAGGACTGATAAGGGTAGGAAGAACGGTACCACCTGCGCTAAGAGGTGCGCCCCAGTCGCGAGTTGCATTAAGACTGATGTAGTTGATTTCCCAGATTGATTCAATACACCATTCGCCCGATTCTTTGAAGATGTCGCCATAGTTGGGCATCAAATCATATTCTGCCGAATTGATGATTTCCTTCATATAGTTCAACGCTGTAGCATAGCGTGCTGTATCGCGCTGATACATAACGATTTCAGCATAGAGCATATAAGCCATCGCTGTAGTAACGCGGCCGTAAGTGTCTACGGTAGCCTTCCAAGGAAGTGCGTTGAGAGCTAGTGCTGATTCGATATCGCCTACCATGTAGTCATATACTTCATCTGCGCTCATCTGAGGTGTGATGTAGGGAGATGTAAGGTTGCGATCGAAATAAGGAATATTACCATAGAATTTCCACAACCAGTTTGTATAGAACGCACGCAACACTTTTACTTGTGCTGTCCATGAGTTAATTTCTGCCTGTGTGGCATCTTCAACACCGCGTTCGATATCTTCGAGAACGTCGTTACAACGTTTGATACCCGAGAATGCTTCTACCCAAATGCTGGTGATAACCTTCAAAGGAGTAGCAGAATAGTTAGCCATCAAGTGCCAGTTCTGGTTATCGTTAGCGTCAGAGCCACCAACCCAGAAGTCATCGCCCATGATGTCGCCCATCAACTGATAGGGTGCGTATTCATTGATACCCCAGTCTGTCCACTGCAAGGGGTCGTAAGCAGCTACTACTGCTTCAGCGACATGTTCGGAGGTGCCGAAATATTCATCCGAAGAGGTCTTTGTGGGCGAGGTTACTTCAAGAAAGTCGTCGCCACAAGAGGTGCTTGCCAACGCTAGTGCCGCGAGGCTAAGTACTTTATATATTGATTTCATGATGTTTTAGATAATAAGATTAGAATGCAACATTGCAACCAACGGTCCATACGCGTGCCTGAGGATATACACCGTAGTCTACGCCAAGTGAGGTGCCACCTGATGAGATTTCGGGATCATAGCCATGGTACTTGGTCCAAGTCTTAAGATTTTCTGCTGCTACGTATACACGGAACTTTGAAATGAATGCTTTGCGTGTAATCTTTTCAGGAAGAGTGTAACCTAACTGAATGTTTTTGAGGCGGAAGTAGCTACCATCATATACCAAGAGGTCTGAAGATTGCCAGTTGTAAGCATCAGCCTGTACGAAGCGAGGCAAGGTGTTAGATGTACCTTCACCGGTCCAGCGGTTAAGCATCCATGAAGGAAGGTTTGATGCGAGGGCATCGGTACGACGGGTTGCGTCGAAGATATCGTTGCCACATACACCCTGGAAGAATACGAAGAAATCGAATCCGCGCCATGATGCATTAAGAGTGATACCATATGTCCAGTCGGGCATACCTTTACCGATTTTTGTACGGTCGTCTTCTGTGATAGCACCATCGTTATTTATATCCTGGAAGCGAACATCACCGGGAACGAGGCTTGTGCCGTAGGCGGTGTTATATGCGTCTGCTTCTGCTTGGTTTTGGATGATACCGTTAGTCTTGTAACCATAGAAATAGGGGAAGGGTTCGCCATTCTGTGCACGGGTGATTGTACCTGTACCCTGGAATGAGTCGTAGTTTGCCCATCCTTGTTCGTTACCATAAGCTACAAGCTTATTCTTAAGATATGATGCATTGGCACCTACTCGGAAGTTGAAGTCGCCGAAGTTCTGACGATAACCAAAGTCCATTTCAAGACCGCTGTTGCGCATCTTACCTACGTTACCAACAGGAATAGCTTCGCCTACATACTGAGGCAATGACATTGTCATCAACATACCGTCGGTATCTTTGATATACCAGTCAGCGCTGAAGGTGAAACGGTTCTGGAGGAAGCCGAAATCGATACCGATATCAGTCTGTGTACTTTCTTCCCAACGGAGGTCGGGGTTAGCGAGCTGTGTCGGTTTGGTACCATTGGTAACCTGACCGGTCTGACCGAAGATGTAGTTGTTACCGCTGGCTGCGAGGGCTACATACTGGAAGTTACCAATATTTTCGTTACCATTCTTACCCCAGCTTGCACGGATCTTAAAGTTGTTGAGCCAATGACGATATGATTCCATGAACGATTCGTTCATAACGTTCCAACCTGCAGATACAGAGGGGAATGTAGCCCAGTGGTTATTAGAACCGAAGCGGCTTGAACCATCTCGACGTATTGTTGCTTGAATCATGTAACGTTCGTCGTAGTTATAGCTTGCACGAGCGAAATATGATGCTAATTTGGTCTTTTCGAAAGGTGAGCCATATACGCTTTGGTCACCATCGGCAGCAAGACCTGTAGAAGCGTCAATCCATGGACGGCTATAGTCGATAATGTTGTTACGAGAGCCACCTACTGTTGCGCCTGAGCTCTGTTTTGCTGATTGACCAAGAACGATATCAAAGTTGTGGAGATCGATTGTCTTATCATACATCAACACATTTTCAATCTGCCATACTGTACTATGGCTTGTGCCAGAGTAAGCGCTTGAGAATGTTTGACCTTGACCGTTGCGGAGGTAATATTTAGGAGTATAACCATCCCATCCCCAGAAAGAGAGGTCGGCACCATAGCTGATGCGGTAGCGGAGGTTATCCCAAAGTTGAAGTTCGCCGATAAAGTTTGCTACAAACTTATGGCTCCAGTTATTCTGACCGGGGAGCATAAGGTTAGCAATCGGGTTGTTCATTTCCTGATAGTTACCAAACGCGGTAGGAACCATCACGAGACGGCCATCTTCTGAATACATAGGAACATAGTCGGCCTGACCGCTAAGATAGCTGAGCTGATAAGCTTCGTCGGCGCTACCTTTTTCAAGATACGGGCTCAAGATCGGCGACATTGATAGAGCTGATCCTAGAGGTGAACCCCATGTTGAGTTTGCTTCTACTGATTTGCTCTTTATGCGTGTATACGCAATGTTGGTGTTGATTTTGAGTTTGTTAAGCCATGTACGTTCTTTAGTGGCGTCAAAGGCTGTAACACCTACGTTTGAACGCATTGTAAGACGTTCATAGTTAGAACGGTCGAAGTTACCGCCTACGATACCTTCTTGGGTATAGTAGCCGAGTGACATCATATAATCAACGCGTTCTGAACCGCCGCTGATGCTTACCTGATGATTCATCACGGGAGCGTTGTCGTTAAATACTTCTTCCTGCCAATCGGTACCTACACCATAAGCGGCGGGATTGTCGTATTTAGGAGCTTGACCGCTATTCAAGAGGCCTTCGTTCATCATCATTGCATATTCAGTAGCATTGAGAACGTCGCGTTTCTTGGCAACATTCTGCCAGCCGTAGCTGAAGTCATATGTTACGCGAGCAGGACCTTCTTTACCGGTCTTGGTTGTTACGAGAACAACACCGTTAGCTGCACGAGCACCATATACTGCACCTGATGCGGCATCCTTAAGAACTTCGATTGACTCGATGTCATTAGGGTTAAGATAATCAAGACCACCTTCGATAGGCATACCGTCTACAATGTAGAGAGGGTCTGAATTGTTAATAGTACCGATACCACGGATACGAATCTGAGAAGCGGCACCGGGCTGACCTGATGCTGAGGTTACGGTAACACCTGATGCAAGACCCTTAAGGGCGTTATCCATACGAACAGGTGCGGTTTCTCCGAGTTGGTCTGAACCAACTTTGGCGATAGCTGCGGTTACTACGCTCTTCTTCTGAACGCCATAACCTACGGCAACTACTTCGTCGAGCATTGTGCTGCTTTCGCGAAGAACTACTGCCATATTATGAGCCGCTACTAATGTTTGGGGCTCATAACCTACATAAGAAAATGATAATTTTGTTCCATCGGCAACGCGGATTTCAAAGCGACCATCTACATTTGTGGTCACACCGTTATTGTTACCTTTTTCTACTACCGAAACACCAATGAGTGGTTCACCGGAGTTGTCGGTCACTGTGCCCGTTGCTAAAAATTCTGCCCACGCACTCGCACTACCTGAGACGAGCATCGTAAAGAGAACCGCAAGGGTTTTAACTCGGTTTTTTAGGTTTTCCATAGATTTACTAAGGTTTGGTTGATATTTTTATTACCGATGGCAAAATTATAAAATATGTTTACACGCGCGAACACGTGGTAAGGGGATAAAGTAAACCACGCTTTTAGCTAACTAACTAAAAACGTGGTTTTTATGCTTTGTAAAAGTAGGCGTTTTGGTAAGGTGTAGTAAATCTCGTATTAAGGTCTTTTTACATTAAAATTGAAGTTTTCCGAGGCGAGCTACGGTCTTTGCAAACTCTTCTTTGGGGATGATGGCTTTATTGCGAGTGCGTAGGCGTGTATTGTAAACCGTCTGCACTGAGCAATGCAAAAACTGTGCTATTTTCACACTATCGTTAAGCCCGAGACGAACAAGAGCATAGATTCGCAACTCTGTATTCAAGCGCTCGCCGGAACGTAGTGTGATACGTTCTTCAGGCTTAAGCAAGCTATTGAAATCTTCTACGAAGTTGGGATAAATTTGCAAGAATATCGAATCAAAGTTGGCATACAATTCCTTCACTTCGCTCTGTGGCAATTCGGGAGTCTTTGTAATTTTGCTAACATCGTCAAAACGACGAGCTACAATCATATGATATATATTCTTTCGGAAATCGTCGAGTTTATTAATGTAATTAGAGCACAAACCGAACACGCTCGCGATATACTGCTCACGCTGTTCATTAATCTGTGCCAATTCTCGGGTGCTCTGACGTGAATCTTCGTAAGCTTGCGACAAATCATCATTAGCCTGAGCCAAACGCGCTCGCATCTGCTGCAATTCGTCAACACGTTCCGACAACTCGATATTTGCTTTTGACAGCGCCTCGCGCGACATTGTCAACTGACGACGCTGACGCCACATAAACAAAAATGCTCCAATAGTAAACACTAGCATCAGTGCCATCAAAAGCGCAAAACGATTGCTCTGACGCATCTCCAATTGGCTACGTGCATTGATAGACGCTAATACTTGTTCTTGCTGAATTCCTAATCGCATCAAACGTACACGACTCTTATATTCGTTCGCACAATTGATACTATATTCAAAATAGCGTTGGGCATGGTCGAGGTCGCCTAGCTGATATAGTATCCATGCGGCTTCTTCTAACGACGCTATCTCTTTATTACTCATTCTAATATCTATCAACGCCGAATGTAGCAAATATTTCAAACGCAAATCCGGCTTGCCGGCATACTCATACAATCGCGATAACACCCACGCATTCATCGCTGCCGGGCGGGTGTCTACTGTCGTACTTTCGACTATCGCTTGTATCGACGGTATAGCTTTTTCTGCAGTCTGTTTATTTATACAATGAGTCCAACCGACAAACCATGCATATTCTATATCATCAGGCTGCAAATGCTTGCACGCCTCCTGCAACAAACTATCAATTTCCAACGAATATGGTGGAATAGTGTCGGGGCGGTCGCCTAAATATTGTGCCATGCGCGTGTCTATAAATAATTTTCTATCGCAATACTGCACTAACTGATTAGGGCCCAGGCGTTTTGGCTCTATACTATCAAGACACGCTTTTGCTACATCGAGCAAACCTGTCGCAGAGTAAAGATAACTCTTATTCAATAGTGATTCATACCGCCACTCCTCTCGCCCAAGTTTTTGTGACAACTTCATGCCCTCATTGGCATAATACATTGCTGAGTCGGAGTCATAGGTGCTATACTCGCTATATAAATCACGAGCAATGTAATAGCACTGCTCGGGAATCTTGCACGTCTTATACTTATTCCGTAGCAAAGACATTCGATCTTCCTTTGCTTTACACAATTGCGTAGTTATAGTAAGAGTACTATCTACCTGTGCTAACAATTCGCTTATATCTTGAGTTATTGACGGAAGATCTGCGCCTCTACTCTGTAAAGGTGTCAGTATTAATACAATAACATATAATATTGAATATCGTAAAAGGTGTTTAGTCATGATACTAGCGCTTATATTTCAGGTATTAGTATTAGCGTATCAAGTGCAAAGTTACCGATTTTTGTCCAAACAACAAAAACCTCACAGTCACAGGCCAAGTGAAAAAACTCTCAACGTTCCACCGGGGAAAACGTCTCGGGCATATCGGTAATAGCAAAATTTACCGTCAACGGATAGTGGTCCGACGATTTTAGGTAACCCTTTTCTACGCCTAGTGGCTTCAGTGCGCCTCGATACAATACATGATCTATTGTAAACAAGAGATGAAATGCATTATACGTCACTATCGGTCCAAAACCGGTGCGAACATATGCATCGCGAAAATTTGCATCGGCAAGTGTACGAACTGAATAACTATCGGTAACATCATTAAAATCACCGCACACTATCACTTCAGGACCGCCATACTGGCGTATCGTCTGCATTAACTTATTTATCTGTCGAGCACGTTCTACCGACGCGGCACGTATCTTACCTACAATATTGCGCACGCCTTCAGGCACTTGCAAAATCTCGTTGTCACTCAACAACATCGACTTAAGGTGAATATTAAATATCGTCACCACACGACCGCACGGCAAACTTACTCTATATGCCGCTATTGCAGCACCTTTAAATACTGTCGGATCAACGTGCAAATTTTCTATCGGATACTTTGACAAGATAACCTGTCCTTTTCCACCCGACGCACTTACTACAGGATACTGCTCATGCAGACGCTTTATTTGCTCGCTCGTTACATTATACTGCGCGTTAACAGACGTTGTGTAACATTCTTGCAAACAAACTATATCATCGTCTTTATCAAGGATATACTGCAATGTAGGATTTGGCTCATCGTCAGGAATATCATACATAGGCTTGAATGTCAACACATTATATGACATCAACGAAAATGTCGGCGCTCCTTCCGGTGCGCGCGGGGTGGTAAAATGCAACGGACAATAGCTCAACGCCGGTCCGGCGCAACACAAGAACCCTACAGCTATAATTATTGACGCACGCCAACACCACAATAAAAAAAGCAGCATCAACGCAAAATCTATCCAAAACACTAACGGAAAAGCTAACGGGAAAGCTCCCCACCAATTACTATGCGTTATCGGAGACACATAGCCGGCATATGCTGTGATTACCAACGGAATAACACACAGCACAGCAACGATCATCCAACAACGTCGCCATAGCAACGCGTTCTTTGACAATTTTCCTTTACGTTTGTTTCCTTTCGATGCGCCACGACGCTTGCGACGTTCCGTAGAAACATCGGGGGTCTCAACTTTACTCATCGGTTAAAACATCCAACGGTTGTTGAAAAGTCCTTTGCGTTTCCAATACAGCAAAAGAAGGAAACCGAAAATCATACCGCCAAGGTG
This sequence comes from uncultured Bacteroides sp., assembly GCA_964518705.1. Classification (GTDB taxonomy): domain Bacteria; phylum Bacteroidota; class Bacteroidia; order Bacteroidales; family Muribaculaceae; genus CAG-873. The sequence goes on from CAZFGV010000005.1 coordinate 81,668, forward strand.
AGCGAAGTGAGCTACGCCGCCAACGGTGCCGGTGATACCGGACAATAATTCTATAACAAAGTAACCTACTATGAGCCACTTAGCCTTTATAGGAATTGGAATAAAGAATATATATACCGGAACATTAGGGAACAAAAATCCGAAAGCAAGCAAAACGCCGTATATAGCTCCCGACGCGCCTACCATAGGCGTATTTATATACGCATTCAACAGCGAATAATCCGGGTCGGAATAGTTATAATGATTTTGTAATAAGTCGTAGCCGCTATTCAAAATTTCTTGATATATCTGAAGTGGAATAACAGACGATATATTATGGATACAAATAGCATACACGCCCATCTGCATCAACGCAGCACAAATGCCACATGTCAGATAATAGAACAAAAATCGCTGAGACCCCATTACCATTTCAATCGTTCTACCAAATATAAACAAGGCGAACATATTGAAAAACAAGTGCATAAAATTAGCATGCAAAAACATATAGCTAATAAGCTGATATGCCTTCGACGCCGGAGAGGTAAAGTAATACAACGCCAAATGACTGTCAAACCAGCGAGACGCGGCGGGCATCAATGCCATTACTAGCCAAATTAACGCATTTATTATCAGAAGATTCTTTACTACCGGGGGGATATTATTAAAAATTGATGGGCGGGATGAGTACATAGTTACTTTTCTTTGGGTCACAAAATTACAAAACATTCGCCACATGGCAAAGTTTTATAACAATCGACAAGAAGTTTAAGCACAATTAAACGTCATCAAAACCACAAAACGCCCCTTAGCGTGTAAATCACAAAACCGAAGGAGCAGCTTCATGGTAGACCTTTGCAAAAGGCACAAAAAAAACCGACCTAAGCAGAACTTGGGTCGGAATACGTTTTGATTGGATGGCTCAACGGCTATGCCGGAGCAGTTACACCAATATATTAAGCTTCAGGAGCTACTTCTGCAACAACAGAATCGCATACTGCGCTGTCACCAGCACATACTGTAGAATCTTCAACTACAGTTGCTTCTTCTACTACAGCTTCTTCTACTACGGGAGCTTCAGCTTCGGCAGCCTGTTCCTTGTTGCCGCAAGCGAAGAAAGACATGCTGAATGCTACAGCAAGCATAAGAACTAACTTTTTCATCTTCGTTTTGATTTTGTAATAAAACTTTGTTTGCTTCAAAAACTGCGCAAAGTTAAGACGAATTTATGAAATCGAAAAATTTTTACACAAAAAAAACGCTCTAAGTAGCAATTTTAACATTTTATATACCATTCCGGCAAGATTTTGTGTAGATACCGACAATATTTATCTATTTTTTTTGGTATTTTTGCGCCGTCAAACAACAAAGGAAAATGAAGGTACTCAAATTTGGTGGCACCTCGGTTGGTAGCCCTGATCGAATGGAGCACGTTGCCGACTTGGTTGCAAAAGCTCCGAAACGTAGTATTGTCGTTCTGTCTGCAATGTCTGGAACGACTAACACTCTTGTCGAAATTGCCGAATATTTATACAAAGGCAACATCCCCGGCGCTCAAGAAACTATCAACGCCCTCACTCAGCGATATGCCGACGTCCTAAACGAACTTTTCGGAACAGATAAGGCAGCACACAGCGAACCTCGCGCTGCTGTGGCTCGCTCTTTGGCGCTTCTAAGATCTTATTGCACCGGACCGCTTACTTCCGAGGGCGAAAAAGAAATTTTGGCTCAAGGCGAACTTATGTCTACCGCAATCATGCTCGAAGTGTTACGCTTCCGCGGTATACGCACAGCCATGCTTCCTGCGCTTGACTATATGCGCATCAATGAAGAAGGCGAACCCGACATGAATTCTACCGCTCGACACCTTTCTCGACTTATTGAACTCGAACCTCAAGCCGACCTATTTCTTACCCAAGGCTACATCTGCCGCAACCACGTCGGCGCTGTCGACAACCTACGTCGAGGCGGATCTGACTACTCTGCCTCTATTATCGGAGCGCTTACCAATGCCGACGAAGTAGAAATTTGGACCGACATCGACGGAATGCACAATAACGACCCTCGATTCGTCGAAGGAACAAAACCCGTTAGACAGTTACATTTCGAAGAGGCTGCCGAGCTCGCTTACTTCGGTGCTAAAATCCTTCACCCCAGCTGTGTTCTTCCTGCCAAGTTGCACAACATCCCCGTGCGCTTGCTAAATACCCTCGACCCCGACGCGCCCGGAACTCTTATTTGCAACTGCCCCCCCGACGGCTCTATCAAAGCCGTTGCTGCTAAAGACGGTATCACTGCTATCAAAATCAAATCGGGACGTATGTTGCTCGCATACGGTTTCTTGCATAAAGTTTTCGAAACTTTCGAAAAACACCGCACAAGTATCGACATCATGGCAACATCCGAAGTAGCTGTAAGCGTAACTATTGACAATAACAGCCACCTTGCAGCCATCGTTGACGACCTCAAAGAATTCGGCACCGTTACCGTTGACCCCAACAAGGTTATCATCTGCATCGTCGGTGACCTTAACAAAAGCGCACGAGGTACTATCAACCACATCGTCGAAGCTCTGTCTGACATTCCGGTACATATGATATCTTATGGCGCGTCAGAACACAATATCGCCGTTCTTGTCGATGCTTCCGACAAAATCGCAGCTCTACAAGCCCTTTCGGCTTATCTTTTCAAATAACCCAACACTACAAAATATTAAAGGCTGCCTGCGGGCAGCCTTTTTTCGTTTATAATGAAAAATTAGTCTTCTTCTGTAACGATATATAATTCCTCTTGCGCTTCGGGAACATCAAAAATATCGTTTGGCGACATGGGGCGAATACCATCATACCACTTAAATTTTGACAGATAAAACAAATTACGTCTCGCCAAGAATAGCGGCGTCGCCGTGCCTTGTGTTTGGGGCCACATCTTTATCGATTCTGTAGTGCGACCGCGAAACAAGACTGTCATATAACTAGACTCGGCATTGATAATTTTGTTTATCGTACTATCGTTTTCTTCGGGATACATAATAATTTCGACATTGCCATCCACGTCAAGACGCCGCAACTCGCCTCCCTCGAAACGTGCAAACATTTTTTTACCGCCAAGCTGTTGATAATGCTCTCCTTCAATATGCTGCACCGCCAAGGCATCTTCCGGAATCAACGCCGTTTCGATAGTGCTGTCATTGAGATGCAACTCTATCATCGAGCCGGTAATCTGCTGCTCTTCATTCCACACTATTGGACGCACGAACATACGCAACATAGTGTCGGCTTGCGTAAATTGCATAGAATCGCAAACGCCTTGCATATCGCGACGGAAGAAACGCACTCGCGGATGCACTACGGCAACATGAGATGTATCAACGCGAGAATATGCCGGCGTTCCTGCGATAGTATCTTCTGCCACATGTGTGGTGTCATATACTGCCCAGGTACGAATGAAACGCCCATGCATATACAACGTGTCGGCTTCGGAATAATGCTTTATCATCGCGCGTCCGGTAACAAACGATGTATCAGCGATTTCATCGTAAAAACCGTAATTACCATGAATCTCGGCCTTATGCGCCGTATCGGTAAGCACCATATTACCCAACGCCTCGCCATAACCGGCGGCGCGGTCATAATAAATAGTATCAGCTGTAAGGGTCTGACCCTGTGCTGTTACTATCATCGAACGATCATAAAGCGTAGCGCGGTTGCTATCTGTTTCATAGACACCTTCTCGAGTGTAAATTGTGCCGCGCGCATTTATAACCTCGCTAGGTGAATACAATTCGGCGATATGCGTGCCGGTATTATAATATAACGTGTCGGTATATATATCGAGCGTATCTTTACTGTCGCGCGAATTGAGATGTACATTAATATAAAAATTCGCCTCTTTAGTCGACGGAACATACTCTCCCTTAAGCGATGTCAATTCGTTCTGTGGGTCATACAACTTTCCACCGACTTCATAATAACCCAAATCGATGCCGAGGTCGTAAACAAAGATATCCGTTTCGAGAGTAACGTCGCGATTAATAAGACGCACCTTTTTATCAGGATCGGCATAGAGGGTGGCGATTTCGATAGGACCGTTATAGTCGAGCTCGTCGGCAAATACAAAAAGCGTATCACCTTGCTCCATACTAACATTGCCAAACGCCTGCATCGACTCTGTCTCGGCAAAATAATGCGCACTATCACAACGCATTATCATCGGACCTTTGGTAAACACAACATCACCGACAACCGTCATAAACGAATCTTCTTCGTGCTTAACGAGTTTATCGGCACGTTCAAGGAAGACACGATTACCCGCCGAACGGTCTGCAGTAGGCACCTGCGGACGGATTTCGGGTATATCGCGACGTTGAGTTACCGCTAACAATGGCAACACGGTAACGACAGCGAGGGCGAAAAACGAGCGACGGCTTAGCATATCCCTTTTTTATTGGTTATTACTGCTTAATCCAACCTTTGTGCATAAATTCGCAGCCACGCCAACCATCTTCGATACGCACATATGTATCTGCTATTTTCTTGGCAAGCCACTTGTCGATAATATCTTTGCTCGCCTTTGTTTCGTACATATCCTTAATAGTCTGGTAGTCGTCAGCAAGATTAGCCACATGAGCTTCGTGACGTGCTGTGAGTTTCACCATTGCCACAATTTCGCGGTCGCGTTTGGGGTCTCGCATAATGAACGGCTTGGAAATTTCACCGGGTTGCAATTCTGCTACGGCTTTTGAAATTTCCTGAGGCAACTGAGACATCTCAAAACGTGTTGTGCCACTCTGTGAGTTTACCATCACACCACGACTCATGCGTGTGTCCTTATCCTGGCTCACAAGTCCAACAGCGGTTTCAAACGACAATTTCTTATTGTCAACAATTTCAGTGCGGATAGTATCCAATCGGTGCATTGCATCGATAAGATCCTTCTCTGCAACCTTGGGACGAAGCAAAATGTGGCGTGTATTGATACGGTCGCCACGCTTTTCTATAAGCTGGATAATATGGAAACCATATTCTGTTTCAACGATTTTCGACACCTTTTTAGGGTCGTTGAGGTTGAACGCCACAGCTGCATATTCAGGCACCAACTGACCACGGCCCATAAAACCGATTTCACCGCCGCGAACACCTTCGGGAGCTTCGGAATAGAGAATAGCAAGCGTTGAGAAATCACTCTCGCCTCGGTTTACTCGGTCGGCATAGTCACGAAGACGTGCCTTGACATCATCGATTTCCTGACGTGGAATAACAGGATTCAAAGTCAACAACTGCACCTCAACTTCGAGAGGAATATATGGAATACTATCTTGCGACAACGATTCGAAATAACGACGCACATCGCCGGGAGTAACTTTGAGATCCTTTGTCAACGAGCTACGCACCTGCTGCACACGCGAACGGTTACGCATATTATTGGCATAATAATCGCGAATTTCAGGATATGGCTTGCGGAAATACTGCTCTACTTTCTCGCGGCTACCTAGATTGGTAATAAGAAAGTTCATCTGCGCATCCACCTGCATTTGCACCATCGATTCCTGCACTTCTACTGTATCAATATCGGCTTGATGAAGGAAAAGACGTTCGATAGCAATTTGCTCGGGGATATAGCAATACGGATCGCCAACGATAGCACTGCGATCGTTTTGCATATCCATATATGCTTGCTCGATTTCCGACTTGTAGATCGGTTCGTCACCAATCATCCATGCCACTTCTTCGATAACATTATCGCCTGTTGCGGCGAATATTACTGCAGCCACGCTCAAGGCGATGCTGCTTAAGATTGTCTTTTTATTCATTTTTTCATGAGATGCCATAGTAGGCGATGCAAAGTTAATGCATTTTGCCCATACGATATATCTCTTTAATAATTTTTACCACAATATTGGTCCATAAGATTATAATGAATGCAAAAATGTGCGTAAATTTGCAGAAAATAAACGATAATCAACGCAAGAATAAACAAATATGTACAAAATTGCAATGACCGCAAGCGCAATGCTACTCTCGGCAGCTGCCAGTGCCGCTCCGGCATATGTTAGCGCCAATGGCATTTTCGACATCGAAGCCCTCGAAGCCCTCGGACGCGTTGGTGCGCCCGCTGTATCACCGGACGGCAAAAATATCCTTTTCGGCATCGGCTACGAAAATTTGGCAGAAAACAATTCAAACACCGACCTGTATGTCCTCCCCGTTAACGGCGGCACTCCCGCTCGCATCACTGACACTCCCAAAAGCGAAAGCGGTGCGGTTTGGATTGACGGGGGCAAGCGCATTGCTTTTATGTACCCCGACGCCGACGGCAAGCCCCAAATGTGGCTTATGAACGCCGACGGCACAGATCGAAAACAAGCGTCTGAACATCCCGGAGGCATCTCCGGATTCCTCCTTTCTCCTGACCAAAGCCGAATCGTCGTTATCGGAAACATTAAATCGGCTCCTACTGCCGAAGACATCTACTCCGACCTCCCCAAAGCTACCGGTCGGGTTATCGACGATTTGATGTACAAGCACTGGGACGAATGGGTTACAGAAATCCCCCACCCCTTCGTCGGCACTTTCGACGGCAATAAAGTCAGCGACCTCACCGACATTATGCCCGGCGAACCTTACGAAGCCCCTATGAAGCCTTTCGGCGGCGTAGAATCGTTTGCATGGAGCCCCGACAGCAAAGCGCTCGTTTACGTTTCTCGTAAAAAAGCAGGCCTTGAATACGCTATCAGCACAAATAGCGACCTCTACCTCTACGACCTCACCAACGGCTCGACACGAAACCTCACCGAAGGAATGATGGGTTACGACACCATGCCGGCATTCTCCCCCGACGGCAAATCGTTGGCTTGGCTATCTATGGAACACGATGGTTACGAAAGCGACCGCAACAGACTTTTCATTATGAATATGTCTAACGGCGAACGCCATGACCTCACCGCCGAATGGGACTACACTATCGACGAATTCGCTTGGGCTCAAAACGGCAAGGACATTTATTTCGTAGCGGCTAAAGACGGCGTTATTCCTGTTTTCAAACTCCACGTTAGCAACAGCGCCATCGAACAACTCACCGACGAATGTGCCGATTTCACATCGCTTCAGCCCCTCGCTGACGGTGGAATCATTACAATGAAGCACTCAATGTTGCGTCCTAACGAATTGATGCACATCGGCAAAGGCAAAAAAGTAACAGCCCTCACCGACATCAACGGCCCCATTTTCGACCAACTCGAAATGCCCACCGTAGAAAAACGCATGGTAGCCACCACCGACGGCAAACAAATGCTCGTATGGGTTATCAAACCGCCGAAATTCGACGCCACAGCAAAATACCCCGCCCTCCTCTACTGCCAAGGCGGTCCTCAGCAGGCTGTAAGCCAATTCTGGAGCTATCGTTGGAACTTCGCCCTTATGGCATCTAACGGATATGTTGTCATCGCTCCCAACCGCCGCGGTCTTCCCGGCTTCGGTTCGGAATGGAACGCTCAGATTTCAAAAGACTATCCCGGACAGAACATGGCTGACTACCTCGCCGCTGTCGATGACGTTAAAACCGAACCTTGGATTGATAGCGAACACATCGGTGCGACAGGCGCAAGCTACGGCGGTTTCTCTATCTACTACCTCGCCGGCAACCACAACAAACGCTTCGCTGCCCTACTTGCTCACGCAGGTATCTTCAACATGGAAGCTCAATATCTCGAAACTGAAGAAATGTGGTTTGCCAACTGGGATATGGGCGGCGCTTACTGGGAAAAAGACAATGCCGCAGCACAGCGCACCTTCGCCAACTCTCCCCACCGCTTCGTTGATCGCTGGGACACTCCTATCATGGTCAGCCACGGCGAATACGACTTCCGCATTCTCGCCTCTCAAGGCATGGCAGCCTTCAACGCCGCCAAACTTCGTGGCATTCCCGCTGAAATGGTTATTTTCCCCGACGAAAACCACTGGATTCTCAAGCCCCAAAATGCTGTCCTTTGGCAACGATTGTTCTTCCGCTGGTTTGACAAATGGCTAAAACCTAACAACGAAAAATAAATGTCAAAAGCTGCGCTAAAGAAAGAAATAGCGGGGTTTACGCCCGAACAACTGCGAGAAGTTATCCTCGCAGCTTATGATTCATCGGCTGAGGCGAAGGATTATTTCGAATTCTTCCTCAACCCCGACATCGACACATTCATTTCTCAATGTAACGATGCCATTTTCAAAGAACTCAAGCGCAGTAAATACGGCAGATCAAAAGGTCGTATCAGCGAAATACGACGCGTAATAAAGAAAGCTATCGGCTACGGATTACCACCAGACAAAATCGGTTCGGTGATGCTGAATGCCATATCTCTTCTCGTTAGCGCAGAACGATTCCTCGACTTTCCCGATGCTCTTTACAACGGCACGGCAAAACTTGTTAGCGAATACATTACTTTTGCCAACAAAAACGAATTTGTCGCAACGGCATTGGCGAATATCAACATGATTGCCGATAATAATGAGATCGGCACTAATATGCTTCGCCGAAAGGTGCGCATGGCTGCCGTTAACACAGTTGATGAACTAAAAAAAGGTTAACAATAATAGGCAATACTCATAAGTAAGTATTGCCTATTTTTAATACTTTTAATAATTTCGCAACCCCAAAACACAAAAGTGTAAGCAAGCGAAATGAAACTAAGCGAATTACATACCGGACAAACGGGTATCGTTGTCAAAATCCATGGTCATGGTGCTTTCCGTAAGCGTGTTATGGAAATGGGTTTTGTGCGCGGTCATACCGTTAAAGTCATTCTTCACGCTCCACTAAAAGACCCTATCAACTACAGTGTCCTAGGGTCTGAAGTGTCTTTACGCGCTGCCGAAGCGGCGATGATAGACGTTGTTTCTATCAACGACAATGAAGCTGCCGCCATAGGGTGCAACGCATTAACAGACGTCGATATTAATATCACTCCGCACGTAAACGAACACTTCGACCGCGAACGACACGTCATCAATGTCGTTCTCATCGGCAACCCCAACTGCGGCAAAACCACACTTTTCAACGCTGTCAGCGGTGCCCACGAACACACCGGTAACTATAGCGGTGTAACTGTCGACGCTAAAGGCCGCACGTTCAACTACGGCGGGTATCAAATAAATATCGTCGACCTTCCCGGAACCTACTCCCTCGCTTGCTATTCTCCCGAAGAGCTTTACGTTCGTAAATATCTCAAAGAAAACACCCCTGACGTTATTATAAACGTCGTCGATAGTTCTAACTTAGAGAGAAATCTTTATCTCACCACAGAACTTATCGACATGGACTATTCAATGGTAATAGCCTTGAATATGTATGATGAGTTACGCAAACAGGGTGCTGAGCTAAATTATGATGAACTGGGACGCATGATAGGCGTTCCTATGATTCCCGTAGTATCTCGCAACGGCAAGGGCATCAACGAACTTTTCGACACCGTTATAGCCGTTTACGAAGGCCATAACGACAGTGTCCGACACGTTCACGTAAATCTCGGCAACGACATCGAAGGTGCTGTGCGAAAGCTCGTTGACGCAATAAAAGCATCGCCATGGCTTTCTAAGCATTTCTCGCCTCGGTATCTCGCAATCAAACTTCTCGAGGGCGACCACGAAATAGAAGACGAAATTCCGGCAATGGCGGCAAAACACCGACATGAGGATAAGGCTATATCATTCTTCCAACGCTTGCGTCACGGCAGAAAAAGTTGGCACAGTCACTTACCGTCAGGCATTAACGACCCCATAATCCTACTCCGCGACAAACTGCGCGCTCGCATTGAAAACATTCACAACGAAGATATATCTTCGATAGTAGCTGCCGAAAAATACGGTTTCGTCGCCGGTGCGTTGGCTGAAACTTTCGCTCCAGGAAAACGGCACAAAGGCAAAGCTTCGCGTGTTATTGACAGTTTGGCAACAAACCGTCTACTCGGATTCCCTATATTCTTTGCCATTATGGCATTTATATTCTGGGCTACTTTCGCTCTAGGACAATATCCTATGGAGTGGATTGAATGTGCCGTAGCTTGGATTGCCGACATTGTCAACAAACTCATGCCTGCCGGACCCTTAAAAGACATGATTGCCGATGGTATAATCGGCGGCGTTGGCGGGGTGATTGTTTTCTTACCTAACATCCTTATCTTATTCTTCTGCATTTCGTTCATGGAAGACTCGGGCTATATGGCACGAGCAGCTTTTATCATGGACAAAGTTATGCACCGCATCGGACTTCACGGCAAATCTTTCATCCCGCTCATCATGGGCTTCGGCTGCAACGTCCCAGCAATATTGGCTTCTCGTAGCATCGAAAGCCGCTCCAGCCGTATTATTACAGTTCTCATAAATCCTTTTATGAGCTGCTCGGCTCGATTGCCTATATATGTTCTGCTCATCGGCACCTTCTTCCCATCTCACGCAGGGATAGTAATGGCTGGACTATACTTCTGCGGAATAGGGGTAGCTATTATTACGGCACGAATGTTGCGAAAATCGTTCTTTAAAAAGGACGAAACGCCATTTGTCATGGAGCTCCCTCCTTATCGCGTGCCCACGCTAAAATCTTCGCTAACACACACGTGGGAGAAAGGCAAGCAATACCTTAAAAAGATGGGCGGCATTATTCTTTTCGCTAGCATCATCGTTTGGGCGCTTAACTACTTCCCTCTCCACCACGACGGCAGACACATCGACGACATCTACGAACTCATTGACGATGGCTCTATAAACCCGGCTCACGACTCTTACCTCGAAATGGCCGGCAAGGCAATCAACCCTATTATGGAGCCGCTCGGTTTCAACTGGAGAGCTACGGTAGCAGCTATGGCAGGAGTGCCTGCTAAAGAAATTGTGGTGTCAACATTAGGCGTACTTTACACCGGAACCGACGATGTTAGCGACTCTCGCTTAGGTAGCCGTCTACAAACGCCGGGACTAAACGGTAAACCCGATTTCGACCCCGCAGTAGCTCTCAGTTTTATGATATTCATACTCCTCTACTGCCCTTGTATAGCGACAGTTACAGCAATAGCTCGCGAAACAGGCTCATGGAAATATGCTGCGTTTAGCATAATTTACAACACCGCTGTAGCATGGCTTCTAGCTTTCGTTACATACCATATAGCTCAAATGATACTCTAATATGCACCTCCGTCGCCTTCTCTGCCTCACAACCATATTCCTCGGCGCAACGATAAGCTCCGAAGCTTGCACGTCTATGATTATAAGTGCTGCAGCATCAGCGTCAGGAAGGCCTATGATTTGGAAACATCGCGACACGAGCGCGGAATCAAATTTCGTTCATCGTGTCGACGCTCCCGGTGCGATTGGATATGTTGGACTATTCAACGGCGGAGACACATTATGCCTTGATGAAGCTTGGATGGGTATGAACGATGCCGGGTTTGCCATAATTAACACCGTAGCCTACAACTTGCCCGAAAACAATCCGGAATGGATTGATCGTGAAGGGTTTGTAATGGCAAAAGCATTGGCAACCTGCCGCACTGTCGATGATTTTCAAACCATGCTTGACAGCCTGCCTAAGCCCATGGGAGTACGCACTAATTTCGGCGTCTTGGATGCCAACGGGAACGGGGCATATTTCGAAACGGACGACTACAAATATGTACGCTACAATCTTTGCGACTCCCGCGAGGGCGTGATGATACGCACAAACTATGCCTACAGCGGCGAGGCTGACAAAGGCATGGGATACATCCGTCATCAAAACGTCATCGACCTCCTCGCGCCAATGATAAATTCCGGAAGCCTAACACCGGAAGTATTAACCGAAACGGTCAGTTGTGAGCTATACAACTCACTTACAGGCAAAAACCACAACGCCGACAGCTCCGAATGGACCATCGACCAAGACTTTGTACCCCGCCATTCATCAACAGCTTCTATTGTCATCGAAGGCACACTTCCCGACGAAGCGCCTTCAGAGCAAATTATGTGGACAAACATCTCATATCCACCATGTTGTCACGTCGTTGCCGTTACCCTTGATAGCGTGCCCGCCGGAGTCGACGCTACCGCCAATGACGGCACTGCGCGGGCTCCTTTAGCTCTCGATGCTTTGGAATTAAAAGAATTAGTATTCCCCATCACACGCGGAAACGGGCAACGATACATCAATCTAAACGCATACCGACAAATAAACGAAACTCAACGTAAACTATCCGAAACCGAATATTCTCGAATTCGATTCACACACAACAGATAAAACACTATCATCCAAATTAATTGGGCATTTTTTCGCAATAAATAGTCAAAAAAGCCCAAAGAGAACAATCGCTCACGACTAAATTTATTATGAAAATTTAGCGGAAATATTGGCTTATAACTTTGCTCTCACGCTATTTTTGCGTAATTTTGCAAACCGAAACCAAAACAACATCACTATGAAACAAGTAGCACACATGCTCGCCGAAAAGCTTCTGAAAATCAACGCAGTTAAGCTTCAGCCAGCCAATCCATTCGTATGGGCTTCCGGTTGGAACTCGCCTATTTACACCGACAACCGTCGTACTCTTTCGTACCCCGACGTTCGTACTTTCATCAAAATCGAACTCGTACGATTGATTTTGGAACAGTTCCCTGAAGTAGAAGCTGTTGCAGGCGTTGCCACAGGTGCTATCGCTCAAGGTGCACTCGTTGCAGACCAACTTAACGTTCCCTACGTTTACGTTCGCTCATCTCCCAAAGACCACGGTTTGGAAAACCTTATCGAAGGCGACCTTCGTCAAGGTCAGAAAGTCGTTGTCGTTGAAGACCTCGTAAGCACTGGTAAGAGCTCGCTAAAAGCTGTTGAAGCTGTTCGTAACGCCGGTGGTGAAGTTATTGGTATGGTGGCTTTGTTCACTTACGGATTCCCATTGGCTACTCAGAACTTCAAAGACGCCAACGTTAACCTCTGCACTCTTTCTGACTACAACACCATGCTTGAAGTAGCTCTCGAAACAAACTACATCAAGGAAAGCGACATCGCTACTCTTCAGGAATGGCGTAACGATCCCGCAGCTTGGGTGCCCGAACGTTAATTTTTTCTTCTCATAATACAATCTTTACCACGGCCTTTGGTTGTGGTAAAGACTTTTTGCTTTTATAATAATGGCTACATACACATCAAAACCCGTTGCCGTAAGTCTTACTCCCGAACAGCTCGTTGAAAAGTTTTCTGACTTTTCAAATATGCAATCGCGTATGGAAGCGCTCCCCAAAGAACAGCGCGACCAAATCGGTGACGTTACTTTCACTAAAGACACTATTGAAATCAGCACTCCCCAAGTAGGCAAAATTATCATGCGTGCCATCGAACGCACCGACCATTCTGTCGTTATGCAAGCTGAAAGCTCGCCCGTGCCTATGAAGATCGACATCCGTTTCCGCCCTGACGCTGCCGGTGCTGAAGTTACCAGCGCTATGGACGTTGACATCCCCGTTATGCTTCGTCCTCTCGTGGGCCCGGCTCTTCAAAAGGCTGTGGATCAATTCGGTACTCTTTTCGCTAAACTCGCTTAAGTGAAAAAAATACTCTCCGCTATCATACTTATCATGACGGTAACATTCTTGTTGCCGTCATGTCACACTATCGACGACGACCGCGTTCCGGTAACTGCTGTTAATATCGTTTTTAACACCGTTGCCGACTGGAATATTTACGGCGTCGCTGCTGCTACAGACTATCGACGTTTCATTCGCGACGAGAGAATTCCCGCTAATTTTCCTTACACCGCTTCTACTTTTACCGGCTACGGCGGTATTTTATTGGTTTGCGACGTTTTAGGCAATCCTCAAGCCTTCGACCTCTGCTGCCCCGTTGAAGTAAAACCAACTGTTCGAGTTGCTATCGACAAAGACTCACAATTAGCCAAATGCCCTGTCTGCGGCAGCACTTACGACGTATTCTCCCTCCCCGGCACGCCTGTGGGCGGAAAAGCCGCTGATTACGGATACGGTTTGCGTAGATATAACGTCAGAAGCTCCGCTAACGCTTATAAGACAGTAACTTACTAATACTATGAACAAACACTACTTTATGCTTTGGGCGCTATTGGCCACAGCTTTCGCTGTTTTCGCCGTCGCTTCGGCTTTCGAAATGCCGTCAATTGGCGATCACACGCTTAAAAGTAGCGGCATTGCTCAAGCTCTTACTCCTCCCAAAATATCGCACGACACGATTCCTCTCTTGTCTGACTCAACACTTGCGCCTAAGGATACAATCCCGGAGGTAACCTTCCCGGTGCCTGTTGATACTGCTGCGCAAACAATCCTTTTTATCGGAGACTCCATGCTCGAAGGACTTAGCCCGAGAATGGCGGCTTATGCCGACAAAAACGGTCATACGCTTTACTGCGTAATGTGGTATAGCTCTACGTCGGAAGTTTGGGGAAAATCCACAAAACTGCAATCTTACATTAAACGCCTCAAGCCTTCTTACGTTTTCATCAGCCTCGGTGCTAATGAGTTATTCGTAAAAAACATCACCGACAAGCGAGACAAATACGTCAAGAAAATTATCGAAGATATCGACTCCATCCCTTATGTATGGATCGGCCCGCCCAACTGGAAACCTGACACCGGTATAAACGATCTTATCGACGCCAACACCCCCGAGGGCACATTCTTCCTCAGCAAAGATATGGACTTCGATCGCAGTAGCGACGGCGCACATCCAACACGAGCTTCTGCTATTGAATGGCTCGACTCGGTGATGCGTTGGATGCCGCAACACGCGCTCCACCCTATCAAAATGGACCTCCCCGACGTTAGCAAAAGCCGTCCGAAACGACTCTTTGTTCACCAACCGTCCGAGAGCTGACATGGAAGCATACTTTCAACAAATTATTTCGCTCCTAAGCTACGATGCCGAGCGGCCTATGCTGTTTTCCAGCGGCACTTTCTGGGCGTTGTTTTTAATCTTTATGCCTATCTACGGACTTCTAAAACGTAGATGGTGGCAAATGGCTCTTTTCACCGTAGCTTTCAGTTTCTATTTCTACTACAAAAGCTCCGGCGTGTTTGTGGCTCTGCTTGGCGCTACATCTTTTATCGATTGGGGCTTATCACGCCTCATGGCAGCGCCAAATCGTTCTAAAGTCTTCCGTAAGGCTTGCGTGGCTGTGTCGTTATGTACTTCATTAGGAATTTTGGCTTATTTTAAATACGCCAACTTCTTCCTTTGGAACATTTCTGCGATGGTAGGTTCTAATTTCCAACCGCTAGACCTGATTCTCCCTGTTGGTATTTCCTTTTACACCTTCCAATCGGTAAGTTATATCGTCGACGTATACAAAGGCCGTGTCAAACCCACTGCAACATGGTTAGAATACGCTTTCTTCCTATCGTTTTTCCCGGCACTTGTAGCAGGTCCTATCGTTCGCGCCGATTACTTTTTGCCGCAAATACGTAAAAACGAAAGTGCTTCGCGATCGGAACTGTACAACGGATTATGGCTAATTATTCTCGGTGTGATAAAAAAAGCCATCATCGCCGACTACATAGCACAATACAACGACCTCATCTTCCAATCGCCCGGAACGTATTCCGGTTTCGAAACTTTAATGGGTATCATCGGTTACACCATGCAGATTTACTGCGACTTCTCCGGATACTCCGATATGGCTATAGGTTTGGCTTTAATTATGGGCTTTAAACTCGCTCCTAACTTCAATTTCCCATACAAATCACGCAACGTTACCGACTTTTGGCGCCGTTGGCACATTTCGCTAAGCTCATGGCTTCGCGACTATATTTACATCCCGCTTGGCGGCAATAGAAAAGGCACGATTAGAACATATCTCAACAACTTCGCTACTATGCTTATCGGCGGTTTGTGGCATGGCGCGGCGTGGAAATTTGTTTTCTGGGGTGCTATGCATGGAGTCGGTTTGGCTATTCACAAAGCTTCGAAACCATACCTAAACCGCATTTCGGACTCTTGGCCGGTAAAAGCTATTTCTTGGTTTATCACCATGTCTTTCGTATCGGCGCTATGGGTATTCTTCCGCGCCGATTCATGGGCGGATTCGGTAACAATTATCGCTGCCGTTTTCAAAAACTTCGACTTGGCTTACATTCCAGTGTTCGCATCTGTACGATATTTATGGCTCATTCTAATGGCTATAATAACCATTGCTCATATGCTCCCTACTGCATTTTGGAATCGCGCTGCTGAAATTTTCGTTAAATGTCCATGGGTGGCGAAACTATTTGTGTTCATGATTACTGTTCAACTCGTTTTAGAATTGCAGTCTGAAGACGTTTCTCCATTCATTTACTTCCAATTTTAAATCATAAAAAGTTAAAGCACGATATCTCGACATGATAACGTGCTTTTAATCAATCATTTTTCCTTTAAATTCTATTTCGCAGCAATAATATTTCCGGCAGAATTGCTATCAACTTCTAAGTTGGAGATTTTTGCATAGCATTTTATCACTGACGCTGAATTTGCTAAAAAATTAGCATTACCGACATTTCCATTCAATATTTTAACCTTCGATGCTGAATTAGCTCCAGCTACAGTTTTCTTACATTGCATCGTATCAATCTTAATCACCGAAGCGGCAATAGCTGAAAGGTCTGATTCTTCACATTCTACATTTTGCACCTCCAATTTCGACACTGTCATAACATCAACATCCAATTCGTCACACGTAAGGCTAACGGCTTTTAATCGCGTATTTGTTATTACAAGTGACGTAAATTTGTCTGTCTTAAAGGGGCTTTGAATATTAATGGTAGCATTTACCAATTGAAGTTCTTTCAGACCGCTCGATGCTATACGAATCTTAGGACGCTGTGAATGCAATATGTTTGAGACTTTATACGAGAGTGTCAGTGTGCCATCCTCTACATTTATTAATCTACATCAAATAGCGTTTTCGGGGCGGCATATTCTACATACGCTATACTGTCAACAATATATTCGATATCGCAACCTTGGGCATTTATCGTCGTAAAATCCTCGACGTCATACCTCTCAATTCGCATATTGACACTTTTTCTTTCGTGACCGAAGTAAAAAAAGCACATACATATAAATGCGGCAACGAAGGCTGCTAATAGTCAAAAATATAATAACTTCATTCATCTAGAATGAAATTGAGGTTACTAGCGCTATTGTCATCACTATTAACTTTTGATAAGGTGTTTTTTAGGATTGTAGTTTAAAATATGCTGTTTCTAACAGCTTTCAATACATTAGACGTTATAACATCACAAAAATTACACTCACCACAAAAAATTTTGAAAAAAACTTTTTGCGCGTCAAAAGTTATGCACAGAAATTCCGGGACCTCCGATTAAAAACACCGAAAGCCCCTCTTTTTTTAAAGCAAAAAACTCAAAATAAAATCAATACCACTTAATGCCGTTAGTTAACGACGAACGCTTGTCATACTTCAAGTCTGACAACATCGATGACTTAACAGAAATGTGGAAATTATAGCTCTTATACGGACCCACAGGCACAAACGATGCTCGCATAGAGAAACAGTGCAAATCTCGCGATACGTTGCAATTCATATACGCAATTTTGTGAGTATCAAAATTATACGACGCAGAGAACGAGAAATTCCAATTCGGTGTTGGGCGGATATTTCCGCTAAACGACAAGTTTTGTGTTATCTTGCCATCATACTCCAATTTCTCCTTATTGAACGTGCCATAGCCATAGTTTACCGAATAATTCAGCGTCAAGCTCCAAGGCACTGACCATGCAGCATAGCCATCTTTGCCATATTGCACATCATCATCGCCTGACGAATCATTCATACTATCTCGTCGATTCTGATCTTGTTGTGCGCCGCTATCAGGATCATCTTTCTTATTCGGATCGTCCTTTGTATCTTTGCGTTTAAATGTGTCGTTATTAAACGTATACGAGAACGACGTGCCTGTTCGCATAAGTTTAGCAAAGCCTTTACCGGCTTGCAAACGTGTGCGGTCTACTTTCACGGGGGAGCCGGATGAATTAAGCTGATAGGTATAGGGGTCCCATGTTGCTGACAAGTTTAGATTGAAACTCTTTGTCAAACGCAACATCAACGACGTGTTGATATCGCTCCAACGCAATGAGTCGGCGGCGAAATTATAGCTCTGCTGAATATTCAAATTCTCTATGAGCGATATTTTCTTTTCACCGATAGAGTCGTTGTCGCTCTTAACTTTCATTTCTACATTATTAGAAAGCGACAGACTCACCGATCCTGTCGAACCTTGACCGGGCACGCCGAACAACGAACCTTGGAATTTGCTATACTTGCGTATTTGTTCTTGGCCACGGCTGTCGGTATAGGCATAGCTACCATAGTAGCCGAAGAAGGGCGACGAGAAGTCGGGGGATGCACTGAAACTGATTGATGGGGTCAACACGTGACGTATCATCTTAACCTTATCGCCCAAGAATGGCAGCGGCTGGAAGAAACCGTAGATTTTAGTATCAAGTGACACCGATGCGGAGAAGTCCCATACGTTATAGAAGCCGTATGTTGTATCCATGCGTTCCTTTCCTCGTTCTGCGTCCCAACTGCGATTAATCTTGTTGGTATACATTCGGTCGTTAAGATTTATTGACGGCGTAATGTTGATATAATTAAACACATTAAAGGTTGCCGACACTGGCACCTTGTGGCTCATACCGTTACGCCAGTCCTTTATTAGACTCTTCTTGAAAAATTCGTCTTGCTTTGCCGTAAGTGAGTTTTGCAAAATACCGGTATACGATAGCTTGATTTTCTCGTACCATTTAGCTTCGCCGACAGCTTTTTTGCGTTTAAAGGGATAAATTTGTGACAGCGAAGCTGTTACGTTTGGGAACGATACGGTCAACGTTGAGTCTTGCGTACGCTGTGCTACGTTGAAGGTTGTTGACAAGCTCCACTTTGTATTAGGTATTCGATAAGTCATATTGACCGTCGAACTCTTGGTATTTTCTGTAAATGACGATGAGTAATACGATCCGAGGTCGTTACGAGAATAGCCTGACGTTGTGAAGTTTACGCTCGCGGACAAGGACATATTAGGATTCGCCTTGCTATCTTGGCTATGACTCCACAAAACTTGGAAGTTAGTTTGCTGAGCATAGTCAGGACTGCCTTTTTCGCCGGTGATGGTTTTCAAGTAGCTGATATCGAAGTTACCGGAATATTTATAACGTTTGGCGTATGTCGAACTTGCGCTGAGACCCCATGAACCTTTGGTGTAAATTTCACCGGTTAGTGCTAAGTCGATATTATCGGAGATAGCGAAGTAGTAACCACCGTCACTTAGATAGAAACCGCGATTATAGTCATCACCGAAAGTTGGCACGATGATACCTGAGGCATATGAGTCGGTGAAGGGGAAGTAGCCGAACGGAACGGCAAGCGGCAAGGGTAAGCCGGCAAGAACCATATACGCCGGGCCGGTGACTACATTTTTTCCGGGGCGTACTTTTGCTTTGGTCAAATGAAATCCGAAGTGAGGATGGTCGTGATGGTCACAGGTTGTATAAAAACCGTCTTTGATGTAAAAATCTTTACCTACGTCTTTCTTTGTCGTGCCACCGGTGAGATAGCCTTCGCCTTGTTGGGTCACAACATTGGTTATGAAACCTTTCTCGCTCTTGAAATTATAGCGCATTGTTGCGGCCTCATATTCGGTATCTCCTTCGCTAAAGATGGGTTTACCCTGCTCGATGCCTGTGCTATCTTTTTGTCCGACAGCATAGACGGTGTTGTTATTCAAATCCATCTCGATACGTGCTGCATCGAGTTTGATTTCGCCATAGCTCACTGACGCTGCTCCGTACATAAACGCTGAATCGCGACCGATAACAAACATAGAGTCGGTTGCTGAAAAGTTTACAGCGCTTTCCAAATCGGTTTTTTGATAACGCATACGACTAGGCTTGCCGGAGGGCGTGGTCGGTTTTTTAATTACGCTATCGCCGATAATGCTATCTAGTAGAACTTTCGAAACAAGGCTATCTGATAACGCTGATGTATCGGTTTCTACAACTTCCTTAATAGTGTCAACAATAATTTCTTCAAGAATTGTGTCGACGCGCTCTCGGCTTTGCTTGGGGGTGTCTACGGGTGCATAATTCTCCGACACAATATCCCTAACTGTTTTACTATCAACACTTCGAACATTATGCAACAAAGTACATCCTGTCGTGCCGATTCCGCACAACAAGACGAACACTATTGTTATATATATTAGTATTGACTTCAAAGAAGTGATAATGCCGGTTATTAGTCAGCAAAATTACAAAAAAACTCTCACACGCCATATACAATTACATGATTTTAACTCATGTAATCATATAAGAATGTCCTTTACCGACTCTTTTGTGTCAAAATGGGAACACAATTGGAATTACGAATATCATAATAATGCCCAAAAGAATCTGCAACGGAGCGCCTACTCGCAAGTAATCGGTAAAAGAGTAACCTCCGGCTGTCATTACAAGCGCATTTGGCGGTGTTGAGAAAGGCGATGCAAAACATAGCGACGCTCCGAAGCTAACAGCGAAAAGGAATGGCAATGGGCTAACGCCATACGCGATAGCACTCTGCAACGCTATCGGAGCCATCAGAACGGCGGTGGCGGTGTTTGAGATAAACAAGGTCATGATTGACGTCGCAAAGAAGATGCCGGCAAGGAGCCAGTGGCTGCCCATTGAGCCGAAGAACGAAACCAAATTTGACGAAAAAATTTCGCTGACTCCGGTTTTTTCTAGTGCCAAACTCATGGGCATCATTGCGGCGATAAGGACTATCGACTCCCAATTCATCGTTTTATAAGCATCGGCTACAGAGCGGAAACAGCCACAAAGAACCATCAATACAGCTGCCAACATCACCGTTAACACCGCCGGAATAAAGTCGAGAACCAGCGCAATAATCATTGCAACCATAATCGCTGCCGTGAGCGGAGCCTTATAGTCGAGAGTTACTGCTGCCGCTTGGCTTGCCGGCTGTCCGAGTACCACCCATTTACGAGTGTCTCGGCTTAGTTGCTCTATATCAGACCATGTTCCTTGCACAAGAAGCACATCCGACGATTTGAGGGTCAAATCTTTAAGGTCGGCGGTGATGAATTCTTTTCCACGACGAACTCCTAAGATATTAAGATTAAATCGATTTCGGAAATCAAGCGAGGCTACAGTGCCTTTAAGCAATGATGAGTCGAGCGGAATGATTTCTGCCAAACCGATATCGTAAAACGCTAAATTACGTCGTGTTTGTTCTTGATTGGTATCAAATTGCAAGCCATATTCGGCTGCAAAACGTTCTACTCCTTGTTGGGGACCGCGAACAAAGAGAATATCACCCGACGCTACTGTCGAGGCTGCTGTAGGTGCTTGTTGAGATACATTTTTCAAAATGCCGCTACCTCGGTCGGTACGAAGTTCCAACACATCGAGGCCGTAATTGCTTCTGAGCGCCAATGACCCTAAGCTCAAGCCTTTGATTGCTGATGTGCGAGGTACATCAACACGCCACAAGTCTTTATTTAGTTGATATTCTTCGACCAACTTTGAAAGCGAACGTCCATCGGCGTCAAAATTCTTTTTAGATTCATCTCTACCTTTGACAAGCCAACGGCTCATAGGAACGAGCAATAAAGTGCCCACAACAAGGCATATAACACCTGCGGGGAAGAAGGTAAACATTGTGAGCGGTTCGCCGCCATGTGCTTCCCACACTTCGGCAATAACAAGGTTGGGAGGTGTGCCGATAAGTGTCAACATACCGCCCATGCTTGACGCAAACGCCATAGGCATAAGGTAACGCGCCGGACTCGTTGATGTCGCTGCAGCCATTGACACAACAATGGGCATCATCAACGCTACTGTACCGGTATTACTAACAAAGCCGCCGATAAGACCTGTTGCCAACACAACAACAAGGAACAATTTAACAGGGCTATCCCCGCCCAAGTGGGTCAGTTTTGTACCTATACTCTTGGCCAAACCGGAATTAAATACGCCGCCGCCTACGACAAATAGGCAAGCCATCATTATCACTGTTGCATTAGAAAATCCCGACAGCGCTTCTTGAACGGTAAGGATACCTGAGCAAGAAAGTATCAACAAAGCAATAAGAGCGACGACATCGGCGCGAATCCGGCCCCATACGAACATTACAGCTGCAAAGGCCAAGGTTATAAGTGTCAATATCATATGTGTGTATATAATTTTAATGCAAAGATACGATTTTCGGCTTGTATACGCAACAATATATAAACAGCAAAACGGCTCGCGGAGTTTCCACGAGCCGTTTTTATTGAAGGATTGTTGATTATTCAGCTGATTCTTCAGCAACAGGAGCTTCAGCAGCGGGAGCTTCGGTAGCTTCGGCAGCAGCTTTTGTTTTGCGGCTGCGGCGAGTCTTGGTCTTAGCTTCTGCTTTGTCCTTGAGCATTGCTTCGTTGTAGTCTACAAGTTCGATGAAGCACATCTTGGCATTGTCACCAAGACGGTTACCGGTCTTGAGAATACGGGTGTAGCCACCCTGACGGTTAGCGATTTTTTCTGCTACTTCCTGGAAGAGAACCTTAACGGCTTCTTTGTTCTGAAGGTAGCTGAAAACAACGCGGCGGTTGACCATAGTGTCTTCCTTTGCACGGTTGATCAGGGGCTCTGCATATACGCGGAGAGCTTTGGCCTTGGCAAGTGTCGTGAAAATGCGCTTGTGCATGATCAGCGATACTGTCATGTTAGCCAACAGAGAGCCACGGTGTGCAGCTTTGCGGCTAAGGTGGTTAAACGATTTATTGTGTCGCATCGGGCTTATTCTTTATCAAGTTTGTATTTCGAAATATCCATGCCGAAGGAGAGGTTGAGGCTGTTGAGCAGTTCCTCGAGCTCCACCAGCGATTTCTTACCAAAGTTACGGAACTTCAGCAGATCGGTTTTGTTGAATACCACCAATTCGGCAAGTGTTTCCACTTCGGCGCTCTTAAGACAGTTAAGAGCTCGTACCGATAGCTGCATGTCAACGAGTTTAGACTTCAGAAGTTGACGCATGTGCAATACTTCTTCATCAAACTCTTCGCCGGGGTCAACCTCGGTTGTCTCAAGTGTGATCTTCTCATCTGAGAACAGCATGAAGTGATAGATAAGAATCTTGGCTGCTTCTTTTACTGCTTCTTTGGGAAGAATTGAGCCGTTTGTGGTGATTTCGAGGGTGAGTTTGTCGTAGTCGGTTTTCTGGTCTACGCGGTAGTTTTCGACCGTGTATTTGACGTTCTTAATCGGGGTGTAGATTGAGTCGATTGCGATTGTTTCAATGTCATCTTGAGGAGTAACATTTTCTTCTGCAGGAACCCATCCACGACCTTTATTGATTGTCAGGACGATGTTGAAACTTGCGTCGGGATCCAAATGACAAATTACCAAGTCGGGGTTCATTACCTCGAATGAAGAGAGTGAC
Source organism: uncultured Bacteroides sp. (assembly GCA_964518705.1). Taxonomy (GTDB): domain Bacteria; phylum Bacteroidota; class Bacteroidia; order Bacteroidales; family Muribaculaceae; genus CAG-873. The sequence goes on from CAZFGV010000005.1 coordinate 105,099, forward strand.
TTGGATATGTCGCCGGCTGTGAACACTTCTTTACCTGAAACGGTTATGCTGACACGTTCGGTATCGGTTTCTTCAACCTTTTGTTTCAAGTCTACTTGTTTGAGGTTCAGGATGATGTTTGTTACATCCTCCTTTACGCCGGGAACGGCATCAAATTCGCTTTTTACACCGTCGATGCGAATCGACGAGATAGCGTAGCCCTCTAACGACGAGAGCAACACACGACGTAGGGCATTGCCTACGGTGATGCCATAGCCGGGTTCCAAAGGCTTGAACTCGAATTTGCCGTAGAAGTTGGTCGCTTCTAACATTACAACCTCTTCAGGTTTTTGGAATGCTAATATAGCCATGGATCTTTAGTATTGGATATTATTACTTAGAGTAGAGCTCGACAATCAGCTGCTCCTTGATGTTTTCGGGAATGTCTTCGCGGGCAGGTACGTGAAGGAACTTGCCTGAACGGGTTGTTTCATCCCATTCGATCCAAGGATATTTGCTGTGGTTGAAACCTGCAAGTGCGTCAGCGATTACTTCGAGTGATTTGCTACGTTCGCGTACACCGATGATGTCGCCGGGAAGTACGTGATATGATGCAATATTTACTACTGAACCGTTTACTACAATGTGACGGTGGAGTACCAACTGACGTGCTGCGGCACGAGTGGGTGCAATACCAAGGCGATATACTACGTTATCGAGGCGGCTCTCAAGAAGCTGAAGTAGAATTTCACCGGTAATACCCTTCATGCTCGATGCTTTCTTGAACAAGTTCGAGAACTGACGTTCGAGTACACCATAGGTGTATTTTGCTTTTTGCTTCTCACGTAGCTGGCTGCCGTATTCACTGGTTTTGCGGCGTTTGTTAGCTCCGTGCTGACCCGGGGGGAAATTGCGACGGGCCAATACTTTGTCTTCGCCGAAGATGGGTTCGCCGAAACGACGGGCTATTTTGGTCTTGGGACCTGTGTATCTTGCCATGTTTTTTATCAGTTTTCGTCGGTGCTTGGGTGCTTACCTGCGGGCCTTTGTGGCGCAGCCGCGACCATAGAGAGGTGAATGATATATGGTCTTTTCGCCACTCAGGGGCGGGTTAAGCTCGCGGGCCGACGCGTTGATGTTTGGGGTTGACTAAAAGTTGAAAGTTACTTCCCTGCGGCTGTTGCCGCAGAGATTGAACATATTATACGCGGCGACGTTTGGGAGGACGGCATCCGTTATGGGGTAGCGGAGTAACGTCAATAATTTCTGTTACTTTGATGCCTGCGCCATCGATGGTACGTACTGCGCTTTCACGACCGTTACCGGGGCCTTTGAGGTAAGCTTTTACCTTGCGGAGACCGAGGTCATAAGCAATCTTTGCACAATCTTGTGCTGCCATCTGTGCTGCGTAGGGAGTGTTCTTTTTGCTACCACGGAAGCCCATCTTGCCGGCGCTTGACCAGCTGATTACCTGGCCTTCGCTGTTGGCTAAGCACACGATGATGTTGTTGAACGAAGAATGTACGTGAAGCTGGCCTTCTGCACCAACTTTAACGTTACGTTTCTTTGCTGCGACTGTCTTTTTTGCCATGTCAGTATTTATTTAGTAGCTTTCTTCTTGTTAGCAACGGTTTTCTTGCGACCCTTGCGTGTGCGTGCATTGTTCTTTGTGCTCTGGCCGCGGACGGGGAGACCGTTACGGTGACGGATGCCACGGTAGCAACCGATATCCATCAAACGCTTGATGTTGAGCTGGATTTCGCTGCGGAGGTCACCTTCTACCTTATATTCCTGGCCGATTACTTCACGAACCTTTGCTGCTTCGTCGTCGGTCCAGTCCTGTACTTTGGTGTTGACGTCAACACCTGCTTTTGACAGGATGGTGCGAGCTGAGCTGCGACCAATGCCGAAGATGTAGGTCAAGGCGATTTCACCTCTTTTGTTCTGAGGGAGGTCAACTCCCACTATTCTGACTGCCATATCTTGTTATCCTTGACGTTGTTTGTATTTGGGGTTTTTCTTGTTGATGACGTAAAGACGTCCTTTACGACGGACGATCTTGCTGTCCGGTGTACGTTTCTTCACCGATGCTCTTACTTTCATATCTTTTAGTTTGTGCGTTTTTATTTGTAGCGGAAAGCAATTCGTCCTTTTGACAGGTCATATGGGGTCATTTCTACGCGCACCTTATCGCCGGGTAAGATTTTGATATAATGCATACGCATTTTACCTGAGATGTGGGCGGTGATTTCATGACCATTCTCGAGCTCTACGCGAAACATTGCGTTGGAGAGTGCTTCGATGATTGTCCCGTCTTGTTCGATTGCTGATTGTTTTGCCATATGAGTGGTAATGGTGTTAAATAAATTTATCCGGTATTGCCTCTTTGATATAATCAAATGTGGTGAGAGGTTGAGCTACGCCGTCGATCACTGCTAATGTGTGTTCGTAGTGGGCCGACGGTTTGCCGTCGCGGGTGCGACAATCCCAGCCATTTGATGAGATTACGATGTTGCGGCTGCCCATATTTACCATGGGTTCGATACAAAAGCACAAGCCTTCTTGAATTCGCGGGCCTATGCCACGACGTCCGTAATTGGGAACTTCTGGGCTTTCGTGCATCTTGCGGCCGATGCCATGGCCTGTCATTTCGCGCACTAATGAGTAATTTCGCTTCTCACAGTACGTTTGTATTGCGTTAGAAATGTCACCGATACGCGCTCCTACTTTGGCTACTGAAATACCGATTTCGAGTGCTTCTTTAGTAGTGCGTAATAATGCCATTTTCTCGGGAGAGATAGTGCCTACTGCAAATGTGTAACACGAATCGCCGCAGAAGCCATCTTTCTCTACTACTGTGTCGATACCGATGATATCGCCATCTAGTAGCACGCGGTCTGATGGGAACCCGTGCACTACCGTTTCATTAACTTCGATGCACAAGGTTGCCGGAAAACCTTCGTATCCGAGGCAGGCAGGCTTGCCACCATTGTCGAGAATAAATTCTCGTGCAATGGTGTCTAGCTTGCGTGTGGTAACGCCGGGTTCAATCCATTTCGCAACCTCTCCGAGGGTGCGAGATACCAAGTCGGATGAGCTCCGCATGGTTGCAATTTCTTCCGGTGTTTTAAGATAAATCATTTAATCTACTTTTTCGGAGGTTATCAATAGGCCTGACCTGTGGTGCGACCTTTGATTTTACCTTCTTTCATCAAACCATCGTAATGATGCATCATCAGGTGTGATTCTACCTGCTGAAGAGTATCGAGCACTACACCTACCATAATAAGGAGTGATGTGCCGCCGAAGAACTGTGCAAAGTTCTGGCTGATGCCGAAGAAACGTGCAAACGCCGGAAGAATGGCTACAATGCCCAAGAAAATTGAACCGGGCAATGTTATGCGCGACATAATAGCATCAATATACTCTGCGGTTTTCTTACCGGGTTTTACACCGGGGATGAAACCGTTGTTGCGTTTAAGATTTTCTGCCATTTCAGTGGGACGCACTGTGATAGCGGTGTAGAAATATGTAAACGCTACGATGAGGATGAAGAAGATAAAGTTATACCAGAATCCGTTGATGTCTGTGAAGGCATGTACGAAGCCGCTATCGCTACCCTGGTAGCCTGCCAATGACATGGGGATGAACATGATTGCCTGGGCGAAGATGATGGGCATAACGCCGGCAGCATTCACTTTCAAGGGGATGTATTGACGTGCACCTCCGTATTGACGGTTACCTACAATGCGCTTTGCATACTGTACGGGCACTTTACGGGTGCCTTGTACGAGAAGGATAGCGCCGATGGTAACAGCAAACAACAGTACTACTTCAACGATGAACATTACAAGACCACCTTGACCGGCACCGGCTCCGGGGAGACGGCTAACGAACTCGTAGTAAAGAGCTCCCGGGAGGCGTGCTATAATACCCACCAAGATGATGAATGAAATACCGTTGCCAATGCCACGATCTGTGATACGTTCGCCGAGCCACATAATGAACATGGAGCCGGCGGTGAGAATCACTGTGAGGTAGACCACCGTCCAAAAGCCCAACTGAAGTGTTGTTCCGTTAGAAGCGCCGTTTACCTGCATCTGAAGGTTGATAAGGTAAGCTGGTGCTTGCATGAACAGAATAAGCACTGTCAAATAGCGGGTGTACTGGTTCATCTTCTGACGACCACTTTCGCCTTCGCGCTGCATTTTTTGGAATGAGGGAAGAATCATGCCGCACAATTGAATTACAATCGATGCTGTAATGTAAGGCATGATACCGAGTGCGAAAATAGAAGCTTGTGAGAACGCGCCACCTGAGAACATGTCAAGTAGCTGCATCAAACCACTCTTGTTTGTAAAGTTAGCAAGAGCGTCGATGTCGCTGGGTGAAATGCCCGGAAGGACAACGTAGCAACCCACGCGATAGATGAACACCAACAAGAGCGTCACCAGCAAACGCTGGCGAAGCTCCTGGATGGTCCAGATGTTCTTAAGAGTCTCGATGAATCTCATGGTCAGACAGTTTTTACAGAACCGCCTGCAGCTTCAATAGCTGCTTTTGCAGATTCTGAGAAGGCATTTGCTTCTACGGTGAGAGCTTTGGTCACTGCACCGCCGGCGAGAACCTTTGCTAATTGACCGCGACGAAGAATACGTGCGTCAATAAGGTCGTTGATGCCTACTACCTGAAGCTGTTTAGCTTCGGCAAGCGCTGAAATGAGATCAAGATTGATGGCTTTGTAAGCCACACGGTTGATATTTTTGAAACCGAACTTAGGCAAACGGCGCTGAAGGGGCATTTGACCACCTTCGAAGCCGATCTTACGTGAGTAACCTGAACGCGATTTCGCGCCCTTGTGACCACGTGTAGATGTTCCGCCTTTGCCCGAACCGGGACCACGGCCGATGCGTGTTGAACGCTTTACCGAACCGAGTGCAGGTTTTAAATTGCTAAGATCCATTGTAGTACTGTTTTAAGCTTTAGTAACTTCTACCAAGTGGTGAACTTTTTGTACCATGCCCATTACTGAGGGGGTATCTTCTTTCACCACGGTGTGGTTCATTTTCTTGAGGCCAAGGGCGTCAAGGGTGCGCTTCTGTACTGCGGGGCAGTTGATGCGGCTCTTTATCTGTTTGATTTTGATCTGTGCCATAGGAATGGAGGGATTTTAAAAGTTAGCCCTTGAAGACCTGTTCAACACTGATGCCGCGGTTCTGTGCCACCTGTGCGGGCGAACGCATTTCGTCGAGGGCTGCGATTGTTGCCTTGACAAGGTTGTGGGGGTTAGACGAACCCTTGCTCTTTGCAAGTACGTCGGTGATACCCACACTTTCAAGAACAGCACGCATAGCACCACCTGCCTTTACACCAGTACCATGGCTGGCGGGCTTGAGAATGATGCGTGAGCCACCGAATTTGGCAATTTGTTCGTGGGGAATAGTGCCTTTGTGGAGGGGAACACGAATAAGATTTTTCTTAGCTGCTTCTACGCCTTTTGCGATAGCTGCTTGTACTTCGTTGGCCTTGCCGAGACCCCAACCTACTACACCTTCGCCGTTACCTACTACTACGATAGCAGCGAATGTGAATGTACGGCCACCTTTGGTTACCTTGGTAACGCGGTTGATGGCTACGAGACGGTCTTGGAGTTCGAGGTCACCGGTTGATTTTACTCTGTTGTTACGTTTTGCCATAATTGTCATCAGAATTTGAGGCCGGCGCTGCGAGCAGCATCAGCAAGAGATTTTACACGGCCGTGGAACAGATAACCGTTACGGTCGAAGACAACTTCGTTAATACCGGCCTCAATGGCCTTGGCAGCTACAGCAGAGCCTACCTTTGCAGCGATTTCGCACTTGGTGCCTTCTTCGAGGCCCTTTGACGAAGCAGCTACGAGTGTGCGGCCTGTCAAATCGTCGATAAGCTGCACATAAATCTGCTTATTGCTGCGGAACACTGTCATGCGCGGACGTTCAGCTGTACCTGAGATTTTACCGCGAATGCGTGTTTTGATTTTATTGCGTCTTTGTATCTTTGAGAACATAGTTGGCTGGTTTTATTATTTTGCGCCGGCTTTCTTACCGGATTTACGACGGATGATTTCACCGACGAACTTGATACCTTTGCCTTTGTAGGGTTCGGGCTTACGGAAAGAACGAATCTTTGCGCACACTTGACCGAGAAGCTGTTTGTCCTGGCTTTCAATGATGATGAGCGGGTTCTTGTTGCGTTCGTTCTTGCATTCTACCTTTACTTCGGGGGGAAGCTTGAGATAAATTGCGTGTGAGTAGCCCAATGCGAGTTCAAGTACTTGACCTGTAGATGTTGCACGGTAACCTACGCCAACGAGTTCCATTTCTTTGCGGTAACGTGTGTGTACGCCTTCAACCATGTTGTGGATGAGTGCGCGGTAGAGTCCGTGTTGTGCGCGGTGCTCGATTTCGTCGCTGGGACGTGTCACTAATACGTGATTGTCCTCTACTTTGACGGTGATATCAGGATTTACCTGCTGTACGAGTTCGCCGTTGGGACCTTTGACGGTTACCGTATTGGTTTTCTCATCAACCGTCACAGTCACCCCTGCGGGTATTACGATGGGTGCTTTACCTATTCTTGACATAATTCAGATAGTTTTGCGGTTGATTAATAGATGTAGCATAATACTTCGCCACCGATCTTGAGCTCGGAAGCTTGTTTGTTTGTCATAACGCCACGTGAGGTGCTGAGGATTGCGATACCGAGGCCGTTGAGAACGCGGGGCATGTCCTTGTAACCTGTGTACTGACGAAGACCGGGACGAGAAACTCGCTTGAGGCCTTTGATAGCGTTGACACGATCGATGGGATCGTACTTGAGGGCGATTTTGATGAGGCCCTGGGGGTTATTTTCTCCTTCGATGAACTTGTAGTTCAGGATGTAACCCTGCTCGAAGAGAATTTTGGTGATCTCCTTCTTCAAGTTTGAGGCAGGTACTTCCACAACACGGTGGTTAGCCTTGATTGCGTTCCTCAATCTTGTGAGATAATCTGCTATTGGATCTGTCATTGTTTTTTAGTTAAATTGATTGGGAGAAAATCCCAACAATATTTAAATCTGAGTGCGTGCTAAGAATGTCGGCGTTGCCGATAGCGAGGCACGCAAAGAGAGTTGAGGGACGTTTACCAGCTTGCTTTCTTAACGCCGGGGATCAAACCCTGAGAAGCCATTTCGCGGAATTGAATACGAGAAATGCCGAAAACACGCATGTAACCTTTGGGACGACCTGTGATCGAGCAACGGTTGTGCATACGGATGGGCGAAGCGTTCTTGGGGAGCTTCTGAAGCTGCTGAGCAGCTTCGTAAGCAGCAGCACGCTTTTCAGCGTCTTCTTCGCGACCGGCATTAACGATTTTCTTGAGGGCAGCGCGGCGTTCTGCGTATTTAGCTGCAAGACGGGCACGCTTTACCTCGCGGGCTTTCATTGATTCTTTAGCCATGAGGATCAGTTGTTTTTAGCGTTCTTGAAGGGCAGGCCGAAAGCCTTCAACAGAGCGTATCCTTCTTCGTCGGTCTTTGCAGATGTTACGAAGGTGATGTTCATGCCCATCAGTTTGTTAATGTTGTCGATGTTGATCTCGGGGAAGATGATCTGCTCGGTGATACCCAGGGTGTAGTTGCCGCTGCCATCGAGCTTGCCTTCGATGCCCTTGAAGTCGCGGATACGGGGAAGCGCTACGCGAATGAGGCGTTCGAGGAATTCATACATCTTGTCGCGGCGTAGGGTGACGCGCACGCCCACAGGCATTTTCTTACGGAGCTTGAAGTTGGAGATGTCCTTACGAGAGAGAGTTGCAACTGCTTTCTGACCTGTGATGGCAGTAAGCTCGGCAATCGCTGTCTCGATAAGTTTTTTGTCCTGGGTGGCAGCTCCAATGCCCTGGTTGATCACAATCTTTTCGAGGCGGGGCACCTGCATCACTGTAGAGTACTGAAACTCTTTTTCAAGTGCGGGCACGATGCGCTCCTTGTAGTCTTTTTGAAGTGTTGTGCTCATTATTAATATTAAATTTCCTGATTGGATTTCTTAGAAATGCGAACCTTCTTGCCATCAACACGCTTAACAGAAACGCGAGTGGGTTTACCCGACTTGGGGTCAATAAGGTTGAGGTTGCTGATGTGGATGGGTGCTTCTTTCTTAACAAGACCACCATTAGGATACTGAGCTGTGGGCTTAGTAGCCTTGGTGATCATGTTTATACCCTCAACAATAGCACGGCCCTTGGTGCGCTGCACTTCGAGCACGCGACCGGTCTTGCCCTTGTCGTCGCCGGCAAGAACGCTGACCATGTCGCCTTTACGGATATAAATCTTGCTCATCTATAAAATTGATTAGAGCACTTCGGGTGCGAGTGAAACAATTTTCATGTTCTTGGCACGTAGCTCACGAGCTACGGGGCCGAAGATACGGGTTCCGCGGAGTTCGCCGTCGTTCTTAAGAAGAACGCAAGCGTTGTCGTCGAAGCGGATATAAGAACCGTCGGCACGACGCACTTCTTTTTTAGTGCGCACTACCATAGCGCGAGAAACGGTGCCCTTCTTAACGTCTGCACCGGGGATTGCGCTCTTCACCGACACCACGATGATGTCACCTACAGAAGCGTAGCGACGACCTGTGCCACCAAGCACGTGAATGCACAATGCTTCTTTGGCTCCAGAGTTGTCTGCTACAGTGAGGCGGGATTCGGTCTGTATCATTGTTATTTAACTTTTTCGATGATTTCAACTAATCTCCAGCGTTTTGTTTTGCTGAGAGGACGGGTTTCCATCAGACGTACGGTGTCGCCGATAGAGCACTCGTTGTTTTCGTCGTGAGCGTGGTACTTTTTGCTCTTATTTACGAATTTACCGTAAATAGGGTGCTTTTCTTTCCAACGAACGGTAACAGTGATAGTTTTGTCACCTTTGTTGCTGGAAACAACACCGATGCGCTCTTTGCGGAGGTTGCGGTTTTCTTCCATGACTGGCAAATTATTTAGAGAGTTCACGACGGCGCAGCTCGGTTTTGACACGTGCGATCATGCGGCGGTCGGCGGTGAGCTTAGCAGGGTTATCCAAGGGGCTTACTGCATGGTTCATGCGAGCCTGGAGGTATTCCTTCTCCATTTGTGCCAAACGCTCAGAGAGGTCCTGGGTGCTCATTTCGCGGATTTCTTCTTTCTTCATAGCTTATTACACGTTTTGCGAGGGGTCGTAGTCGCGACGTACAACGAATTTTGTAGTTACGGGGAGTTTCTGAGCTGCCAAGCGAAGTGCTTCCTTAGCAACTTCGAAAGGAACGCCTTCAACTTCGATGATTACGCGTCCGGGAGTTACGGGAGCTACGAAACCTTCGGGAGAACCTTTACCTTTACCCATGCGGACTTCGGCAGGCTTCTTGGTGATGGGCTTATCGGGGAAGATACGGATCCATATCTGACCCTGACGCTGCATGTAACGAGTTACTGCGATACGAGCAGCTTCAATCTGACGACCGGTAATCCATTTCGATTCCAGTGTCTTAATGCCGAACGAGCCGAAGGCGAGGCTATTGCCACGCTGAGCAATGCCTTTCATGCGACCTTTTTGGGCGCGGCGGAATTTTGTTTTCTTAGGCTGTAACATTGTTCTTTGGATTCGATGGGTTAACGGTTATTTTTAGATGAGCGGAAGCCACCACGACGTTCACGGCCTTTACCGCCTTGACGTCCTTCGTTCTTTGTTGTTGTGAAGTTGGGGGCGAGATCGCGCTTGCCGTAAACTTCACCACGGCAGATCCATACCTTAACACCTACAACACCTACTTTAGTGTGAGCTTCTACGAGAGCGTAGTCGATGTCAGCACGAAGAGTGTGAAGGGGAGTACGACCTTCCTTGAACATTTCAGAACGAGCCATTTCAGCACCGTTAAGACGACCTGAAACCTGAACTTTGATACCTTCAGCGCCAGCGCGCATAGCAGCAGCAACAGCCATCTTTACAGCACGACGGTAAGCTACCTTACCTTCGATTTGACGAGCGATGTTAGAAGCTACGATTTCGGCATCGAGGTCAGGACGCTTAACTTCGTAGATGTTGATTTGTACGTCCTTATCGGTGATCTTCTTAAGTTCGTCCTTGAGCTTTTCAACTTCCTGTCCACCGGGGCCGATAATTTTACCGGGGCGAGAGGTGCAAACGGTGATTGTGATAAGCTTAAGAGTACGTTCGATAACAATGCGAGAAACGCTGCTGTTAGCGAGACGAACGTTTAGATATTCGCGGAGCTTGTAGTCCTCGAGGATGTTGTCGGGATATTTACCTTTTTCCGACCAGTTTGAGTCCCAGCCACGGATAACGCCGAGGCGGTTGCTAATAGGATTAACTTTCTGTCCCATGTTTAGGCCTCTTTGTTAGATTTATTGTCGATAGAGTCGACGATGACTGTGACGTGGTTAGAGCGCTTGCGGATGCGGTATCCACGGCCTTGGGGGGCTGTGCGGAGACGTTTGAGCATAGGAGCGCAGCTTACAAAGACAGTGCTGATGTAGAGTTCACCGGCATCAGCCTTGCGGTCGTTCTTTTGTTCCCAGTTGGCCACGGCGGAGCGAACGAGCTTCTCCATACGTGCGGCAGCCTCTTTGTTAGAGAACTTGAGGATACCGAGGGCGCGGTTAACTTCGATTCCGCGTATCATATCGGCCACCAAACGCATTTTGCGGGGCGATGTGGGGACGTTGTTAAGCTTTGCAATAGCAACATTGCTAAGCTCTTGCTTGCGTCGGTTGGCAGAGTTTCTTTTTCTTACACCCATTGTATTTAGTCGTCTTTTTAATCAGTTAATAGACTTGCGGGCCCTTATTTTTTCTTGTTACCGGCATGACCACGGAAAGTACGTGTGGGGGCGAACTCACCGAGTTTGTGACCGACCATATTTTCGGTTACATAAACGGGGATGAATTTGTTACCGTTATGTACAGCGAAAGTATGTCCGACGAATTCGGGTGCGATCATTGAAGCGCGGCTCCATGTCTTGATGACATTCTTCTTGCCAGAAGCTTCCATGTCGGCCACTTTCTTTTCAAGCTTGACGCTGATAAAGGGGCCTTTTTTTAATGAACGGCTCATATTTGCTTAGTTGTCAAGTTATTTCTTCTTTCTACGTTCGATGATGTACTTCGATGAGGTCTTTTTGGGCGAACGAGTCTTTAGACCCTTGCTGTAAAGACCCTTACGAGAACGGGGATGACCGCCAGAAGCGCGGCCTTCACCACCGCCCATGGGGTGGTCTACAGGGTTCATAACGACACCACGGTTGTGGGGGCGACGACCGAGCCAACGAGAACGACCAGCTTTACCTGAGCGTTCGAGAGAGTGCTCGCTGTTACCTACAACACCCACGGTAGCCTTGCACTGAGCAAGAACCTTGCGAGTTTCACCTGAAGGAAGCTTGATGATTGCGTAGTTGCCTTCGCGCGATATGAGCTGAGCGAAAGTACCGGCGCTGCGTGCCATGAAAGCACCTTGACCGGGACGGAGCTCAATGCAGTGGATGAGAGTACCAACAGGAATGCTGCTGAGGGGGAGTGCGTTACCTACTTCGGGAGCAGCTTCGGGGCCGCTAACGACAGTAGCACCTACTTCAAGGCCGTTGGGGGCGATGATGTAAGCTTTTGCACCATCCACGTAGTAAAGGAGTGCGATACGAGCCGAACGGTTGGGGTCGTATTCGATAGATTTTACTACAGCAGGGATTCCGTCTTTGTTTCTCTTGAAGTCGATAATACGGTATTTACGCTTGTGGCCACCGCCGAGGTAACGAGCGGTGAGGTGTCCTTCGTTGTTACGACCGCCAGAGGCGTTTTTTCCGACTGTAAGAGATTTTTCCGGTGTGGTGGCAGTGATGACACCCTTAAACACACCGATAACCTTGTGACGCTGCCCGGGAGTAGTGGGCTTAAATTTGCGGACTGCCATTTTTATCAGATGTTGCTAAAGAATTCAATGGTTTGACCGTCGGCAACAGTGACGAAAGCCTTCTTCCAGCGGTCGGTCTTACCACGGAGAAGTCCGCTCTTAGTCCAGCGAGATTTGTTCTTGCCACGGACAACTGCGGTGTTAACACTTTCGACTTTAACGCCGTAGAGCTGCTCAACGAGAGCCTTGATCTGGCACTTGTTTGCCTGGGGAGACACGCGGAAAGTGTAGCAGTTATGCTTTTCACTCACCTTAGTGGCTCTTTCGGTAATGATAGGTTTAATCGAAATTTCCATAATGCTCGTAGACGTTTAGAGTTCTTCGTTCATGATTTTTACCGAAGCCTCGGTGAGAACCAGAGCCTCGGTGTTAAGCACGGCGTACGAATTGAGGTCCCGTGCACGCATCATGCTAGCACCGGGGACATTACGCAACGACAAATATACGTTATTATTTTTGTCTGACAAAACAACGAGAAGCTTTTTGCCTTCAACTTTAATGTTTTTAGCAAAATTTACGAAATTTTGTGTTTTCGGAGCTTCGAAATTGATTTCGTCAACAACAACGATTTGTCCGGCAGCAGCCTTGAGGCTGAGAGCCGAGCGACGTGCGAGGTCTTTGAGCTTACGGTTGAGCTTGAAGCGATAATCGCGGGGACGGGGACCAAATACACGGCCACCACCTACGAGTACGGGTGAGTTGATATCACCGATACGGCTACCGCCACCACCTTTTTGTTTGTGGAGCTTGCGTGTAGAACCGCTAACTTCGCTACGCTCTTTCGATTTATGTGTACCCTGGCGCTGGTTTGCGAGGTACTGCTTAACATCGAGGTAAAGGGCGTGCTCGTTGGGAGTGATAGCGAATACCTCGTCGTTGAGGTTTACGCGACGGCCAGTGTCCTGACCTTCCTTGTTAAATACTGCGAGTTCCATGATTACTTCTCAATTAAGACGATTGAACCTTTAGCGCCGGGCACAGAACCTTTGATCATGATTACGTTGTGCTCGGGAATCACTTTGATGATTTGGAGGTTTTGAACAGTAACGCGTTCGTTACCCATTTGACCGGCCATGCGCATGCCTTTGAATACCTTTGCGGGGTAAGAACATGCACCGATAGAACCGGGCTTGCGCTGACGGTTGTGCTGGCCGTGAGTAGATTGACCTACACCGCCGAAGCCGTGGCGCTTAACAACGCCTTGGAAACCTTTACCTTTGCTTGTACCAACAACGTCAACGAAGTCAGCTTCGGTGAAGAAGTCAGCGCAGATGGTGTCACCAAGAGCGTACTGATCTCCAAATCCTTTGAACTCGGCCAAGTGGCGCTTGGGTGCTACACCGGCTTTACGGAAGTGACCGAGTTCGGGCTGTGTGAGGTGCTTTTCCTTCTGGTCTTCAAAACCAAGCTGGAGAGCATCGTAGCCGTCATTAGCCACTGTCTTAACCTGAGTAACGACACAAGGACCTACTTCGATAACAGTGCACGGTACGTTCTGACCGTCGGCACTGAAAACGGATGTCATTCCGATTTTTTTTCCAATTAATCCTGGCATTTCTCTTTAGATTTGATAATATTGAATGAAATTTGTGAGGTGCTTAGCACTTGATTTCAACTTCTACACCGCTGGGGAGTTCGAGCTTCATGAGAGCGTCAACGATCTTGGGAGTAGCGTTGTAGATGTCGATGAGACGCTTGTAGCAGTCGAGTTCGAACTGTTCGCGGCTCTTTTTGTTAACGAAGGTCGAGCGGTTAACTGTAAAGATACGCTTATGGGTAGGCAGAGGAATAGGACCGCTGATTACCGCGCCGATCGACTTTACGGTCTTAACGATCTTTTCAGCTGATTTGTCAACCAAGCTGTGATCGTAAGATTTGAGTTTGATACGAATAACGGGGTTCATATATTGTGTTTGTTATATTATTTAAGAAGATCAACGCGGCCCTGGCATTCTGTAAGAACGTCCTTGGCGATTGAGTTAGAAACTTCAGCGTAGTGAGAGAAAGTCATTGTGCTGGTAGCACGACCTGATGTGATTGTACGGAGCGCAGTAACGTAACCGAACATTTCAGCAAGAGGAGCTTTAGCTTTAACCACGCGAGCGCCAGAACGGCTGTTTTCCATACCTTCAACCTGACCACGACGTTTGTTAAGGTCGGAGATAACGTCACCCATAGATTCTTCGGGGGTAACAACTTCGATCTTCATGATAGGTTCGAGGAGTACGGGACCTGCTTTTTCGCAAGCTTTCTTGAATGCTTGGATAGCACAGAGTTCGAATGAAAGCTGATCCGAGTCAACGGGGTGGAAAGAACCGTCGATAACAGTAACCTTGAGCTGTTCTACGGGGAAGCCGGCGAGTACACCGTTCTTCATTGCAGTTGTGAAGCCCTTCTGGATTGAGGGGATGAATTCCTTAGGAATGTTACCACCTTTAACTTCGTCGATGAACTGGAGGTTGCCTTCGAAGCCTTCGTCAACGGGTTCTACGCGTACGATGATATCAGCGAATTTACCACGACCACCGGTTTGTTTCTTGAATACTTCACGAAGTTCGCAAGAGCTTGTGATAGTTTCTTTGTAAGTAACTTGGGGACGGCCTTGGTTACATTCAACCTTGAATTCACGACGGAGACGGTCGATAATAATATCGAGGTGAA